>CAYRVX010000098.1:0-25663 GCA_964427875.1 uncultured Planctomycetaceae bacterium
TGTATCCGGAACAGGAAGACGTGATGGCGGACCTGTACTACTACCGCAGCCTCGCCTATGTGCATACGAAAGATCTGGCGGCGGCGGAAGCGGATTTGAGAATCATGAACGACAAACGGACCCGGCTGACGTACAGGTCCGGGGAGGCCATTCATGATCGGGTATGGTTGCGGTTGGGCGATTTCTATCGGACGCAATTGAAAGACGACGACCGGGCCCTCGAGGCGTACACCAACGTGTGCGACCGGACCACTTGGACCTTCTGGGGCCGGCCGCTGAAGCCTGCCGCCAGGGGCGCGGACGAGACCCTCGTGGCGGCGACTAAGGCAGCGTCCGAGATCCTGCGCAAGCGGGGCAAGCTCGACGAGGTGAGGAAACTGCAATTCAACCTGCTGAAGGCCCGGGCGGAAGCCTCGGCCAGCCTTCTCAAGGGGTCGGAGACGATAGCCGGATTCAAGGAGTTGCTGGCGCTTCCCGGCACGCCCTCGGCGGCCGTCGAAGAGTGCGCGAAGCGCATCAACCGCCTCCAAAGGGCTGGCCGTGAAAAAGTTGTTGCCGGTATAGGAAGGATGACGACCGGTTTGTCGGCCGATGCGCGGGACTTGCTGGTGAAGGCGGCCGCCGCGCCCGACGCGGAAAGGCGGCAGACCGCGTTGCGCGCGCTGCTGATCTTTGTACCGGTGGAGAAAGCCAACGAACTGCCGGCCAAGACGGAAAAGCAGGGCCCTGCGCGATAAACTGGAGCATTACAGGCGTTGACAGCGGTCGTTCGGGAATTGCGACGGACGCATTGCCGTTGAGGGGACCTGCAAACGGGAAGTGGGTGCTCAAGGCCATCCTACCTGCACTACTGCCTCGATAGCCTGCTGCTCGTCCTTTTCGGCGTAGACCTCGGTGATGGCGGCGCAGTGGTGGCCGAGGATGATGCGGGCGGCCTCGATGCCGATCCACCTTCGCGGGTGCTTCGGCGGACAGGACTCCTTGCGGACGCACGTGGCGGGAAGGCGCGGTCGCAGGCTCGGGCGATGGGGCGGCGGTGGGTGTCGGTCTTGTACCGGTCGCCGGGCGTCACAGGCCGTGGAGGGGGAAGACGTTTCGCTTGACCGCCGTTATGACGGCGTTCACGGCGGCGCTGACCTCCGCCCGCTGGCTGACCTCCGGGACGATGGCCCGGTCGCGCAGGCCGGCGGTCCAGTCGGTGCTCTCCAGCATGACGCCGCCCAGGCCGACGCTGTCGTCCTGGGGGCCGCACTCGCCGCAGAAGACGCACCACGCGAGCGCCCAGCCGCGGACGGTGTTACGCGGGTGGTAGCCTCCCCCGCCGGTGGCGAGGATGCACCTCCCGAAGCCCATGGCCGCCTCGACGACGCCGGCGTAGGCGTTGTTCGTCAGGCACAGGCCGGCAAGCGGGTCGCCGGACAGGCCGTCCATCCCCAGCTCCAGCACGATCGCGTCGGGGTCAAACGCCCCGACGAGCGGAGGGACCACCGCTCGGAAGGCCTCCAGGTACGGCTCGTCGTACGTCCCCGGCGGCAGGGGCACGTTGACGCTGAAGCCCCGCCCCTCGCCCGTGCCGATCTCGTCAACGTGGCCGGTGCCGGGAAACAGCGTTCGCCCGGTCTGGTGGAGGGAGATCGTCATCACGTCGCGCCGGCCGTAGAAGGCGTTCTGAACGCCGTCGCCGTGATGGACGTCCACGTCCAGGTACAGCACGCGCCGGTTCTGCTCGGCGAGGACCAGGCACGCCAGCGCGACGTCGTTGACATAGCAGAAGCCCGAGGCCTTCGCGGGCCCGGCGTGGTGGTGGCCGCCCGAGGGATTGAAGGCCACGTCGGCCTCCCCGTCGAGGATGAGCCTCGCCCCCGCCAGCGTCGCCCCGCAGGCGAGCGCCGCGCAGCGGTACATGCCCTCAAAGACGGGGCAGTCCGGCGTGCCGAGGCCCATCGCCAGGCCTTCCACGCCCAGTTGGCCCTTCTCGGCCGCTAGGATTGCGTCGAGGTAGCGGGGCTCGTGGAACTTCTCCAGCGCCTCGCGCTCGGCCGCCGGGGGCGCGAGCTCCGACCGCCCCTGGCCGGAGAGCATCCCGTGCGACAGCAGGATGTCGCGGGTCATGGTGGCCCGCTCGGTGCGGAAGGGATTCTCCGCGGGATAGCTGTAGGACTCCAGCTCGGGAGAGTAGAGGAAGACGTTTCTTTTCAAGCCCTTGGCACTCACGGGGGTCGCTTCTGATCCGTGTCCCGCCGACGCCTCGCCGGCGGCGTTCCGCGGCGGATTCTATCCGCCGCGCCCGGGACGGAACAAGGGCTTTCTCCCCGGCGGCGGGCGCGCGGCGCTCACGGGCCCGGGATGCCGTGCTTCCGCTGGATCCTCGCGACGCATTCGCGGTTTGCGGCGGCGGCGAACGGCTGCGTGAAGTCGTAGTCGGCAAACTCGGGC
Source organism: uncultured Planctomycetaceae bacterium (assembly GCA_964427875.1). GTDB lineage: Bacteria > Planctomycetota > Phycisphaerae > SM23-33 > SM23-33 > CAYRVX01. Next base: position 2,437 of record CAYRVX010000098.1, read on the forward strand.
ACGCGGGCGAGGAACATGCCGACCACCTGCTGGCGGAAGAAGAGCGGCGGGTCCTCGCGGAGGAAGCCGACGGCCAGCTTGAGGGCCTCGTCGTGGCTCAACGCGCATGCCCGCTCGATGACACGAACGCGGTCGCCGGGCGTCGAGGCGCTTTGGAAGATCCGCTTGAGGGCGGCGACGTCGGTTGTTCCGGCCAGCCGTTCGCTCAGCGGGGGCCTTCCGGCGGGCCCCTCCTGCGGGGAAGGCCCCCGCGGGGCCGGCGCTCGGGCGCCCGGTGCCGGCGGGGCCGACCTCGGCCCACCCGCGCCGTCCCGGCGCGCGCCCCCGGCGGCGAGGGCCAGGCCGTACGCGACGAGGCCGGCCACGATCACGGCCGTGCCGGTCAGGCGGCGGCATCGGCGGACCACCGCCGCCAGGACCAGCGTCGCGCCCAGCAGCGCCGCGATGGCCGGGCCCATGGAGAAGTCCAGACGCTCGGCGAAGATCAGGCCCAGCAGCGACGCCGCAGCCCCCGCGCCCCAGGCCACCGCCAGACGCACGCCCGGACGCTTCGAGAACAGCGCCGAAATGACCGCCGGGATGATGAGAAAGCAGAACACCAACACCACGCCGCAGATCCTGACGGCCAGCGTGATGGCGATTCCCGCCAGGCTGTAGAAAAGGAAGTCCCAGGCGAGCACGTTCACGCCGGCGGCCGCCGCACCGTCGTAGTCCTCCGACAGCCGGGCGAAACGCTTTCGCAGCAGGCCGAAGCACGCGCCCGCAGCGGCGAAGACGCCGAGACACCACAGGAGGTCCGTACCCGTGACCCACAGGAGGCTGCCGGCAAGCATGTGCTGCACGTGGACGTGCCCGCCCGGGGCCACGCCCACCAGGAACAGCGCCGCCGCCGTCGCGATGGCGTACGACACGCCGATCACGGCCTCCAGCGGGATCTGGCGAAGGTGTTTTCGCGTCGCGGCGTAGAAGGCCGACGCCAGGAGCACGACGGCCAGCGAGCATGCGTGACTCCGCAGCCCGTGCCCGTGCGCGCCGAAGGCCACGTGCGCGACGATCGCGCCGACGACGGCAACCTGCGCCAGCGCGATGTCGATGAAGATGATTTCCCGCTTGACCACGTGCAGGCCGAGGTAGCCCAGGATGCCCACCATGGCCAGGCAGGCCAGCAGCGGCAGGGCAAGAAGGTCGATCGTCTCTGCCATGTTCATCACCCCTTCGTGGTCGCCGTGGGCCTCGGCCACACGATCCGGACAAACACGGCGCCGAGAAAGGCAACGCCGAGAGACAGGATCAGTGACGGGCTGTACGGCCAGTCGAAGTAGTACGATCCCACGAGCCCCGTCAGGCACGCCAGGAGGCCCACGGACCACCCCAGCAGCAGCGCCGGCCCCCAGTCCCTCCTGAACATCGCCGCGATGGCCGCGGGGATCATCAGCAGCGCGTAGGCCAGCAGCACCCCCGCGATCGGGACGATCAGAACGGTGATGATGCCCTGGGTGGTGAAGAACAGGAAATCCCAGAGCTTGGCGCGATCCGGGCGGGCGGCCTCGCCGACCAACGCGATGAACCGCTCTCGGAACCAGTAGTGGAAGGCGATCAGGAGGGCATAGGCGCCGAACGTGGTGGCCACGAGCGGCCAGGTTACCCACAGCATGCACCCCGTGAGGGTCTTGGTGAGATGCACCCCGCCGCCGGAGAGCTTGTCGCTCAGCAGCAGGCAGGCGACCAGGGCCATGGCGTAGAGAATGCCGATGGCCGCCTCCCGTGGTATGGCGGCCCGGGCGGGCTTGATCAGCGCGAGCATCGCCGCGCCGAGGAGGACGAACCCCAGCGACACCACGTACGAGACCGGCGTTCCATACTGCACGCCCACGGCGATGCCCACCATCGCGCCGAACGCCGCCAACTGGTCCAGGACCAGGTCGGAGAAGATCAACGTCCGCCGGATCACGTGCAGGCCCAGGTAGGTGTGCAGGATCAGCACGACGGCCAGCAGGGCGATCTGAACGGAAAAGAACCGCAGCATTTCCGACATCGGCAATTTCTCCAGCAAGGCGTCCGCCCGCTCGCGGCGCGTCATCGGCCGCTGCCGGCCGGTGCGCCGGCCTCGATGAGCCCATGGACCCAGCCGTCAACGATCGCGAAGTAATCGTCGGCCCCTTCGGCCCCGCCGACGTACAGGGGCACGATGACGGCCTTCGCGCCGACCCTCTCGGCGACGGTCCGGACTTTTTGCTCGTCGAAGTAGTTGGCCGCGAGAATCACGCGGATCCGCCGCTTGCGCATCAGGTCCACCAGCTCCGTGACGTGCCTCGCCGACGGCGGCACGCCCGGCTTGGGCTCGATGGTGCCGGCCTCCTCCAGCCCGAACAGACGCAGGAAGTAAATCCAGTTCTTGTGGTACGTCACGAGGGCGGTGCCGCGCAGGGGCATCATTTTCCTCATCCAGCCGCCGAGGTGGTCCAGCAGCGGCTTGTCCTTGAACTTGTGCTTTTGGAGGAACGGGATCAGCCTCTGTTTCTCGGCGAGCGTGCAAAGGGTCCGGCCGCCGAGCAGTTTGACGAGCTCGGCCCCGAAGAGGCGCCGATCGATCTCGTCGAGGAGTTTTTTGAGGTTTTCCTCGTAGACCGCCCGGCCGGCGGGATCGTTCTTGATCAGGCCGGTCGCGATGTTCCGCGCGGCGATCTTCATGTTGATCGGGCTGCACGTCACGTGCGGGTTGCCGTAGATGTGCACGCCGCCTTCGGACCGCGAGAGGATCTTGGGCTTCTCCAGCAGCTCCATGCCCTGGGCGGCGGCCACATACCCCGCCTGTCCGCTCGCCACGCGTCGGTTGCCCGATCGGTCCACCACCGGGGGCAGCCAGAGCTCCAGGTCCAGCCCGGTGGCGATGAGCACGTCGCAGTGCCTGACCATGTCCACGAACGACGGTTTGGGGCGGATGAAGTGCGCATCCTGGTCGCCGCGGACGATCGTCCGGACGGCGGCGCGGTCGCCGGCGATGCGGCGGGCGAAGAAGGCGTAGTCCGGGAGCGTCGCGACGAGTCGCAGCCGCGGCGAACGGGGCGCGCCTCCGGCCGCGGCGGCGGCCAGGAACATCGCCGCCACCAATGCGGGGGTCCTTGAATCGCTCATGAGAATCTGCCTTTCAATACCGATCGTGCTTGTGAGGTCCGGCGGCGAAGATGACCTGAAGCATGAGCACGTCTTCCGGGTCCTTCATCCCGCTGCCGTCGAGATGGTTGTACTCCAGGCGATACCGAACGAACGGGCTCTGGTGCCACGTCAGGTAGGGCCCGACCTGCCAGAAGCAGGGGTGGGAATCGCCGTAGACCAGAGGGGCCAGCGAGGATTCCAGGTGGCCGTAGTCCTTGGAGTCGGCCGTGTAGTAGTCCAGCCGAAGACCGACGTCCAGCGTGCGCGTGACCTTCGACTGAAGGTAGGTGTAGGCGCCCCACGCGTTGATCGTGTCTCTCCCCGAGGCGTCCGGCGCGTAGATGTCGCGGCTGAGGAGGTACGCCTCGCTGCGCCACTCGATGTTTCGATACCGCATCCGCTCGGTCGGTTCCCACAGCAGGGAGAAGTCGGCGCCGAAGACGCGCGTGGAGAGGCTGTCGTGGACTTTCCCGGCCGCACCGCTGCGCGTCACGTCCCACTCGTCGTTCCAGCCGATGAGGCCCGTCGCGCCGAGCTCGGCGTACGTGTCCTTCGACAGGTCCCGGAAGTTCTTGTAGTGCAGCAGCAGCGAGGGCGAGTTGTGCTCGTTGCCGCCGAAGAGGCGGTCGTTCTGGCCCCGGGTGACCTGGAAGGTCAGTTCCTGGCTGGCCTGGCCGAGCTTCGGCAGCGTGTAGTCCAGCGCGAAGCCGGTCTGGTTCAGCCCGCCGTCGCCGAAGATCATGCGGAGCGGCAGGGGGAAGTCCACCTGGTCCAGCGCGTGCTTGTGCCACCGGTTGACCACGCCGAACTGCTGGCGGAACTTGCCGATCGTCAGGTTCAGGCCCTCCAGGACGCCGAACCGCGTCAGGTAGGCCTCGCCGAGCTTGGCGCCGTCCTCGTTGACGGGGACCGCGGCCTTGAACTTCGTGTACGGGTCCAGGTACGACTCGAAGTGCAGCCCGAGTCCGCGAAACGTGAAGTCCGAACGCTTCCGCGAGCCGTCCTGGTGGCGGATGAGCCCGATCATGTCGCCGGTGATGCTGATCTCGGGGTTCAGGGCCTGGAGGCTCAGCCCCCGCGCCTTGAAGGTCTCCTTCTCCTCGGCGTCCTTGAGGGCGCTTTCCTTGGCGGCCTCGAGCTCGGCCAGACGCCGCAGGTCGGCGATGAAGTCCCCCCCCGGCCGCTCCGGGGGCTGCTCGCCAGCCCCCCCCGGGGCCGGGGCTGGGGGCGCGGGCGCTTGCAGCCGCCGGATCTCGTCCTTCAGCGCCTGGATCTCGCGGGCGTGCTCCTGGCGCATCTGCCGGATCTCCGCCGCCATCCCCGCGATCTGCCGCTTCATCTCGGCCAGCTCCGCATTGCCGGGCGCCGTCGAGGCCGCCCGCGATGGCGGCAGCCCGTTCGGAAAGAGGATGATGGCCGCCAGGAACACAAGAGGAATGGTTCGCATCCTGATCGTCCTTCGATGGCTCCCGACGGTCGGCGCCGCGCGCATCGCCGGAACGACCGGCGCGATGCGCTTTCGCGCGCCGTCCATCGGGGGAATACCCTTCGGCGGGGGACAAGCCGATCAGCCTTCCGCCGGCTCATCGGCCCGAGGGATCAGACAAGGCTGCCCGGGGGCGCCCGGGCCCGCCGCGCCATCGGGACACGGCTTGCGGAGGGACTCTTCTGTGGCAGCGGCCTTGCCGCCGTTGCCGCACTGCCCAGTTGGGCGCCGGCGGCGGCAAAAGGCCACGGTATCTGGGTGGTCTTGAGGAACCTGCAAATCGGGCAGGAGGTCAGGATGCCCATCGCCCCGGGCCGCGCCGACGGCACCTGCCAGCTTCGCCGACCGGAGCGGCCGCGGCCGGCGGCGGGATGACCGTGCGCTTCGCCAGCCGCCGGCCCGCCCGGCCAAGACGCGCAGGGCGACCCGCAGCAGCCGTGCGGTGAATGCTCCCCGGTCCCCGCACCCAGCCCGTGGAACACGGGGTGGACAAGGTGGACCCCCACCGTCAGGGAGAACATCCCTATCAGGGCCGCCGCCCGACCTGCTCTTGTCAGCCGCTTTGACATACTTGGCGCCCCACTCGCTGCCGCAGCCCGCAAACGGGCATCCAGCCGGAGAAGATGGTGATGCCGCCGAACGGGGATGTCAAGGCCGAACGCCGACGAGGCATTGGCACGTTCATTCCACCGCCCGGCCCGCGGGACGGCTTGCGTCGCGCTGCTCGGTTGCGCCGCTCGACGCCGGCGGGAGGGGGCGGATGGGCGGATCTTCCGGCGTGATGTTGAACTTCAGCTCCAGCGGCTCGCCCGTCGGGCGCTTGCCCTCGATGGTCACGGCGAGCTTCTCCGGCAGGTAGTCGAAGGCCACACCGGCCAGCAGGTCCTTCCACTTCCGCGGCTTGCCGTTGATCTTCAGCGCCACCTCGCGCCACGCGGCGATCTTGTCGCCCGGGCGAAGGTAGACCATGTAGTCCTTCTCGAACCGTGCGATCCGCCGGGCCTGCCCGCCGGCAGGGTCGACCTCGAAGATGTGATAGCAGTCCAGCGAGCGGATCGCGAACCGCCCGGTCTTGCCCGAAAGATGCAGCGGCGCGGGCGCACAGCACCGGCTGTTGTTCAGGTACACGCCGACCTCCTGCTTCCCGGCGTCGTACCGAACGGTCAGCAGCTTCTTGTCGAACAGCCGCAGACCCCGCGGCTGGACGTTCATCCCGACCGTCGCCGATACCTTGCCCAGCGCCTCCCGCAGCTCGGTGAGTTTCCCGTCCCTGACGGCCACCTGGATGTTCAGCCGCATCTGGTTGTCCGGCCACTTGTCCCGGACCTTTGCGTTTCCGCCGGGCGGCCGGCCGCGGGCCCTGACACGAAGGCCCTCGGCCCTTTCCCGCAGCGACGCGATGCTTCCGCCGACGATGCCCACGCCACCGCTTTTCCTGCGTGCGGCCTCGACGAGGTCCAGGGCCTCGCTCAGCCGTTCGGCCGCCCGCTCGAAAAGGCCGCACTCTTTGTAGATGGAGTGCAGGCGTATGAGGGCGTTCATGTCGTACACGCCGTCGGCGGGGGCAATGCCAAGGACCCTCTCCCATTCCTTCTCCGCAAGCGTGCGCCGCCCCAGCTTCTGCTGGAGCATCTCCCCGGCCGTGTAGTGCGGCACCTCGGCGTCCGGGTTGAGCGCCAGGGCCCGCGCGCGCAGCGTTGCGGCCCGGGCGTCGTCGCCGAGCGCCGAGACGGCCTCGGCCTGAAGGTAGACAAAGCGCGGGTCCGCGGGGACCGCCTCGGCGAACTCCGCCGCCTCCTTTGCCGCCGACTCGAACCGATACTGCTTCAGCAGGCCGGTGATGTTCTCGACGGCCGCGACAACGATCTTGCGGCGCTCGCTGCTGCCGGGGTCGTACTTGGACATCAGCTTCAGCGCCGCGATGGTACTGCCCGTGTGCACTCGGGCGAGGATCAGCGCCTGGCCCTGGTATTCGTTGGCCGGCTGATCGAGCAGCTCGATGATCCGCCCGTAGATCGCGCGGTCTGAGCTCGCGAGCTTCTCTATGCACCCCAGCGCGTGGGCCTTGTCCTTGGCCCCGCCGGCGGTCAGGCGCGCCAGCAGGAACGGCAGGGCCTTGCCCTTCAGCGCCTTGCAGATCGCCTCCAGGCCGGCACGCCGCTGCGATTCCACACACCAGTTCACCTTCCGCGCCAGGGCGACGATCTCCAGCGGCCAGTCGGGCTCAATGCCCGCCCGGAGGTCCGCGAGGATCATGCCGGCTCGCGTGCTGACCTCCAGGTCTTCCGATCGGGCCGCCGCCTCCAGGGCCGCAACGGCCGGCCGACCGATCCGCCAGAGCCTCGCCGTCGCCCGCTGGCGCGCCTTGTACGAGTCCGCCCCGAGCTCTCGGATCAGCGCGGCGATCTCCTTGTCGAGCAGGTCATCGGCGGCCGGGACGCCCCGCACCTGCGCCAGCATCGCCAGCCCCCCGAGAACCAGACAGCGCACCTTTGCCATGGCGCCCATCATACCCTCCCTTGGACGCCCGCGCAACCGCGAGGTCCCTCACGTGGAGTTGCAGCGGCCGCGGGGAATCCGTACCATGGCGCCATGATGTCTCAGCGCGTGTACATGGACAACTCGGCCACCAGCTTCCCCAAGCCGTCGGCCGTCACCGAGGCCATGGTGGACTTCGCCCGCCACTGCGGCGCGTCGGCGGGACGCGGGGCCTACGCCGAGGCCAAGGCCTGCGAGGAGATCCTCGCCACCTGCCGCAGCCGCATCGCCGAGCTGATCAACGCCGAGGGCCCCGAGCGGATCGTCTTCACGATGAACTGCTCGGAGGCCCTGGCGATCGTGATTCGCGGGCTGCTGAACACGGCCGAACGCGGCACCCACGCGATCGCCACGGCGATGGAGCACAATTCGGTCCTTCGGCCCTACAACGCCCTGGCCGAGCAGGTCGGCCTGGAACCGCAGTTGGTCCCGTGCGATTCGGCCAGCGGGCTGGTCGATCCCGACGACGTCCGCCGGGCCGTCCGACCCAATACGAAGCTCATCACCTGCGTGCACGTCTCGAACGTGACGGGCACGATCCAGCCGGTCGACGCCGTCGCGGCCATCGCCCGCGAGGTGGAGGTCCCGTGCCTGATCGACGCGGCCCAGTCCGCCGGGCACATGCCCATCGACGTGCAGGAGCTTGCAGCCGACTTCGTGGCCTTCCCCGGCCACAAGGGGCTGCTCGGGCCGCTGGGCACGGGCGTGCTCTACATCCGCCCGGGCGCGGAGGACGCGCTGGCGACGATGAAGGAGGGCGGCACCGGGACGATCAGCGAGCAGCCGATCCAGCCGCGAACCATGCCCGACAAGTACGAGATCGGCTCGCACAACGCCATCGGCATCGCCGGCCTCGGCGAGGGGGCGGCGTGGCTGCTCCGCCGCGGCGTGGCCACTGTCCGCCGCCACGACGAGAAGCTCTGCCGGCTCTTCATCGAGCAGACGGACGGCGTGGACCACCTGACGGTCTACGGCCCGCGGAACCTGGACGTTCGGGCGGGCGTGTTCAGCGTGAACGTCGACGGGCTCGAGGCCCCCGGCGACCTGGCGGCGGTGCTGGAGGAGGACTTCGGCGTGCTGACCCGCCCGGGCGTGCACTGCGCGCCGCTGGCCCACAAGACGATCGGCACGCACCCGCGAGGCACGTGCCGTTTCAGCTTCGGCCCGTTCACCACGGAAGGCCACGTCCGCCGCGCCGCCGAGGCACTGGCCAAGATCGCCCAGCGCGCCGCGGTAGGCCGGTGAAAGTCGCGTCATGCCAGAAAAAGGCCGGAAAAACGACGCAACGCCTGACAACCGTTGGTGGTATGATAGTAATGGACCTCACGTAAGGGGTAGAGCGATGAGCGTAGCGAGTGCCGAGGAGACACAGGTAAGGATGGTCGCTGCCGCCCACAGTGCGGCCGAGAATGCGTACGCCCCATACAGCGGCTTCCGCGTCGGGGCGGCGGTCCTGGCGGAGGACGGCAGGATCTTCACCGGGTGCAACGTCGAGAATGCCTCTTACGGCCTCACGCTTTGCGCCGAGCGTAACGCCGTGGCCCAAGCGGTCGCTCAGGGGAGCCGTGGCATTCGAGCCGTGATCGTTTATACCCCGACAAACGCGCCAACACCTCCATGCGGCGCCTGCCGCCAGGTACTTGTGGAGTTGGCGCCGCAGGCTGAAGTCATCTGCGTGTGTGACGGATCGGAAAGGCTGGTAACGACGGCTTCCGAGCTGTTGCCCTCTTCGTTCAACGGGGGCAATCTGGGAGATTGAACGCTTCACGTCCCGGGGAGACTACTTCGCATGGCGGAAGAGCAGAACGCGGGGCAGGTTGGGCTCGCCAGCAAGGTGTCCGCGCATGTCAAGGAAGTCGTCTTGGCCGGGGTAAGGGACTCACCCGGGCCCCTCAGAGCGTTCATCGTGATCGCGTATCTTGGGGCGGCTTTTTCAGCTGGTTTGGCTGCGATTCTCGCGTTGCAGGGCAAAGCTGGGTGGGCGTTGTGCGCGCTCGGCGGCGTGCTTGCGAGCACTGCGTTGGGTCTGGTTGTCTCCATGGTGTGGTCGCTCTATGTCTCATCGCGTGGAAGCGGTGCCTGGGGAGCGCCGCGGCAGCCGACGTGGACGCGACTTGTGCCGAAGCTTCCCATGTCTGATGACACAACGAGTGACCTGCTCGATCGGCTCAATGCCGTGCGCAACCGGGCGCTCGAGGCAATCCAGCAGGACCTTGGCCTCACGGACGTGCAGCTACCCCAAGTTCGGGCGAACATCTTTCTGCCAGATATAGCCAAGCTCGGCACGTGGGGCGTGTGCAGCCTTTACATACCCGAGGGCCTGCATGTCGGGATCGACTCTCTGGCAGAGCAGCAGATCCGGTTCTGGCCCAGTCAGGGGCTGACGGGGACTGTGTTCACAACCCAGCGACCACAGCCGGCACGCTTTGAGAGCGCAACCGGTGCAGAGAGCCGAGACTGGCATGGCAGGTATGACCTGACGGACGACCAGAGGGAGAGAGTGCATCCTGATCTGAAATGGATCATCTCTTTTCCCCTCAAGGTGCAGGACGGCGACCGCCAGCGTACAATGGGGGTGTTGAATGTGGACGGGTTACAGCACGAGCTCATGGATGAGCAGTTGCGGGCGCTGATGGGATCCATCACGTACGAGATCATGAAGCTGACTGCGGTCCTGAACAGACACGCCAAGCGACGAGTGGCCATTGTCGTGGAGGACGAGAATGACTAGGTTTCTGAGACCTGTGGCCTACGACGTACATCAGGTAACGGAGCACGTCCGGTTTGACAGGCTCACCGAGGAGGATAGGGACCTGATTAGCACCTTGGGGTTCCCCGGGGCCGACCAGCTTCTCGATGGGGATCCACAAGTATCCGACGCAGCCGTTCGCCGGTTCGTGGAGACCTTCCTGACGGCACCCGACGATGAGTAGAGAAGGCCTGTGCGTCGATATTGACAATGTCGTCGCTGCGACCGACGAAGTGATGCGCTGCGTTATCCGGGAGTACACCCAAGGGGGAGTGGATCTCGGCTATGAAGACGTAGTGGAGTTTGACTACTGGAAATGCGGCGACAAGAAGGGCCGTAGCATCACAAGAGAAGAATGGCCGGGCGTTCACGAGCTCTTCTCGGAGCCCGAGAACATCCTCGGGATAGCGCCGATGCCTGGAGCGCGGGAGGGGGTACAGCGACTTGCCGATCGATATGAGATCCATCTGGCCTCTTCGCGTCTGCCCAAGGCGCACGACGCGACGAGAAAGTGGCTCGCCGGATATGCTATTCCCTACGACACCCTGTCCTTCGTGGAGCATGGGCAGAAGCACGCAGTCCTGTGTGAAGCGGCTGCGGCGGTCGAAGACGACTACGAGCAGGCCGTCGCATTTGCCGAGCAGGCAGTTCCGGCTTATTTGCTGGAACATCCCTGGAACAGAGAGAAGCCCCGAGTCGCCAATCTTCAGTGGGTCAGGAATTGGGCGGAGTTGACTGCCTGCCTGTTACCCTGATCCGTGCCGCCCGTATAGGAAGCCGAGACAGCTTGTTCGAGCCGTGCACTGCGCCCCGCTGGCCCACAGGACGATCGGCACGCACCCGTCGCGCACGTGCCGCTTCAGCTTCGGCCCGTTCACCACCGAAGGCCACGTCCGCCACGCCGCCGAGGCACTGACCAAGATCGCCCAGCGCGCCGCGGTGGGGAAGTAACCGGCCTTCACGGCGGAACTGCCCGAGGTGGCACAACCCTCCGAGCTGTGGGAAGCTGCACCGACACAACCTGGAAACTCAAAGTGACCGATTTCGTCCCTTACTCAGCGGTCCTCGTGGCCTGGTTCAGATGCGGGTAACACTGCGCCGCCGTTTCGCGCACACGCCGCGGCGCTGCCCGGAGGCAGGCCCGAAGGGCCGGAAGGACCTGCCTGCCGGCAGGCAGGCTTGCGACATTCCCCTGCACTGTTACGTCCGAGCTATCGTTTCTGAACCAGGGCGTCCTTGTTGACTCGGGAACTGGTTAGAGCACTTCACGGTGAAATGTAGCGGCTCTGGCCGCGCGAGGACGAGCTGGGCAAGGAAGGCGAAGCAGGCGATGCCTTCGCATCGTCGATGCAGCCTGACGCCGCCCAGCGAAGCCGCAGCCGGCCAGAGTGCTACAGGACTCCGTGAAGTGCTCTGACGAGTCAACGGAGACGCCATAAGCCAATCCCCATCGGTCAGTTTCAGATTGGCAGTCAAATCCCGGCGCCCGCCGGCCGCCGGGCCACCAGCAGGAAGCCGTCTTGGCGGTCGCGAAGCTCCCGGCGCGTGAGGCCGGCCTGGGCCAGCAGGCGGTCCCACTGCTCGCCCTGCGGCAGACGGTCGCCGCGGACCGGCCCGCCCACGGAGGCGTGGAAGGCGCTGGTCTGCTCGCTGCCGCGAAGATGCACCACCGCCAGCCGCCCGGAAGCCTTGAGGCCGCAGGCCAGGTTCCGCAGCGCGGCTGCCTGGTCGCGGAAATGGGGAAAGCTGTGGAAGCACAGCGCCACGTCGTAGAGGCCCTCGCCGAGATCGTCCGCGCAGACGTCCAGGCACCGGAAGGTCGCGTCGATTCCCCTGGCCGCGGCCTTGGCGATCATCTTCGGCGCGAAGTCGATGGCCGTCACGCGCCCGGGCCGGACGGCCTCGACGAGCCACGCCGTCAGCGACCCCGTTCCGCAGCCGACCTCCAGCACGTCGCAGCCGGCCTCCAGGCCGATCGAGTCGCGCAGCTCCTCCACGCGCCGGACGCCCGCGGCCGGATCGGGCCCGCCGGCGTCCCACGTCTCGGCGCAGGCGTCGAAGTAGGCAATGCGAGGGTCCGTTCTCTCGTGAGGGCCATGGGTCTCGGCAGTCATCGAACCGCCCCTTCTGGTCCGCGCGGGGTCACGCCGTTGCGGCGCGCTAGTTCAAATCGCTCTCGCCGAGCAGGACGGCCCTTCCGGAGCCGAGGCGGGCCTCGGGGACGCCCTCGGGCCAGATCGTCAGGTAAATCCCCATGTCGTCGGTGCGGTGGTCCATTACGGCCGTCACGCCGACGTACCACCGCGGGAACTTGCGCAGCAGCGTCAGGCTCGACGCCATCGTCTCGTGCCCGTCGTAGTCCATGTCGATCTGGTTGAAGAAGTTCAGGGAGTACTTCGGGTTGATCTTGTAGGTGACCCCGGCCGTGGCGATGGCCGAGTCGAGGTCCGTGATCGTCCGCACGCCGAGGTAGTACCGCAGGCGCGGCTCGCGGGAGACGGCCAGGCCGGCGTTCCAGCGGCGCATCCGCCCGGTGTCGATGTCCAGGTTCCCGTCGGCCAGGAGGGTGGTCGCGTCGGAGATGTTCCAGGTGTAGTCGAGGTTGAGGTGGTTTCGCCCGAGGCTGTACTCCGGCCGAGAGAAGAAGAACCGCCCGTCGGCCGGCTGGAGGTCGGGCCCGTTGTTGTAGGCGCCGAGGACCGCGTCGATTCGCATCCAGTCGACGATGCGGCGGTCCTCGCCGGCCCCGCGCTTGGTCTGGAGGCGCTGCGAGACGCCGAAGGCCACCCCGCTCTGGTCCCGCAGGTGCTGCTCGATGTCCGGGTCCATGGGGTAGAGGTGCTCCGGGCGGACGCCGTCGCACGCCTCGCCCAGGAAGGCCACCAGCTCCGGCGTGACGACGTGCTTCATCCCGTGGAGGTCCCACAGGCGGCTCTGCACGTCGGGGTAGACCCGCCAGATGTGCATGTTGGCCCGCGCGCCGACCTGGCCGTAGAGGCGGCACCGCTTGCCGTTCTCGTCCATCAGGCGGCAGTAGTCCACGTCGCCGATCTCCGGGCGGTCGGACCAGTAGGTGGCCCGGCCGGCGGCGTAGGGCACGAGGTTGACCGGCCCGACGTGCAGCGGCCAGTCGATCTCGTTCCGCGTGTCGAACCGGGCGAAGAACCTCCCGTGCGTCTTGGAAATGCGCTCGGGAATGCGGTGGCGCTTCGCGCCGGCGTGCGACTCGCTGAAGAACGTCAGCTTGTCGCCCGCCAGCGACTCGCCGATCAGGTGGAAGCCCAGGTCGGGGGCGGACTCCGTCTGCCGGACGAAGCGGTTCAGCCGGTACTTCAGCAGCGTCTCGAACGCCCAGTTGTCCCGCTGCTTCTTGGCGTAGATGAGCGTCTCCTGCTCCTTGCCGGCGTAGGCCTCGCTCGGGAAGAACTGCTCGAGGTAGTTCTCGTCACAGAGGTAGCTCAGCTCGAACTGGAGCTCCCAGGCCCTGGGCAGGTACTGCTTGTGGCGCAGCAGCACCCGGCCGCGGTTCTCCGGGGACAGGATGTTCTTCCGCTCCTCGCCGAAGTCGTCGTTCTCGTCGCGGTCGACGAAGCCGTACAGCATCGAGTAGCCGTGATACGTCTGGCGGTCGTATTCGACGTTGACGCCGACGAACGGCCCGCGGTCGTACCAGTTCAGGTCGAGCGTGGCGTCGAAGCCCTCCGGCTCGACCAGCCCCAGGAGGCGGAAGAGGTGCCACTGCGTCTCGCCGCCGAAGCCCATCCTTCCGTGGCTGCCGATGGTGGCCCGCCGCAGGGGGCTGTGGCCTTCCATGACGCTGCTCCGCGTCCGCGGCAGGTATCCCACCGGCACGCCGCGGATGTTGAAGGTGGCGTCCTTCATCTCGCTGAGCCAACTGTGCTCGCCGAGGCGCACGCCCTTGCTGTCGTAGGGGGTGGTGTTCTTGAGATACGCCCACCGGGCGCCGATGTGATAGCTCGGCGTGTAGAAGTCGCTGGTGGAGACCTTGGCGTTTCGGAACGCCAGCTCGCGCTCGGAGAGTGCCCTGGCCTCGTCGGCGCGGATGTAGACGGGCACGTTCCGCTGCGTCTGGACCGTGCGGAAGACGGCATCGACCATGACCGCCCGGTGCGTGGTGAAGTCGTAGTACGACGCCGGGCCGCGAAGGGACCGCTCGCCGCGGGCAATCACCACGTCGCCCTCGAGATACGCGCCGGTGACGGCCTCCTCGCCGCCGCCGGGCAGCTCGATGCCCCGGACCCTCGGCGCCCAGGGCACCTTGGGGTCCTTGGGCTTGGCGGTCCTGCGGGCGCTGAACACGACGGCCGACTGGGCGCGAAGCTCCAGGAACAGCTCGCTGTCCGGGCTGCCCTGGGAAAGGTACACGTCGCCCCGGGCGATCGTGATGCGGCGCCTCTCGGCGCCCTCGCCGACCTCCTGGGAGGTGAACCGGCGGGCGTGAAAGTGCACCGGATCGATCCGCCGGGGCTCGGGGGGCTTGACCACGCGGATGCCCGGCTTGCCCGGCCGGATCACCTTGATCGGCTCCGGCGCCGGCTGCGTCGATACGACCAGCGGCGGGGCCGGACGCGGCTTCGGCGCCTCGGCCGGCGCCCGCAGGGCCTCCTTCCTCGCCGCGACGGCCCGGCGGTAGAGCGGGAAGTTCTTCAGCGGCCGGTCGGACATCGTCCCGGCGGCCGTCAGCCGGCCCATGCTGCGGACCGTCACCAACATCACCCGGTCACTCGTGCTCGTCCCGTCCGGCTCGACGACCTTGACGCTGCCCTCGACGTACACCTCGATCTCGTGGAGGCCCAGCCCGCCCGCGGTGGGCCGGCTGCGGATCCACAGCACGGCGTCCCGCCCGGTCACCGCGTGCTTGCCCAGCGTGAGGCCAAAGGCCCCCAGCGCCACCGAGACCTGCTCGCCGCCGTCGACGAAGGAGTGGATCTCCTTGCCCCGGATGCGGGCGTCCTCGTGGATATACTCGCCGCCCATCACCGCGGGCGCCGCGGCCAACATCGCCGCAACAGCCGTAACGAGCCAGATACTCTCAGCCTTGTGACGATATGTCATGGCAACCTCGCAGAACGAGCCCATACCTTTAGCGCACGCGCAAACGGCCATTATATGCGCCCCCATGGGTAAGTCAATTATCCTCAAGCACTAGATTTTTTGCGAGTTCCCAGCCACCGGCCCTCGCCGCTTCTCCTCCGGGTTCCGAGTTCCCGGTTCCGCGTTCCGTGTTCCGGCCACGCCCCTTTGCAGGCGGCCGCACCGACGCGATAATGACCTCGCGGCGGGGACCGGCTCGTCCGGGTGCACGAGAGGAGACGCGATGATGATCGGTCAAGCGTGGGGTGCACTCGTGCTGGTGGTGACGGCGGGGCTGGCCGGCGCGCCGGGCGAGGCCGGCACCGGCGGGAAGGGCAAGCCGCCGGCAGGCGGCGCAGCGGGTAAATTCGCCGCCCGGTGGATCGCAGCCGGCAGGAAGGGCTACGTCCCCCGGGCGTGCGGCTTCGACATGAACCGCAACGGCCTCATCGGCGAGGCGGCCGATCGCCGCATAGCGGATGGCCGCACCCGCGACCCCGACGGCGACGGGATCGACGAGGACCTCCTCTACGTCCACTCGCAGGCCGGCAGCGACCGGACCGGCGACGGCTCGCCCGCCAGGCCGTTCAGGACCATCGGCAAGGCCCTCGAAGCCGCCGACGGGCCGCAGGACGGCGCCGAGGACATCATCTGCATCGCCGGGACGTTCCATGAAACGGTGACGCTGCGGGCCGGCGGCGCCGCCGGCCACTACGTCCGCGATGGCTTCCAGTTCCCCCGCAATCCGACAATGATCGTCGGCTGGGACGCCGATGGCGACGGGAACTACCCGCCGTTCGACAAGGACGACGAGGCGGTCCTGGACGGGCAGGGCAAGCTGCCCTGGGCGATCGAGAGCACCACGAAGCCCAGCTTCGTCGAGATCGCCCACCTGACCATCCGCAACTACGGCTGCCGGAAGGACAACTGCGGGGCGATCAAGCTCTTCCGCTGGGGGACGGGCTCGCAGAGCCACATCTACATCCACGACGTCGAGATGCACGAGATCAACAAGGCCGAGAAGGACGCCTCCGGGAAGATCGTCCTGAACTTCTGGGGCGGCCCGATGAGGCACGTGGCCTTCATCAACAACCTGGTGAACGAGTACGCCTCCTACTTCTGCCGCGGCGCCCCGCCGGATGGGGCCGGGCGGTTCCGCTTCCGGAACAACACGCTCAGGATGTACGGCGTCCGCGGCGGGGGCTTCGTGACCGGCTGGAAACTCTGGGGCCACCACCGCGGCGTCGAGGTCCTGGACAACCTCCTGGACTGCAACGCCCGCGCCTGGCGGCCGGAGGGGCACGTCAGCGGCATCGGCGTCTGCCAGGGCACACAGGACTGGACCATCCGCGGCAACGTCCTGATCGACCTGGGCATCACGCTCCAGCCCTTCGCCAAGGGCTACCCCTTCCAGCGCAGGCTCAACGACATCCGCATCGACGGGAACATCTTCCGGAGCACCTACGACGGCTGGCGGTGGCCGAGGCCCGGGATCCACATCCAGGGCTACCAGGACGCCCCGGCCCACCAGACGGTCGAGAACGCGACGATCACGAACAACTTCTTCTCCGGCCCGGCCGGCTGGGGGGCCGCAGTCCTGTGCACCGCCAGCAACGGCGCCGGGCCGCAGGTGGGAACCATCACCATCGCCGGAAATACCTTCGTCGGCCCGTTCGATAGAAGCCGCGGCGCCATCGCCATCCAGACCGCCCGCCGCGGGAAGCACCGCCAGGAAAGCTTCATCGTCAAGAACAACATCATCGCCCGCGCCGGCGAGGGGCTGAACGTCGCCGTCGAGTACGCCCCTGCCCGCTTCCTGGCCGACGGGAACGTCTACGACCCCAAGGCCGCCTTCCGCTGGAACGAGCCGAAGCACTGGCGGTCGATCCCGCTGGCCGCCTGGCGGGCCGCCACCGGCCAGGACCGCAACTCCCGCGCCGCCCTGCCCGCCTTCGTCGACCTCCCCGGCGGCGACCTCCACCTCACCAAGCCCGACACCGCCGCACGCGGCCGGGGAGTGGACATCACCCGAATCACCAACCACGACATCGACAACCACCGCCGTTCCCCAACCCGCCCGACCGCCGGCGCCGACGTCCCCGAAACCGAAAGGTGACGGCTCTCCCGAAAAATGGGGACGCTAACCGTTTTTCTTGCACAAAAACGGTTAGCGTCCCTATTTTAAGCGAGGCCACACGCCCCCAGGGCGCTTCAGCGTCCTTCCCCTCCGGCCTCCCATTGCCAGACGGCATCGTCAAGGAAGTCGTGAAAACGCATTCTCAGAAACAGGGAAAAATGGGGACGCTAACCGTTTTTCTTGCACAAAAACGGTTAGCGTCCCTATTTTAAGCGAGGCCACACGCCCCCAGGGCGCTTCAGCGTCCTTCCCCTCCGGCCTCCCATTGCCAGACGGCATCGTCAAGGAAGTCGTGAAAACGCATTCTCAGAAACAGGGCGTCCAGCACCGCCGCCACAGACCAGAACACGAGGAAGGCAACAAGAGCGACCCGCCAGGTCCCGCCCGAGACGCCGGCAAGCACCCACCCGAAAAACGCTGCGAGCAGGCCGCTCTCAACCAGCCGGACCACGTAGCGCAGCGAGTACCTCAGGCAGTGCGAGCCGTCGGGGCCGGCGGAGAGATACACGCGCCCGCCCTCCGGCGCGGGCCAGAACCCCAGGATAAACGGGAAGCCGGGCTTCCACGGAGGAAGGCGCCACCGGGCGAGGCGGCCAAGCAACCGGCCCTCGAACGTGATCGTCGTGCCGGATACCTGGAGGCTGCCGGGATTGCAGTCCTCGATAGCGTCGGCGAGGCTTTTCAGAAGCTCCTGGCGCTCCAGCTCGTCGAGGCCATCCGGCAAGGGCAGTCGCCCTCTCAACTCGAAGGGGAAGAAGCTCATGCCCGCCGTCCCCGGTTTCCCGCACGGATGCCAACGCTGCCGGCTCGGACGCGCTCTCTCCGGCTTCTCTCCGCCCGCACCAAAGCTTCCGCTACTCCAACCGCCTTGCCGGTCTCGTTTCAGGCCTATTCCTGTATCTGTCCCCGCAACTCAACTGTCTCACAACTCCACCTTCTTCGCCATGCTTTGCTCCACGCCAGATCCTACTGCTCGAATGGGTCCAGAGGACGTCTGTTCGGAAACGGGAACTCTCGATGTGTACCTTGGGATGCTCCTTCCGGGATGCCCGCAGGAGGTTCGTAGCATCCGATGCACCCGCGACTGGCAGGCCAACGCGGATCGGCGAGCTTCTCCCAGTCGTAAATGCGCAGCGCCCAGAAGCACAGCGGCTGCCCATTGTCGGCTCGGACAAAGACGGTTTCGTAGCAGCACCTCCCATTGCAGCACTTCAGTACGTCGAGCTTTCCCCCCACCCGGTTCTTCTTGATCTCCTCAGGCACGAACGTCTGCTGCGGAGCGATCGGATCACCAATGACATGGTCGCCCTCCTGCCTCCCCACGGGGAAGGGCGGATGGACGGCGAATCGACCCTTCTTGGGAAGATACTCGTCGTACAAAGCCGCGTGGAACCCCCTGACCCACCGCCAGATGATCCACGGAAGATTGACGTTTCGCATGAGTGCGATGCGCTGGCCATCCGGGCGCAAGTAACCACCTATCACGTCCAGGCGCCTTCGCTCAGGCTTCGGGTACTTGCCATGTAGGATCGAGACGAATTGCCCCACAAGTTCATCTTCGCCCGACTCGCCTTGATTGCAGCCTGGATGCGTCGCCAGGATCAGAGGGTCCCCACGGTCCTCATCGAGGAACATCGCCTTGGGGGGCACGTGGTCCCGATCTGGGTTGTCGTCACCAGCGAAGCGCCTTCCGCACAGGTAGCAGAAGCCCAACTTCATGCACTCCCTCAATGCCTTCTGTGTCGTGATCTCGATCATCCGGTATGCCTCTCACATCGAACCATGCTGTCAGACTTGTCTTAGTCGCTCGATAACGGTCAACGGATGATCACTGTCGCAGAGCAGCTTAGCAACTGACCGGCCGAACCACGCATGCAGGACACTGGTAAGGTCATCGGCCATGAGGGCGATGTCTGGCGGGACACCGCATGCCATGGCCCCGATGCTCACGAAACGCGACACCACGCGCCCAAGCAGGAAGTCCACCACCCGTGCCCCAACCGATCCTTTCGCTCTGGATTGAATGAGCTCCCTTGCTTCGGCGGCGGCACGGCCAGGATCATCGACCGCGTTCTCTGCATACCAACGGCGCAGCTCCCCGCCAGCGCGGCTCTCTCGGAGCTCAGCGAGTTCTGCCGGGGACAATCCTCCTTTCCTGATCAGTTCGCCAACGTTCGGCACCTCCAGGGCCTGCAGTACTTCGCCAAGGGCGTCGATGTCCTCTTCCTGGGCTCCAGACGGAAGACACGTGACACCTCTTTGCAGGACAATGGGCTCCCGTCGCCAGCCGCAAGGCAGGGCCGTGTGTAGGCCGCTTCCCTGGTCGCCCGGATCCAGCCCGGCGACGCTGGGGACAATCATCTCATGCTTCAGGCCCACGAAGTTCAGCACGGCACGTTCCAGGCGATTGCGATCGACTGCCTCGGACAGCACTACCAGCCGGTGTTCCGTGCGCTGTTCATCCAGGCGCCGCTCATCCAGACGGACAACGTCGCCTTTGTGGTGGCCTGTTTCGACGATCCAGTCGTTGAGGCGGGAGACCTCGTCAGCAAGGCCGCCAAAGACCCTCGGTCCTATGGGGCCGCGATCGACCTCGATCGTTGACTTGACGATACCCTCCACAAGTGCCCTGACCTGCGACTCTTGTAGGTGGGGGAAGCAGAATCTGGCGACCTGCGAAGCCGCCTGGGGAAGGTACGAGGCGAAGACGAGCTTCGGCCAATCATGGCGCCCAAACGTCGCCTTCCCTATCTCGCGAGGGCTGACCCAGAGGAACTTCCCTTCGTGCATCCCCGCAACCATCCTGGTGCGCAGAAGCTGAAGCTCACCTCGCCCGAGGAGTTCAAGAAGGTATTCGAAGCCGACAATCTCCACCAGCAACGGCAAGACGGCAAGGTCATCCGCAAGGCAGATGATTCGGTCGTAGAACAGAAGGTGCATTGCCAGCGCGTCGAAGGCAACCCGGCGGATGGCGTCGTTGCAGGTTCCGTCGGATTCTGGACCCAGGTAGGCGTTCGTCAGTGTGTTGTAGATAGCACCGGCCACCGGCAATCCCTTCACAATCCCGGTAACTAGCGACAGTTACCTATCTGTTATCCGACAATAGGCGACTGTGCATATTCTCGCGGCCTACTGGGGAAGAGGACGCCGCCAAGCTGCGTAGGCAGCCTCGCGCTCCTTCTGCCAGAAGGACGGCTGATCATCTCCTTCTGCCATCTTGCCCAGCTCCTTGGCCAGAGAGAAGAAGCCGGGACCGGGCTTCCCGTTTACGCCGACGACGACCGCGCTGAGCATGGGCCGGCCTGCCTGGACCTCATCCTCGGCGATCTCGCCAAGCATCTGCCCCATCTCTCGGCCCATGTGGCTACCTCGTAACGGCAGGCCCATGATGACCGCAACGTCCTGGTAGGTCGTAAGCCCGCCATACTGCGCAGCGCGAACGAACTCCCCCAAGACGTGAACATACTCGGTCGTGCCACGGTACTTGCTCTTGACGATGCCCATGATAGGATGCCCTTTCTCTTGCTCTCGGCCCGTTGCTGATCCTCTCGGTCCCTGTGCAGGGCCGGGTACCAGGGATTACCGGCGGTCCACTCGGCTCACCACAGGCATCGTGGCCAAAACTTGCCAGCCCCCGATGCGTCGGAGAGAAAAGCTGTCAGCTCGCAGCAGGCAGCTACATCCCGTCTATGGTTTCCGGTCTTGCTGAAAGGTGATGGCTGACGGCTGATAGCTCATACATCACCACAGGCATCGTGGCTCGGACTTCCCAGACCCGATGCGTACGTCCGGGCTGCTCACGCAATTGGCGCCGCGGACAACGAGGCGTGTATGGTACGCGGAGATGCTTGCATGTGCAAGGGAAGTTGCTGCGGGTCAGCAGAAGGTCGTAGGTCGTAGGTCATAGGTCGTAGGGGGAGACCGGGACCCGGAACCGGGAACCCGGGAACACGGAACCCGCGGAAGAAACAACCGAGGACGAGGACCGTTCGACGTTGCTCACGGCAGGCGAGGACCCTTCGGCAAGCTTAGGGCAGGCGAGGACGAGGGCGAGGACGACGACGAGGACGACGGCGAGGACGATTGCTGTCCGACGGTCCCCGGTTTTACCCTGCTGCCTATTGCCTACTGCCTTCCTTCTATCCCGCGACCTACGACCTACGACCTATGACCTACGACCTCAGCTTTGCCCTACTGCCTACTGGCTATTGCCTACTGCCTTCCTTCTGTCCCGCGACCTACGACCTACGACCTATGACCTACGACCTCAGCTTTGCCACTGATAGCTCCCCGTCGCTTGCGAGCGGCGGGCTTGCCTCTGCGGGCGGGGTGGATTAAAACTGTCGGCGGCCGGGGACGGCGGTTGCGGCCACGGAGCGAGACGTTCGACGAAAGGAAGGAATCAAGCCATGAAAGCGATCTGGCACCTGTTGATCGGCGCTGCGATGGTGTTGGCGATGGGCGGCGCGGCCTCGGCGGCTGAGAAGGCCGCGGCCGACCCGTTCCTGGGCGACTGGCGGGGGCAGTGGAGCGGCGGCAGGCGCCGGATCTTCGCGCAGGTCATCCCCCGCGGCGGCGGGCGATACCAGGTGAACGTCCTTCCGGAGCTCGACCGCCGATGCCCGCCGCACGCGGTCCTGGAGGCGAAGGCCGACGGCGGCGTGCTGCAATTCGACCGGGACGGCTGGGCCGGCCGCATCGAGGGCGGGCGCTTCACCGGTACGGGCCCCCAGCGCGGCAAGCCCGCGCCGTTCGCGATGGAGAAGGTCACGCGCCTGTCCCCGCGCCTGGGCGCCAAGCCGCCGAAGGGGGCGGTCGTCCTGTTCGACGGGAGCGGCTTCGACCAATGGGAGCCCCGCGGCCGCGAGGCCGACAAGGGCATCACGTGGAAGCTGCTCGACGGCTTCGCTCGCGTCTGGCCGCCGCTGAAGGAGCACGCGTTCGGGACGGCCATCCGCGCGCGGCGGGTGCTCGCCGACTTCCACCTGCACCTGGAGTTCCGCCTGCCGCTGCTGGCCGACGCCGCCGGGCAGACCCGCGCCAACAGCGGCGTGATCATCGAGGAGTACGAGTTCTGCGAGGTGCAGATCCTGGACAGCTACGGCCTGCCGGGCTACTACGACGAGTGCGGGGCGATCTACAGGAAGTCCGCCCCGAAGGTCAACATGTGCGCCCCGCCGGGCGTCTGGCAGAGCTTCGACATCGACTACCGCGGCCCGCGGTTCGACGCGTCGGGCAGTCTGACGGCCGGGCCGCGGATCACCGTCAACCACAACGGCAGGTTCATCCACAAGGACGAGGAGCTGCCGTACTCCCAGCGCGCCCGGACGGCCCGCTGGCAGCGCCGCGGCTCGCGCAAGTGCGGCCGCATCACGCTCCAGCACCACGGCGACCCCATCGACTTCCGCAACATCTGGATGACGCCGCTGGCCGAACAGCGCCGGCCGGACGCCTCACGCGGAGACCGCTGAGAGCGCAGCGGCCCCCGGCTTGCTCGACGTCGGCCCGGCGGAAGTGCTTCCTGACCAGCGACAGCCGCGAATGGCATGAAGACAAGCGGCGGTTCCACTGCCCACGGACAGGTGACCGCGCCATGTCGTGTAGCAGGCCAGGCCTTCAGGCCCGGTGAGGCGGCCGCCAGACGGTCCAAACCGGGTACATAGGTAACAGTTTAGACCGGGCACATAGGTAACACATGGGTAAGCTGCATGGTCGCAAGAAGCAACGCACGTCCGGCTGTGGCTGAGGGCTGAGAGCTGATAGCTGAAAGCCTTCGACGGACGGAACTGCTTGTGCTGACGTATTTAACCGAACGGACTCACGGCCAGGCGGCGCTGTAGTGCTATCACACAGCACGCAAACCATCGGGCTCGCAGCGCAATGCGAGTGCCAAACGGGATTGGCGGGGCCGGCCGTTTTTTTGTAATCTGGGCCTGGTTCAGAAACGATAGTTCCCACGTAACAATGCATGCGAGTCTCGGGAGCCCACGAGTCTACAGACGAGGCCCGGCAGGCCGTGTGTGAGAATGTTTCCCGGCGGTCCGTAACGATTGTTTCTGTAATCTGT
>CAYRVX010000099.1:0-25605 GCA_964427875.1 uncultured Planctomycetaceae bacterium
TTTTCGCGCCGAGGCGCAGAAAAACCTTTCGGTGTACGCTTGTTTGAGGTCTAGGCTGTGTCTGAAAACTCTTGTGTTCGCAGCATGTTCGGGTAACCCGAGCTATGCCAACTAGCGAGTTCCCGAGGAATCTCGCGATGCCGCCCATGTGACTGGGGCGGCCGAATCGAGTTTTCAGACAGAGCCTAGTACTCTGTCCGGGCTACATTGTCGGGTATAGTTTTCTCAGCTTGATCCGGGCGTCGGCTGTGGTGAACTGCCAGTCGATGCCCGTCTTTCTCTCGTTGCGTTCACGTTCCCATTCGGCGATCCCCATCGCCAGTTCTTCCCGGGCTTCGAAGTAGTCGTTCATGCATTGGCGGCTCAAGATGCTCAGTTCGATTTCGGCCATGTTCAGCCAACTGCCGTGCTTCGGTGTGTAGTGGATCTCCAGCTTTGCCGCCAGTCGTCGGGCCTCGGCTGGCGGGAAGGCCTCGTACAAGCTGGCGGCGTTATGGGTGTTGAGGTTGTCCATCACCAGCACGATCTTCTCGGCATCCGGATACAACTCGTCGCACAGTTCTCGGACCACTTCGCCAAAGTCGCTCCGCGTGCGACGCTCGCGAACCCGCACGTGTCGTTTGCCCTCCAGCGGAGCATTGAGCATGAACACGCTGGCCGTGCCGCACCGACGATACTCGGCGTCGATCCGCTTGGGCTTGCCCCGTTCGACGGCAATGGCCTTGCGTGTCTCGGCCAGCAGTTGCTTCGAGGCTTCGTCCAGACACACCAACGGCCGGGCGGCGTCATAGGGCCGCTGGTACACTTCCAGCACATCCTCCATCGCCGCCACGAACTCGGCGTTGGCCTTGGGCGGAATGCACCAGTACTTCTTCAGGTGAGGCTTAAGTTCGTTTTTTTGAGCGTGTCATGCACCGTGGACTTTCCGCAGGAATCCACGTACCCCAAAGCCACCATCTGCTCGGCCAGCAATCGAACCGTCCAACGGTTGCGGCCCTCCGGGGCATTGCCACAGGCCAGCGCGATCAAATGCGCCTCGGCAACGCCGTCGAACTTGCGGGCTTTGTGGACCCCCCGGTTGCCGTGTTCCAACACCCCTTCAAAACCGCGTTCCACCAGGCGCCGCCGAAGTCGCTCCGCCTTCCGCGGCGTGCAATCGAATGCCTCGGCCACCTTCGCGTCCGACCAGCCGGGGCCATGGGGACTCTCATCAAGCTTCAGGAGCATCCGGGCATGTTGTCGCTTGTGAGCCGCCATGCGCTCGGCCTGGATGACCTGCTGGAGTTGGGAACGTTCTTCGGTTGTCAATTCGACGATGTACTTCTTCATGGTCGGTCTCCTTGCCGGTATAAAGGTCCTATCAACCTTCATCGGCAAAAAGACCCCCTACACGTTATTGAACGGACAGAGTACTAGGAGCTCACAATCTGCAAGGTGAGGTTCGATTGCGCGGGAGTCGCGATGAGACCCGGACAGACACTGACCATGGCCCTCGCAGGCCTTCTACTCGCGGGCGCCGTCCAGGCGGAGCACGACTACTACAAATGTCTGCGCTACCCCATCAAGCTCGTGCCCGGGGTGGGGCGCAACAAGGTCGAGCAGGAGGGTGGGGCGAACGCCGTCGGATACAAGCGCCGCACCGTACACTGGTGGCCGCGGAAGGGGCAGGACGTCTTAGACATCCCCCAGGGAACGCCCCTGCGCGTTTGGACGCGCAACAATGGCCGGAAGGACAAGGAAGCCCTGGCCGGGGTGTGTAGGAACTGGACCGCATCGGACAGGGAGACCTTCAAGGCGCACCTGATCGGGTTCCGCGGCTTCGGCGTGCCGACGGTCGACCCCCGGCTCAACTGCATTCTCACGCCCGCCGCCGTCCTGCGAATGGACAATGGCGAGCAGAGGGCCATTCTCGCGTACCCGCCGTTCAGCATGATGGTCAGCGAGAGCGACCGCGCATTCATCTACAAACACTGGGAGAAAGCCTTCGCCAAGCTCCGGGCTTCCGTTTCCCAGGACGAGTATCCCTCGGGCTCCCACTTCGACCGCCCGCTGGGACTGGTGCTGGAGACCGAGCACTTCCGGTTCCAGTCGGCTACTGAAACCGAGTTCGATACCCTCTGGTGGGTGCGACCTCATGAGCCCGAGAAGCAGAATCTCTACCGCAAGGCCTCGCTGGAGTTCGCCGAGAACATGTGGACCCACATCGAAGCCGCCGGGACCTCGATGCCATACTGGCGCGGCAAGGGCCCCAAGCGTAAGTATGTCGTCAACGTCCAGCTGGCGGTCGACGGCGGATGGGCGGGGGGCGGCTTCGGCACGTGCCAGCTTCGCGACAACACCGACGGGCCGCGGAACCTGGGGCTGTACCACGAGTTCTACCACGGCCAGCCGGGCGGCGGATGGGCGGCGGGCTACTTCGGCGAGTCGCTCTGCCACGGAGGTCGCCACTTCAACACCCCCGGCGAGATGCTGATGTTCAGCGCCAACTTCTGCTATCCCTGGCGGAACGTCAACTGCACGCAGTACCAGTCGCCCCTGTGGTGGTTCGCGCTGGGCGACAACCCGAACTGGGGCTACGGGATCCTGACCGTCGCCGGCTGCCTTGCTTCGGCCTGCGAGCCGACGCCCTATCACACCATCGCCCGCCTCGGCCAGAAGAAGGACCTTTGGGCGAACGGCGTCAAGGGCTTCGGCGACTTCTTCGGCGAGTACGCCGCCCGCATGGCCACCTGCGACTTCGTGATGCAATACCCAATCCGAAGCAAGTACGGGATGCCGGAGATGAGCTTCCTGCGCCCCGTGTACGGCCGGCCTGGCCGCTACCGTGTCCCGAACAGCGAAGCGCCCAGGATGTACGGGTTCAACCTGGTCCGGCTCGTCCCGGAGCAGGGCGCCGCGAAGGTCACGGTCGAGCTTCATGGGCTGGCCGAGCCGGCGGATCACCCCGACTGGCGTGCCTGCATCGTGGCCGTCGACGGCGACGGCCGCCCGCGGTACAGCCCCCTGTGGAACAAGGGCAGGATGGGCTTCAGCCTCAAGCCGACCGAGAAGCACCTCTGGCTCACGGTCGCCGCCACGCCGTACGCCCTGCCGATGCCCCCCACCGAAGGCCCGGGCGGCCAGAGCGCGCGCGAGCAGTACCGTCTGTGCATGGCCGGCGTACACGCCCCGCGCTATCCGTGGGAAGTGACCCTGACCGGCTGCGCTCCCGGCAGCCCCCACCGCAAACAGGGCGACGTGATCAACCTCGACGAGCTGTACGCCATGAATAACGGCAACAAGTTCATGGGCTACGCCGTCAAGAGCGAGGTCCCCATCCCGCTTGCCGACAAGCTCGGCCGGCTCGCCCAGGAGAAGCTGGCGGACATGCTTCGTCGAATCACGGCCGCGGCGGGCGCCCAGGAGAAGAATATCGAATCCGGGCGGTACGACGCGAACGACTGGTGGGAGAAGGGGAAGGCCGAGGTCGCGAGAGAGCTGACCGGGCGGATCAAGTTCCTCCAGCGAAACGCCAAGGGCCGTCGCCATCCCAACGGCGGTGGGTTCGTGGCCGACAATGCCCGCGTCGCCGCCACCGCGTACGTCGGCCCCGATGCCATGGTTCTTGACGGCGCCCGTGTGGAAGAGAGCGCCTGCATCCACGAGTTTGCCGTCGTGCACGGCAAGAAGACGGTCATCCGCGGGAACGCCAAGATCGGCGGCAAGGCGTGGGTCTTTGGGGACATCACGGTCGGCGGCAACGCCCGCATCCTGGAGTCGGCCACGGTCACCACGATCGGGCGCGCTCGCGCGTCGTATGCCGAGGGCCAGGCCAAGATCACCGGCAACGCGGTGATCAAAGGAGAGCACATCCTCAGGCTTTGTCGGGCCAAAGACCAGGTTCTCACCGGCGGCCTCGTGATGGACTACACACCCGGCAGCGATGGAGTCGTCGGGTACGGAAACCTCGTACCGGGCATCGTCAACCTCGAGAGCGGCGCCTTCGATAGGGGGCGGGTCTATGGCGCCAAGGGGCTGGGCGGCAAGCCCGATGCCGGCACGCTGTACGCCAACTGGCAGTTCAACCAGCCCAAGGCCGCGCTGCTGGAGGACTCCTACGTCAACAACAACGGAATCCTTCACGGCCGGCCGCGCTTCGCCGACGACGGCGGGCGCAAGTGCGCCATCTTCAACGGCAAGGACCAGTACGCCGAAGCACCGCCGTCGGTGGCGGATTTCGGGGAGCTGACGATCGACACGATGATCGCCCCGGCCGCGGGGGACGGGAGACGCGTCTTCGACTTCGGAACGGGCGACGACGAGTGCTTCCACTTGGCGCTGGAAGGCAAGCGCTGCAAGCCGGTCCTCACCGCACGACACGACGGCAAGAGCTGTCGCCTTGCCTCATCGACGGCGATTTCGCCGAACAAGTGGATCCGCGTGCGCATCGAGATGGACGGTTCCACCGCTTCCATTTACGTTGACGGCAAGCAGGTCGCCAGGAGTGCCTTCCGATTCCGGCCACGGTCTGTGCTCCCCGGCGGCCGGACGGAGGGGAACTTCATCGCCTGCGGCAGGAACCGAGACGCGTTCTTCCAGGGCAAGATCGATCACTTCCGCATCTACCGCAAGGTCCACGACGGCTTCGACGCGCTGGGCCCGTCGCCGTTTGCGCTGACGCAGAGACAGGAATGGTCCGAGCACCACCGGCAACTCGCTGATGCGTGGGACGGGCGAAGGCGCGCGGCCGAGGCGGAGCTCAAGGCAGGCGAGTACGGCCGGATTCAGGACGAGGTGCGGCGCCTGAATGAGCGGAAGTCGGCCCTTCGCAAGACGGCAAAGCTTGGCGAGTTGGAGAGCAGCGTCAAGGAGGCCGAGAAGGCGAAGCGGGACCTCGATCGGAAGATCCACGAGGAGTTCAGGGCGCTCGCGAAGACCGTCAAGGCCGAGCGCGAGATCGAGGAGCTGCGGGAGAAGATCAACGGCATCGTGCGTCAGATCCGGCAAAGCAATGAGTACTTGAGGCTCACGGAAGACATCCGCGCCTGCGAGAAGCAGCGCGGCGAGATCGAGAAGCAGGTGCGCGAGACTCCCTGGCTCCAGGCGCTCTTGGCCAAGGCTGAGTCGGCCGATCGCCTCAAGCGGGCCGCCGAGGAGAGGATCAGGCGGCTCCCGGAGCTCGAGAAGCTCGAGGGGCAATTGGAGCCGGAGAAGGACGGCCGGAAGAAGAGAGAGCTTCGCGACCGCTACAAACGCCTGTTCGAGGCCAAGCGGCTGTCGGATGCGGCGTGGCAGAAGGCGGAGGTGGCTCGTCAGCGGCTTTGGCGCTCGCACCGCGAGGCCCTCCGAGGCGAGCTCGACGCCCACGCGGGGCGAATCCGGCTGGAGGGACAGATCCGGCGATTGCGCGGGGAGCTGGGCGCGCTTGCGGCCAAGCTGCGCGAGTCCCATCCGGAGCTTCCCGATTTGGATGCATCGGCGAGGGCGAAGCAGACAGCCCTTGTTAGAGCGAGGAGGCAACTCGAGGCCCGGGCACGCGCCGGGGACAAGTACAAGGCCACCGATTCGGCCCTGGCGGCGGCCCGCAAGGCCC
This sequence comes from uncultured Planctomycetaceae bacterium, assembly GCA_964427875.1. GTDB lineage: Bacteria > Planctomycetota > Phycisphaerae > SM23-33 > SM23-33 > CAYRVX01. Next base: position 5,573 of record CAYRVX010000099.1, read on the forward strand.
TTGCGGACGAGAAGCGCCGGCTCGAAGGAACCAAGAGCAAGCAGTCGGAGGAGATCGTCGCGCGGATCGAGGATTTGCAGAGGAAATCGAGATCCCTATGGGGCGACGCCCTGAGAAACGCAGGGCTGTTCGGGCCGAACCCGTATCCGGGCCGGGACGAAGCGCGGCTGAAGGAGTTCCAGGAGAGTCTGGAGTACCACACAACCGCCGATTGGGACGACCGGACCCGAGAGGAGGTCCGCGGCGAGGTCCCGGAGAGGATGAAGCGGTGGCTCAAGAGAGTGCGGGGATACTGAGGTCCCCGGTTCTCAGATTCGTCCGGAGGAAGGCGATGCCATGAAGATACGACCGGTGTTGGCGTTGGCCGTTGTGAGCGTGTTACTCGGCAGCGCGGGGGCGGACGAGTACGACTTCTTCGACGGGGCCAGATACCCGGGATCCGGCCGAACCGAGGGCGTCGACCTGTACAAGGTCGAGCAGGAGGGCGGGCCTCACGCCGCCGGCTACAGACGCCGCGTCGTGCAGTGGTGGCCGCGCAGGGGCGTGGACGTCATCCCGGTCAAGGCAGGGATGATCGAGCGGACGTGGACTCTGCGCGACAGGAAGATGGACCCGGCGGCCTGCACCGTGCATCCCCGCCTCGGGGTGGAGGAGCTCACGAGGCGGCTTTCCTCGACGGAACCCCGTCGGTTCAAGGCCCATCTGATCGGCTTTAGAGGCATTGGGAACCGGTACGGGGATCCCTTCGGGCCGTTTCCGTACTACTGCCCGGCGGTCGTGCTGCGGCTGAAGGACGGAACCAAGCGGTGCTTCACCCGCGGCACGTTCGTCGAGAAGGACGAGCGGTACGTCCTCGATGTCTACCTGAGGGAAATGGCGCGTACGCGGGCCAGGTTGTCGAAGGCGAAGTACGAGCTGGGCAGCGGCACGATCAACGGCTGGCCGGACAACGCCAAGCCCGGCCAGCCGGGGACGATGCGCGTCGAGAGCGATCACTTCGTCTGGGTCTCCGGATCGCAACATGCACCAAACGAGGAGTTCAGCCCCTGGGTCAACCGCGACGAGCCCGACAAGGCCCGCCTCTACCGCGAGGGCTCGGCCGCCTTCGCCGAGGACATGTGGGCCTACCAGGAGCACGCGGGGGTTCTGATGCCCTTCTGGGACCGTCACCAGCGGCGCAAGTACGAGATCACCGTCTGCGGCACGTACCGGGACGGTTACAAGTGGCTTGCCGGCTATGCCGGCGGCGGCTACGGCGGGTGCGGGATCAAGCACGCCGGCGGCGGGCCGTGGAGCCTGGGGCTGGCCCACGAGTGGGGCCACGGCCTGCCCCTCCAGACCCCAGTCGACGGCGGCGGGGGCGAGATCCTGGCCGACGCCTGCCAGGTCGTCAACGACCCGGCAAGGACCGAGAAGTTCGCCAACAACATCCGACGGCCCTGGCGGAACTGCGTCCACGGCAGCTACGGGACGGGCCTGTTCTATGCGATCATGGGCGACAATCCGAACTGGGGCTACGCGATGGTGGTCACCTTGCCGGTCGGCAAAGGCGAGCCGTCCATCTTCCACACGCTGGCGCGCCTGGGCGAGCAGCGCGGCCTGTTCGCCAACGGAATCCGCGGCGTGGGCGACATGGTCGGCGAGTTCGCCGCCCGGCAGGCGGAGTTCGACTGCGAGCTTCAGGACGGCCTGCGGCGCGCGTTCATCTCCGTTCGGCGCAACTACTTGGAAGCGGTCGACCGGGGCGCCAGCCTGTACCGCATCCCATGGGCCGAGGCGCCCGAGCCGTTCGGCGCGAACATCATCCGGCTGGTTCCCGACAAAAACGCCCGGCGGATCGCCGTGGACTTCCGCGGGTTCTACGACCGCGATACCCACGGCGATTGGCGCGCCTGCATCGTTGCCGTCGGCCCCAGAGGCAAGGCCAAGTACAGTCCCCTGTGGAGCAAGGGCGTGATGGAGATGGCAATCCGCCCGGGCGACCGCCGGTTCTGGCTGACCGTTGCGGCCACGCCGTCGGCGCTGCCCCCTACCCCCGGGGGGCGCGGGATCGGTGCTTTGCTGGACGGCCGTCACGCCTACCGGTATCCGTACGAGGTGAAGCTGGCCGGCTGCCGGCCGGGCACGCCCCACAACCTGCCCGCCGACGCGGAGGACTACGACCTGAGGTGTCTCGGCGGGCACCGAAGGAGGTCCACGGGCGGGCTTTGCGTGATTCCGCATCCGGGCGATACACCCGAGGCCGCGGCGATGCGAAAGACTCTTCCGGCGCTGCGGTCAAGGCTGGAGGAGTTCAAGAAGCAAACCGAGCGCCTTGTGGCAGACGGCAAGATCGCCACGGGCAACTGGTGGTACTACCGCAGATTCGCGCCCCACCTGGCCTTCCTGGACCAGTACGCCACCTGGATGCTCGCCGGGATGGAGGGCAGACGCCACCCGAACGGCGGCGGCTGGGTGGCGGCGTCGGCCAAGGTGGCACCGACCGCCTACGTGGCGCGCGACGCCATGGTGCTCGACGGGGCGAAGGTCCTCGACCATGCCGCGATCGAGGACTTCGCGGTGGTCAGAGGCTCGAAGGCCGTCATTTCCGGCCACGCCAAGGTCGGCGGCCAGGCGTACTTGGCCGGCAACGTCAAGATCGGCGGATACACTCGCGTGGTGCACCCGATCCACGCCGAGGACGAACAGGTCGTACCCAACGAAGTCCCGCTGCGCCCGTTCCAGCAGGAAGGAGACGACGGGGAGCTCTGGGCCAACTACGCGATGGACCGGGAGGAAACGGAAGTCCTGGAAGACTGGTTCCGGTACAAAGACGAGGGGGGGATTTGCTGGCAATTCCACGTCCTGAACCTCAACGGCCATCTCTACGGGCAGCCCAAGTTCGTAGTTGACGGCGAGAGACGAGGCTTCCGTTTCAACGGCCGGACGCAATACGCCGAGGCCTCGCCAATCCTGGCCGACCTGGGCCAGATCACCGTGGACGTCGGGCTGAAGTGGGAAGGTGGCGGCAACCAGGCGATCTTCGACTTCGGCTCGTCCAGGGACAACCGTGTCGTGCTGACTCCGTCCGGTGCTTCCGGCAAGGCGGAGTTGATCATCACACAAGCGGGCAGGGCCAATCGGGTGGTCGCCGACGCTGCCTTGCCCAGGGGCGCCTGGGCGCGATGCCGCGTGGAGATCGACGGAAAGCGGATTGCCCTCTGGATAGACGGCCGCAGGGCCGCGGAGAAGGCATCGAGCTTCCGACCGGCGGACGTATACCCGGCAGGTGTGGAGAAGCGCAACTTCATCGCCGCGGCCAGGGATGGCAGCGGCCACTTCAACGGATCCCTTGACTACCTGCGGGTGTATCACACGGTGCACGACGACTTCGCACAGGTGCGGTCCCCCCGGCGGCATGCGCCGCGGCGCGTCACGAGGGATTTCATCGATTCCTGCCGGAAGGAGAACGCCGACGCCGACCTGCGGGAGGAGTTGATCAGGGCGAGAATGCGCCCGCTATACGCCGCCTATGAGGAGATCGCCGGAAAGAGGGACCAGCGGGCCAGCCAGATCGAGGACGGCAGCTCCCCTGCCGTCGCCGAGGCGCGCCGGAAGCTCGACGATGCAAGGCGGAAGCTGGACCAGCGCAGGCGGCAGCTCAGGGCCGAGTTCGACAAGCTGCCCCAAACGGTTGCGAAGCAAGCGGAGTACAAAAGGCTCGAAGACAAGGCGCGCGAGCTGGAGGCCGAGCGCAGGGAGGCGGTCAAAGCGCTGGAAGCCAGATGGAAGACCGATAACGGACCCACCGTTGAGGGCCACGTACTGGCGCTGGCCGCAGCCAAGGCCAGGCAGAAGCGGGCCGAGTCCGAGTTGCGGCGTCTGGAGGAATCGTTCAAGGCCCTGGCGAAATCCGCAAAGCCCCAGGATGAGAATCAGCGTGCCATTCGGCTGGTCGAGTTGAAGCTGGGAAGCAGGGAGTACCTTCGCTGGCGCGGCGCGAGGGCGGAAGCCCGAGCCGAAGTCCAGAGGATCAATACCGCCCTCGCAGAGCCGCTTCGTTCCCTGGCCGCGGACAGCCCGAAGATCGCCCGTCTCGACCGTGAGACCGCGATGTACAGGGCTCGGGCCAGGATGCACCGGCCGGACTCGCGCGCCTATCTCGCCAAGCGCACTGCCGAGTTGACGCACCAGGTCGCCGCCGCGCAAATGGCTGTCGGCGAAGCCCTGAAGAAGAACATCGCACGGCACAAGCCGGAATACGACTGGCTGCATTCCTTCCGGTGGCTCGCGTTCAGCGGGCACTACAACTACCCGTACCGGTCGTTCCTTCGCAAGAAGGTCGCCGCGGACGTCGGCGGCAAGGTGTGTCACGAGAACTTCGGCGCCCTCGAGTCCCTCCTCCACGCGCAGACAAAGGCGATTTGGCACACGCGGTGTGACTGGCAGTGGCGGTTGCGCCAAGAGCTTGACGGTTCTATCGAGGAACTGCCCCTGCTGCGGAAGTGGCTCAAGCGGGTGAAAGGGACGAGTGGCGAGTGACGTGGGGCGCGTTGGATGAGCCCGGATTGAGGCGGAGAAGATGGCAAAGAGACAGACGATTGCCGGTGTCGTGGCGGTCCTGTTGATCGGTGGCGACGTATCCGCCGGCGGCAGCGCAAAGCAGGTCAAGGCACTACAGGCCGACAAATGGACCGTACCTGGAATGGGCCTGAGGATGGTGCGTATCCCGGCGGGACGGTTTGTGATGGGAAGTCCTGAGAGCGAATCCGACCGCCGCGACGATGAAGTCCGACACGAGGTGACGATCAGCAGACCGTTCTACATGGGCATCTGCGAAGTCACCCAGCAAGAGTACTACGACGTGATGCTGCCCGACTTCGACCACGACAGTTGGCCGTATGCGAGAGGCCCCATCCATCAGGGGCTCGCCCTCTTCTACAGGGCGAGGACAGGGAGAGACGACTACGAAGGCGGGAAGCTGAATCTGCGGCATCCGATGGAGTGCGTTACCTGGCACAGGGCGCGGGCGTTCTGCCGCAGAGTCAGCGAACGGGAGTGCAAAGCCGGCCGACTGCCCAAAGGCTACGTCTACCGCCTGCCGACGGAAGCTGAATGGGAATACGCCTGCCGTGCCGGCTCCAAGGGGCCATACAACGTGAAGGCGGATCGAGACGGCAAGGAGTACCTGAAGAGCGCCGATTACCTGGGCAGTTTCGCCAACGTCGGCGGAGGCAAGACCATGCCGGTCGGCCAGAGAAAGCCCAATGCCTGGGGCCTGTATGACATGCACGGCAACGTGTATGAATGGTGTCTGGACTGGTACGGCCCGTATGCAAGCGGCAAGGTCAAGGACCCGACCGGCCCGGCGGAAGGCGAGAGGCGGGTGGCGCGCGGCGGATGCTTCAACGGCCCGGCCCCGTTCTCGCCCCCCGGACAGATTGCGCGGAGCGACTGCTTCAGCGGCGCGGGGCCGTTCCTGCGCTCCGCCAGCCGCTACAGCTTCAGCCCCGGCGTGAGCTTCTACGCAATTCTCGGCTTCCGTGTGGTGCTTGGGCCCGAGAAGTAGGGCGGGCTTGACTCGGGGAGGGCCTGCGTTGATCTTCTCGCGGTTGGGGGCGGCCTCCCGCACGGTCCCATCGCACCTCTGGGGGGGCCACGTGGTCGGATCATGTTCTACGGGGTGACACGAACCGGCTCACACCGGCGGCTGCGACGCGTAGTTGATTGTGCCCAATACGGTCCATTGCGGCAAGGAGACGCAGCGGCCCTTCCACCGCATGCTGTGGCGGACACAGACGACCATACGGCGAACCAGGTCACCGATTAGCCGGTCGGCTGTCGACCTGCCGGGCTTTGGTTGTCTTGACTTCCTCCATCCGTGGAGCTTATAGGCTTGGCGACCGATCGCTGGAGTACAGCCGGTCGATGCCGCCAGGAGCCTATCCGGGATATTGCTGATGAAGAAGTTCGCCGCCGCCTTGATCGTCATACTCGTAGTCGCCTCCAGTGCGGAGGCAGGCAAGAAGGTGTTCGAGCACTTCGGGGAGTTGTTCGGCAAGTTCGGGCAGAACAGCACGACGAAGGTCAAGGTCGTCTCGGGGCCGAAGAACGTCAAGATGCGCAACGGCCGCGTGCCAGGCAAGCAGTGGTGGGCGACGTGCGGGAAGTTCCGGTTCAAGCTGACCATCCAGGACACGACGAAGGTCAAGCTCGAGCAGCTCGTTCAGCGCATCGAGAAGCTCCCCATGCCGTACATCAAGGCCTGCGAGGTCGTCTCCGACGCGACGGAAGACGGTATCGCCGTCTACGCCTCCCTGGGCGGTGCGGCCGCTCACGGCGGACAGAGCTACATCAACATCGTCCCCAGGGCCAACGCCCTGGTGATCGCCCACGAGGCGGGCCACACACTGGAGCAGGCGGCGAGGTCGTCGGACCCGGCGATCCTGGATCGATGGGAGCAGGCCATCAAGGCCGACAAGATCTCCGTCTCCAATTACGGCGACCGCGTCCGCCACGAGGACCTCGGGGACTTCGCCAAGGTGTACGCCGTCTGTCTGGATGCGGGAGCGGAGCACCTCGCTCGGCTCAAGAAACTCTCGCCCGCCCGGTTTGCGCTTTGGGAGGAGATCCTCGAAGCCCCGCGCGCCGGGTGGCCACAGTGGCGCGGACCCAACCGCGACGGCAAGAGCTCGGACAAGCGGCTGCTGAAGAGCTGGCCGGCCGGCGGGCCGAAGCGGATCTGGAAGGTCACCGGCATCGGGCAGGGGTTCTCCAACGTATCCATCGGCGGCGGCCTGATCTACACCACCGGGCGCAAGCAGGTCGGCAACCCGACGACGCTGCCCGCGGCGAAGCACGTATACGAACGCCCGGGCAAGCGGCTGTACCTGTTCGCGATCGACATGAAGGGCAAGTACAAGTGGGTGCGGGACCTGACCGCGTCCTACATGGGCTACTACAAGGGGGCCCGCGCCACGCCCACGTACGACTACGGACACGTGTACCTGGTGACGGGCACGGGCAGGATCGGCTGCTACGACGCCAAGACGGGCGAGACGAAGTGGACGCGGGACATGAAGGAGTTCCGCCCTAACAAGATCAAATGGGGATTCACCGAATCACCGTTGATCGTTGGTGACCTCATGGTGATCTCACCCGGCGGCGACTGCTTCATGGCGGCGCTGAACAAGGAGACCGGCAAGACGGTGTGGAAGTCCGAGGGATTCGGCGGCGCCCAGTACGGTTCGCCCATTCACGTTGTCTATCAGGACGTCCCCATGATCGTCAACGGCTCGCACAAGGGCCTCATGGCCGTCCATGCGGAGACGGGCAAGACGCTGTGGACGCAGGAATTCGGCGCCGACGCCCTCGCCTGCGTTCCCACGGTCGCGTTCTCGAACGGCCATGTCTTCTGGGCGATCGGGTACGGCAAGGGTGCGATCTGCATGAAGATGTCGGTGTCGGGGGACAAGGTGACGGCCACGGAGGCGTGGCGCAGCAATGATATGGACAACACCGTCGGCGGGTACGTGATCCACGACGGCCACGTCTACGGGAACCACAAGAACGGGTACACGTGCCTGGATCTCAAGACCGGGGCGAAGAAGTGGTTCGACAAGGGCGTGGGCAAGGGCTCGATCTGTTGGGCCGACGGCATGCTGTACCTGTACAGCGAGACCGACGGCACGGTGCGGCTGGCGACGTGCTCTCCCGAAGGCCTGGAGCTGAAGGGGACCGTCAGCGTCGGCGGAAGCCAGCAGAGCTGGGCCCACCCCGTGGTCGCCGGCGGGAGGCTCTACCTGCGGTACGACGACAGCCTTTACTGCTTCGACGTGAGGGAGCCGTAGCGATCGCAGGCCTCGTCCGGCCGCGGCGGCAGGCGGAATTCCGGGTCGTCCTTGTCCCGCAGGCTCCTCTTGCCCCTGTACGTGCCGTAGTACGGGACGTTGGAGTCGATCCACGTGACGATCCTGATGAACTCCTCCCGCGTGAGGTTCGCCTTGCAGGGGGCCTTGCGGATCCGCTCGGTCAGCTTGCTCAGATGCGAGCCGCGCGACAGCGGCCCCACGGCGCGGAAGTTGCTGCTGCCGTACCGACAGTCGGCGTAGCTGACCAGCCGGCGGTTGATGAGGTTCTCGTGAGAGCGGTTGAACTTCTCCGTCGGCACGCCGGCAAGGTCCAGCCGGCCCTTGGGTGCCTCGCCGCTGTGACAGCGGACGCAATGCCTGTCGAGGGTCGCCTGAACGCCCGTCGCGTAGTGGACCATGCGAGGGCCCGCGTCGCCCGGCTGGGGCACAAGCGTTTGGGGCGGATGGGCCAAGGCCAGGGGCCGGCTGCGGGTTATGCTCGGCACGTTGTTGCGCAGCTCGTGGCACCCGATGCAGGACCGCTGCTCGCCCGGCATGAGGTTGATGAACGTGGGCATCTGCTGCAACGCCATGAAGTCTTCATCGAGAGCCTGGAAGAAGAGGTTCTCTCCGGTCGGCGCAACGAAGTAGCACGATCCGTCTTCGTGGACCTTCGTGACACCAAAGATCTTCGGTTCTTCGGACATCGGCTGCCGATCGGTGTCGATCAGCTCCGACGGCGGCGCGACGTGGTCGAAGCCCGTCCTGGACGCCAATCTCCCCTGTCCAGCCTGTCAGGCGAGCATGATTCGCCTGAACGACAGGGAAATCCTCTTCCTGAATCCGGCCGTGCACAGGAAAGGCGGCTTCCACCTCTGGAGCCGACGGAACCTCCCGTTGCGCCTGAGCCTGGACGAAGGACGCACCTGGCCGCACGCCCGCGTTCTCAATGAAGGCTTGGCGGGCTATTCCGACATGGCCGTGACGAAGGAGGGTAAGGTCCTTTGCGTCTTCGAAAACGGCACGAAGGACTACTGCGAGAGGATATCGGTCGTCCAGGTCGATCGTGCATGGCTCGTCGGCAATGCGACCGCGGCCCCCCCGCGCACGACCGGGCAATGATGCTTGCTGCTGGGCGAGGCGCGAATTCCCCGCTGAACCGTTGACCCCAACGCCCACGCCCCCGTATGTTGCGGGGCCGTGTCAACTGGCCGAACGTGGATCAGCGATCTGGCCTCCGCAGTGGCCGAGTGCCCTGCTTTGCGGAGAGGCAGGCCGCCCGCAGGTGAAGGAGACTCTCGGTGGATACAAAGCTTTCCCGTCGTCTGCTGCCCATGGTGGCCGGCAGCATGCTCCTGGCATTCGCTTCAACAGCCGCCGCGCAACAGGGCCCGAAGGTTACGTCTGACTCTTCCGGTACCGGGCGAACGGCGGATTCAAGCGTCAATCTTGCCCTCGTTGCCGAGACGTCCGGTTCCTACGTCTCCGGCGACACAACGCTCGATGCGCTCCATGACGAGCACGCCCCAAGGAGCTCGCGCGACCGCAGCCGGGGATCGTACGGCAACTGGCCCCGAAGAGGCACCCAGTGGGTCCAGTATGCGTGGTCTCGGCCCGTCAGTACGGGGAAGATTGACGTCTACTGGTGGAACGACCGCCGCGGTGTCCGGCTGCCCAAGGCGTATCGGGTGCTGTACTGGGACGCCAAGCGCTTTGTCCCGGTGCGTAACCCGACCGGCCTGGGGCTAGCGGAGAACCGGTACAACGCGACGTCCTTTGACGAGGTCCGCACCTCCAAGCTCAGGCTCGAGATCGAATCCTACGGCAAGTACTCCACCGGCATCCTGGAGTGGCGAGTGTACGACTCGGGCAAGTCCCCCGACTTCCCGCCCTTGGTCACGGCTGGTGTCGATCGCGTGGCCATGCCGGGCGGCAAGACCTACCTCAACGGGAAGCTGAAGTCGTTGGGCAAGAAGGACGCGGCGCCGACGAAGGTGCGCTGGAGCAAGGCTTCCGGCCCCGGTGCGGTTACCTTTGCGGACGCCGGCGTGCCGGATACGACGGCGACGTTCTCCGAGGTGGGCGACCACGTCCTGAAGCTGACGGCCACGAAAGGCCCGATGAGCAACTCGTCGGCCCTGGCGGTCAAGGTGGTTGCGGCTCCCCCCAAGGCGCCGCTCCAGCCGGTCGACACGAGGGCGTACAAGATCGACAGCCCCCTTTGGAACGGCAGGGCCAAGGCCCTGATCGTGAATTGGATTCCCCATTGCATCGAGAAGATATCCGACCCCAACTTGCCGCAAGGCGGCATCAACAACTTCATCGACGCGGCCAGAAAGCTGGCCGGGAAGCCCCACAAGGGCCATCGCGGCTACGTGTTCTCCAACGCCTGGGTGTACAACACGATCGAGTCGATCTGCGTTGCGATGATGGTCGATCCTCAGGGGGATCCGGAGATCGTCAAGGCCCGGAACGCGATGAAAGCGACGCTGGACGACTGGATCCCCAAGATCCTGGCCGCCCAGGAGCCCGACGGCTACATCCAGACGTTCTTCACGATCGGCGGCCGCGAACGATGGACGCCCGCCCACCGGGGCGCTCACGAGGGATACGTGGCGGGCTACTTTCTCGAGGCGGGCATTGCCCATCACGTGATGACGAACGGCACCGACGCCCGGCTGTACAACGCCGCCAGGAAGCTGGCCGACTGCTGGTGCGCCAACCTGGGCCCCCCGCCCAAGAAGCCGTGGTACGACGGGCACCAGGCCATGGAGATCGCCCTGGTCCGCTTGGGTCGCTTCGTCAACCGGTTGGAAGGTAAGGGCAAGGGCGACAAGTACGTCCGGCTGGCGAAGTTCCTGCTGGACAACCGCGGGGACGGGCACAAGTACGACCAGAGCCACCTGCCGGTCATCCGCCAGTACGAGGCGGTCGGGCACGCCGTGCGCGCGGTGTACAACTACGCGGGCATGGCCGGCGTCGCGATGGAGACCGGCGACGTCGACTATCTCAGCGCGTCGGTGTCCCTCTGGGACAACATCGTCAACCGCAAGTACTACGTTACCGGCGGGGTCGGCAGCGGCGAGACCTCCGAAGGGTTCGGCTCCAACTACTCGCTCCGCCACAACGGCTACTGCGAATCCTGTTCGAGCTGCGGGGAGATCTTCTTCCAGCACAAGCTGCACTTGATCTACCACGAGGCGAAGTATGCGGACCTCTACGAAGAGACGCTCTACAACGCCCTGTTGGGCTCGATCGACCTGGCGGGAGAGAACTTCTTCTACCAGAACCCACTCGATACGAGGCGCTTCCGGTACCCGTGGCACGGGTGTCCGTGCTGCGTGGGCAACATCCCCCGCGTCCTGCTGATGCTCCCCACCTGGACGTACAGCAAGGGCCCGGAGAGCATCTACGTCAACCTATTCCTCGGAAGCACTGTGACCGTCCCGGGCGTGGCCGGCACGGACGTCAAGATGGTCCAGACCACGGACTATCCCCGCAGCGGGAAGGTGTCCATTACCGTCCATCCCGCGGCGGAGAAGAGATTCAGCATCAGGGTCCGCATGCCCGACCGCAACGTCAGCGAGCTCTATGCCGCCGCGCCTCAGTCCAACGGCATCACTTCCTTCAAGCTGAACGGCTCGGCCATCACGCCCCCGGTGGCAAAGGGGTATGCCGTCATCACCCGGAAGTGGAAGGCCGGCGACAAGGTCGATCTCGTCCTGCCCATGAAGGTTCAGCGGATCAAGGGAATCGACAAGATCGGCGCGACGCGAGGACAAGTGGCCCTGCGGCGTGGGCCGCTGATCTACTGTGCGGAGAGTGTCGATCAGGAGCTCGACGGCATTCTCCGCGCCGATTCAGCGTTGCGCGCGGAGTGGAAGGGCGACCTCCTGGGCGGGGTCAACGTGATCAAAGGCACGTGGGCCGACGGCTCGGCGTTGACCGCGATCCCCTACTACGCGCGGAGCAACCGCGCGGTCCAGACCTCCAAGGGCCGTCCTGCCGTCCGCTCATCGGTCTGGCTGAAGGATCAGTGAGAAAGGCCCAGGCGGGCCGTGAGGCCCGTGCATTCGGCAACCCGCCTGGCTACTTCACCGCTCCGGCCGTGAGGCCCTTGACGAAGCGGCGCTGCATCGCGACGTAGAGCACGGTCACCGGCAGCGAAAGGACGACGACGCCGGCGAAGATGTGGTTCCAGTTCCGCACGTACTGGTCGTTGAGGAACTTCCAGAGCTGCACGAAAACCAGTTGGCCCTTGGTCGGACCCATCACGATGAAGGCCTGCATGAAGTCGTTCCAGATCCACAACCCCCAGAAGATGACCACGGTTACCGTGCAGGGGGTCAGCAGGGGGAAGATCACACGCCAGAACGTGCTCACCTGCCCGCATCCGTCGATGGCGGCGGCCTCCTCCAGCTCTCGGGGGATCGCCGCCATGAACGCGCTGTAGATGAATATGCAAAGCGGCAGGCCCCACGAGACATAGTGCAGCAGCAGGGCGAGGTAGGTGAACTGGATGTTCATCATGCGGAACAGCTTCAGCAGAGGCACCATGATGATCTGGAACGGCACGGTCAGGCCGATCAGGAAGAACACGCGCAGCAGCTTCCCGGTGGCCATCCTCCGCCGCATGATCGAGTAGGCCGCCATCGGAGCGATGGTAACCAGGCACGAGATCACGCCGATGCACATCAGCAGGCTGTTCAGCATGGGGCGGGCGAGCTTCATGCCCGTGAAGATGTACTGGAAGTTGTCCCAGCAGAGCCGCTCGGGCAACGCGAGGGGATCGCGGAGGATCTCGGGATTCGTCTTGAATGCGTTCAGCAGGGCCAGCACGCACGGGCTGACGAAGGCCGCTCCCGCCAGGAGCATCACAGCCTCCAGCCAGCCAAAACGGATGTGGGCCCGCCGCCGGCTCATAGCTCCACCTGCCTGCGGCGAAGCAGCGCCACTTGCACGACCGCGACGGCCACCAGGGCGGCGAACACCGCAAACGACACGGCCGAGGCGTAGCCCTGGCGGTTGTTCTTCACGCCCAGCCAGTAGATGTAGTAACCCACCGTGGCCGTGCGATAGCCCGGCCCGCCTTCGGTGGTCACCACGATCTGCCCAAACAGGTTGACCCCGAAGATTGTCGCCAGCACGAGGTTGGTCGTCACCGTGGGCACGAGCATCGGTAGTTGAATCTTCGCGAACACGGTCACGGGCCCCGCGCCGTCAATGCTCGCGGCCTCGTAGAGCTCGGGGGGAATCGTCTGGAGGTTCGCCAGGTACAACGTGGTGAAGAAGCCCACCGCGCTCCAGGCGACCATCGCGAAGATGAAATACCCCACCAGCCGCGGGTCCATCATCCAGTCCTGGGCCCACTGCCCCAGCCCCATCGAGCGGAGCAGCAGGTTGACCGCGCCGTGGTTGTAGTTGCAGAGGTACTTGAACAGCAGCGCCACGACGAGAATGCTGAGGATGTAGGGGTAGAAGAACAGCCCCCGAACGAGCCCCTTCGCCGACCGCAGCCGATCCAGCAGCACGGCCAGCACCAGCGATCCGAACGTGAAGAACAACACGATCATCCATGTCTCGGAGAGCGTGAAGCGAATCGCGGCCGCGAACCGGTCGTCGCCGGCGAGCTCGCGGAAGTTGTCGAGCCCGACAAAGTCCGGCTCGTCCGTCCAACCGGTCCAGTCGGTCAGGCTGTAGGCGAAGCCAAGCACGGCCGGGAGAACCACGAACGTCCCGTACAGCAGCACGGCCGGGCCGCAGAGGACCAGCGACGCCAACCAGCCACGGCGACGGAATGTGGGGGCCGGGCCCATGTCCCGTTACATGCCTTTCAGGGCGCTGTCCCAGTCGTCGTCGAGCATCTTCAGCAGCTTGTCCACGTCGCGCGTGCCGGCGAGGATCTCCTGCATGACGGCCTTCATCGTGTTGCTGAAGAAGATCGGCGGAGGGATGTCATCCAGCGCGATGTGGAAGCCCGGCGTCGTGCCGTACTCATCCATCGTCCGCTGGATGCTGTCGAACAGCGACTGGGCCGGCTTCCAGGCGCTCTGGGGGCCCTTGACGGGCACCTTCGAGGCGGCCGCGAACTGGCCCTCGCCGTTGAGAAAGAGCTGGTAGACATCCGGCTCGTAGAAGGCCTCCAGGAACGCCCGAGCCTTGGCCCGCTTTTGGCCGGTCGCCGACGTGGTCATCGCCCACCCGCTCTGGGGATTCGAGCAGGTGATCAGGACGGGCTCTCGCCCCGTCATCGACGGGATCGGCCAGTAGTCGATCTCGAAATCGACCTTGTTGGACTCGACGTCCCCGGCGATCCAGCAGCCCATCATCCACGTCGCGCCCTTGCCCCCGTAGAAGGTCCGCTGCTCCTCGTTGTAGCCGTCCGAGGCGGCCCCCTTCTCGACGAATCCCTCCATCAGATCGATCATCTCGCCCAGAATCAGCCGGGCCGTGGGATCCGTCGCGAACCGCACCTCGCCCCGGTTGCGGCGAATCGTCCAGGAGGGCTTGCCCGGCGACGGCGCGCGGTCGTACATGTTCGTCGCGATGGCGTAGAACAGCGGCTGGAAGGCCGACCACTCCCGCCCGCCGTACACGAGCGGCCGATGGCCCTTGGCCTTCAGCTTCGCCAGCCCCGCGGTGAGCTCATCCCACGTCTGCGGCGGGGAGGTGATTCCGACGTCCGCCCACATCCGCTTGTTGACCGCGATGCCCTGGACCTGAATGCCCCCCTGCGTGGTGTAGTAGCGGCCCTCATACGGCCTGGGCAGTGCGATGCCGAACTTCTCGTAGTACGCCTCGTCCAGCGGCACGAGGTGACGGCCCTTCACCAGCATGGGCGTCAACTGCCACGTCATCACCACTTCCGGCAGGTCGCCGGTGGCGATTCGCGCCTTGTAGAACTCATCCCCGTTCTGGTTGCCCAGGTCTATCAGCTCTACCTTCCAGCCGGGGTTGCCGCGCTCGAACGCCGCCTCCCACGCCTCGAAGTGGGTGCGGAATCCCTCCCGGCCGCCAATGTTCCGCGTGACGCGGATGACCCTCTCCTTCGCCTCGTCCTTTGCACATCCGGCTGCCATGGCCACGCCTGAAACGGCGGCGCCAATCAGTGCCCAGGTGCCCAGGCTCCGTTCATACTGCATCGCCATCTCCTTCGCCGCAATCCGTCAACCGCCCTGCCGACTCCCCCTCTGTCCCGCGAGGCGACGGCGCAGCTCGGCCTGGCCCGTACCTTCCGGGCCCAGGAGGACCTCCTCGCCGACGGCCGTGGGGAATCTCAGCCGCTTGCCGCGAAGCGTTTCGCTCTGCTTACCGTTCCGGCAGAGCATGACGGCTTTCCCGGGCCAGGGGTTGACCAGCACGCAGGCTCGGGCGCGCTCGCTGAGGATTCTCACGTACTGTACGTGCCTTCGGGTCAGTTGACTGGAGACCAGGAATGCCCCCTCGGCCCGGATGTTTCCGAACCGCGCGTCGCGATCCTTCGGCCAGACGCCGAAGACGCGCAGCACGCCCTGATGGCCCATGCACAGCATCATGTTGATCGTGTTGGGCACGGTGGAGCAGTTCTCGATGCCGTGTGGGTTGTGGGCCGCGAACCCGTTGGGCTGGCAGTGCCGAGCGACGTACTCGTGAAGCTTCTCGAGGATGATCCTCGGTTCGTAGCCCACGCGCACCGCCGCCGGGAAGAAGCTGTTCGAGCCGTTGTTGTCCACCCATCGGCCCATGACGTCGATCGTGTTGCGGCTGATCTCGAGCAGTTTCGGTTCGCTCTCCAGGCCGATCGCCCCGCCCGGGTAGATATGCTGAATCCCCAGCGTGTTACCCCGCCACCACGCCGTACCGCGCTCGGTGTAGCGAAAGACCGTCTTGCCGCCTTTCTCCTGCGTGGCGAAGCCGCTGATGTGCTTGCGGATGTGACGCCACTTCTCGTGCCGGACCCGGTCGATCCCCAACTCCGTGCTCATCTCGAGGGCCGTCTCCATCGCAAGCCGGACGAACGCAAGCGACACGATGGGGTTGAAATCGCCGAACGTGTTCTCGTGCACCGCGTCGTTCTCGATGACATACCGGCCGCCGGCATCATCCCACTTGAGGTAGTCTTCCCAGAACGTCGCCACCTCCCGGACAAACGGGTAGAGCTTCCTCGCGTACGACGGGTCGTAGGTGTGGCGCCATCGGGCGGCTATGTTTACCAGGCAGTAGCCGGCGTTGCTCTTCTGGCCGCAGAACAGGCCTGGGCTGGAATCGCCCTTTCTGTCGTACGTGCCCCACTTGCTCGTCTCGATGCCCTTCGGGCCAATGCCGACCGGGTAGTACACGCCGCGACACTTGAGCTCGGCCTTGGCATAGGCCTTCGCCTTCGCCATGTAATCCAGGATCGGCGCGTGGTAGGGGTCGGCCTGCGCGATGTGGTTCGAGGAGTACAGCCCGTAGAACGGGGCCATGTGGTTGTAGTTGAGGTGATAGTCTCCTGCCCAGCCGGGCGCGTCCGTCGTGACCCACGTCCCGAAGAGGCCCGGCGGGAACTCCGGATCGCGCGAACAGGACGCCATGACGTAGTGGCTCAGGTAGTAGCGCTGCTCCAAGGCCTTGTCGCCGATCTCGACGAAGCTCCTGACCCAGAAGTCCTGCCACCACCTCGCGTGCGCCTTCCTCAGCGTCTCGATCCCGGCCTCGTCGAGGCCGGCGGCCAACTTGCGAGCAACGTCGACGTACTCCTTGTGCTTGAAGACGCTCGCCATCGCCAGGGCCACGGTCACTCGCCTGCCCGGCCGGAGGTCCAGCCAGAGGCCCTTGGCGCCGATGACCTTCATCGCAGCCGCCGCGCCGCTAGGGATCTCCACGTCCTTGACGAACTTGCGAGAAGCCCAGTACACCTCCGTGCCGGCACCCGTGTCGTGCTCACTTCCGCCGCCCTCGGCCACCTCGAGCTTGATCTCCGCCGACGCGGCTCGACCGTGGGCACTGAGCTCCACCACCAGGACGTTCTTCGTGGCCGCGACCCACGCGCGCAGCTTGACGGTGAGATCGCCCTTGGTGAAGACGGCCTGCGTCACGGCGTCAAAGAGCGACTGCTCGACACGGTAGCTTGCCCCCTTCAGCTCGGGCAGGCTCACGTTCAGGCCCCCGAAGACGCGGGGGCTGGACGTCTTGTACCTCGAATTCAGCCGCCAGAAGTCATTCTTCGCCAGCCACAGCCGCTGCGCCTCCGACGGGCCGCCCAAGGCCACGCCCATGTCCCCGTTGCCCAGCAGCGGCGCGTCCGTTTGCGTCCGGCTGGGAATTCGCCGCGGCGGCTGGGTGAACACCGCCTTGTGCCGCGAGACGATCCGCCGGGCCTCCTGTCCCACGGCGCGACTCCGGGGCGCCGAAGAGGCCGTGTCGATCCAGCCGATCCAGATAACGCACACCAACATCGCTGCGCCAAGCTTGCCCAAGAGCATTCTCCTGCGGTTCCTGTATGCGGTAGGGTGAATCTCGTTGACAGGGCCCGCCGATGGCGCGGGTCGTGTCCGCCCGAAGCGCGACGCATCCCGGACCACGGATTCAGGCTTGATCCGCCTGCATCTGTTGCGACAAGCTTCCGCTGTCGAAGATCTCCCAGGCCTCAGCCAGCTTGCCGTCAGCGATGCGGAACGTGCCGATCGCGGGCAGACGAATGGCGTTGCCCTTGGCCGGAATGTCGCCGAAATCGCCCGTATGGCGGGCATGGAAGACGAAGTGGCAATCCACCTTGTCTGCCTCAGCCAGCAGGAAATCGATCTCGATCCGCATGTCGCTGAAGACACCACCTGCAAACTCGATGAAGAACTTCCTGACGCCCGCCGGGCCGGCCGGCGTATCGGGCGGGAAGTGGTGGTCCACGAAGTCGGCAGTAACCACCTCGTCCATTCCGGCCAGATCTCCCATCACTTCCTGGTAGTAACGGCGCACCAGCGCTTTGCTCGCCTCGGACATGATCGTTCTCCACATTGTCTACGTGGCCAGGATGCTCGCCATATTCTGCCGGTTTGCCGGCAGTCCCGCAAGTTGGGAGAAAGCGCCTTTACGCGCATCCGCCCGTGCATCGCCTTCTCCTTCCGGCGGCGGCCATGAACCTTGGGGATGCGCCAGCGATGCCCGACGCGCTCGCCGCGCTTTCGCTTGTACTCGCTGAAGGGCACGCCGGACGCCCCGACGTAGCGGCCATGCTCCAGGGGTGGCTGGCCGATCGGCCCTCCGGCGGGCGCCTGTGGGACGGCGACTGGGCCAGCCGCAGGCAGGGCTCGACCATGATCCGTGTGGACCTGCCTTCGCAGATGCTTCGGCAGGCAAGCCTCACCGCCGCCGACATCGACTACGAGGACGCCCACGGCCGCGTGGCCGACTTCCACGCCTTGCGCCACACGTTCATCTCCAACCTCGCCCGCGCCGGCGTGCACCCCCGCAACGCACAGGCCCTCGCCCGGCTTCGCCAAGGCTACGCCGGACAAGCCCGCCACAGCACGATCGACCTGACGATGAACGTCTACACCCACGTCGCCATCGCCGACCTCGCTACCGACATCCGCAAGCTCCCGGCCGTGCCGGGCGCGATGGCGACTGAGACGAAGCAGACGGCGTAGACGGAGATGGAAGATCGTCGCCGGGCGAAGCATCATAATAGGGCGGAGCACAACTCCCCAAAGCGCTCTACGGCCAGGCACCATCCGATCGGTCGCTGCGGGATGACGTTCAGCCTCGCCTCGATGTCCGCGAGGTCCACGCTCCCGGTCTCTTGCATCTGCTGGGCTATGTTCCAGTGCAGATGGCTGATGAGGTCATTCATCGATCCGAGCACACTGCGGCTGGCCGTCTTCGCCACGAGCACATGCCCGTACTCCTTGGCCACCTTCTCAAGGCCCTCCTGCTCGGCCACCAGATCGTCCAGGTGCAGGAACAGCCTTCTGAGCATGCGTGCCACAAGATCGTCGATGGACGCAACCGTACGGGCATCCACGACGAGGGTGTAGAGCGACTTTGCGTTCACGAAGACGAAGAACCCCTCGCGACGGTGGCTCGTGAAGTTCACGTACCACTCCCCCAGGCCGGTATCGGGGGCGCACAACGCCGCCTGTCGCGGGCGCTGACCGAACAGCCTGAGAACCTTGTGAGTGCAGCGAAGTAACAGCATCACTTCAACCTAACCTCGTTGGCAACACGCGGCAAGAACGGCCCCCCTCTTACGCCGCAGGCCAGGGACACCGCAGCCGTGCTTGCCGTGTAGCTCTGCCCGCGTCGTCGACCTGCCAGTGCCCCTCCGCGCCCCCGTCACGCCGGCGCAGGCCGCTCCCGGGTATCATTCGTATGTACATTCACGCATGTACACGGCCCATTTTGGCGCACAAAATGGCGCACACTTTTTTGTCTCGGCGTGACGCGACATGACGCACGTTGGCCCGTGTTGGCATGGGTCGCGCGGGACTCCTGGAACGTACGCGGCCGCGGCGGGGTTGCGACACGGGCGAACGTGTCGCGTCCTGACGTGGCTTGTCGCGGCGTGTCTACGAATGCCGGAGGTGGGACTCGAACCCACACGACCTTGCGGCCACGGGATTTTGAATCCCAATTAAGTTACGCTATGAACGGTAGTTGCGGTTTGTGGCGCACGTTTGGGCGACTCTAAGGCCGCCAGAGACGTAAGTCCTTACAAGGAAAGGACAACAAAGCTCGGCGGCCCGGGCACAGCGATGCCCGAAGTCTCGCCGGACAGGGATGACCGGCCTGCCGATGACTCCCGCTTCCGGCGCGGTGCGCTAAGCTCAGGATCGGGCGCATGCTGACGGGATGGTCGCGACGAGCCAAGGGCGCGGTTACGCAGGCCGTGCTGGCGAGCGTCTGCCGGACGTTGAGGCTTCGCCGCCACTGTCCCCGTGCGACAGCTCCGTCCGCTGCTTCGCGCCTGCGTCACCACTGGCCGTCTCCTCCGCTGCCGATACAATCAGTTGCGGACAGGCCAGCGGCCCTCTGCCGGGACAGCGCACGCTCTTGCCCGTGATGAGATTCTGACTTTCTCTGCTAATCCCGCCGGCTGGGCGGCAGTCCTCTTGTGAGATGGCAGACAAATCCTACCACACCCCCGACGACCACGCGCTGCATGTCCAGCAGTTGTTTGTGCGGCATCAGCAGACGGTGCTGGGCTACGTGTTGTCGATCGAGCCCAACTTCGCCGATGCGCAGGACATC
>CAYRVX010000100.1:0-25182 GCA_964427875.1 uncultured Planctomycetaceae bacterium
AGTTCCGGGTTCCGAGTTCCGGGTTCCGAGTTCCGGGTTCCGAGTTCCGGGTTCCCGGTTCCGGGTTCCGGGTTCCGAGTTCCGGGTTGCAAGTTCCCGGGTTCGAGTTCTGGCCTCCTGGCTCCTGGCTACTGGCTACAGGATACCGGCTACGCATGGTTCAAACGCTGTTACCTGCGTTTGAAGCATGCGGGCGTGTCGGGCGGCTGGTTGTCGACGGGGCGGATCATGTTGGGGCGTCGGCGGCGGCTGCGGTGAGCTCTTCGGCGGGCTGGGGCTGCTCCTCCACGAAGCGCGGCACGGCGACGCGGATCGGCTCGTCGATCCCGGCGCCCTGTGCCCAACGCCTCAGCCGGGCGAGCAGGGGAACCGTCACCTCTTGCCCCTGGGTGACCAGGAGCGTCCCGTTCCCGGCGTGGACGTCCTGCTCGAGGACCATGCCCACGAGGAGCTGGTGGAGTTGGACGGTCCGTTTGCGGCTCGCGGGCAGCTCCGCGTCCATTTCCTGAAGGGCCTCGACGATGGCGGGGTCGTATTCGTCGGGCCGCTCCCGCAGCCGGGCCAGCGCCACGTTGAGCGAGGCGCCGTGCGACAGACGCCTGTCGAGGTCGAGGACGACCTTGAGTAGCTGTCCGCCGACGGCCACGGGATCCCTGGCCTTCGGTTCGTCGGAGCTGGGCGCCCAGTTGAAGGGCTCCTGTTGGCGGGCGATCATGTGGGCCACGTCCCCCAGTCGCGGGATGTTCGCGATGAGCTTCCCGCCGACGTTGGGGTGAGAGGCGAGCATCTCCTGCTCGTCGTCGGTGAGGTCCTGTCCGGCGTAGTGCTTTTCCAGCGTCTCGGGGGGCAGCGTGACGCACCCGATCTGGGAGAGCATGGCGGCCACCTCGAACTGCCAGGCGCCCGGCAGCTCCAGGCGCGTGACGACGTGCTTGACGTAGCGCCGGATTCTCGCCGAGCGCCCGAAGGCCACGGGGTTGACCAGCGACAGCACGTCGGTCAGCACGGTGATGCTGCCGTTGAGGGTCTCTTCGAGCAGTTGGCGTTCGGCGATCGCCATTCGGTACTGCCCGATGCCGGCTTCGAGGGACGCGGCGAGCAGCTTGTTGGGGCACGGCTTGGTGAGGAAGCGGAAGATGTGGCCCTCGTTCACCGCGTTGATGGCCGTCTGCTGGTCGGCGTTTCCGGTGAGCATCATGCGGACGGTGTCCGGCGCGGTCCGCCGGACTTCGCGAAGGAACTGGATGCCGTTCATTCCCGGCATGCGCATGTCGGCGACGACGACGGCAAAGGGCCCGAGCGTCCGGAGCAGCTCCAGGCCCTCCTCGGCGCCCGCTGCGGTCTCGACGTGGAACTGCCTTCGCAGCGTCCGCCGGAACGACGCGAGGATGCTGAGATCGTCGTCGACGCATAACACCTTTTCAGACATTTGCCGTCTCCTTGTTCATTGCGGCCTGGCATAGCTCGTTCCACTCGGCGGCGCGCGCCGTCAGGCCCAGCTTGGCGAGGTAGTCCTCGTCCATCCGCGCGGCCGGCGCTGCTGGGCCGTCCTGGCCGTGCATCGTGTGGACGATCGCGTTCGCTGCGTGGACGACGGTGAGCGGGCCCGGCTGGGTGGTCCTGCTCGCCGAGGGGTCGTGGTGGAAGGCCAGCGCCTCGACGACGGCGGGCCGCAGACCCCACAGCGCCATGAGGAACGCGCCCGCCTGGGAATGCGTCGCGCCGAGGGTGCGGCGCTCGGCCTCCTGCTGGCTGAGGCACTCGCGTCGGGCCAGGGCGCGTGCGGCGGCGTACTGGCGGGGGAGCTCCTGGGCGAGGACGGCCTTGCCGACGTCATGGAACAGCCCGGCCAGGAAGGCCTGCTGGGTCGTTTCCGGGTCGAAGCCCTCCGCGACGGCCAGCGCCCGCGCGGACTCGGCGACCAGCAGGCTGTGCTCGGTGATGCCTTCCAGCGGCGCCGCGGCGAGCGATTCGGGACTGAAGTCGGCGAACGCGCCCACGGACAGCGCCAGCGCCTTGAGGATGTCCAGGCCGAGGAAGCCGGCCGCCTCCGTCGGCGTGAGGGTCCGCAGGGGCTCGGCGAAGAACGCCGAGCTGACGAACTGCGTCACCTTTGCGCTGAGGCCCAGGTCGCGGGCGATGATTTGCCCCGCCCGGGCGGCCGAGGCGTCGGGCGATTCGAGCTGCTCGCCCAACCGCGCCCGCAGCTCGGGCAGGGAATGGATGCACGCCATTCTGCTGATGCGCTGCCCGAGCTGCTCGTTCGCCAGCAGGTCGCTCAGCCCGGCCACTCTCGTCAGCAGGCGTTTGAGCGCGCCCGGCTCGCAGGGCTTGGCCTGGTACTGATGCACCACCTTCACCGAATGCAGGACGGTTTCCGCCGAGCACTCCCCCGAGAGGCTGATGCGGACGATCTGGGGGTGAAGGCGTTTGACTTTGGTCAGCAGCTCGATGCCGCCCATTCCGGGCATCTGTATGTCGGAGACGATCACGTCGGGCGGCTCGGCCGCGACGATATCGAGGGCCTCCGCGCCGCCGGGCGCGAAGACCATGTCCCACTGGTGGCGCATGGCGTGGAGCATCCGCCGAAGCCCGCTGAGGACCCTCGGCTCGTCATCCACAAACAACACTCGCAGTTTCTTCTGCATGGGTCGGCTCCTGCGTTGCGGTTTTGCCCCTCGGCGTCTCCTGCCCCAGCGGCAGGCGGATGATGAACGTCGTGCCCTCACCGGCCGCCGTCTCGAAGGTGATCGAGCCGCCGTGCTTGCCCACGATCAGCGAGCGGGCGAAGGCCAGCCCCTGCCCCGTGCCCTTGCCCACTTCCTTCGTCGTGAAGAACGGCTCCCAGACCTTCTCCCGGATCTCCTGCGGGATGCCGCAGCCGGTGTCGCCGATGCGGATATCGACCTGGTCCCGATCCCGGCGGGTGCTGATGCGGATCGTCCCCTTGCCCTTGGATCCGTCGCCGACGACGTCCGCGATCGCGTGCGCCGCGTTGACGATCAGGTTCAGAACGGCCTGGTTCAGCTCTCCGGGGAAGCAGGCGACGGCGGGCAGGTCGGTATCGAAGTCCGTCTCGACATCGGCGACGTACTTCCATTCGTTCCGGCAGATCGTAATCGTGCTTTGGATGGCCTTGTTGATGTCGATGGCGACCTTCTCCTCGACGGGGGGATGCGAGAAGTCCCGCATCGCGCGGACGATCTTCGTCACCCGCGAGACGCCGTCCAGCGACTGCTGAATCGCGCGCGGGATCTCGTCGATGAGGTACTCCACGTCCACTTCCTCGGCGGCGGCCTGGATCTTCGCGATCGACTCCGGCGTCGGCGGGTCCTCGCGGGCCGCGAGGACGAACCCCCCGTACGCGCCGAGGAGCGAGAGGAGCTGCGAGAAGCACTCCTCCATGAAGCGCGTGTTGTCCCCCACGTACTGCATCGGCGTGTTGATCTCGTGGGCGATCCCGGCGGCGAGCTGGCCGATGTTCTCGAGCCGCTGGGCCTGGGCCAACTGCGCCTCCAGGAACTTGCGCTCGGTGACGTCCCGCCCGAGGATCAGCACGCCCAGGCTCGTCAGGTCCAGGCCCTTGATGGGGCTCAGCGTGATGGAGACGAATCCGCCCCGGCCGTCGGGACGCACGAACGGGACGTCGTCCAGTCTCACCGGCGAGTCCTTCTCGGCGCATTGGGCCAGCGCCGCCTCCACGGGCGCGAAGTCCCACTGGATGCCGCACGCGGAGAACGGCTTTCCCATCACTTCGTTCGGGCCGATGCCGAACGCGTCGGCGGCCGACCGGTTCCACTTGTGGATCACCTGGTTCTCGTCCAGGCAGATGAGGATGGACGGGATGGACCGGATGATCAGCTCGGCGTCGGCGCGAGCCTCCCGCAGCACCTCCTCGGCGGACTTGCGGCTGGAGACGTCCTGGACGACGTGCATCGAGCCCAGGGCACTTTCCTCAGGGCCTCGCAGGAGCGCCGAGCGGATCTCGAACCAGCCGCCCCAGGACTTCTGCGACAGCTCGCACGTCCGCCCGCGGTTGGGGTCCAGCTCCAGCAGGAACGGGCAGTCCTCCGGGCCGTGATCGTCGCCGCAGATGGCCTCGTGGCAGTCCCGGCCCATCAGGTGCCCCGGCGAGCGGCCAAGGCGCTCCAGCACGGCGCGGTTCACCTTCCGGATCCGCCCGTCCGGATGGAGCAGGACGATCATGTCCGCCCAGGAGTCGAACGCGGCGCCCCAGGGGTCGGTCAGGGCGGTGGTGACGCAGGCGCGGCGCAGGGTCTGGCGATGCCTTACCGCCCGGCCGAGGGCCTCCCGAACGACCTCGATGCTCGCCGGTTTCTCGATGAAGTCGAACGCGCCGCTCCGTGTGGCCTCGACTGCCTGCGATACCTGGCCTTGACCCGAGAGGACGACGGGCACCGTGTCGAGCCCGGCCTTGGCGATGGCGCGGATCAGCCCCATCCCATCCATTACGGGCATCTTCAGGTCCGTCAGGACGACGTCGAAGTCCGACTCCGTCAGGCGCATGAACGCTTCGAGCCCGTTGCCGGCCGTCGCGCAAGTGAACCCCAGCCTGCCCAGGTCGCGAGAGATGGTCTCCCGGACGACCTCGTCATCGTCGACGATCAGAGCCCTGCCTTGCTCGCCCATCCCGGTCGACCCCCTTGCGATGTCTGGCAAACGTGAACGGGAACACAGGTCATCAAAGCGGTTCCATTACCCATTCCCGTCCCGGCTCGATCGTTCCCCGCGGTTGGTCACGTCAGCCCCGGAGAGACGCCCGTCGCAGCGCTTGTGGATTCCGTCGCTCGAGCGTCTCGTAACACACGAGTCAAAGGTGCCGTCGCCTCGGTTCCTTAAGGAATCTCGGGCTCTCGCGGTTTCTGCGCCGGTCACTGATCCCCACGTGGCAATGGGCGACAGGCCTGTGAGCCCCTTCCGGGCCGTGAGCTGCGGCCACCCCGGGAGGCCGCACAGACCTCCGCTCCCTACATTCCCTCTGAAACGTCCTTCGGCCGTTTCCGGGCCTTCCTTTAGCAGGCTGCTTAAACAGCCGGCTGTTGGGGTAGGGGGTATTGGCACGGTTGGCTGTTTCCTGTCCGGCTTTGGACACGCCGGGGGCAAGGGCCCCGGCGGGAGCGCCGCAGCCGGCGGGCAGGCCAATGGGGGATCGCTCGGCGCCCGCCGACGCTGTGGAACAGGGGATCACCGCTCGCAATGGAACCGGAAAACGCTGCCCACGCCGGCGAGGACGCAGCGGCCGGCAAAGCGCTGCTTGAAAAGCCCTCGGGCTGTGTCCCCCGTGCAGTGGCATGGGGCGACTTCGCTGATGCCCAGGGCCTCGAAGCGATCGATCACGGCGTGGATCTGCCGGTCAGTCTGCCCGCCCATGTGGAAGCCGCCGAGGACGAGGTGTATCGGCCCGTTGGCAAGGCGTTTCGCCTCGGCGGCCATCTTCCCCACACCCGGATGCGCACAGCCGGTGATCACCACCCCTCCCTTGTGTGTCTGCACACAGAGGCCGTGCTCCTCGATCTGTCCCTTTCCCAGCGTGCCCGTTGTGCAGACGCCCGGGCAGACCCGCTGCGACTGGCCGGACGGTACCGGCCGGGCACCGAGCGACCGGATCCGTTCCAGGAAGGCGGCGGGAAAGCCGCCGGGCACGTACACCGGCACGCCGCCCCGAACGGCCAGGAAAGAGGAAAGCCCGCCGGTGTGGTCGCCGTGAATGTGGCTGAGCACCACCGCATCGATCTGGTTGGGGTCGATGCCCAGTTGTCGCATGTTCGCCAGCAGGACACGCCCGTCGCCGCCGGTGTCAAAAAGGATGGTCTTCTCGGGGCCGCGGACAACGCAGCCGAAGCCCCAGGCCGAGGTCAGGCCCTTCGGTCCGGGATTGTTGTCGTAGACGATCGTGATCGTGATGTCTCGTTCGTCGGCTGGCCCTGTTGCGGGCGGCTGCGGGGCCTCCTGCGCCGCGCGACAACCGAAGAGCAGCAGCATCGCACCGGCCGTCAGGGCGGCGAGGAGCGCCGATACCGGCGTGAGGGACAGGATGGCACAGCTATCGGCAGGCATCATCGGTTCGTGCCGGCAAACGGCCCTCTGGAACCTTGTCATGACTCATCTCACCGGGCCTCTCTGGACAAGCCCCGACCGGGGGCCGTTCCGACGGGTCCGCTTTTATTATCGGCTGCGTGGAGGCTTGCGGCAATGGCTGACGTTGCCCGCCGACGTGTTGCGAGGCCCCGGCGATGAGGGCGTGCCGCCGCGCAGAAGAGAAAGCCGACGGAGGGATTCGAACCCACGACCCCAGCTTTACGAAAGCTGTGCTCTACCGCTGAGCTACGTCGGCCTGCGAACCTGCGTCCGGGGAATCAATGTATCACCGGATGTCTCTATCGTCAAGATGGCGCGCGAGCATTACCTGCCGCAAGGGGAGGCGACAGGCAATGGGCGGCAGGCGGCAGGGGGATCTGCGGGTTGACCGGCGCGGGGCCAGGCGGTAAGGTGTGCGGGGTTTGCGGCGTCCGGCGACCGGGCCCGGCGGCCGCGCGTTTCAGGAGCAACGAGAGCCATGAGAGCAATTCACATCGCCGAACCGAGGAAGATCGCCTTCATCGACCCCCCGAAGCCCGAGCCCGCCGACGGCGAGGTGCTGGTGCAGTGCAGCCACGTGGCCCTCTGCGGCAGCAACATGGGGCAGTACACAGGCGAGGGCGTCTGGGCCGAGCTGGAATACCCCAACCCGACCGGCTGGGCGGGGCACGAGAACATCGGCACCATCGTGGAGTCGCGCTGCGAGGGCTTCGAGCCCGGCACGCTGGTGCTGGCCCAGCCGGAAGGGTACCACGGCTTCGCGGAGTTCATCCGCGCCAGGCCGCCGGGGATCGCCATACTGCCGCAGGACCCGCCGGACACCGCGGCGCTGATCGTGGCCCAGCCGCTGGCAACCGTGCTCCGCGCGCTGACGCGGGGCGGGCACGTGATCAACCAGCGCTGCGCCGTCGTCGGCCAGGGGCCCATGGGGCTGGTCTGGACGTACGTGCTCGGGCTCATGGGCGCCCGCCAGGTGATCGCGGCCGACCTGCTCGCCTGGCGCCTCGAATGGTCCAGGCGCTTCGGGGCCGCCGGGGTCATCGACTCCTCAAAGGAGAACGTCGTCGAGGCCGTGCGGGAGCTGACGGGCGGCGAGATGATCGACTTCGTCGTCGATGCGGCCGGCACGCCGGAGTCGATGGAGACGTCGGCCCATCTGCCGCGACACGGCGGGCGGCTGTTCGTCTTCGGCATGCCGGACTACAACGACCAGGAGTTCCCGTGGTACGACGTCTTCCGCAACGAGACGCAGATCATCACGTGCGTGGGGCCGCAGTGCGCGGCGTTCTTCCAGACGGCGGCGGACATGGTCGTGGACGGCCGGGCCTCGGACCTCGGCGCCACGGTCACGCCGCGAATGCCGTGGGAGAAGGCCGCCGAGGCCTTCGAGATGTACGCCCGGTGCGCCGAAGGGTCGCTGAAGCTCACGCTGGAGCTGTGAGGAGGCCCGGGAGCCGGCATGATTGACTACAGCGTATCCGACGGCGTGTGCGTGCTTCGCCTGAACTCGCCGCCCGTCAACGCCATCACCTTCTCGCTGCTGGAGGAGCTTCGCTCGGCGATCCGTCGGGCGAGCTCGGACGAGCAGGCCGCGGGCGTCGTCATCACGGGCGGCGAGCGCCACTTCAGCGCGGGCGCCGACGTGGGCATCTTCAGGGAGATCACCCGCCCGGAGGATGCGGTCCGCACGTCGCGTCTCTTCCAGGAGGCGCTTGGGGAGGTCGAGGACGCCGCCAAGCCCGTCGCCGCCGCCGTCGCGGGAAAGCTCATGGGCAGCGCGCTGGAGCTCGCCATGGCCTGCCACTTCCGCGTGTGCGACGAGGCCGCCAGGTTCAGCATGCCCGAGGTCACGCTCGGGATCAACCCGGGCGCCGGCGGCACGCAGCGGCTACCGAGGCTCATCGGGCCCGCCGAGGCGCTGAGGATGCTGCTGTCCGGCCAGGCCATCGACGCGCGGCGGGCACTGGAGCTCGGGCTCGTCGACGAAGTCTGCCCCGGCCGCGAGCTCGTCGAGCGCGCCAAGGCCGTCCTCCAGTCGGCCCGCGAGCCGCGCAAGACCAGCGAGCGCGCCGAGAAGGTACGCAACGCCGAGGCGAACGAGGCGGCGTTCGCAGAGGCCGAGAAGCTGCTGAGCAAGGTGCGGCCGGAGATCATCGCGCCGCGGAAGATCGTCGAGGCGGTGAGGACCGGGCTGGCCGAGTCGTTCGCGGCGGGCCTGCGGGCCGAACAGCAGGCGTTCGCCGAGTGCATGGAGACGCTGGCGACGCGGAACAGGATATACCTGTTCTTCGCGACTCGCGGGATGGGCAAGGCCGCGGACATCGGCGACGCGAGGCCCGCGAGAACAGCCGAGGCGGCCGTCGTCGGCATGGGCTCGATGGGAACGGGCATCGCGCATGCGCTGATTATCGCCGGCGTGCCGGTCGTCGTTCACGATGCGGACGCGTCGGCCGTCGAGGGGGGCTTGGCGCGGATACGCCGCTCTCTCGAGAAGCGGGTGCAGCAGGGAAAGCTCTCCGCCGGGCGCGCCGAGGGCATGCTGGGGCTGATCACGACGACGACGCAGTGGCGCGGCCTCGCCAACGCGGACATCGTGATCGAGGCGGTGTACGAGGACGCGGCCGTCAAGCGGTCGGTGCTCGCCGCCGTCGAGGACGCCTGCCGTGAGGCGGCCGTCATCGCGACGAACACGTCGACGATCTCACTGGACGTGCTCGCCGAGGGCATGCGGCGCCCCGAGCGGCTGGTCGGGATGCACTTCTTCAACCCGGCCCACCGCATGCCGCTGGTGGAGGTCATCCGGCGGGAGGCGGCGGCGCCGCAGGCGATCGCGACGGCGCTGAAGTTCGCCAGGGACATCCGCAAGACGCCCGTCCTGGTCAGGAACCGCGAGGGCTTCCTGGTCAACCGGATATTCGTCCCGTACTTCAAGGAGGCGTTTGGGCTGCTGGAGGAGGGCGCCGCCGCGCCGGACGTGGACGGGGCGATGGTCGAGTTCGGCTTCCCCATGGGGCCGCTGGCGCTGATCGACATGGCCGGGCTGGACGTCCTGGCCGCCGTGGATGAGGTGATGAGCCGCGCGTTCCCCGCGCACGGGCGCCTGTCGGGCGTGGCCGTCGGCCTCGTGGAGCGCGGCCTGCTCGGCCAGAAGACCGGCGCGGGAGTTTACAGGTACGAGAAGGGAGACTATGCTCCGCACCACAGCGAGCCCACCGACGAGATCGTCGCCGAGGTGCGTCGCCGCCGGGGCCTGACGCCCCGCCCGGTGGGCCCCGAGGAGATCGCCGAACGCCTCGTGCTGCGGATGGTGAACGAGGCCTTCTTCGTGATGCAGGAGGGCGTCGCCCAGCGCGAGTCGGACGTGGACGCGGCCATGGTGCTGGGAACCGGCTTCCCCGACTTCCGGGGAGGCGTGCTCAAGTACGCCCGGGACGTGGGGCTCGGCAAGGTCCTGGCCGACGTCCAGCGGCTGGCGGAGGCCGTCGGCGAGCGGTACTCGCCCTCGGCGCTCCTGCGGGAGCTGGCCGCCGATGAATGACGAATAGGCAGCATCAAATGCTGAAAGCTGAAAGCTGACAGCCGGGAACGAGGAGTGTGAGCATGTCGCCTGCCGCGGAGCGCAAGGGACTCGAATCGGCAAGGAAGATGAAGGCCGTCATGGGCAAGTACTTCACCGAGCTCATGCAGGGCCCCCAGGAGGGCAAGAAGACCGCCTGGTGCACGAGCGTGGGACCGGCCGAGCTGCTTCGGGCCCTGGGGTTCAACGTCCACTTCCCCGAGAACCACGGCGCGATGCTCGGGGCGACGCGCATGGCCACCGACCTGATCCCGCTGGCCAACGCGCGCGGCTTCTCGCCGGACATCTGCTCGTATCTGACCAGCGACATCGGGTCGTACCTCAAGGGCGAGAGCCCGTTTCAGAAGATGAAGATGCCGGGCCCGCCGAAGGCGGACGTGCTGGTCTTCAACACGAACCAGTGCCGCGACGTCAAGGACTGGTTCCAGTGGTACTCGCGGGAGTGGTCCGTCCCGTGCGTGGGCATCCACACGCCGCTGGCGATCGGGGAGCTGGGCGGTTCGATCCTGGAGGACGTGGCCAGGCAGACCGAGGCGCTGGTCCGGCCGCTGGAGGAAGTCGCCGGGGCGAAGCTGGACATCGACCGGCTCAGGGAGGTGATCGACCTTTCCCGGCGGTGCACCGTTCTGTGGAAGGCGGTGCTCGACACGGCGGCGAACGTGCCCTCGCCGTTCACGTTTTTTGACGGGACGATCCACATGGGCCCGGCCGTCGTGCTTCGCGGCCACCAGGACGCGGTGGACTACTACGAGGTGCTGCTGGCCGAGCTGAAGCGGCGCATCGCCGACGGCGTCGCCGCGGTCGAGGGCGAGGAGCACCGCGTCTACTGGGAGGGCATGCCGATCTGGGGCAAGCTGCGGGACCTGTCCACGCAGTTCCTTCAGCTCCGGACGTGCGTGGTGGCCTCGACGTACTGCAACAGTTGGGTCTTCGAGGACCTGGACCCCTCGGACCCGTTCGGGGGCATGGCCCGGGCATATTCCTGCATATTCATCTGTCGAAGCGACCTGGAGAAGGAGGCGTACATCGAGGAGATGGCCGCGAAGTTCAAGATCGACGGCATCCTCTACCACGACGCGAAGACCTGCCCGAGCAACTCGAACAGCCGATACGGCATGCCGCAGCGCCTCCAGGAGAGGCTCAACCTGCCGTTCCTCGTCGTCAACGGCGACCTGAACGACCTGCGGCTGTACTCCGAGGAGCAGACGAGGACCGGCATCGAGGCGTTCGCCGAGCAGCTCAGCGAGGCGCGGTGATGGACTACTTCTGCGGCGTTGACATCGGGGCTTCCACCGCGAAGCTCGTGATCGCACAGGCCGGCGGGCGGGTCGTGGGCAAGGCCCTGCGCCGCAGCGGGGTGGACTACGTCGCCACGGCCGAGCAGTGCCTCGCCGAGGCCGCCGAACAGGCCGGCCTCAGCAGGCAGGACATACGCCGGACCGTCTCGACCGGCTACGGGCGGGACAACGTGCCCTGGGCCGACGCGAAGAAGACCGAGATCGCCTGCCACGGGCGCGGCGCCTACTTCCACTTCGCCAGGGCCATCACCGTCATCGACATCGGCGCGCAGGACAACAAGGTGATCCACCTCGACGAGGCGGGGCGCCGGGTGAGCTTCAAGATGAACCGCAAGTGCGCGGCCGGGACGGGCGCCTTCCTCGAGGAGATCGCCCATCGCCTGGACCTGCCGGTCTCGAAGCTGAACGGCCTGGCGGAGCGATCGACGAAGGAGGTGGCGCTGGGCAGCTTCTGCACGGTGTTCACCGCGACGGAGATCCTGGCGAAGATCCGCGCGGGCGAGAGGATCGAGGACATCGCCAAGGGCGCGTTTCGCAGCGTGGCCAAACGGATCTTCGAGATGGACACGGTCAGCGGGACCGTCGTGCTGACCGGCGGGGTCGTGGCGCACAATCCCGTCCTGGCGGACATGGTGGCCGAATCGTTTGGGACCGACGTGCAGGTGCCCCCCGACCCGCAACACATCGGGGCGCTCGGGGCGGCCCTGTTCGCAGCCCAGGAGGCCGAGAAAGGACCGCAGCGATGTTGATCAGGGACCCTCCCGTTGAGTTGACCGGCGGACTGTGGATGCTCGGGACCAACGAGTACCCGCTGTTCCTCGCCCGGGGCGCCGGCGAGTGCACGATCTTCGAGGGCGGCACCGGCGCGATGGGGCCGGTCCTGGGCCGGCAGTTGGCCGAACTGGGCGTCGGTGCCGAGACCGTCAGGCGGGTCGTCGTCACCCACGCGCACCCCGACCACGTGATGGCCGTGCCGATGTTCCGCCGGGCGTTTGCGGGCGTCACCGTGCTGGCCTCCGAGGCCGCGGCGAAAACGCTCTCTGCCGAGAAGGCCATCGCCTTCTTCCAGCAGGTGGACGGGGCGCTCACCGGCGCGCTGCTGAAGGCCGGCTCGATCACGGAACAGGACCGCCCGCGGGCGCTCGGGGACAAGCAGATCGCCATCGACCGCCTCATCAGGGAAGGCGACACGATCGCCGTGGAAGGCGGCGGCTTCACCGTGCTGGAGACGCCCGGCCACAGCGATTGCAGCCTGAGCTTCCACGATCCCGAAAGGGGCATCCTGATCATCTCCGACGCCACGGGCTACTACATCCCCGAGCACGGCTACTGGTGGCCCAACTACTTCACGGGCTACGCGGCGTACCTCGATTCGATGCGCCGCCTGGCCGGGCTGGGCGCCGAGATCGTCTGTCTCAGCCACAACGGCGTGATCCGGGGCGCCGAGGACGTCAAGGCTTACTTCAGCGGCGCGATCTCGGCGACCGAAGAATACCACCGGCGGATCGTCGACGAGGCGAAGTCGGGAAAAGACGGCCGGACGATCGCCGAGGAGCTCGGCTGCGAAGTGTACGAGAAGACCCAACTGCTGCCCGTCGATTTCTTCCAGAAGAACTGCTCGCTGCTGGTGAAGCAGTCGCTGGGGCACGAGGGCATCGGCCGGGACAAGTAGACGCACCCTGAGAGAGGACCGCAATGACACGCTCGCGAATCGCGGGGACCGGGCACAACCTCCCGCCGAAGGTCGTGACGAACTTCGACGTGATGAAGATGATGGAGACGTCCGACGAGTTCATCGTCACGCGCACCGGCGTGCGGCGAAGGAGGCACGCCGAGGCCGACACCAGCGCCACGGACCTGGCCGTGCCCGCCTGCCAGGCCGCCGTCGCCGACGCCGGCATCGAGATGGGCCAGATCGACCTGCTCATCATGAACACCATCACGCCCGACCACCACGACCCCGGCTGCGGCTTCTTCCTCCAGGCCAAGCTCGACCTGCCCGGCATCGCGGTGATGGACATCAAGGAGCAGTGCGCGGGGTTGATATACGGCATGGCCATCGCCGACCACTTCATCCGGGCGGGGACCTACCGCCACGTGCTCATCGCGTGCTCCGAGGTCCTCTCCAAGCGGATCGACGGCTCCTATGACGGGCGGAACATCGGCATCCTGCTGGGCGACGGGGCGGGGGCCGCCGTCATCGGGCCGTGCGACGACGAGGAGAGGGGAATCCTCTCCACCATCCTGCACGCCGACGGCTCGCAGGCCAAGGCCCTCTACACCGCCGCGCCGGGCACGGGGGAGGGAAAAGCCGAGTTCATAACCAAGGACGATGTCGAGGCCGGGAGAGTCCACTTTAGAATGCACGGCAAGACCGTATTCGAGCACGGCGTGGCCAGGATGTCCGAGGCGGCCTTCGAGTCGCTGGAGGCCAACGGCATCACGCTCGACGACATCGACGTGCTCGTCCCGCACCAGGCGAACCTGCGAATGCTCGAGGCCATCATCGAGCGCTTGGGCATTCAGCCGGAGAAGGTCTTCATCAACGTGGAAGACCACGGCAACATCGCCTCGGCGTGCCTGCCCATCGCGGTGGACCAGGCCAGGAAGGCCGGCGTGATCGCCGACGGCCGGCTCGTCATGCTGGTGGCCTTCGGATCAGGCTTCGTGTGGGCCTCCGCGCTGATGCGGATGTAGAACCTGCGGGTCTTCGGGTACGGGTATCCGACGGACTTCTTCGTCGAGATCGACGGCCGCGACGCCTGGACGACGAACCAGCGATTTGGCTGGCGATTCTTCCCCCCGGCCATCGCGCGGGCACCCGTGGTATGCGAGCTGCCGGCTGACAAGCCCGAGGGCACGTACCGCATCTTCGTGCTGGGCGGCTCGGTGGCCAAGGGAATGCCGGGGTCGGCGTTCTCCTTCGGACGCATCCTTGGGGCCATGCTGCGAGAGCGGTTCCCCGACGCTCGGTTCGAGGTCATCAACGCGGCCATGACCGCCATCAACTCGCACGTCGTGCTGCCCATCGCCCGGGACTGTGCGGACCACCAGGCGGATCTCTTCGTCGTGTACATGGGGAACAACGAGGTCGTAGGGCCGTATGGCAGCGGCGCCGTGTTCGGGGGCTTCTCCCGGAACCTCTCGGTAATCCGGGGGAGCATCTGTCTGAAGACGACCAGGATCGGCCAGCTCATGACGGACCTGATCGCGGGCCGTGACGGCACGGCCGCGCAATGGCAGGGAATGAGGATGTTCCTCGACCACCGCGTCGCGGCCGACGATCCGAGAATGGAAAGCGTCTACAGCCATTTCCGGGAGAACCTGAGCGACATCTGCGAGGCAATCCGCAGGCCGCCGGGCAAGGTGATCGTCTGCACCGTACCGGTCAACCTCAGGGACTGCGCGCCGTTCGCGTCTGTTCATCGGGCGGAGTTTTCCGAGGCGGACCGGGCCCGATGGCGGAAGCTCCATGATGCCGGCGTTGCCTCCTTTACCGCCGGGGACGCCGCCGGGGCGGTTGAGCGGTTCCGGCAGGCAAGTCAGATCGGTGACCGTCGGGCAGACCTCCATTTCCGTCTCGGGCGTTGTTTTCTGGGACTAAAGCAGTTCGACAAGGCCCGCGAGCACCTCGTTCTGGCTCGAGACCTCGACGCCCTGCGGTTCCGCGCGGACAGGCGCATCAACCGGATCATCCGTGAGGTCGCGGACGAGAAGGCGGAGGAGGGAGTAGTCCTGGCCGATGTCGAACGGGCGTTTGAGGAGAGCGACCGAACGCAGCACGGGCTGGCGGGAGAGGGGCTGTTCTACGAGCACGTGCACATGAGGCCCGAGGGCACCTACCTGCTGGCAAAGGTCGTTTTCCAGCAGATCGTGGGCGTTCTTCCCGGGGCAATCCGGAAGAGCGCCTCGACTCGGGTAATCGCCCCGCGGCCGGAGCTGTGCTTCGAGCGGATTGCGCTGACCGGGTGGGACCGATACCGAATGGAATCGTACTTCACGCGCGGTCTGGACAGCCCTCCTTTCACGAGCCAGATGGACCATGAGGAACGGGCCGACCGTCACGGACGGGAGCTCGAGCGGCTCCGCGCGGAGCACGCGTCGGCGGACGGGCTTGCCGACGCCCGTCGCCGTTACGCTGCGGCGCTGGGCAGGTCCCCGGGAGACCTGGAGATCCGCCGGAACTTCGCGAAACTGCTCGAGCAGTTCGGCGATGATGAAGGGGCGGCTCAGCAGTGGCGGGTGTTGGTGGGAAGGCGCCCGGACGTTGCCGCGTGGCACTTGGAATACGGCAAGGTGCTGAGTAGGCAGCGGAAGTTCCCCGAGGCGGTCTCCGAGTTCCGCGAGGCCATGCGAATCAACGAGTTCCTCGCGGGGGCAGGACACGCGCTTATCGGCGAGGCCCGCGCGGAGCAAGGCCAGGAAGACGCCGCCGAGGAGCACCTCCGCCGGGCTCTGGCAATCAATCCGAGCCTTTCTCTAGCGCACAACTCCCTTGGCCGCATCATCGGCCGCAAAGGCAGGCTCGTGGAGGCCAAAGAGCACTTCCGCGAGGCTATCCGGCTGGATCCGGGCCTGGCGAGCGCCCACATGAACCTGGCGATTGTCTTGGCAAGGGAGGGCAAGTTCTCCGAAGTGGCTGAACGCTGTCGCCAAGTGCTGCGGGTGGATCCGGGGCACATCAAGGCCCGACACAACCTCGGAGTCGCCCTGTGGAAGCT
Organism: uncultured Planctomycetaceae bacterium; assembly: GCA_964427875.1. Taxonomy (GTDB): domain Bacteria; phylum Planctomycetota; class Phycisphaerae; order SM23-33; family SM23-33; genus CAYRVX01. Next base: position 15,696 of record CAYRVX010000100.1, read on the forward strand.
CGGCAAGACGGCGGAAGCGATCGACAGGTTTGGTCAGGTCCTCCGGCGCCGGGGCGACTACCTTCTGACAGTCGTCGCGCTGGGGCGAATTCGCGCCAGCCACCAGGACGCGAAGTTCCGCGACGGCCTGGAGGCAATCCGGCTGATCCTGCCGGCGTGTCGGCGGACGGGCTACCGGGACCCCGTCCTGCTGGATGCGCTGGCGGCGGCGTACGCCGAGGCGGGCCGGTTCAACCAAGCCGTCGCCGCCGCCACGAAGGCCCTGCAACTGGCGCAGGACGGAGGGAAGAAGGAGCTCGCCTCAGCCATCCGCCAGCGGCTGTCGCTGTACAGGCGCGGCGATCCGTACCGCATGCCGGCTGCGGAGGACGGGCGCTGAACGCGCCCGCGGCCGTCTCACGCGGCCCGCCGCGCGCACGCCCGTTCACTGCGGCTTGCCGTGCAGAACGACCTTAGCGCCACTTTGTACGGTGAAGGTGTTGTCGGCGGTCAGGATGACCGTGTCGGTTGTGTCTCGGCGGCGGATGGTTACGCGCGCGGCGGTGGGGGTCTGCTCGGTTTCGACGGCGGTGACGGCGGGCGTGCCGCCCCGGGCGAGCGGCTCGAGGACGCAGGCGAAGCGCGCGGCGCGGCCGCGGCGGCGGATCATGACGAGCGGGACGCGCTCGAGGACCGACTCGCCCGGGCCGTCGCCGATGAGGACCTCGCTTCGCCCGCCCGCGGCCATGCTCAGGTGCGTCGCGACCTGCCTGTCGGCGAACTCGACGCGGATGGCCCCGTCGGTGGCGCCGGTCTTGCGGTTCGCGATGTACTGCCACCATGCGGCCGCCTCCGTCGCGGCGCCGCCCTGCTCGGCCGCGGCGCAGCGGACGCTCGTGCCGCGGTTGTGGTAGACCCAGGCGAACTGGCGCGGCTTTTCGGCGGCGAGGCAATCGAGGACCAGCAGGTACGCCGGCGTCATGCAGAGCATCCGCCGGTGGCGGACGCCGGGGTAGGCCGCGTCGCAGCTCGCGACGACGGCGGCGTGGCTTTCCGTGGCGGCGAAGCGCTCCAGCTTTCCCGCGGCCGGCCTCTGGGAGGCCCCGTCCACGAGGACGGCGTTGTGGCTGACGGTCGCCTTGTACCAGTTGCGGTGGATCGGCAGGCGGTAGGCCTGGCTCCTGGCCCGGCCGGGATCGACGCCCAGCTCCCGCCCGTGCCCGAAGAAGACGAATGAGAGCTTGTCGTAATGCCCGTGGAAGCCGCCGTAGGGCCCGAAGGTGATCGCGGCCGTCAGGCCCGCGGCGCCCTTCGTTCGAAGGATCGCGTGCCCGGCGCCGGGGAAGACCTCGCCGGCGGTTATCGGCGCCGCCCGGCGGGCCGTCGGCTTGCGGGCGAACATGACCGTCTCCCACGTCGGCCGCTCGGGCAAGAGCCCCGCAAGCTCCGGCGCCTTGCAGGCGTGCCAGGCCGCCTCGGCGTAGTTTGCGGCCTGGGCGACGGTCGGGCCGACGGCGTCGCCGAAGCGGGGCAGCGAGCCGTCGGCCATGGCGTAGCGGGCCGGCAGCGTGAACATCTTCCGCAGCCTGGGGTGGCCCCATAGGTCGATGCCCAGCCGCCGGGCGCCCTCGACTATCCGCACCATCGCGCTGAGCGTGTAGAAGTGGTATCCCCAGGAGTTCTCGTACCACATCCCCTCGTCGCTGACGGAGACGCCCATCTGGTATGCGAAGCCGTTCTTCGGGTCGCTCACGGCCCGGCGGACCCACCGGGCCTCGCCGAGGACGGCGCCTCCCCAGAGCATGCCCGCGTTGTGCCAGGTCTGCCAGTTGCTCTTTCCGGCCTGGTGCTTCGCGATGTTCTCGAGCATCGGCACGAGCAGGCCGTCGCGCACGGCGGCGCGCTCCTCGGGCGAGAGGGCGTCGTACACGAGGTCGCAGGCCGGCGCGACGCAGCGGCTCATCGCGGCGGCCTCGTTGAGTGTCTGCTCGAAGAGCCGGCCGCCCGACCGGCTGGCCCGTTTGCCCGTGCGGCACCGGCTGTCGTGGTAGGGATACTCGCGGTACCGTTCGGCGTAGCCGAGCAGGATGCGCCTGGCGAAGTCGGCGTACTTCCGCCGGCCGGTGACGGCCCAGGCCCACGCGGCGGCGGTCATGTTCCGGAGGTTGCGGTCGTGCAGGCGCCCGAAGAGGACGTCGTCGTACGGCTGGCCGGTGTAGACCTTGCCGCACCGGGGGCAGCGGTGGTGCGTGGCGTCGACGGTCTTGAGGCCCATCTGGCACGCCTCGCACTGGTACCACTGGTTGTGCTGCCCGCCGCGAGGGGGGAAGGCAAGCGGCCGGGTCAGGGCGGCGTCGGCCCGTGCGATCTCGCCCGCGACGGGGCCGTGCTCCGGGCCGGCCGACTTCCACGCCGCACGCAAGCGGGCAAGCTCCGCCGGAGTGCACGCGATCACCGGGTGCTTCGCGCCGGTTGGCAGCGTGATCTCGGGGATGGACCATTCCGCAGCCGCGGCGGCGGCACAGACAGCGACGACCACAACGGCAGTCGCTGCGGCGCCACGGTGCCGCCGCGAATCCCGAAACCGGCAAAGCGCGACAGAGCACGGCATGGCGTGGATACTCCTTCCTCGGCGGGTCGGCCCTGAGCCGCGAGCGGCAGCGAGCGGGACTTCAACGTTCTGTGTTCCAGGCGATTCCCGCTCCCTGCCGGTCGCGGCTCGCGCCAGGTGAGGCGACGGCACCCGCGACGGCGTCCTTGAGGCGCCGCTGCTACTTCGCGGCCTTCTCCGCCGCCTCTTCGCGGAGCTTGTATCGCTGGATCTTGCCCGTGGCCGTCTTGGGCAGCTCGGCCACGAAGATGACCGTTCGCGGGTACTTGTGTGGCTCGGTGCTCTTCTTGACGAGGTTCTGGAGCTCGGGGACCAGCTCGGGCGACGGCTGGTGCCCTTCCTTGAGCACGACGTATGCCCGGGTCTTGATGAGGCCGTTCTTGTCCGGCACGCCGACGACGCCGCTCTCGAGCACGGCCGGGTGCGACTTGAGGATGGCCTCGACCTCGGCGGGGGAGACGTACAGGCCGCTGACCTTGAACAGGTCATCGGCCCGGCCGGCGTACCAGTAGAAGCCGTCCGCGTCCACGCTGAACTTGTCGTGCGTGTCGATCCATTCGCCGAGGTAGGTGTGCTTGGTCTGCTCGTGCTTGTTCCAGTAGGCGGCGGCGATGCTGTCGCCCTTGATGAGGAGCGTGCCCATCTCGCCGGTGGGGACTTCCTCGGCGTCGTCGCCGACGATCCTCGCCTCGTAGCCGCAGACGACCTCGCCGGTGCTGCCGGCCCTGGCCCTCCCCGGGCGGTTCGAGATGAAGATGTGCAGGATCTCCGTCGAGCCGATGCCGTCGAGGATATCCACGCCGAATCGCTGGCGCCATTGCTCGAAGATGGGCGCCGGCAGGGGCTCGCCCGCCGAGACGCACATCCGGACTCGCCCGAGACTCGTCCGCCCGGTCTTCTCCGCCAGGGCCAGCAGGGCCGCGTAGCTCGTGGGGACGCCGTAGTAGACGGTCGGCTGGTACTTGTCGATCACGTCGAACACCACGTCGCCCAGCGGCCGGCCGGGCAGCAGCACCGTCGTCCCCCCCGTCCAGAGCGGGAAGTACAGGCCGTTGCCCAGCCCGTACGCGAAGAACAGCTTGGCGATGGAGAACGACACGTCGGAGGCCACCAGCCCCAGCGTCTGCTTGGCGTAGAGCTCCGCCTCGACGATCATGTCGTGCTGAAGGTGGATCGTCCCCTTCGGGAAGCCCGTCGTGCCGGAGCTGTAGAGCCAGAAGGCCGCGTCGTCCTTGCTCATGTCCGCCGGCTCGAGGGCCGCAGAGGCGTCCCGCATCGCGCTCGACAGGGACGGATAGCCCCCGACCTCATCGCCCGCCACGATGATGTGCTCGAGGTACCTGAGCTCGTCGCGGACGTCCATGACGCGGCCGAGGAGCGAGGAATGCACGATCAGCACTCGCGCCCGGCTGTCGTTGAGCAGGTAGCGGTAGTCCTTCGGAAGCAGGATGGTGTTCGTGGGGATGGCGACGGCGCCGATCTTGATCGCGCCGAAGAAGGCGTAGACGCACTCGGGGCAGTCCGGCATGAGGATCGCGATCCGTTCCTCCATTCTGACGCCCAGGGCCTTCAGGGCGTTGCCGGCGCGGTTGACGCCCTCGTAGAGCTGCCTGTACGTGACCGTCTCGTCCTGGCAGAGGATCGCGGGCTTGTCGCCTCGTCCCGCGGCCAGGTGGGAATCAACAAAAACGGCGGCCGCGTTCATCCGCTCCGGGAGCTCGAGTTGCGGCATGCAGACTCTCCTTTTCGGTATCGCCCTCGCCGCCGGGGCGTCAGGACTTTTTCTTCCTGCGCCCGGCCCGCCGCTTTTTCTTCGCCTCGGCCTGCGGCTTGCGTTCGGGCTCGCCGTTGTTGGCCCCCGGGCGGGGTCCGGCCTTCTCCTCCGGTTTGTCCTTCGGCTCTTCCGGCGTCTCTTCGCCCGGCCCGTCGGGCGAATCGGCGCTTTTCGTGTCGTCTTCCCCGGCCTTCTCGGCGTCTTTCTCCGCCTTCTGGGCGTCCTTTTCGTCCTTGTCTTGGGGTTCGGCTTTCGGCTTCTTGTCCGGTTCGTCCTTTGTGTCGTCCTTGGGTTCGGTCGTTTCGGCCACGCTCTCTTCTTCGGCCGGGGGCAGCTCGGGGTCCGGCAGCACGGCCGCGCTCGGGCCGGTGGGCCACTCCTCCGCGAGCACCCACGGCGCGACGTTCAGGGAGACGAAGTCCACCTGGGTCGTGGAGGCATGGGGGTCGCCGCCGGCATCCAACCCGCTGAGCTTTACCTCGTATACGTTCTCGTGTCCTTCCTCGCCCGCCTTGTCGAAGCCGATCAGCCCGGCCGAGGGACCGTGCGTGCCGTCCACCGTGCCGAGCACCGTCGTCCCGATACCCAGGAGTCCCGCGTCGCCGGGGTTGTAGAAATTCACGATGCCCTTGGTGCACCTGCTGGCGGCCTTCTTGAGGTTGTACGCGCTGGATATGCTGGCCGACAGGAGGATCAGGCCGTCGATCTTGCGGTCTTCCGGCAGGGCCTCTGCGGTGAAGACGGCCACACCGCCGCCGCCGCTGTGCCCGACGACGTAAACGCTCTTGCCCGGATGGCTGTCCTGGTAGTTTTTGATCATCCCCGCCACGCCGATGCCGGACAGGCGGTTGCCGAGGAAGTCCACCTGGTTGATGAGCACTCCGGCGAGGGGGATGGGCCGGCCCCAGGAATGAATGGGCATCGCGCGGCGGACCCCGCCGGCGGCCAGCCCTCGACGGATGTTCTCATTGAGCTCGCTCTGCCCCTCGATGCCGGGAAGGATGATGACCAGCCCGGCGGCCAGTCGGTCCTCCGTGAGGAAGTCGCCGTTGCCGTTGCAGCCGACTGCCAGGAGCGACGAGGCCGCGAACAGGCCGATCAGCAGATGCAGCCGGGGCCTACCTGACATATTGTCTTCTCCCATCGGTTGCGCGCCGGGCGCGAAGCCCCGATGCCCCGCGTTCGAACGGGCGCATGCGGAGTTCCGCCGCCGCGAGCGGCCTAAGAGTATCGACGATGTGAGCGGAAGAAACAACCTTCTTCCCCGCGAGCAGGCAGGAGCGCAGGGCCTTTTTTGTTGAAATTTCCGGGGTACGTTGCCGAAGATTATGGTGCTATACTTCATAAGGAACGGTCCGGTTTTTACGGTTGAGGTCGGCCATGTCCGTGGACGAAGAAGCATCTGAGTCGGATTCGATCGAGGCCGGCGAGGGCGACTTTGTTCCCGTCTTCTTTGCCCGCAATTTCGAGGAGGCGGAGGAGTACTGCGACCTTCTCATCGACCACGACATTCCGGCCCGCCCCGGGGTGGACGAAGAGCTGCCCGGCGAGGAGAGTCCGGAGCAGCGGTCGGCCGATCGGAGAGGCTTGACCCACGGCGTGGCGGTCCTCGTGCCGGAGGCGCTGCTCGACGAGGCCAGCGAGGTCATCGCCGACCGGGAGGAGTTCGGCGAGTTCGACGAGGACGACGAGGACGTCGAGGATGAGGACGACGAGGCGCTCGGGCTGACGGGAATGGGCTCGCAGGAAGCCTTCATCGAGGACGAGGAGGAAGAGGATCCGCTTTTCGACGGAGCCGACGACGCAACGGACCTGGACGATCCGGAGGACGGCGAGGAGGAGCTTTACTGAGTGTGGAAGATGACCTGCATTGCCCGGCCGGATGCCGCCTCGCGATCGACCCGCCGGCCGGGCGCGTTGGTTTAATAATTGGATGGATGCCGGGCGCCCGAGGCGGGCGGCCGGGAGGAAAACGATGAACGAGGCGCAGCGCAACGAGCAAGCACAGGAGCCCGACACGTCTGCCGGCGGGGACGAGCGCCGCACGCGCACCCGGCGCAAGAGCGTGGTGGACCGCCGCAGCGGGCTGGAGCGCCGCCGCGGCCCGGGGCGCCGGCGCAGCGACGAGCGCCGCAGCGCCGAAGAAGGCGAGATGACGGCCGAGCAGTTCGAGTTCATCATGGCCGTCAACGAGTATAAGCGTGTTAACAAGAGGCCGTTTCCCACCTGGACCGAGGTGCTGGACGTCATCACGGCCCTGGGGTACCGGAAGGTGGCCGAGCCCCGGGACATTCACTGACTTTCCGGCGGGAGGCCGCGAAACGTAATGGGCGACATCGCAGATTTGGGCTTCTCGTTGCGAATCGCCACCGTCGTGGTGCCGGTGGCGCTGTACTTCCTGATCCTGGGTCTGCTGAACAGCCGGCCGCGCCCACAACTGCTTCGGGGGCGGCGCGACTTCGCGCTGCTGATCGTCGCCCTGTCTCCCCTGTTTGTGCTGCCCGTGCTGCACTGGGCGGGGGGCTCCTGGTTGGCGCTCGCGGCGGCCGCGGGCGCCGGCGCCGGCGGGCTCGCGCTGCTCAGTCCCCCGGCCGACTCGTGGGTGGTCTACAACATCACGCCCCTCCAGGCCGCCGAGGCCGTACGCGACGCGATTCGCGCCGCCGGGCTCGAATTCGACCGCCGAGGCGGCGCGTTTGACCTCACCGGCCTTGGGGCGACCGTCCAGCTCAGTCCCTTTCCGCTGCTCCGCAACGTCTCCATTCGCATGACCCCGGCGGACCGGGGCGTGTCGCGCCTCTTCGAGGCCGCCCTCGCCCGGCGGCTGGGCGGGATCTCCGCCGAGACCACCCCCATGGCCATGGCCCTGCTGCTCGTCGCCGCGGCCATGCTCGTCGCGCCCCTGGCCATCGTCGCCCCGCGGGCGGGCGAGATCGTCCGCATCCTCACCGGGATGCTCTATTGACTCCTTTTGCTTTCCCTCTTGGGGCCAAATGGATACAATAGAATACGGAAGCAGTCTATCCTGGCGGTAGCGCAGCACTGCAACCGTGGAGAAAGCCATGACCACGTCAGGCAGGTTTGCCGTTGCGGCGGGACCATCCCTCCGCTCGCGTCGGCCGTCGAGGGCCTTCACGCTGGTGGAACTGGTGGTCGTCGTCTCGGTCATCGCCGTGCTGGTGACGATCCTCGTGCCTTACTTCACCCAGGTCTTTGAGATCGCCTACAGCACCATGTGCCAGCACAATCTCAGGGGCCTTGCCGACATCCTGCACAGCAGCGAGAACCCCGACATGACCGTTCCCACGCCGGGCAGTTGGGTCCACACGGTCGCCGGCCGCGGGGGCCAGGACCTGCTCCGCTGCCTCAAGGGCGGAACGGCCACGGAAGACGATGCCAGCGCAAGCCACGTCACCGGCATGGAGGCCCTCCAGGACTACTACATACTCCAGTATCACACCAGCACCGACAAGAATTGGGATGCCTCGTTCCTTCCATCCATCCTGGGCGCCGGCGGCCCGGCCGTGGGAGATGACCAGATCTGGGCGTGGTACCCGGCCGGAGGCATCCACGATACGCCGAAGGGCGAGGAATGGCCGGTGGCGTACCTTCCGAACTTCGAGGAAATGACGCAGAAGAACCAGGCGTTCATCGGCGTGGATAACGACTCGGCCCTCCTGATCACCTTCAAGAGGACGGAGATCATCTTCGAGTGCTGGGAGCCTCCTGACAAGGAGCACAGCAGGCACTGGCTGATGCAGGGCGCAGGCACGCCGCCGTGTCCTCTTGGCGACGGCCAGTCGCCCGATGACGAGGACGACAAGGAGCTGCTGCGGTTGTGGAGCCGGGATTTCCAGAGGATCGACCCGCGCTCGGGACTCGCCCTGTCGTTTTTTGCAGCCGACGCCAGCTATGGGATGAACGGGCTGATCGGGGCCGCGAACTGGAGGCCCGGCCAGCTCATGCTCATGGACGCCAACGAGACGATCATCGACATCGGCACGGGCAATTTCGAGGACATCCTCGAGGAAGTGGTCGCCCCGCGGCACATGGGCAAGGTGAACGTCGTCACGGTGGGGGGCAGCGTCACGTCGATGACGCTCCTGGAGCTGGAACAGGAGATGGAGAAGCCGGACAACCGCTGGCGCAACCGGTAGTCAGATGGCCCCGCAGAGATGCCCGTTTCGTTCTATCCCGATAACAGGAAGCTCATGCTGCTGGGGGGAGGGTTCGCGGCGCTCGTGGTGGCCGTGACCGCCGTGCTGTGGCTCGTCCATGGCGCAGGCGGAGGGGCGAGCGACCTGGCGAAGTCGGCAGATCCCGAGGAGCGACACAAGGCCGTCGAGCGCCTCCGCGGGCGCAGCAGCGAGGCCGCCAGGCGAACGCTCCGCCTGCTGAGCAGGGACCCCGACCGATGGGTTGCCGTCCGGGCCATCCGGGCGCTCGGCGAGGACCGCAGCGAGGCCAACCGCAGGGCGCTGACGGAGATGGTGACCGATCGGGACCTCAGCGCCCGCGCCCGCGGCGAGGCGGCTGCGACGCTGGGGAGTTTCAAGGACGCCGACCCGACCGTCCTCACCCAGGCGCTGACGAGCGACCCCAACGCCGAGGCCCGCGCCGGGGCGGCGAAGGGGCTGGTCCGCATGCGGAATCCCAAGGCCATTCCCGAGCTGGTCCGGGCCCTGGAGGACCGCGACCCGCGCGTGCGGATATGGGCCATCACCGCCATCCACAAGATGATCGCTCGGCGTTTCCCGTACGACGCGAAGCTTCCTCCCGAGAGGCAGCGGGGCGAGATCGAGCGGATCAAGGCCTACCTCCGCCGGTGCGGCGTGCTCTAGCACTACAGCGCCACTTGGCCTTGAGTCCGTTCGGTTACATATGTCAGCACAAGGAGTTGCGTCCGTCGAAGGCTTTCAGCTATCAGCTATCAGCCCTCAGCCACAGCCGGACGTGCGTTGCTTCTTCTGCTGAACCTGCCTGCCGGTAGGCAGGAGCTGATAGCTGACAGCTGAAAGCTCGTCGCTGGCCGCCGTTCCGGCGTAAGCGGCGCTGTCGTGCTAGGCGTGTGTGTGAGAATGTTCCCTGGCGGTCCGTAACGATTGTTTCTGTAATCTGTTAGC
>CAYRVX010000101.1:0-24970 GCA_964427875.1 uncultured Planctomycetaceae bacterium
CTCAAACTCAGGCAAGAATCTCTGGACTTCGTTCCGCCAAAGTGAAGGAGGGCCAAAAAAAATGGGAAAGTGGCTAGTTGTCCCTTGACAACTTATCCGGGCCGGTTACAATTCATGGTGGCAGGGCAGTGCCATGAGCAAGAAGCGGAAGCAGAAGCAGCCCACCGTGAGCGACCGACTCCGCGAGGCGATCCGCGCGAGCAGCAAGAGCCCGTATCGCATCGCGGCCGACACCGGCGTGGACAAGGGCGTGCTATCTCGATTCCTCCGCAAGGAGCGGGGAATCACCAACGCGACGATGGACACGTTATGCCAGTACCTTCACCTAGAGCTTCGGGAGTCGAAGCAGAAAGGAGCGTGACAGATGGCCAGACGCAACCCAACGGCCGTTTGGATTACGAAGTACAAGGGCAAGCGGGGCATATCCTACCGCCTGCGGTGGGTCGATCCGCGAAGCGGCAAGTGGAAGGCCGAGCCCTGCGGGCGGGATATGGCCTTTGCCCGGGAGCGGCGTGACCAGATCCGGCAGGAGCTTCGCGACGGACTGGCCGGCAGACTGCCCGAGAAGACGGTTCAGGAGCTTGTTGACGAGCTGGACGGCCTGATGGCCGGCAAGAGCACCTGCACCATCGAGAAGACGAAGGACAGCCTGCGGCTGCTGGACAGCCTCTGCAAGGTCGGGCAGATTCGGGCGATCGACAGGGCGGCGGTGATGGACTTCCGGGCCAAGCGGGTCAAGGCCGGCGTGAGCCCGGCGACGGTCAACAAGGACCTGCGGCAGATCAGGTCGGCCCTGTCCTACGCCGTGGACGCCAACTACCTCAAGCAGAACCCGCTGCTGCGGTGGAAGGGCATGATGCTCCGCGAGCCCGAAAAGGAAGTGCGGGTAGTCGAGGAAGACGAGTTTGCCAAGCTGCTGGACGCCTGCGAGAACCCGTCCTTCCGGGCGCTGCTGGTGGTGGCGTACCGGGCGGGTCTGCGCCGGCGGGAACTGGCTAATCTGCGATGGTCGGCTGTGGACTTGGACAAGGGCACGGTCCGCGTGGTCAACGTGGCCGAGGCTGGCGAGTTCACGAAGTCTCGCAAGAACCGGGCCGTGCCGATGCACCCAGATGTTCGGGCCATACTCGGCCAGATGCACGAGCAAACGCCGAAGGTGATCCGCGACGGCAAGGCGGTGCCCAGCGCCACGTACGTGTTCACGTGGCCGGACGGCAAGCCCTACAAGGCCGATTGGGTGACTCACGAGTTCGCCCGGCTGGTCAAGAAAGCGGGAATCGCCCACTGCACGCCGCACGACCTTCGGCGAAGCTTCAGCACGATTGCCCAGCGGGCCGGAGTCGATAAGTACACGGTCAAGGATTTGGGCGGCTGGTCGGTGGTATCGGTGGTCGAGAAGCATTACACTGGCGATGTTGACGAAGTACTGCGCAGGGCGATGGATCGTATCGCCAACACGGCCTGATGAGGGGTCGCGCGCAGCCAACTACCTGCCAAACCAGACAGGGGCGGCAGGCCCAAACTTCATAAGTCCTTGTGAAATAAAGACGGCCCGGTGGCGGAAGTGGCAGACGCTGGGGACTTAAAATCCCTTGTCCCTCGGGACGTGCGGGTTCGAGTCCCGCCCGGGCCATTCGGCGCCGGCTGCCTGTCCGGCGGGCCGGCCGTTGACTGACTGGAGACATGCATATGCTGGATGCAGTGGAATCGCGGTTTCGCGAAGTGGCGCCGCGCGAGGGCTTCTGCTCGCTGCGGTTCGTGGATGAACGAAACGAGGTGCTCAGCGTCCGCATGGACGTGCCCGAGCCGGCCATGACGTGGCAGGACACCGGGGCCATGATCACCGTCCTCCGCGACGGCGGGATGGGCTATGCGGCCACGAGCGACCTGACGGCGGCGGGGCTCAAGCGGGCGGTGGAGGAGGCGTCGCAGTGGGCCGCCCTCGCGGCCGGGCGGAGCGTGGTCGAGTTCGCGGAGATCGCCTGGCCGGCGCCGCAGGTGGAGTACGAGGGCCCGGAAGAGGTCGCCTGGGGCTCGACGTCGCTGGAGGAGAAGTTCGACATGCTGCGGGGCGAATGCTCGCGGCTAAAGACGGACGAGCGGATCGTGGACTGGTCGTCGATGCTGTGGCAGACGACGCTGGAAACGCTGTACCTGACGGCGGGCGGCGAGTCGTCGGCGGGCGGGCGCGTTCGGCAGCGGTTTCACTACCTGCTTCCGGGGCTGCGTGCGACGGCCAACGCCGCCGGCGATACGGTCACGCGGACGTTCGGCGGGCACGGCTACTGCCGGCAGGGCGGGCTGGAGCTGCTGGACGAGCTGGGCTACCGCGACGCGGCGCCGCGGATCGCCGAGGAGGCGCTGGAGCTGCTGGCCGCGCCGAACTGCCCGTCGGAGACCATGGACGTCCTGCTTGCGCCCGACCAGATGGTGCTTCAGATCCACGAGTCGATCGGCCACCCGCTGGAGCTGGACCGCATCCTGGGCGACGAGCGCAACTACGCGGGCACGAGCTTCGTGACGCTCGATATGCTGGGCAGCTACCGGTACGGCTCCGACCTGCTGAACATCACGTACGATCCCTCGCAGCCGGGCGAGTATGCGACGTTCGCCTGCGACGACGACGGGCTCAAGGCCGAGAAGACGTTCATCATCAGGGAGGGCATTCTCCAGCGTGCGTTGGGCGGGCTGGTCTCGCAGGCCCGCACGGGCAAGCCGGGCGTGGCCAACAGCCGCGCGTGCAGTTGGAACCGCCCGCCGATCGACCGGATGGCCAACCTGAACCTCGAGCCGGGCGGAAGCACGCTGAAGGAGATGATCGCCGCGATCGGCCACGGGATCTACATGAAGAGCAACTGCTCGTGGTCGATCGACGACAGCCGCAACAAGTTCCAGTTCGGCTGCGAGTGGGCGCGGCTGATCGAGGGCGGCCGGTTGACGACGGTGGTGAAGAAGCCGAACTACCGCGGCATCTCGGCGACGTTCTGGCGGAGCCTGAAGATGGTGGGCGAGGAGTCGATGGTGGAGATGATGGGCGCGGCGAACTGCGGCAAGGGCGAGCCGAACCAGGGCGTGCGGGTGGGGCATGCGAGCCCGGCGTGCGTGTTCTCCGAGGTGGACGTGTTCGGGGGGGAGTAAGCTGGTGGGGGGGAGATGAAGAACAGGGCTTGTGCGGCGTTCCGCGAAACGGCAAGCCCGGGTGAGGCACTGGGCCAAGGCGTGGCGTGGGGGGAGGATGGGTGTGCGATGCGAGAGCATTTCTATGAGTTGGCGGATGAGCTGGTCGGCAGGCTCGAGGGCGACGAGGTGCTGCTGTTGAGCTTCTCGGGCGAGGAGTCGGACTTCGTGCGCTTCAACCGCAGCGCGATCCGCCAGGCGGGCAGCGTGGCCCAGCAGGGCTTGAGCGTCGAGCTGGTCCGGGGCGGGCGGCACGTGAAGTCCGTCTGCACGCTTGCGGGTCAGGCGGAGATCGACAGGCCGCGGTGCCGGGGCGTGCTGGCCGAGCTTCGCGAAAGGCTGCCCCACGTGCCGGAGGACCCGCACCTGCTGTACGCCACGGAGGTCCGCAGCGGCGAGACCGTCGGCGAGAACAAGCTGCCGGACCGCGCGGACGCCGTGGACGCGGCCTTGTCCGCCGGCCAGGGGCGGGACATGGTCGGGCTGCACGCCCAGGGCGGCATCTTCGCGGGCTTCGCCAACTCGCTCGGCCAGCGGAACTGGTTCTCCACGTACACGTTCCACCTGGACTGGAGCTTCTATCACGCGGCGGACAAGGCCGTGAAGACGTCCTACGCCGGCTTCCAGTGGGACGCCGAGGCCTTCTCGCAGAAGGTCGCGACGGCGGCGGAGCAGTTGGCGATCCTCTCGCAGCCGGCGAAGACGATCGAACCGGGCGAGTATCGCGTGTACCTGGCGCCGAAGGCCGTGGAGGAGTTCCTCGGGACGATGGCCTGGGGGGGCTTCGGGCTCAAGAGCCACCGCACGAAGGCCACGAGCCTGCTGAAGATGGTCGAGGAAGGCGCGACGCTGCATCCGGCCGTTACGCTCCGCGAGAACACCGCCGAGGGCATGACGGCGAACTTCACGGACAGCGGGTTCATCAAGCCGCCGGCCGTCACGCTGATCGAGGGCGGGCGGTACAAGGACTGCCTCGTCAGCCCGCGGTCCGCGAAGGAATACGGCGAGGAGACGAACGCCGGGGGGGAGTATCCCGAGTCGTTGGACATGGCAGCGGGGCAGATGGCCGCCCGTGAGGTCCCGGCTCGCCTGGGAGACGGCGTGTACGTCAACCAGCTCTGGTACCTGAACTACTCGGACCGCCCGGCCTGCCGGATCACGGGAATGACGCGCTTCGCGACGTTCTGGGTGGAAGGCGGCGAGATCGCCGCGCCGCTGAACGTGATGCGGTTCGACGAGACGGCTTATCGCATCCTGGGCGAGAGGCTCCTGGCCCTGACGGCCGAACGCGAGTTCCTGCCCAGCAGCACGACGTACGGGGCCCGCTCGACCGACAGCGCCCGCCTGCCGGGGGCGCTCGTCGAGGGTTTCCGCTTCACGCTGTGACCTGTCAGAATTGCCTCTTGCGTGGGGAAAACCGACAAACTGACATGCTCCGCGGGGGCGGCGGCTGCGTGTGGTCGGGGGTGCTCACCGCAGAGGCGCAGAGGTCACAGAGGTTTTTTCAAATAAGGAACTTACGAGGAGCTCGGATGGGGATCCCGACAACAGCACACCAAGGTGGCCAGATGGGCGGGGAGGAAGCCTAATCTCTAAAGCATTGTGTGATAATATCTTGTCTTCTTAGAATCTCTGCGTCTCTGCGGTCAATGCCATACTCGGGCTAAGCATTTTGTCTGTCAACTGTTATACAGTCCTGGCACCGCGTTTGCTTGTCAGATGGATGCAGCCGGGATGCGATAGGCCGGCTGCGAAGCGACCGTCTGCCAGGCAGAAAGGAGCAAGGCAAATGACCACGCTATTCAGATGGCCAAGTGGCTGGGACCCGGTCGGGACCCTGCGATACATGCAGCGCGAGATGGACCGCCTCATGGGGCGAGGCCTGTTCGGCGATTCCCGCAGCATCGGCGGCGGCAGCTACCCGCCGGTCAACGTGCTCAACGGGCCGGACGAGATCCTCGTCCAGTGCGAGCTGGCCGGGGTCAAACGCGAGGACCTGGACCTGTCCATCACCGGCGAGACGCTGGTGATCAAGGGCTCCAAGGACCTCCCCGCCGATGCCGAGAAGGTCCGCTACCACCGCCGCGAGCGCGGGTTCGGCGAGTTCAACCGCACGATCGTCCTGCCGGACAAGATCGCCCCGGAAGCCGTGGAAGCGGAGTTCAACGCGGGCGTTCTGAGCATTCGGCTGCCGAAGTCCGAGGCGGCCAGGCCGCGGCAGATCGAGGTCAAGTGACCGCCCCCCCAGCCCGCAGCGAAGGAGTGAGAATCATGGCGAAGAAAGAAGGCAAGACGACCGTTCACGTGGGCCGGGCCCCCGAGCCAAGCGAGGGAGAGACCTTCAGCCCACTGGTTGACGTGTACGAGACCCAAGACGGCACGACGGTGCTGCTGGCCGAAGTCCCCGGCGCGTCGGGCGAGACGCTGGACGTCCGCGTGGACAAGGGCGTGCTGACCATCGCCGCCGACGGCACGCTGCCGGAGGTCCCCGACGGGTACGCCGCCACCTACACCGGCTTCGTCGGCGGGAAGTACTTCCGGGCCTTCGCGCTGAGCGACGAGATCGACCGGGAGAAGATCGAGGCCTCGCTGGTGGACGGCCTGCTGACGCTTCGTCTGCCGAAGGCCGCAGCCGCCAAGACCAGGAAGATCGAGATCAAAGAGGGCTGAGCCCGCCGGGGCCGAAGATGCCCTCCCGCGCTACTGCGGCAGGCCCCACACCCGGGCCGTCGTGTCGCCGCCGGAAAGCAGAAACCGGCTGTCGGGCGAGATGGACAGGCCCA
Source organism: uncultured Planctomycetaceae bacterium (assembly GCA_964427875.1). Taxonomy (GTDB): domain Bacteria; phylum Planctomycetota; class Phycisphaerae; order SM23-33; family SM23-33; genus CAYRVX01. The sequence goes on from CAYRVX010000101.1 coordinate 5,961, forward strand.
CGGGGGCCTGGGTGTGACCCTTGAACTGCTGGACGATCTTACCTGTCTTGACGTCCCAGACGACGATGTGGCAGTCCTTCTTGATGGCGCCGCTGTAGTACTTGCCGCTGGGCGCCAAGGCCCCGGCCGTGGTTTCCGGCTGGCGGCCATCCTGCTTCGGCATGGAGACGCTCCCCAGGTAGGTCCCTTCCTCGGCGTCGAAGAACAGCGCGCCGTTGCCCCGCTTGAGGGCGAGGAGCCGATGGTCGGCGGTGATACTGATTCGCCTGCAGCCATTGAAGTCCCCCAGCGGCCGCTTGAAGCGGCGGATTTCCTCGCCGGTTTTGGGGTCGTAAGCCGTGAAGTGCCCGTGGCCGTGCCCGCTACAGCCGTAGATGCAGGTCATCTTCGGCGTCCAGTTGATATCGAAGCAATCCTTGACCGAGAGCCGAACGGGGGCCTTGTCGTTCAGCAGTGGCTGAATCTCGTACATGCCCCTCTCGGGAGTCCTGCGCACGGCAACGGGCGTGTCGGCGACGAAGCCGGCGCGGAGGAGTTGGCCCGCTTGGGCCTTCTGCCGCGAAAGCTGCCGGCCGGTCGCCAGATGGTAGACCTGGGCGATGCAGTGGTCGAGGCCGGAGGGGCCGCCGAGGATGACCGTGGTGCCGTCCGGCGAGATCACCGGCGAGACGGCCGTCAGGTTGGTGCGGATCTTGTTGACCATCTTGCCGGTCTGGAGGTTCCAGACGATGAGACCGCCGTCCACCATGATTGCGGCCAGCCTGCCCCTCCGGGGAAAGCACACGCCGCGGACGGAGACCTTCAGATTGATGCCCTTGATGAACCCGACCTTGTGCCTGAGGCCAAGCCACTGCGGGACGGCCGGGCGGCCCGGCGAGCCGAGCTTCGCGAGCTCTTTGTCAACGCTCTTGAGCAGCAGCCTGACCTTGACGGCCTCCAGGGGCGAAGGATTCTCGCGGAGGTATCGCTGCGAGTACGTGCGGGCGCGGCGCAGCGCGTTGGCTTTGCCCGTGCGGGCGCTCGTGCCGTCAGCGAGTTTCTTGTACCACCTGCCGAGCTGCGGGCAGGCAGCCGGCGGGGCCTGCCGGGGGTCCTTGGCCGCCAGCGGCACGTAGGTACGCAGCTCTTCGCTGACGTCCGGCGTGACGTGCTTCTGCGCCTCGGCCGGGCGGTCCAGGTCAATGACATACAGGCAGATCAGCTTCTCGCGGACGTTCAAGTTGCCGGGGTCGGCCTTGAGGGCCTCGAGGTGCCGGGCGATCTCCCGGACGGTCTTCTGCTGCTCCCGCACGCTCAGGATCTTGGCGCCGATCTGGGCCTTGCGATCCGGTGCGTAGTACGGCGCCATGCTCTGGGCGCGCAGGTACAGCGGCAGCGCCTCGTTGGCCTTGCCGTTCTTGACCAGCAGGTCGGCGACCACGATGGCCTGCGCGACCAACTCCTGCCCGAAGGGTCTCTTGGCCGCGCCGTAGGCGGCCTTCCACCGGAGCTCATAGACCGTCAGCAGCTTCCGCTGCCAGTGGAGGGAGTCTACGCCTTCCACGGCGATCATGGCCTGGGCGGCCTGGACGGCCGCGCCGTGTCCCTCCGGCAGCTTCACCCCGAACTCGTGGGCCTTCTCATAGATCAGGGCGGTCAGCTTCGGCATCTGCCGGGCCGCTGGAACCGCCTCAAGCAGCGTCTTGGCGAACTCGGCGTCGTCCTTGAGGCTGCTGGTGGCCAGGACCTCGCGCTCCTTGGCGCCGAACAACTCGGCGTAGGCCATCTTCGGCTCCGGCTCCTTCCGCGCCGGCGGCTTGGGCTTGCCTCTTGCCTGCGGCATGCCCTTCGCCGCCAGCAAGCCAACAATCGCAGCAAGGGAAAGCGTCGCCGCGACATTTGCTCGACATCGCAGATTTCTCCCTTTTCTCATCGACATGGTCTCCAAGAGCCGCGTCAGCGGAAACTTCCCGGATGCGCTCTTCGCCACGAGCGTCGTGACCCCAACGCTTATTCTCACCTGAGTTGGGAGTTGAGGCAAGGGCGAATCGAGTCTTTCGCCGATGCTCCAGTGCCTGCTGCGATCCACTGGGCATGCCGCTTCCGCCGGTCCCGGGAAGTCTGCGTGACGCCCACGGCTGTGGAGGCCATCCGGGCGATGCCTCTTGCCACGAGGTTGACTTTCCGGGCGGCCGGGCCTACTATGCGCTGAAAGCAATCACTATCAGACAAGGAGAAGGAGCCGCCTTATGAGCTCGGAGCACGTTCTTGAGTTGACCGACGCGAACTTCCAGGAGCAAGTCCTCGGTGCCGACGTTCCCGTCCTGGTGGATTTCGGGGCGGAATGGTGCATGCCCTGCGTAATGATCGCCCCCACGATCGAGGAGCTGGCCGCCGAGTTCGACGGGCGTGTGAAGATCGGCAGGATGGATACCGACACCAGCCGGGACACGGCCATGAGATACGGCATCAGTGCGATCCCGACGCTCATCCTTTTCAAGAGCGGCGAGATGGTGAACAAGTTCGTCGGCTTGCAGCAGAAGGCGCACTTGGCGGCGGCCCTGGAGGAGGCGCTGGCCGAGTGAGCCGCCGGACCCGGGCCACCGCGCGAGGCTGCCATGAGCTCACTTTTGCGGGACGAGATTCGGGCGATCGACCGCTGCGCGATCGAGGTGCTGGGCGCTCCGGGCGTCGTCCTGATGGAGAACGCCGGGCGGCAGGCGGCCGACGCGGTCGCGGAATTCCTCGACCCAGCCGGCGGGCGGCGGGTGGCGATCGTCGCCGGGTCGGGCAATAACGGCGGCGACGGCTTCGTCGTGGCCCGCCACCTGGCCATGCGGGGGGCGACCGTGACGACCTTCCTCGTTGCAGCGCCCGAGAGAATCACGCCTGACGCGGCGGTCAACCTCGAGATCCTCGGCAAGCTCGGTCACGACATTCGCCGCACGGGCGGGGAGGCCCTGGCCGCCCTCGCGGCGGCACTGGGCGAGTTTGACGTCGTCGTGGACGCCGTGGGGGGCACGGGCATTCGCGGGGCGCTTCGCGGGGACATCGCGACGGCCGTCGAGCAGATCAACGCCGCCGGCCGGCCCGTCGTGGCGATCGACATTCCCACCGGCCTGGACTGCGACACGGGCGAGCCGTGCGGCCCGGCGGTCCGCGCGCGGCTCACGGTGACGTTCGCGGCCCGCAAGAGAGGCTTCGATGCGCCCGGCGCGGCGGCCTACACCGGCGAGGTCCGCGTGGCCGACATCGGCGTCCCGGCCGAGCTGGTCGCGAGGATCGCCCGCGGAGAGGGAGCGGAAGCCTGAAACCAGGAACGTCGTCGGCGGGGTGGGAGGAAAAGACCTTCCTTTACGGCGGCAGTTGCGTATAATCTGCTGGCCGCGGATCGCCGCCGTGGCTCCGTGGACATCGCAGTTTGGGACCCCGACAAAAGGAATCACTATCATGCCTCTGGTACCGTTACGAGTGCTGCTGGACCATGCCGCCGAGAACGAGTACGGCGTGGCCGCACTGAACGTCAACAACATGGAGCAGATCCAGGCGATCATGCTTGCCGCCCAGGAGACGGACTCTCCGGTGATCGTCCAGGCCAGCCGCGGCGCCCGGCAGTACAGCAACGACGCGTACCTGCGTCACCTGATGCTGGCGGCGGTGGAGCTGAACCCGAAGATCCCGATCGTCATGCACCAGGATCACGGCAACAGCGCCGAGACGTGCTTCAGCGCGATCGACCAGGGCTTCACTTCCGTGATGATGGACGGCTCGCTGCTCGACGACGGCAAGACGCCGAGCGACTACGAGTACAACGTGAAGGTGACAAAGCAGGTCGTGGAGAAGGCCCATTCGCTGGGCGTGAGCGTCGAGGGCGAGATCGGCGCGCTGGGCGGCATCGAGGACGGGCACGGCGCCGGGCTGAGCGAGGAGGAAGCCCAGGAGCACCTGACCGACCCGGACCAGGCCGAGCAGTTCGTCGCCGACACGGGCCTCGACGCGCTGGCCGTCGCCATCGGCACCAGCCACGGCGCGTACAAGTTCACCCGCAAGCCCACCGGCGACGTGCTGAAGATGAACCTGATCGAGGAGATCCACCGCCGCCTGCCGAACGCGCACATCGTGATGCACGGCTCGTCGAGCGTCCCGCAGGAGCTTCAGGACATCATCAATCAGCACGGCGGGGCGATCAAGCAGACCTACGGCGTCCCGGTCGAGGAGATCCAGCGCGGCATCAAGAACGGCGTGCGGAAGGTCAACGTGGACACCGACAACCGGCTGGCCATCACCGGCGCGATCCGCAAGGTCTTCAGCGAGTCGCCCGAGCAGTTCGACCCGCGGAAGTACCTCGGCCCGTCCAGGGAGGCGATGAAGGAGGTCTGCAAGGCACGGATGATCGCGTTCGGCCAGGCCGGCCACGCCGGGGACATCCCCGTCAGGACCTGCAAGGAGATGGTGGCCTTCTACGCGAAGTGATCCCGCCGCCGGGCCGGCGGGCGTCGGCGAATGGGATTCGGATGAAACGGGCTGTGATACTGGCGATCGCGGCGTGGGTCGCTCTGGAGCCTGCCGGATGGGCCGCCGCACCGGCGCGGAGCGTCGCGCACACCGGCGGGCTGTTCCGCCAGCCGCTCGAGGTCGTCGCGCAGCAGGCGGACCTGATCGTCGTCGGCAAGGTCGTCTCCGTGGGCCGGGCCAGGCCGCTGACGCACACGCCTCGGGGAGCCGCGAAGCCTGTCACCCGGTTCTACAGCCTGTGCAGCGTCCTGGTCTCCAGGCTGATCAAGTCCCCCGCTTCGGGCGCGGGATCGAGGCCCTCGGCCGGCGGCAGGATCGGTGTGGAGGTCCTGGTCCTGGCCCGTGACAAGGGCCGCGGCCCGGCCGATCGCCGGTGCGTTCTCGCCGAGGGGGCGCGCTACCTCCTGATGGTCCGCCGTCTCCCGGAGACCGCCAGGTGGATTCTCCCCTACGGCCGGGACAACTACATGGCGCCTACCGGCGAGACGATCAAGGCGGTCGTTGGGGCGGCGCGGCTGGGGGATTGGCCCTGGGGGCCGGCGAAGAACGGCCTCCAGGCCGCGATGATCTGCAAGTGGACCCGGTGGACGCACATGGTGCGGAATCGCCGGACCATCTTCTTTCGGACGTACGTCGCGCTGCGGAACACCTCGAAGAAGACGCTGGTGGTGAACCTTCGACCCGCGGACGCGCCGCTCTGGATTGAGGCCCGGGACGCCAAAGGCACGGTGGTAACGGGCGACCTGTATCGATCACTTCGCTGGCGTCTGAAAGGCGAATGGCCCCGGCCTGCCGAAGCGATCCCTCCCGGCGGGGTGATCTTCGTCGGCCAGACCGGCAAGCAGGCCGTCCAGCTCGAGGCCAGCCTGGACCTGCCGGCCGGCCGCTGGGCGATCCACGCCGGCTACCGGAACACCCGGGCCGCGACGGAAGACGGCAAGGCGCTGTGGACCGGCCGGATCGCAGCCAAGCCCCTTCCGATCGAGGTGGTTGCGAAGACCCCATAGCGCCGTATCAGCATCTGAGTCCGTTAGTCAGGCGGCCGTGTCCTTGCGCGCCGCGCGGACGGGCTCACCCGTCCTTCCTGAGCCTTCCGAACCGCCTCTTGCCCACCTTGACGACCCAGCCGTCCGTCGCGTCGCTTATGGTAATATCGCAGTGGATGTCGGTGACCCTTTCCTCGCCGACGGTCACGGCGTTCTGCCTGATCAGGCGGCGTGCCTCGCTCCTGGAGGCGGCAAACCCCATTTGGACGATCATGTCGCTGACCGCGATGGGCCCCTCGGGGAAGCGGAACTCCGGCACGTCGCTGGGCAGGTGCCTTTGGGAGAAGACGCGGTCGAACTCGGCCGCGGCGGCCTCGGCGGCCCCGGGCCCGTGGTACTCGCCGACGATCAGCCTGGCCAGGCGGACCTTCGCGTCTCGCGGGTGCGTCTGGTCCGGGTCGAGCAGGGCGCCGATCTCCTCTCGCGGCAGCTCGGTCAGCAGCGTGAAGTAATTGTCCATCAGCTTGTCGGGGATGGACATGACCTTGCCGAACATGTCGTTCGGCTCGTCGGTGACGCCGATGTAGTTGCCCAAGGACTTGCTCATCTTCTCGACGCCGTCGAGGCCGGCGAGGATGGGCATGATCATGACGATCTGCGGCGGCTGGCCCGCGTTGGCCTGAAGCTGCCGCCCGACCAGGTTGTTGAACGTCTGGTCGGTGCCGCCCAGCTCGACGTCGGCGCGGATGCACACGCTGTCGTAGCCCTGCATCAGCGGGTAGAGGAGCTCGTGAATGCCGATCGGCACGCCGCGGCTGTAACGCCGCTCGAACGTGTCCCGTTCCATCATTCTCGCGACGGTCATCTGGCTGGTCAGCCGCAGGATGTCCGCCAGGTTCAGCCCGGCGAGCCATTCGCTGTTCTTGCGGATCTCGAGCTTGCCGGGGGAGACGTCGAGGACCTTTCCGGCCTGCTCGATGTAGGTGGCCGCGTGGGCGTCGATCTGCTCGCGCACGAGAACGGGGCGGGTCCGGTTCACGCCGCTCGGGTCGCCGATCCGCGCGGTGTAGTCGCCGATGATGATGACGGCCTTGTGCCCGAGGTCCTGGAACTGGCGGACTTTTCGCAGGACGACGGTATGGCCCAGGTGGATGTCGGGCGCCGTGGGGTCGAGGCCGAGCTTGATTCGCAGCGGCCGGCCGCTGTCGGCCGCGGTGATCAGCCGCTGCTGCAACTCCTGCTGCGTGTAGAGCCCCTCGCAGCCCCGGGTCAGTTGCAGGATCTGCCGGTGAAGCGTTTCCTCGGATGGCACAGTCATAGGACCCGTGAGTCTATCGGTCGGGCGGGCAAGCTGCAAGCGTTTGAGCTGGCCCTTGCCCATCCTGGGGTGAAGGTCGTACAATCAGGTCCGCCGGACGCAGGGAATGCGCATTCCTGTCCGCAGAAGACTGATATGGGACAGCGGAAAGTGAAAGCTCGAATCTCCAGACTGAGTTGGCTGGCGCTGTGCGTGCTGGCGGGCGGGTGCGAGATTCACCCGGTGGCGCCGCCGCCGTCCAGCCTCCAGGAATACGAGGAGTCCAGGGCCGCCTCGACGCGCCCGTATCCGGACCGGACGGTGCTGCTGCACAATCTCCGCCGCGCCCTGGACCCCGAGCTCGGCCAGGCGGAGCGCCTCGAGTCGCTGCGCCTCGTCTCGCACCTCGGCGAGGACGATGCGGAGGTGCGGGATCAACTGGCCGGCCTGCTGACCGACGAGCACTGCTCGGAAACGCTGCGCGGGACCGCGCTGGACATGCTCATCGAGAAGGACCACCCCGGCGTCGCGGCCCACGTCCTCAAGATGCTCCCGAGGCTCGGTCCCGAGGACCCCCTCAAGCAGCGGGTCCTGGACTGGCTGGCGCGTCATCCGACGCCGCGGGTGCTGGCGGAGATCGTCAAGCTCTGGGCGAGGGAGGAGTCGGTCACGAGCCTGGACGAGCCGCGGTACCGCCAGGTCGTCGAGCGTCTGACCGGCAGGAAATGGGAGCGGGCGCTGCTCGAGGCGATCAACACCGAGGGATTCCGCGCTCGCGGCTCGGCGATTGCCGTCCTGTCCGCCAGGCGCTCGCGGGACGAGATCGCGCGTGCCGTCGCCGCGCTGCCGGCGGAGACGGACGCGGTGGCCGCCATGCAGTTCTTCCTCGAGAAGTTCGACTTCCTCCCGACCACGGGCCCCACGATGCTGAACTGCGTCTGGCTCTATGCCAGGGACCCGTCGGGTTTCGACGACGCGGCGCGCCTGGCCGACAACTGGCGGCGGAACTACGGCTACCGGTTCGACGTGAGGGACTTCCACCTTCTCAGCCGCCTCGCGCGCGATCCCCTGCGCAAGAACTACCAACGGACGGAGTTGATCCTGCAACTGGTCCGCAGCCTGATCAAGCGGCAGCACGTCCGCAGGGCGGTGGCCCGGCCGGTCGGACGGTACGATTACAGCGACCGGTTCAGCAAGCACGTGGACAGCCTGACAATGGCCAACCTCTGGAACCTGCTGTTGCTGGACGAGATGCTGCGCCGCCCGCGGGTCCGCGCGGCGCTGGCCGAGGTCGCCAGACGCAACCAGGCCGATCCGCAAAGCGCCCAGTGCGGCGTCGTCTTCTACGTGGCAGGCCAGGCCGAGGCCAAGCTCTATCCCCCCGCGTACGAGCGAGACAGGCTCCGCGCCGCACGCAACGCCCTGTGCCGCTTCCGCACCCACTTCGAGAAGGCGGACAACGCCGATCGCGCCGGGCCGACGAGCGAGGAGCTCCAGATCGCCGGCCGCGACAATGCCTACGGGCTGGTCCTGACCAGCCTCGCGGACGACGCGTTCTGCGCCCACTACTACGACCCGCGGGGGATTGCGATCTCGCTGGGCAGGTTCTCCTTCAAGTAGGCCCAGCCGCCGGCGTCTTGTCAGACATCCTTCGAGGGCAGCCAACGAGCCGCGACCGGCAGGGAGCGGGAATCCGTTGTTTCAGGTTCGACCGCTGACTACCCCAGCTTCTTCAGCACGCGGTCAATCGCCTCGTACTCGCTCTTCATTTCGGCCAACTGCCGTTTGTATTCTTCGAGAACGGGCTCCGGCGCCTGCTTCACGAAGTCGGCGTCGTTCAGCCGGCGGGTGATCTCGGCGATGTGCTGACGAAGCATCTCCAGGCGCTTTCGCAGCAGCTCGATCCGATCCTCGGCCGTCCCGCCGTCGCTCAGGACGTTCGTCAGGACGTGGTCGGCCACGTAGATCGGCGTCTCAAAGGCCACGCCAAGGGCGATCGCGTCCGAAGGCCTGGAGTCCACCGAGACCATCTCCGTCCCGCGGCGAATGTGCAGCGTGGCGATGAACGTGTGGTCCCGGATGTCGTTGATGACGATGTGATCGATGTGCCCGCCCATTGCGTCGATGACGTTCGCCAGCAGCTCGTGCGTCATGGGACGGGGGGTCTGGACGCCCTTGAGCCGGCGATCGATGGCCAGGGCCTCGGCCGTGCCGATGAGGATCGGAAAGCTCCGCTCGCCGTCCTTCTCCCTCAGGAAGATCACCTGCTGATCACCGAACTCGGTGATCAGTATTCGCGACAGCTCCATGGCCACGTCCATTGTAGGACCTCCACACGGCACGGGGATCACGCTGTGCCATTCTAAGCCGCCAGGGCCGCCGTGGCAAACGAATCGTGCCGGCGGCCGCGGCCCGCCCCGGGGGCGGCGCGCCCGGGCGCTGCGATCAGATGTTCTCCCCGTACAGCAGCGCGCGGGTGAACTTGGAGACGATCCGCTGGTTCACGAAGAGCAGCGGCAGGAGCATGTGCAGGGACGTGTTGGGGGGGCGCAGATAGTCCGCCAGCGACCGCCGCCAGGACGTCTTGTATTTCATCAGCGTTCCCTGGGGCTCGTCGCTCTTCAGCGCGCTGATGGCTGCGTCGGCGGCCAGCAGGGCCGACCGGACCGACGGCGCCAACGACTGGCCGGTAATGCTCTCCACGAACCCGCCGGCCGTGCCGGTCAGCAGACATCGCTTGGCCACGTGCGTCTCCAGGTCCAGCGCCACCCCCGCCGGGGGAGACCACACGGCGCCCCTCGCCCGCCCCACGGGCAGGTCCGCCGGAAGGATACGCGCCTGCTGGAGACGCGTGAGCATGTCCGACAACTCCGCCGCACGCGTCCCCGACGCGACCGAACTCGAGATCACCCGAAGGTGCAGCACGCTCCCGGCAGTGAAGAACATCCCCAGCTCCGTCCGTTCGCGGAGCTCCACCACGTGCAGGGCGCCCGCCAGGGCCTTCCCGGCCGCCCCGCGGCCGGAAAGAGGCACGTCCAGTCCCGCCACCAGCAGCGGCCGGCCCGGCACCGACCGCAGCGGCATCGCCAGCTCGCTGAGAACGTCGTTCGGTCGGTTCTGGGCGATCAGGAGCAGCCGGGCCCGAATCCGCCGGCTGGCGAACAGCTCCACGTGGTCCTCTTCCAGGTGCACGGCCGGAGACGTGGCGGTCGAGCTGACCTTGGCGCCGGCATTTCTCGCGGCCGCGCGGAAGGCCTTTGTCAAGGCCGACACCTGCACGAAGTGCCCCGCCGCCGTCCGGGCCCGATACTGGACTTCCCTGTCCAGGGCCGTGTTGTGGTAGCACACACGAGCGAACTGCTCGGACTTGGACTGCCGCCGCAGCTCCCGCGGCAGGGAGCGAATCCGGAAAAAGGTGCGGGGAAGCCAGTCGGCCAGCGGGCACTCCGTAGGCTGCTGCGGCGCGTTGATCACCACCACGTCGCAGTGTTTGCCGGCGAGGTAATGTGCGGCCGCCAGTCCGGCCGGCGTGGCGCCCAGGACCGCGATGTCGTACGTGTGCTTCACGCCAATACGGTACCCGCCCGCGGCGGCTTTGACAAGCCGCGGGCGGCGCGGTGTTTCCCGGGAGCATGCGGGAAACGCCCCTGCCGCCCTCGGGAGCCGGGGATTCCCTCGAAACCTCCATGCGCCTCGGCGCGTTTTGTGTCTTGTGGAAGCCGTCGCGATACGCTACAATAACAAATGGCATTGGCGGGACGGCGCAAGGCAAGTCAAGGAAGCCCGGCGTTGAGGGAAACACGTCATGTGTGCCGGGGTGTGAGGCATCGGCTTTGCTGCGAAGAGACAGTGAGCCAATGAACGAATGGATGGACGCGGAGAACCGCGTCGATCGCGCGCACGATCTCTATGAGCAGGGGCGCTGGGCTGAGGCGGCCGCCGAGCTCCAGGTCGCCATCACGATCAATCCCTACAACGCCGCGTGGCACTTCAACCTCGCCCTGACGCTGGAGGCCCTGGGGGAGTTCGAGCGTGCCTGCAAGGCCTACCGCGCGGCGCTGGAGCTGCTGCCCAACGACATCGAGACGCTCAACTGCCTGGGCGTGAACCTCACGCGCCTCGGCCGATACGCCGAGGCGCTGGAGTGCTTCGAGCAGATCGAGCAGTTGGACGCGTCGTACGAGCCGGCCTACTGCAACCGGATCGTGACCTACGCCGAGATGGGCCAGCACGACGAGGCCGAGGTGATGTTCTACCTGGCCCAGCAACTGAAGAAAGACTGCCCGCTGTGTTACTACAACGTCGGCAACAGCCTCTACGCCCGCGGGCTGTACGACCGGGCCGTCTACTGCTGGCGGAAAACGCTCGAGCTGGACGCCGGGCATCCCCACGCCAACGTCCGGATAGCCGAGGCCTACTGGGCCAAAGGCCAACTGGCCCAGGCCCGCGGGCACTACGAGGCCGAGCTCCGCCTGGACCCCGCCGACGCCGACGTGATCGTCGATTACGGGGAATTGCTCGGCGAGATGGGACGATGGGACCAGGCCGAGGAGAAATACCTTCGCGCGCTGGAACTGGTTCCCGGACACCCTTCGGCCCACTTCTGTCTGGGAGAGCTGGCGGTCCGGCGAGGCCAGCCGGCCGTTGCCGAGGAGCATTTCCGCAAGGTCCTTCAGGCCGACGAGGACTTCCCCGGCATCCATGCCAAGCTCGCCCAGGCGCTGATCCGCAGCGGCCGCGTGCAGCAGGCCGCCAAACACCTGCTCGAGGAGCTCCGGCGCTGCGGCGACGACCCGGCCACGCTCCAGGAGCTTGGCCAGCTCCTCCTCGAGGCGCATCTGACACGCCACGCCAACGGCGTGCTCCGCCGGCTGGTCAGCCTGGCCCCCCAGGACCCCTATGCCCAGCACAACCTGGCCGTGAGCTTCTTCAGGATGGACAGGATTGAGGACGGAATCCGGCACTGCCGCAAGGCGCTGAAGCTCAAGCCGGAGTATCCGCTGGCGCTGTACAACCTCGCCCTGGCGCACCTTCAGAAGGGCCAACTTCCCCGCGCCCGCCGGTACGCCGCCCGGGCGCTGATGATCGCCCCCGACGACGAGGACGTTCGGCGCCTCTCCAGGCGGCTCGGCGTCACGGGGTTCTGGACCCGCCTTCGCAGCCGCTTGAACCCCCGCCGCCGCAACCGTAGGATTCGGGACTGATCCGCACGCCCGCGGCGCGCCCGCGGCGGCCGGGAGTCCCGAAAATGAACCACGCCAAGCCACCCGTTATCCTCGTTACCGAGCCCCTTGAGAAAAGCGCCCTGGAGTACCTCTCCCGCCACGGCGAGCTGCGCCGGGCGACCGCCGAGACGGCCTGCGACGCCGCCGCCGACGCCGACGCCCTGGTCGTGCGCACCTACACCCGCGTCGACGAGTCGCTGCTGGCCGCCGCGCCCCGGCTGAAGGTCGTCGGGCGGGCCGGCGTCGCGCTGGACAACATCGACGTGCCCGCCTGCCGCGCCCGGGGCGTCGCGGTCGTCCACACGCCCGAGGCCAACACCCTCGCCGTGGTGGACTACACCGTCCGCATGATCCTGGAGATGAACCGCCGCTTCTGGCCGATCAACGGCTACCTGAGCCCGCAGGACTTCCACGCCGCGCGCCAGCAGACCTTCGGGCGATTCCTCTCCGGCGCGACGCTGGGCATCGTCGGCTGCGGGCGGATCGGCAGCCGCGTCGGACGGGCCGCCGTCGCCCTGGGCATGACGGTGCTCTACAACGACATCATCGACATCGAGCTGGACTACCCCGCCGAGGCCGTGGACAAGCCGGCCCTCTACGCCGGAAGCGACGTCGTGACGCTCCACGTGCCGCTGACCGACCTGACTCGCGGCCTGATCGACGCCCGGGCCCTGTCGCGGTTCAAGGCCGGCGCGCAGCTCATCAACTCCGCCCGCGGCGAGTGCGTGGTGGCCGCCGACCTCGCCGACGCCCTAGCCGGCGGGCGGCTGTCGGCCGCGGCGATCGACTGTCACCATCCCGAGCCCCCGCCGGCGGACTATCCGCTGTTCGGTCTGGAGAACGTCATCCTCACCCCCCACGTCGCCGCCCGCGTCCCCGAGGCCGTCCAGCGGATGTCCGACGTCGTCCACGACGTCGTCGCCGTCCTGGAAGGCCGCCCCCCCAAGTACCCGGCCGAGGTGGCCCCGGCCTGACGGCCCGGGAGGTTGCGGGTTAACGCGGTTGGTTCGGGGGCCACCTCGCGCCAGGCGTCATGCGCGTATTTTCCTATTTTGTTGACACTGGCCTCGCGCCTCCTATAATCACAGCCGAAATGTCGGCTGGAGGCGGCAGGAATGCGCGTGACCCGCGGGATACGGCGAGTCCGCAGGTGCGGCGGCCTCCGCGTGAGGAGCGGTGCGCGGCGACCTTTCTGGCATAAAGGAATGTGGGAGACGTCATGGTAACGCAGCGGAAGAAGCGATTGCTGGTAGCGGCGTCGGCGGTGCTGGCCGTGTGGATGGCTGCACCGGTCGTCCTTGTCCAGGGCGCCGCGGCGCCGACGGCCGAGGGTGCCCGGGCGGCGAAGCTCACGGAGCTCTGGGAGAACCTGATCCACTATGTCCGGATCGGCCAGGACGAGGCGGCGACGAGCTTCGGCCAGGCCCTGCTCGCGTTCGGCGCCAAGCCCAGCGAGGTGTACTACCTGTCGGTCCGCACGCCGGGGTCGCTGGCGACGCTCGCACGCGGGCACGGGCTCAAGGGCATGAAGGACATCACCACCAAGCTGCTGAGCATCATCGAGCAGGGCTACAAGACCGAGCGGAGCGACCCCGCGCAGATCAAGAAGGCCATCGAGCTGCTGGGCGGCACGCAGCGAGCCTACATCCGGGGCCGCGACCGCCTGGTGATCAGCGGCGAATACGCCGTCCCCCAACTGCTCCGCAAGCTGGAGGACCCGCAGATCACCAACGCCCTGCGCGAGAAGATCATGATCGTGCTGCCCAAGCTCGGCAAGGAGGTGGTCCTGCCCTTGATGTCCGCTGCGAGGGCCGAAGATCCGCAGCTCAGGCAGATCATCGCCAACACGCTGGGGCGGATCGAGTATCCCCACGCCGTGCCCAAGCTCATGGAGCTCTACCGGCGTGAGGACCTCCAGCCGCAGACGCGCCGGATCGTTCGGGCCGCCCTGGTCTCCTGCGCCGGCGGCGACGCCAAGGTCCTCGACAGGCCCATCGCCCAGCTCTACTACGAGCTGGCGCTGAAGTTCTACTACCGCGCCGAGTCGCTCGTGCCCGACGTGCGAAGCGCCACGGCCAACGTGTGGTACTGGGATGAGGACCTCGCAGGCCTGACGTTCAAGCCGGTGCCTCGCCAGATCTTCTGCGACCTCTACGCGATGCGGATGGCCCGCCTGGTGCTGAAACACGACCCGAAGTTCTATCCGGCGGTCTCGCTGTGGCTGGCGGCGAACCTCAAGAGGCAGGTGGACCTGCCGGGCGGCGCGGCCGACCCGACCCGCACGCCGGCCGAGCCGCCCGCGCAGTTCTACGTGCTGGCCGCCGGGGCCAAGTACCAGCAGGACATCCTCGCCAGGACGCTCCGCGACAAGGACTGGGCGGTCACCGTTCTGGCCATCGAGGCCCTGGGAGAGACCGCCGGCGCCGAGAGCCTGGTCAAGCCCGTGGCCGGGGGCGCCCAGCCGCTGGTCCAGGCGCTGAGCAGCTCGAATCCCGTCGTGCGATACTGGGCCGCCCTGTCGCTGGCCGGGGCGCTGCCCAGGAAGCGGTTCACCGGTCACGAGCTGGTGATGCCCATCCTCGCCGGCGCGATTCGGCAAATGGGGAAGAAGAGCGCCCTGGTCGTTGCGGCAAATCAGGAGCGGCGGAACGTGCTGAAGGACGCTGCCCGCGGCCTCGGCTATGAGGTGATCGACGAGGCCGATCCGGCCAAGGGCCTGACGGCGGCGCGGGCCGCCGGCGGGGTGGACGTGGCCATCCTGGCTTCCGACCCCGACCCGATGGTCGGCGCGGGCCTGATCCGGCGAGATCCGCTCCTCGCGACGCTTCCCATCGTGATCGCCGCTCAGACCTCGCGGTTCCAGCTCCTGGCCAGGAGCGATTCCCGCGTCCGCCTCATCGGCGCCACGGCGCCAGGCGAAGATGTCAGCCAGGCGGTCAACGACGTCGTCAAGGCCAGCGCCGGCATCCCGCTGACGCCCCAGCAGGCCACCAAGTGGGCCGTTCGCGCCGCCGAGGCCGTTCGGCGACTCGGCCTGACGGGGACGACCGTATACGATATCTCCCGCTGCCGGGCGACGCTCGTGGCGGCCCTGGAGGATCCCAGGCCGGAGGTGAAGGTGGCGGCCGCGCAGGCGCTGGCCACCATGCCCGGGCCGCGGGCCCAGCGGGCCATCGCCGGCCTTGCCCTGAACTCCGCGGCGGATGAGAAGATCCGCCTCCAGGCGTTCACCGCCCTCGGCGAGTCCGTTCGCCGGTTCGGGAACTCCCTCTCCGACGAGCAGGCCCAGGGCGTCGTCGACATCGTGGCCAAGGGCGCCGGGCCCGTGCGAGACCTCGCCGCCCGGATCCTGGGGGCCCTGAGCCTGCCCAGCGAGATGGTCAAGGACCTGATCCTCCAGGCCAAGGGCCCGAAGTAAGGAAGCGTCAGGAAACAAGTTCAGCAATTGGAGCTCTGAATGACGAATGAAAAATGCCGAATGCCGAATAAAAGGAGGCCGATTCGCTCCGAGAACGCAGCTATTGCCGGCGTTCGTCATTCGTCATTTGGCATTCGTCATTGGACATCTGCTTAGTTTATTCGTTGACGGTTACTAATCCCAGCCGCCACACATCCGGGACGTGCCCGCCGGCCGTTGCCTTCGCGCGACGGCCGGCTTCATGCGCTTCACTGCCGCCACCGCGGGAGCGGCGCTTCAGGCATACCAGCCGCCCCCGGTGGCGGGGATCGGGCTCCCGGGGCGCCGCAGGCCGCCGCGGACGTCTCGCATGGCCCACACGCCGGTGGGGTACCACGAGCCCGCACCGGCGCGGTTGTAGCGGTGCAGCGCGCACAACGTCTGCGTGCAGCGGCCCTCGTAGTGCCCGCAGCGAATGCTCTGGAGGGGGAACTGACCGTCCTCGGTCCGGCGGAAGTCGCCCCGCTCGTCGCACTCGCACGTCCCTCGGACGAGTAGGCGGTATTGCGGACAACCGATCAGGATGGGCCTTCGCTTGGGCATCGCAGGCGGCCTTCCCACTTGTGTCATCGGACGGCAGGGGAGCGGGGCTTTCGCGAAAAAGGGGACGGGAGTCTTTTCCATTGTCTGTAATAGGACCAGCGGCTTGGGAGGCGCGTTGTCTCCGGGTGAGCTGGGTTTTCGCCGGGATCGTTCGCACGCCCCCAAGCGGTATCGTACGCTCTCAGAGAGGGATCGGGCGGACTCCCCGACCGGAGGACAGTCCCAGGTGGCGAAGCGCATCAGGCTCGGCTCAGAAGCGTACGAGGTGGTCCGACCCGTCTGCATCTACGTAATCGCCATAGCGATAGTGGCTTGCGTTATGGCACTCGTGGGCTGGGACGGTTCGGCTCTCGGTTTGGGCCTCCTGATCGCCGTTATTGCCGCCACCACGGTCTTCCAGGTCCGCCGGGCCGTGATGGACCTCAAGGGACAGTCCCGAAATGCCCGGCGGGCCGCAGCCGAGGCCGAACGCCACTACGTCGAGGTCCTCCGAAGGATCATCGCGTATATCGAGGGACGTGACAGACATTGGCGCGGCCACAGTGAGAGCGTGGGTGATCTGGCCGGCCGAATCGCTCGCCAGATGCACCTGCCGGAGAAGACCTGCGCCATGCTCCAACTGGCCGGTCAGTTGCACGATATCGGCCTGCTGGCCATCCCCGAGGCCCGCGCGGCGGGCAAGCGGCAGTTCGGGGCCGAGGATCTCCGATCCGTCAGGAGGCACAGTGAGGTCTCCTACGAGGTGCTCAAGCCCCTGCTGATGCTCGCCGAGATCCTGCCGGCGATTAGATCGCATCACGAGCGGATGAACGGCACGGGGTATCCGGCGGGTCTCTCGGGGGACGAGATCCCCCTGGGAGGGCGGATCCTGGGCATCGCCGACGCCTATGACGCGATGACGCACGACAGGCCCCATCGCCCGGCGATGAGTCCCCTTTCTGCGATGCGGGAACTGCGGCGGTGCTGCCCGGCGGGGTACGACCCGGCCTGTGTCGAGGCGCTGGAGCAGGTGCTGAACATACCGGCGCTGGAGGAGGCATCGACCGTGGGACGAGCGGCCTGCTGCGCCGAGCCGGCGGTGGCTCTCTGAGATCAGGGATCGGTCTGCTTGTGGCGTCGTCTGTTGGCCAGCGACTCGACTTTGCCCGGTTGTTCGTCCCCCTCGGCCCTCTGGGCCTCTTTCTCGCGCTTGATGGCGTCGTAGACTTCCTTCCGGTGAACGGGGACGTGCGCTGGGGCGTTGATTCCGAGCCTGACCTTCTCGCCGCGGATATCGACCACGGTGATCTCGATATCGTCGCCGATCATGATCGTTTCGTCGCGTTGTCTTGAAAGCACCAGCATCCTCGGTTCCTTCCGCGGATTCTCTGATGACAAGCCCGGCTGCACCTGACCCACCGGGACATCAGCCCCGTCAGAAGCTCCGCCCCGGTGTTCTTAGTATACGTTTGTATCGGCTAGTTCTCCCACCAATATGAGCTTCGTTTGCACATCCTCTTTTGGCGGTTCCGTTTCCGCCGGGCACTTGTCGGGCCGGTGGCGTTCTGCTAGGTTGTTCGGCATGACGGACGATCCCGCGGGAATCCTGCCGCCGGTAAAGGTCATCCAATGGCTCTCCGACGCCGCCGGCGGCCACCTGCGCCTGCTCGACCAGACGAAACTGCCCACGGAAACGGCGTTTGTGGACTGCCGCGACGCGGAGGCCGTCTGGGACGCGATCCGGCGACTCGTCGTTCGGGGGGCGCCGGCGATCGGCGTGGCCGCGGGCTACGGCATGGTGCTCGCGGCCGGGTCCGTCGGCGACGGCGAGGAACTGCTCGGCGGCGTCCAGGCCGCGGCGGAGTACCTGAAGTCCTCCCGCCCGACGGCGGTGAACCTGGCCTGGGCCGTCGATCGTGTGGCCGGGCGGGCCCGATCGGCGGGCGGCGAGGGCCCGCAAGCCGTTCGCGCCGCCATGCTCGAGGAGGCCCGCGCGATCCACGCGGAGGATGTGCGGCTCTGTGGGGAGATCGGGCGCCACGCGGCCGAGCTGGTCGGCCGCTGCTCGGGCGTGCTGACGCACTGCAACGCCGGCGCGCTGGCCACGGCCGGCATCGGCACGGCCACCGCCGGAATGTACGTCGCCCACGCGGACGGGCACAGATTCACCGTCTACTGCGACGAGACCCGCCCGCTGCTTCAGGGCAGCCGCCTGACCGCCTGGGAGCTCATGCAGGCCGGCATCGACGCCGTGGTCATCACCGACAACATGGCGGCCCAGGTCATGAGGGAGGCCCGCGTGCAGATTGTCATCACCGGCGCCGACCGGATCGCCGCCAACGGCGACGTGGCCAACAAGATCGGCACGTACGGCCTGGCCGTCCTCGCGCGGTGGCACGACATCCCCTTCTACGTCGCCGCGCCGTACAGCACGTTCGATCGGAGCCTGGAGAGCGGCGAGGAGATCCCGATCGAGCAGCGCGGAGGCGAGGAGATCACCGAGGGCTTCGGCCGCCGCACCGCCCCGGCCGGCGTGAAGACCTACTCGCCGGCCTTCGACGTGACCCCGGCCGAGCTGATCACGGCCATCGTCACCGACCGCGGCATCGTCCAGCCCGTCAACGAGGTCGCCGTGCGGTCGGTGATAGGGCAGTAGAGCCCCCACGCACGGCGGCGTCCGGGTTCCGGGAGCATAAGCGTTTTGGGGAAACAGTCGCTTCTGGAGGGCCGTAGGCCCGATTGCCGGTAGCCTCGGGCGCGAGCCCGTGGAGCTGGAGTTGCCATAATAGAGAGCCCCCGCACGGGGGCGAGTGAAGGCCGCAAACGCCCCCGTGCGGGGGCTCCGCTGATAACGGCCTGCATACCACGGGCTCGCGCCCGAGGCTACCGACATATGCCCCGTTGGGGGGCTATACCGCCCGCGCCCCCAAAACGCTAACCAATCGCGCAGGAATAACTCAAGCAGTCGATCCCAGGAATGACGAATGACGGTTGCGGTCGGGAAATCCTGGTCTGACAGGACGAAGGGA
>CAYRVX010000102.1:0-24399 GCA_964427875.1 uncultured Planctomycetaceae bacterium
GTGATCGACGCCTTCAACAGGATCGAGGCCGAGAAGGCAAAGAAGCGCAAGCGGGCGGAGTGACGCGGCCGGAGAGGAGGCGTGCCTATGAGAAGGCGGACGTTTCTCAAGTGCCTGGGCTCGGCGGGCTCGGCGGCGGCGATGCCGTGGCTGTCTCGCTACGCCGGGGCCGCGGAAGACAGGATGCCCTTCGACCGGGCTCAGGGCAAGAAGCCCAACATCATCTACATCATGCTCGACGAGTGGGGCTACTACGAGATGTCGCTGATGGGGCACCCGATTCTGCGCACGCCCAATATCGACAGGATGGCCTCCGAGGGCGTGCGGTTCACGCAGGCGCTGGCCGGCGGGTGCGTCTGTGCGCCGACTCGCAGCACGCTCATGACCGGCCAGCACACCGGCCACACCACCGTCCGCAGCAACGGCGGGCGGGTGCCGCTGCGGGCCGACGACGTGACCGTCGCGGAGGTCCTCAAGAAGGCCGGCTACGCCACGGGTGGGTTCGGCAAGTGGGGCCTGGGCGACCGCGGCACCACCGGCGTGCCGGAGAAGCACGGCTTCGACGTCTTCTTCGGCTACTACCACCAGGTCCACGCCCACACGTACTATCCCAACTACCTGCTCCGCAACAGCGAGAAGGTGCCCCTGAAGGGCAACACCGGGGACTACCACAAGGGCGAGACGTTCTCGCACGAGCTGATCTACCGCGAGTCGATCGGATTCATTCGGCGGAACAAGGACCGGCCGTTCTTCGCGTACCTCCCCTGGACGCCCCCGCACGGGCTGTGGGGCATCCCCGCCGACGAGCCGGCCTGGCAGAAGTACAAGGACCGGAAGTGGGACGCGACGAACCAGCGCGGCACGCACGATGCCCAGATCTACGCCGCGATGATCGAGATGGTCGACCGCCAGATCGGCGAGATCCTCAGCCTGCTCAAGGAGCTGAAGATCGACGAGAGGACCATCGTGTTCGTCTGCGGCGACAACGGCGGCCAGCCGTACTTCAGGAACGCCAGGCACCCGCACGGCTTCTTTGCGCCCAACCTGGACCCGCGGACGGGCAGGCGGTTTCGCGGCGGCAAGGGGAACTTCTACGAGGGCGGGCTGCGGATTCCGATGATCGTTCGCTGGCCGGGGCGCATCAAGGCGCCCGCCGTCAGTGACCACCTGTGGTACTTCCCGGACGTCATGCCCACGCTGGCGGAGCTGGCCGGCGTCGAGCCGCCGGCGAGCATCGACGGGATCTCGATCGTGCCCACGCTGCTCGGCGAGCGCGCCGCCGGGCGGAAGCAGAGACAGCACGAGTACCTCTACTGGGAAGATGGCCGCTCCAAGGCCGTCCGCATGGGCCACTGGAAGGCGATCAGGCCGAGGGGGTCAAAGGCCTTCGAGCTGTACGACCTCCGCACGGACATCGAGGAGAAACAGGACGTCGCCCAGCGACATCCGAAGGTCGTCGAGCGCCTGGCCGCCTTCGCAGCCGAAGCGCACAAGCCCGTGCGCCCCGGCAAGGTCCTGGATCCGGACCTCGGTTTCAAGGGACACCGCGCCAGCTAGCGCGACTCGCGAATCCGAGGAGAGCATACCCGTAAACCTGGGGACGCTAACCATGTTTCTGCTGGAAACCCGGTTAGCGTCCCCAGGTTTATTGGCTGCTCCGGGGGCGTTTGGGAACGTTTCGGGGGCCATCTCCGCGCTTTCTGCGCCTGCGTAAACCTGGGGACGCTAACCATGTTTCTGCTGGAAACCCGGTTAGCGTCCCCAGGTTTATTGGCTGCTCCGGGGGCGTCTGGGAACGTTTCGGGGGCCATCTCCGCGCTTTCTGCGCCTGGGCTTTGCCTCCCGCGATTGTGAATCGTACGGTCCAGGTGACGGCGATACGGCCTGCGCAGGAGGGGCGCGGGCCACGCCCGGCGGGCGAGGCGTGCCGGGCGATGAGGAGAGGCTACCCCTCCAGGTCCAAGGAGACCGGAGATGAACAGACAGGCGATCACTTCGTTGGCGGTACTCATTCTCTTCACGGGGGCAGTGGCCCAGGCTGAGCCCATGCTGATGGATCCGGGCGGCGTGCTGGACAACCTCTATGGTCTGGCCAACCTGACCGAGATCGACGGCGACCAGGATCAGCTCTGGTACAACGACGATGTGGTGACCATAGAGGCCGTCGGCGCATGGTCGGGGTACTGCCAGAGGATCGGCTACCTGCCGGGCGAGGAGGCCGGCGAGTATCAGCCGCTGTTCCGGGTCTGGCAGGACGGCTACCTGGACGGCCGGCCTCGGGCGCTTCTCTCGGCGGGCCAGACGGGCGAGGTCTTCCGCTGGGCCGACGACCCCAGCGGCGCGCCGCTGTGGAGCAGCCGGGACGGCGACAACTGCGACGGCATGGACCACATGCGGACGTTCCGGATCACCGGCGGCCCGGACGCCGGAAAGCTCGTGATCGCCTGGGAGGACCTTCCCTGCCTGGGCGACCGGGACTACCAGGACGTCGTCCTCGAGGTCGGCGGGTCGGCGGCGGTGCCCGAGCCGATGACGCTGAGCCTGCTGGCCGTCGGCGCCTGCCTGCTGCTGCTCCGCAGGCGCAGATCGGCCCGCCTGCGAGCGGTCGGCCGATAGGCGCCGCCCAGCGGTTCGGGGGGGGTTACTTCGCCGCGCCCTTCTTGGCGACGGCGAGCTGGACGGGAGGGGCCTCCGAGCGGATCTGCGGATTGTAGTACTCGTACACGACCGACTTCGGCGTCTTGGCCTTCAGCGGATACTTGGCCAGCAGCTCGTAGGAGATCTTCACGGGCTTCTCGGCCGTCACCTCGCGGAGGTAGACGATGATCTGCCGGCCGGTCGTGCTGTACTTCTCGATCGCCTTGCTCTTGACGAGCTTGTCCAGCTTGTCGGCCATCAGCGTGAACCCCGGCGGTAGGCCGAGATCGACGATGACCATCTTCGCCGTCCCGGGCCGGTTGTTCGTCACCGTCGCCTTCACGGCGATGACGTCGGAGGCCTCCAGCTTCGTCCGGTCGTAATCGACGGTGATGGTCATGGGCTCGACGATCTCCGGCCGCGGGCCCTTTGGCCGCGGCAGCCAGTAGCGCCCGACCACCTGGTACATCATCTGCCCCTTGCCGGCGAAGGTCAGGCCGACCTCGTTGTCGCCGGTGCGGGTCTGCTGCTTGAGGTCGACCAGCCGCAGGACGTCGGAGTTGTGCTCGTCGATGCGGAGCTTCTGGAAGCTCTCGCCGTTGAGGGCCACGTCGATGGTGGCGTCGGCCTTGATGGTCGCGCCGCGCTCGGCCATGAGCATCGCCCGCAGGGACTGGATGGTCGCCTGGGTCGAGTGCCAGGTGCCGTAGCTGTCCTTCTTCTTGGTCAGGTACGTGACGGCCCTGCTGGCCTCGGAGAGCTTCCACTCGGCGCGGACCATGGCCTGGACGGCCAGTGCGGTGACCTCGATGTCGGCGACGTTGCCGCGCCCGTGCGTCGGCGTCTGGGAGGTGGCCTTCCAGTAGATCAGGTCGTCCTCCTCGGTGCGCTTGTCGAAGAGCACCTGGAGCACGGCGGCGGCGGTCTTGGACTTCGGCTCGACCGCGGCGAACGTGTTGGCCGTCAGCGCGATCGTGTAGGTGTCCTTCATGTCGTCGAGATGCTTGCGCAGATACCCCAGGCCCTTTGCGACCTGCCCGCCCCGATAGCCCGAGGACGCCAGCGCCCAGGTGATGTAGGCGGTGTTGCGGAAGACGTCGTCGGTGAACTTGTTGATCGCGCCCTCGCGGATGCCGCCCTTGGAGGGCTTGTAGGCCCCGTCGGCCTCCTGGCACCTGGCGAGCCACTGCTGCGTGCGGGCGATGATGGCCGGGTCCACCTCGTGGACCTTGGACATGTCGTGGAACTCCATCAGCCCGAAGGCGGTGAGGATGCGGTGCGCGGGCGCCCGGCCGAACCACTCGAAGCCGCCGCCGGCGACCTCGAACGAGAGCAGCCGCTGATAGCCGGCGTTGATGAAGCCCTGGGCCTTCATCTGAACCTCCGGCGTGATCTTGCCGGTCGTCTTCATGTAGTCCATTACGAGGACGTTGGGGTACGTCACGGAGGACGTCTGCTCGAAGCAGCCGAAGGGCATGCGGAGCATCTTGTCCAGCCCCTCGACGACCTGGGAGAGCGTGCCGGGGTAGACCTTCACGAAGATCGTGCTGGCGCCCTCGATGGCGCCCTTGGGGATGGTGACGTCGTGTCGGATGCCGCCCTTGAGCCGCCCGCTGTGCGAGACGACGAACTCCTTGCCGTCCGGCGCGATCTCGACCGTCCGGGCGACGGCGTCGGACTTCTTCGCGCCGTAGCCGAACACCGTGAATGTCTGCATGCCGACCCGCCGGGCGACGATGGGGAAGTGCACGCTCCGGACCTCGGACGCTGCGAGCTTGAGCGTGATCTCCTCGTCAGCCTTCAGCTCGAACCAGTCTTCCGGCTTGACCTTCAGGCGGACGGCTTGGTCGCTCTTGAGGTAGTTGTAGACGACGACGGGCACGTGGACCTCGTCGTTCTGCGTCAGCGAGACGGGGAAGTCGACGTCCACGAAGAAGTCCTGGAAGACGCGGATGCCCGACGTGGTCGAGCCGAGCTCGCCGCCGGCGGCGGAGCCCATGCACGTCAGCCGCCAGGTGGTGATCGAGTCGGCCAGGGGGATCTCCAGGCTCGCCAGCCCGCGGGGGTCGGTAATGACGGCTGGGTTGAAGTACAGCGTCTCGGGGAAGTGGCGGCGGATGCGGGGCGGCTCGGCGCCCCCGCCCGGCCTGGCGGCGGCGGTCTTCCGCACTGCGCCCTTGGCCATCGGCGCCAGCGCTGCGTTCCCCTCGAGCATGTTGAACCTCCGCGCGACCCCGCCCTGGGCCATCAAGCGCAAGCGCCCGCCGCCAAATAACCCATTGGCCGGCCGCGCCATCTGCCAGTCCGCCGTCACGTCATCGTCGCTGCCCCACTGGCCGTCGATGCCCGGCGAGGTGAGCTTGAAGTCGCGGAAGAACTGGGCTGTCGGCTGCCAGCGCCCGGCGATCTTCATCGCGTGGCCCCAGGGGTCCACCGTGTCGGCGGGCTTCAGGAGGCCTTCGGCCACCAGCGTGGCCAGGTCGAGCGGCTCCTTGCGGCGCTTCTTGGGGTCGCGATGGGCCTGGGAGAACTTGAGCATCGCCTGCGTGATCGTGTTCATACGGGGGGCCAGCACCTGCTGGAGCTTCCGCTTGAGGATGCCGCCCTTGTTGTCGCGCGTGAAGGTGTTGACGTGGATGGCGTACTTCCCGACGCCCTTTGCCGACGCCAGGAGCACGCGTGCGGCCGCGTCGCGGCGCTTGGCGGCCCTCGGCATCGGCATCGGACCCAACGGGCGCACCGGCCCGACCGGCATGATCCCGCCGAGCGTGTAGCCGTGGATCTCGTACCGCGGCTTGGCGATCTCCTTCTCGAGGTAGAAGTAGACCTTCTCCAGCCCCGGCTGCATCTCCTGGAGTGCGAAGACCGCCTCGTCGACGACCATGACGCCGAGCGCCGAGGGCACGCCCTTGCCGGCCTGGTTGGTGACCTTGAACTTCATCGCGGCCGCCTTGCCCGGCAGGTACGTGTCCTGGTCGCTCGTGACGGAGATTCGCAGGTCGTTGGCCGGGTCCACGAGCATCAGCCGGCGGTCGCGGACGATCACGCCGTTGACGCCGATCAGGTACGCGTTGAGCTGGAGCGTGCCCGACAGGCCGCCCGTCAGGCCGATGCTGGTCGCGGCCTTGCCGCCCTTCAGCTCCACCGTCTTTGTCAGGTACGTCTGGCGGTCCTTGATCAGGTCGACGTAGACCGGGCCGGTCTTGCGGGTGCAGTAGATGGTGGCCTTGACCTCCTCGCCGACGCGATGGATCGTCCGCTCGGTGCGGAGCAGCACGCGGTCGTCGCCGCTCTGCTTCTTGGGCTCGAGCTTGATGGTTGCGCTGCCGGTGTCGCCGATGCGGCCGCGGGCCTCGAGCTGCATCGTGATCGGCTTGTCGTCGGCGGGCGTGATGGTGAAGTGCCCGAAGCCGGACTGATCCGTCTGGATCGTGATCGGCTCACCGCCCGGGGGGTCCTTCCACGTCACCGAGCAGCTCACGGGCGAGGCGTCGGCGAGGTTGCTGACGACGTGGATGCGGTTCTGGAGGCCGCGGACGAGCCCGCCGCTCTCCGGCACGGCCGCCACGAGTATGGGCGAGGCCGTCACCGTCACGTTCCGCGTGATATTCTCGGTGTGGTCGGCGGTGTCCGTCACGGCGATGTCGAACCTCGCGGAGGCCTTGCCCGCCTCGAGCGGCTGGCCGACGAAGTGCTTCGGCAGCGTCACCTCGAAGCGGCAGTGGCCCTTGGCGTCGGTCCGCGCGTCGATCTTCTGGAACTCGACGTAGCGGACGTCGAACTTCCAGCAGCGGACCTGGACCTTGGCGTTGGCCACCGGCTTGCCGAAGAAGTAGTCCGCCTGGAGGTCGGCGATGACCTCGTCGCCCGGCTTGTAGAACTGGCGGTCCGTCTTGAGTTGGGGCTTGAACTTCGGCAGCACGTAGCGGCTGACGGTGACGCTTCTCTCCTCCTTCGCCCCGGCCACGATCGCCCGGACGCGGTACGCGCCCATGTTCAGCTCGTCGGCGAGGACGAAGTCCGCGTGCGAGATGCCGTAGGCGTCGGTCCGCGTTGCGTGCTTGAAGACCTTGTTGCCCTTGGCGTCCTCCACTTCGAGCGTGACGTCCGCGCGGGCGAGCGGCTTCATGTCCGGCCGGTCGAGCGACAGGGCGCGGATGTGAATGGTCTGCCCGGGCTGGTAGAGCGGCTTGTCGGTCGTCAGGAGCGTCTTGGTGGCCTTGCGGATCTGGACGGTCTCGCGGACGACGTCGTCGGCGGTCTTCGATCTGACCTCGACGGTCAGGGCGGCGCCCCGGACGGGGGCCGTGGGCAGGTCCAGCGGCGCAGCCAGCTCGCCGCGAGCGTTGGTGCGGCCGCGGAACGCCGCCAGCGGCTTGTTGTCGTGGGCCAGCGAGACCGCCACGTCGGCGCCGGCGACCGGCTCGTTGCGGGAACGGTCCTTCACGAGCACCCTGACGACCGGGCGGGTGCCGGCGATCCAGTCGCGCTGCCCGAGCACCGTCGTGTCCAGGATCTCGCTCATCAGGTACAGGCTGCGCTGCTCGTAGGCGCTCTTGGCGCCGAAGCGGTAGCGGACGTAGTAGCCTGCCGGGTCTGCGGGGTTGATCTCCGCATCGAGCTTCATGCGAACGGCCCGGCCGGTGTTCTTCTGCGCCTCGCTGGCCAGGAGAACGCCCTTGACGTCGCGAAGCTCCGCCTCGAGCATGCCGCTCGTACCGGCGGGGGGGCGGAGCTCGAGCGTGACGCCGTCCTTGGCCGCCGCGACCATGGCGACGGGCGGCGCATCGGCCGCGGAGGCGGGCGGCGTGGCCGCCGTCATCATCCCGATGAGCATCGCGATGGCAAGCGTGATCACACAGATCCCCGCCACGACCGCAACAACTGGCTGGTTCCTCATGGTCTGGCCCTCTTTCCAGGAAGCCCGTACGTACCGGATGCCTCGACGCCCCTGCCGCCATTGTCGCAGGGGGGCACCTCGACGTCAAACAGTTGGACGCCCCCGGCGCCGGGGGGTTCCCGGGACCGTGCCGGACAACCGGGCGCCGGCCGGCATCTTGTGGGCCAAGGCCTTTGTCTGCATTTCGTGTAACCGAGGCTCCTCGGAGTGCGTATACTATATAATGCGTGCACGGAGACCGGGTCCGGCAGGAAAGGTGCCTGCGCCCAACAACGCCGTTTCCGGGAGTCGAAACAATGAACGCAAGACACATCGCTGCGGTGGGCGTGATCCTGATGATTTCGGTCGGCATGGCGCCGGCGGCGGACCGGCCGGCCACGAAGCCCGCGGCGCCGGCCGCCTCGCAGCCGACAACGAAGCCCATTGCCAAGCCGCCGGAGGTGTTGAAGGACGCGGTGGACCCGTTCAACCCGGCGAAGGAGCGGACCCGGTTCTTCACAACGGCCGGGCCGGACAACGAGCTCACCAAGGAGGAGCTCGCCGCCGGCAGGGGGAAGGCCGATTCGTTCGTAAGGAAGTTCGACACGTTCGAGGCCATGCTGCCCTTCGACAAGAACTCCAACAAGACCGTCGACTGGTTCGAGGCCAGGGCCTACCGCCTGAACCTCCGCGAGCGCGTCCTGGCCGAGTACGACGCAAACAAGGACGGCAGGCTGACCGGCGAGGAGCGCGACAAGGCCAACCGGGCCTTGGCGGCCGGGCGGGTACCGCGGGGCAAGGCCACCGCGCGTCGCAGCGGGTTCTGGGACCTGGACCCCGAGACCGTCGCGAAGCACGACGCCGACGGCGACGGGCAGTTGTCGCGCGACGAGCGCCGCGCAATGTGGCGGGCCAGGACCGAAGAGCGGCGACGCGAGATGCTCCAGAAGTACGACGCCGACAAAGACGGCACGCTCGGCGAGGCCGAGAGGAAGGTCCTCGAGGATGAGATGGCCGAGCGATGGCGGCTCAGGAGGTTCGACCGGGACGACGACGGGCGGCTGAGCGAGGAGGAAGCCGCCGCCGCGGACGAGGCCGAGGCGAGAAACGAGAAGCGGCGCCGGGAGTGGGCCCAACTTCGAGAGGAGATGCTCGAGAGGCACGACGCCGACGGCAACGGCCGGCTCGAGGGCGATGAGCGGCAGGCGGCGTGGCGGGACATGCGCGGCCGGTGGATGGCCGGGAGCTTCGACGCCGACGGGGACGGGGAGCTCTCGGAGAGGGAGGCAGCCGCGATGAAGGAGGCGCAGGCCGAGATGCAGGCGACCTACGACCGGTGGCGGGCCGACTGGATCGGGAAGTACGACGAAGACGGCGACGGGCAGCTCTCCGGCGAGGAGCGCCAGGTCGCCTTCCGCAAGGAGTTTCAGGACCTCGCCGCGGCGTGGCGGAACCAGTGGGACACCGACGGCGACGGGCAACTGTCCGAAGAAGAGCGCCGGGTCATGGGAGATTCGCTCCGCAAGCGCGGCGAGGAGCTGCGGAAGGAGCTGGACGCCGACGGCGACGGGCGCGTCACCGGCCAGGAGATGCGGGCCTTCTGGACGAAGCTCCGGGAGGTCTACGACGCCGACGAGGACGGCGTGCTCAGCCCCGACGAGATGAAGCTGATGATCCGCGACCAGATGCGGCGCATGAAGCCCGCCGTGCCCGGGGGGCCGTGACGTGCCGGCACGGCGGTCACTGCTTCTTCCCGCCGACGGAGATGAGGTGTCGGTAGGTTCTGAGGTACATCACGCCGTCGGCGACGGCCGGGGTGGCGAAGCTCTGCTCGCCGAGAGGGATTCGCGCGAGCAGCTTGAAGCTGTCGGCCGCGGCCAGGACGAAGACCTCGCCCTTCTTGGAGATGCAGTACAGCCGGTCCCTCACGCGAACCGGTGAGCCGTAGAAACTGCCGTCCACGCGCTCGCGCCAGACCTGCCTGCCGGTCCGGACGTTCAGGCACGTGATGGTCCCGTCGTCGTTCCAGCAGAACACGCGGTCGCCGACGACGATCGGCGTGGGCACGAGGGGGACGGACTTCTTGAGGTCCCAGGCGATCTTCGGCTCGATCCCGGCGGCCTTCGAGCCCGGGCGGACGGCGACCAGCCGGTTCCCCGTTCTGCCGTAGCCGTAGGTGCCGATCACGACGCCCTCGGCGAAGACCGGCGAGCCGACGCAGCGGTCGAGGAAGACCTTGGGCACCTCCCAATCCACCTCGCCGGTGTTCGGATCGACGGCGGTGATGCCGTGGGCCGTCGTGGTGAAGATCAGCCGCTCGGCTGCGCCCTTGGCGCGGTAGACGCACGGCGTGGAGGCGGGCGTCAGGCCGCTGCGGCGCTGGAGCTGCCAGCGGGTCTTTCCCGTCCTGCGGTCCACGGCGATCAGGGAGGCCCGGCCCTGCTGGTCGTTGGCGAGCACGATGAGATCGCCGACGACGATCGGCGAGGTCCCGCTGCCGTGCATGCTCTCGAACGCCCCGAGGCCGCGGCGCCACTTGTCCTTCCCGCCGTGGTCCAGCGCCAGCAGCGCGACCTCCCTTGGCGTAGTCCAGGTGACGTAGACGCCGTTCGCGTCGAGCGCCGGCGTCGAGGAAGCGTAGCAGTTGTCACGGTGCATGGGGTGGACCTTGGAGGGGTAGTCCCGCCGCCAGATCACCGTGCCGTCGGAGACGGACAGGCAGAGGATCGTCCGCCTGGCCGTCCTCGTCTCGCCGCACGTCAGGAAGATCCTCTCGTCCCACACGACGGGCGAGGAGTGGCCCGCGCCGGGCAGCTCGACCTTCCAGTTGTGGTCGTTCTGAGTCCACCGGACGGGCACGGAGTCGGCGTCGCTGAGGCCGGCGCCGTTCGGGCCGCGGAACCGCGGCCACTGCTCGGCGCCCAAGTGCCCCGGCAAGGCAAGCAGCACCGCGGCCGCGACGAGCAGCAGGTCCCGGCGTGTCGAAGGCGGGGTCGGCTCAGTCATTGGGCACGCCCTCCAGTTGGATTTCGTCGAGGAGGTGGCAGGCGGCCTCGTGGGCACCTGCGCCGTTCGGCAGGACGTCCCCCAGGAGCGTTCTTGCCCGTACGTGAGGTTCTCTTCCCTTCACCTTCATCTGTGCCCTGCCGGACACCGCCAATTATACGCCGTGCGGGATCTTGGGGCACGTGGGAGACAGTTCAGCCGGCGACGGCACGTCGCCGCAGCGACTACTTCACGGTTTGCCATCGGGGCGCCGAAGCGCCCGCCTGGTCGTCCACGACGAACGTGCCCGGCTTAAGGAAGATCGCCGCTGCCGTGGCCGGTAGCCGTTTCCTGCTCATCTGTCTGTTGGCCCGATCCGGGTGGAGGATCTCCTCCGTGGGCAGCTTTGCCCCTGCATGCTGGGGCCGACACGTTCTCGCTGCGGCAAGCACGGCCGCCGGGGGGCCATTCTATCCTGTTTGGCGCGGCGTTTCGAAAGCAAAGAGGGCGTGCGGTGCCGGCAGGTGCGGCGGTTGAGCAAGGGGACTTCGGGGGCTTCCCGCCGATTCGTTCCGGCTGCGCCGGAACTCATCAGCGGGCTTTGGGGAGTGCGCGAGGGGATGGCGCCGTCGTCGTGGCGGGAGGGGGAACTGCCCGGCGGAAGAGGCGGACCTGGTCGGGGTGGAGCGTCAGCGTCACGTAGCGGCCGGGACAATACACCATGTCGTCGGCGTCCATCTGCCGCCGCGACCAGTACAGCGGCCGGACGCTCGGCTCCGTGCGCCGCAGGGCCGTGGTGCGCCTGCATCCCAGGATGGTGAGCGGCCCGGAGCGGCGCAGCGAGACCACCGGGCACTGCGACAGCACCCACGCCGTCGCGAGCGTTCCGGCGGCGACGATGGACACGACGGCGGCAAGCCGGAGGGCGGGCCGGCGGACGAACAGCGCGGCGCCCATCGCGACGCAGATCACGGCGGCCGTCAGGAAGACCGTTCGCAGCAGCCATCGGGGCCAGCGTGGCAGGTCCTCCAGCCAGTCGTCGTACGCGGCCGGGTCGATCAGGGCGCTGCGGGCGCGTTCGACGAGGTCCACCTGCGGTACGGTGAGGGGGACTTCCAGCTCCCTCAGCGCCGCGCCGGAGGCGTCTTCGGCGGCCAGCAGACGCGTCGTGTACGACTCCTGCACGGACACGACGGGCAGGGCGACCGGGATGTCCTGCCGCGTCCCGGGCGCGATGCTGACGTGGTACAGAAGCGTCGGCCCGCCGCGCGCTCGCCGGAGGCTGATGCCCCGGACCACCGCCCCGAGCTCCCCGTTGGGATCGGCGACGGTCAGCGTCGCCGGCAGGAGGCCCTCATCGGTGGGACCGTCGGCGGCCCCAGGCCGCAGACGCACGGTCACCGCCGCGCCTGCGGCACTTGCCAGGACGGCCGAGAGCGCGATGGACACAGCCGCGGGCCTCATGGCGTCACCGTTTCAGCCTTCCTCCGCCTCGCGGTGCGCCGCGACCAGGCGTTTTGCCCGAAGGACCTCGCCGACGGACCATGCCTGTGCGATGCAGCCGCGGGGCGCGTGGGGCGGGTCGCCGTCGAAGATCTCGCTGACGGTGCCGAGCCCGGCTTGCTCGAGGTGCCCGTCGAAGGCCGACAGCCACTGGGCGGCCTGGGCGAGGGCGAACGAGCTGAAGTCGTGGACGCGCAGATAGGCCTCGATGAACGGTCCGATCAGCCAGGCCCAGACGGTGCCCTGGTGATAGGCCCGGTCGCGGGACTCCCACGATCCGCCGTAGCGCCGGCGATATCGCGGGTCGTCGGGCGCCAGGCTCCTGAGGCCCATGGGAGTCAGGAGCTTCTCCTGCACGAGGCGCACCACGGCGGCCTGGCGGTCGGGCCGAAGCGCGCTGTGGGGCAGGGAGACGGCGAAGATCTGGTTGGGGCGGATGGCCGGGTCGGCGGCGCCGTCGGTGATGCGGTCGTAGAGGCCCCCGGCCCGGTCGTTCCAGAAGGTCTGGTTCAGCGCCGAGGCGATGAGGGCGGCCTGGGTCCGGCAGTGTTCGGCCAGCTCGTCGTCGATCCGGCGGCAGCGTTCGGCGAGGATGCAGTGTGCGCTGTGCCACAGCGCGTTGATCTCGACGCACTTGCCGTGGCGCGGCGTGACGACCTCCTCGCCGAGCGCGGCGTCCATCCACGTCAACTGCGTGTTGTGCGAGCCGCCCATCAGCAGTCCGTCGGCGTCGGCGTGGATGTCGAACTGGGTCCCGTCGTGGTAGGCCTGGAGGATGCCCCGGGCGGCGGGCAGGAGCGTGGTCTGCCAGAAGTCCTCGTCGCCGGTGGCCTGGAGGTAGCGTTCGGCGGCGATGATGAACCACAGGGACGCGTCGATGCTGTTGTAGTGGGCGGCGGCGGAATAGTCGTCGAAGCGGTTGGGGATCATCCCGTCGGCGAGGTGATCGGCGAATGTCCGGAAGACGTCGCGTGCCCGGTCGAAGCGGCCGGTCGCCAGCAGGAGGCCCGGCAGGGCGATGAAGGCGTCGCGGCCCCAGTCGGCGAACCAGTGATACCCCGCGACGATCGTCCAGGCGGCCGAGGCGCTGGGGAAGTGCCGCCGCACGACGAACGCGTCGCCGGCCACTGTGAGGCGGCGGGTGGCGACGTCGGCGCCCGGGCCGAGGCCGCCGACGGTCTCGGCGATGCGGCGGCGCTTCTGGGAGACCGTCTCGTCGAAGCCCAGCGTTCTCGGCTCGCCGAGGCTCGCGGTGAACTCCCGCGGCTGGCCGTCCGGCAGCTCGAGGACGAACTCGCCGGGCGTGTAAAGGTCCTCGAAGCCTTCCTGTCCGCGGGCCAGGTCCTCGCGGTAGTGGAAGCGGTACCACCACTGGCTGCCGGGCTCGAAGTGCCCCCGGCCGGCGGAGAGGTACAGCGGCGGCAGCGGCCCGGAGAGGTCCTGCACCATCGCGCCGTTCTCCGTGATCTGGAAGACCATCTGGTGATCGTCCCGGAAGGTGCGGAGGTGGTGGAAGTCCCGCAGGGCCACGAACGGCATCAGCCGCAGCACCGCCTCGCCGCCTCGGGCGGTATACCGGACGGCCACCGTGTTTGCCGACTCGGCCAGGATGATCTCCTTGATCACCTCCAGGCCGTCCGCGCGGTACACGAAGGTGGGGACCACGTCGTTGCGGAACTCCACCAGGTTCGCCGTGCCGTTGGGCCGGAGCGTGTCGGGGAACTCGATGGTGGCCAGGTCGTAGGCGGCCTCGCCGACGAGGAGCTGCTCGCTGACCTGGGACAGGGCGACCAGGCGGCCCATGGGCGGCTGGGTGGCGGCGACGAGCAGCCCGTGGTATCGGCGGGTGTTGCACCCGGCGGCGGTCGAGGAGGCGTACGCGCCGATCCGGTTGTTCGCCAGCCACTCACGAGACAGCAGGTCCGTCAGTTCGCTCTCGCGGCACGGGACGACGATCGGGTCGGGCAGGGCGTCGTGGTCTGTCGGTGCGGGCACGCTTTCCATAGCACAGGATCAGGGGCTCCAGTACATCTCCTGCGCCTCGATGTAGTTGGGGTTGATCTCCTCCGTGCTCGTCAGCTCGACGGCGCCGTCGGCGAACAGCACGTTGCACCGGCCGAAATGCCGGGCGAACCGCAGCGGGGCTTCCGGATTGTCGGGATCGGGCTGCCAGCGCTCGGCCAACTGCTCGGCGCGGTCGCGGCTGGTCTCGTCCAAGGGCGACCCCGCCACTAGGAGAAGCTCGTAGTCCATGATGGCGATCTTCCGGCCTCTGCCCGGGTCGATCTTGCCGGCCATGCTGTTCATGCCGTAGTTGGACGACTGGGAGCCTTCGATGGTGTATGACTGCCCCGCGCACGACTTGAGCGTTTTCCCGCCGAAGAGCGACTGCCGCTCCGGGTCTCCCGGAGGCCCCAGGAACAGGTATTGGTCATACCCGGTGACCCCGTGCACGATGGTGATCGTGATGTCCACGCCTTGGGTTTCCACACTGAAGTTCAGGTCCCAGAAGTCCCTGTCGGGGTCGTTCGACCACTTCATGTCCTCGAAGGCGAAGTAGTAGAGGTTCGGGTTGTCGTCGGCGGCGTACCCCGGGTGGTTGTAGCCGTGGCTCTGCCGGCCGTTCCGCTCGGCCATGTCCCGGAACGTGTCCCACTGCGTCTGGGAGAGCTTCCAGACGAAGTCCCCTTCCCCTTCATTGAGGCACACCGATCCCTTGTACGTCCCGCCCGGGTGGACGTCCATGTAGTAGTTGGCCAGCGATGCCTTGTTGCCCATGAAGGTGCCGTCGTCCTCGGGGCAGTGAAGGACCTCCTTATCCTCCGAGGCGTAGCGCAAGAGATCCCCCGGCCAGCTGAACGTGCCGAGTCCCGTACCGACGTACCCCTCCATCTGCCGGTGAGCGCACTGAAGCCCGTAGGCCTGGCCGAGCTTCTCGAGGTGGTTCGCGCAGACCACCTTCCGCTGCACGGCAAAGACCCTGTTCAGATAGGGCAGGGTGATCGACACCATCAGGCCGATCACCACAATGACAACGATCAACTCGGTCAGCGTGAAACCGGTCTTTCGACTCATCATGGTACTACCCTCGTTTGCCCTGCATGTAGGCGTAGAACTGCGGCCAGTCGGCCCGGATCAGATCCAGGGCCTCGCGCCGGCGCTCCAGCGAATCGCCGGCGCGATACCCGTAGTGTACCTTCATGATTCTCTGCAAGGCCACGCCCGCGGCCGATCGGAGCACCATCGGGCCGTTCTCCATGGCCTGTATCAGGGCGGGTCCGGCCTCGTAATAGCGCATGGCCCCGAGGCTCTCCGCCGCGGCGGCACGGACCTCGGGGCGCTCGGCTTCATTGCCGAGCACGGAGAGCAGGAACGCCGGGTCGCCCTTGTCCTTCAATTGCCCGATGCCGGAGACGGCGGCGTGACGCTTCTTCCACTCGCTGTCGCCGGCCGCGGCCTTCAGCTCCGGCAGGTACTTCGGATCGCGCCGCCGGGAGAGTTTCACCACGTCGCGGTAGGTCGCGACGGAGACCAAGTTTCCCGGCTGCCCCGTGCCGAGGCCGCCGCCGGCGCCGCCGCCTTTGCTGCCCTC
This sequence comes from uncultured Planctomycetaceae bacterium, assembly GCA_964427875.1. Lineage (GTDB taxonomy): Bacteria > Planctomycetota > Phycisphaerae > SM23-33 > SM23-33 > CAYRVX01. The sequence goes on from CAYRVX010000102.1 coordinate 15,597, forward strand.
CGGCCGCTTGGACGCCAGGGCCTGCTCCTCGTCTGCCGACCCGGGCGTGCCCGAGCCCGGCAGACCGTGCAGGATGAGGTACATCCCGGCCAGGGCCGCGACGAGGCCGACCAAAAACAGCAATCTTCGGTTCCTGCTCCACATGGCTGTCGCAAAGCCGGTTCGGCCCTCTCACGGGTTCCAGTACATCGCCCGGGCCTCGTCGTCGTAGATCGTGATCTCGTCGAAGCCCATGAGCTTGACCGACCCGTCGTAGAACAAGACGTTGGCCTTGTCGAAGTGGCGGAAGAACCGCGGCATCTTCCGGCCGCCGACGATCTTGGTGGGGAAGTTCTCCTCGTCTTCCAGCCACTCGTGCGGGTCGTCGAAGTCCGAGCCCTTCGCGCGGAGCTGCACGTAGTCCAGGACGAGCAGCTTCTTGCTTCCCGGGCGAAGGAAGTTCACCACGGAGTTCAGGCCGTAGTCGGTGCAGCCCAAGCCCCCGCCGGAGAGCGTCAGGGCCTTGCCGTCATCCGCTTTCATGTCCCTCGAGAGGTACTCCTTCTCTTCTCCTCTGCCCATACAGAGGGCGAAGTTGTAGCCGGCGTTGCCCTGCTGGGGGGTCAGCTCGATCTCCGTGTCGGTGACGTGGATCTTCACGAAGATGTCGTAGTAGTCCTTATCCCCGCCGCCAAGGTAGCCCTGGTCCTCGAAGACGAACCAGTAGGTGGTGGGGTCGGCGCCCTCCTGGTAGCCCGCGTAGTCGTACGTCTGGCCGTGGTTAGGATGGAGCTCGATGTCGGAGAATACCGCGAACTGCTCGTCCGAGAGCCGCCAGACCCACTCGCTGGCGAACTCCTCGTCGAGGGGCACGTCCCACTTCCAGGCATTATCGTAGTCCAGGACTGCGCCGTTGAAGACCTCGATGTAGACGTCCTTGAGCTTCTGCTTGGCGCTTTCGGCCATCCCCATCTGCTCTTCGCTGTCGGGACAACTGAACACTGAGTCGTCCCCCGCGAGATAGCTCAACAGGTCCCTCTGCCAGAAGCTGGTGGCGATGTCGGAGCGGCGCCCGCCATGGCTGATCGCCCCCTGGGCCGCCCGCGTGCTGAACGCCTGGCCCATCTTCTCGAGGTGGTTGGCGCAGGCGACCTTGCGCTGGATGGCGTAGACTCGCCCGAAGTAGGGCAGCACGGTGGCCACAATCAAGCCGAGGATGCCGATGACCACCATGAGCTCCGTCAGGGTGAAGCCTCGCCTCGCGTGTCCGTTCATCTCTCATCGCCTTCCCGTTTGGTGCCCAGCGTGCGCCTCGTAGAATTCGCGCCATATCGTGCGGATCTTCTGGATGACCTTTGCCCGGCCCGGATCGTTGGCGCGGAAACCCATGCGCACACCGATGATCCTGTCCATCGCGGCCCCGGCGCGGCTGCGGACGCGTGCGTCGGGGTCTTGCAGTGCTTCGATCAGGGCCGGCCCGGCCTCCAGGCATTTCAACTTCCCCAGCGCCGTGGCGGCGGCGACGCGGACGCCGGGGGACTCATCCGTCCGCAGCGCGTGGATCAACAGCCCCGTGTCGGCGCTGTTCCCCAGCCGTCGCATGCCGACGAGGGCGGTCTCTCGCGCGTCCTCGTCAGGGCTTCGGGCGGCCTGCTTCAGCTCGGGCAGGTACTCGGGCCTCGGCCGCTCGGCGATACGGGCCACCCTCTTGCGGAACGTCTCGACCCTGGCACTTCGGCTGCGGTCGGCGGAGTTGCCTGGCCGGCGGGTATTGCCCGTGGCGTCCGTCCGGCTGCCCACGCCGGCAGGCGGTTCCTTGCTGTCCGAGGCGTCATCCTGTTTGGCGGCCGCGACGGTCCCCGGGTCGCCGAGATCGCCGACGTCAATGTCGATCTCGTCGTCGGAGGCCGACCACGGCACGCCGTGGAAGAAAACGTACGCGCAGCCTGCCGCGATGAGCAGCCCGACCAGCAGGAACAGGCGCCTTTTATCACTCAACATCGGCCCGCCGCTCCGCCATGCCGACTTTCAGGACTCCTCTGCCGCGCAAGCACGAGGCGCGAAAAGCACTTCACGGCCGCGGTATGTGAGCACACCACAACCGTGGTCCGGTTGTCCCTCGCACCTATATCCATTATCGGACCGGGCCGGTGCAATGTCAACACATTCGACCTCGCCGCCGTGGGCAGGCCGGCCGGCTCCGAGGTCCCCCGCCGCGAGGCGCCGTCATCCCGCGGCCGCCGAGAGGCCGGTCACGCTTGCGAACGGGCCAGGACGACGCGGCTGCGAACGTTGTCCAGGATGTTCATGTAGTTGATGTACGCGTCGTAGGGCGACCCGTAGGGGTTGAAGTACTTGTGGACGTCGCCGTCGGCGAACCACTTGGTGCACATGTAGTAGAAGTGATCGGACGTCTGGAGCTCGCGCCAGTCCCCGATGAGGGCCTCGTCGCCGCTGTCGAGGATCTCGTCGGCCATGGCGTACAGGTCGTGCAGCGCGTTGGCCTGCATGCTGTTGCCGAGCCAGGCGGAGATGTCCCGCTCGGTGTCGGCCCAGGAGATCATGTGCGGGACGTCCATTTCCCCGACGCTGGGGTAGCGGTCGACGGCCTGGGAGACGGTCAGGAAGTCGTTCTTGCCGGTGGCCAGCACCTTGTCGGGCAGGGCCCGGAGGAACTCGAAGATGCCCGTGTCGGACCACTGGTGCTCCCCGAACGTCTCGTAGTCCATGAACAGGTTGCACACGTACCCGTTGCCGTTGATCTGATCGACCCACTGCGTGAACCGCTCCGCCGTCAGGGGCCACTCCTTCCAGGCGCGGTTGCCGAAGCGGAAGGCGATGTCGTCGCTCAGCCGGTAGTTCTTCATCAGCATCCGCAGGCGGGCGCAGTTGGGCGGGTTGTAGAGGAAGGTCGGGCTTCGATAGCCCAGGACGTGGTCGGCGCCCTCGGTGAGGATGGCGTCGAAGCCCATGTCCTCGACGACCTTGGCCACGTCGTTGTTGTAGGTCAGCTCCGTGTTTCGGAAGATTCGAGGCCGTCGGCCGAACAACTCCTCCATCAGGTCGCAGTGCATCTGCGTCTGGTAGACGAACTCGTCGCGGTTGTAGAGGAAGGCCAGGCTGTGGTAGTACGTCTCGGTGATGAACTCCACGCACCCGCTCCTGGAGAGCTCGAGGAAACTCTCCAGCACCTCGGGCGCCCAGCGCCGCCATTGCTCGATGATCGTGCCGGTCAGGGAGTAGCTCACGCGGAACCTGCCCTCGTGGCGGTCGATCAGCTCGGCCATCAGGCGATTCGCCGGGAGGTAGCACTTCTCGGTGACCTTCCGGCAGATCTGCCTGTTGTGGTGGTCGTCGAAATAGTCCGTGTCGCTGTCGAAGACGCTGTACCGGCGCAGCCGCCACGGCTGGTGAACCTGAAAATAGAAGACCACCGATGCCATGAAGGTATTAAGAGCCCAAGGACGGTCTCTGCGTCAAGGCAAATCTGATGGATGGGCGGGGATTTCGGCGTTTGGCGCGGCCGTTCAGTTCCCGCCCGCCTCGACGAGCCCGGTGTAGATCTCGTTCAGCCTGACGGCGCTGTCCTTCCAGGAGAGCTTGCGCAGCTCGATGTGACCGTGCTGTCGCAGCGCCCGTTGGAGGGGCGCGTGGCGCAGGACGGCCAGGATCTTGTTGGCCATCTCGTCGATGTCCCAGAAGTCCACCTTCAGCACGTGGGTCAGGACCTCCGAGACCCCCGATTGCCTGGAGATGATGACCGGCACGTTGTGGCTGAGGGCCTCCAGCGGGGCGATGCCGAAGGGTTCCGAGACGCTGGGCATGACGTACAGGTCGGCCATCTTGAAGATCCTCGCGACGTCGCCGCCGCGGAGGAAGCCCGTGAAGGTGACGTATCGCCCGATCTTCAGATCCGCCGCCTCCCGGACGCACTGGGCGATCATGTCGCCGCTGCCGGCCATCACAAACCGCACGTTGGTGAACTTCTCGACGACCTTCTTGGCCGCCCGGAGGAAGTACTCCGGGCCCTTCTGCATGGTGACCCGGCCGAGGAAGAGGACGAGCTTCTCGGTCTGCTTGATCGGCTGCATCTGCCAGTCGTCGCCCTCGGGCAGGTCGACGGCGTTGTAGACGACCTCGCACTTGGCCGGGTCCACGCCGTAGCGGCTGGTCACGATATTCCGGGTGAGGTGGCTGACGCAGACGACGCGTGCGGCCCCGTGCATGCCCGTCCGCTCGATCTCGTAGACCCGCTGGTTGATGTTGGCACCGGCCCGATCGAACTCCGTGCTGTGAACGTGGATCACCAGGGGCCTGCCCGTGGCGGCGGCCACCGCCAGGCCGGCCGGATACGTCATCCAGTCGTGCGCGTGGATCACGTCGAACTGCTCCTGCTCGGCCAGTTCCAGGGCCAGGCGGGCGTAGCGGTGGATCTGGGCCATCAGGTCGCCGGCGTAATGGGCCCCGCCGGCGTCGGCGAACGTGCCGCTCGGCGGGAGGGGCGGTTGCCGGGCCGGTGCCTCGGCCGCCGCGCCGGCGGGCGCCCTCTCCGCCGGCCGATCCCCCGCCGTCACGGCCGTCTGCTTCCCGATGAGCGTCCTGATCTCTCGTTCGAAGCTGGCCGGCGTTCCGTACGGCTGGAGCAGGGCGTCCACGCGGTGCAGCTCGACCCGGTCGAATTCCTCCCGTACGATCTTCTCGCTCGGGGGGCTGTCGATGCTGACCCCCGCGGGCAGGTCCGCCGGGCTGCGAAGCTCGACGTGACTGGGCAAGCCGACGGGGACGGCCGTCGGCAGAACGAAACATACGCTCACGCCGATCTCATCCAGGCCCCGGGTCATGCCGTAGCACGCCGTCCCCAGTCCCCCGCTGATGTGCGGCGGAAACTCCCAGCCGAGCATGAAAACTCTCATCGCCTACACCCCTGTCATCTGTCCGAAACCCGAGCTCGTTCGAATCCACGCGGACCGTCCGGTAGATTATACGCCCCGCCGAGCGAAGGGGAAAGGATTTGCTTCTTGCCGCCCGGCCATTTCAGCAGATTCTCGCCAAGACGGCCTCGCCTCGATGCCCCTGCGAGGCGCCGGCCCGCGCTTTGCGCCTTATCCATCGATTTCTAAAGCACCTATGATCTCGTTGACGCCGGCGTGCCCGTGGCGGCGGAGGTAGTCGCACAGCCCATCGCGGATCTCCGCCAGGCAGGCGGGATTCACGAAGAGGGCGGTCCCGACGGCCAGCCCCGTCGCCCCGGCCAGCAGGAGCTCCAGCGCGTCGGCGGCGTACTGGATGCCCCCCATGCCGATGATCGGCACGCCGGCGGGCCGGGCCACCTGCGCGTAAACCCGATGCACCATGTACACGGCGATGGGACGTATCGCCGGGCCGCTCAGGCCGCCCGTGACGTTGGCGAGGATCGCCCTGCGGCGCTCCACGTCGATCGCCATCGCCGTGAACGTGTTGACCAGGCTGAGGGCGTCCGCCCCGCCCGCCACGGCCGCGGCGGCGATCTCCGCGATGTCCGTCACGTTCGGCGAGAGCTTGACGATCAGGATGTTCTTCCGGCAGACGCTCCGAAGGGAGGCCGTGATCTTCTCGGCCTGACGCGGGTCGATGCCGAACTGGATGCCCCCGGCCCGGACGTTCGGGCAGGAGATGTTCAACTCCACGCCGCGGACGACCGCCACGTCCTCCAGCGCCTCGGCGACCGCCACGTAGTCCTCGGCGGTCGAGCCGGCGACGTTGACGAACACCGGCAGGTCGAGCTGCTCCAGCAGCGGCACCTTCTCGCGGAGGAAGGCCTCCAGCCCCACGTTGGCCAGGCCGATGGCGTTGAGCATCCCGGCCCGCGTCTCCACCACGCGCGGGTATTCGTTGCCGGCCCTCGGCGAGACGGTGATCGCTTTCGTCACGAAGGCCCCCAGCGCCCGGAGGTCCACGAAGTCGGCGTACTCGTCGGCGTAGCCGCACGTGCCGCTGGCCGTCATGAGCGGATTGGCCAGCCGCACGCCCGCAATCTCCACGCTCAGGTCGGGCTGGCCGTCCGTCGCCGGGTTGGATGATTCAGCGTCGATGTATTCGTTCTCGTAATCGTACTGGCCGTAAGTTAGCCGGAGCCATTATACTAGTGGCGTACGAGCGACAGAAGCCTCGATCCCGCGCGAGGAACTACTGACAGCACGAGTACCCGGCGCTGAGGGAGTGATCGGCGTGTTCATCGAGCGCATTCGCATCGCGAACTTCAAATCCCTCAAGGACGTGGAGATCCGCCCATCAGGCCTGACCGCGCTGGTCGGCCCGAACAACGCCGGGAAGAGCAACTTCGCGCTGGCCATGAACTTCTTGGCGGAGGTCCACCAGCACGGCCTGGAAGCTGCGATCGCTCGCGCGGGGGGCATCGAGAATATCGCCCTGCGGAAGATGCGACGGTGTACCTCCGCGATTGCCTTCGAGGTGGAGGTGGGCATTGTGTGCAGAAAGGGGCCTGGTGAACTACAGCGTGCGCAGGTGGAAACAGCCTCCGGTTGGGAGGATGTGCGCCGACTGACGTTTAGTCACTGCTTTTCGTGCAGGGCAAGCGCCCAAGGGATTCGAGCGGACTTCGTGGTGGTCAGTGAGAGTGTGAGCGTCTTCGCTCATCTCAGCCCGCAACAGGGCCAGGGCAGCCCAACCGGGACACTCGTCTGCGAGCTCAGCCGAGACGCTGCCGGTAAGGTCGCCGCCAAGGCACACGCGGATAGCTATAGGCTTGTATACGAAGGAGTGTCTTCGACCACAGCTCTTGACGCGCTTGTTGGCAACGCAGCGGGTATGAGAGTAGGGCAGCAGGCCCTGCTGACGTCCTCCCTCTTCGTTGACGTACGGCTGTTGGCGCTCTGGCGAGACTCGCTGGCGCAGCTTGGGGTGTTCCGTTTCTCCGGGCCCGACATACGGGGTCCGGGGACTCCGACGCCCAACCCCAAGCTGCTGCTGGGGGGAGGGAACTTGCCGGCTCTGGTCGATTGGCTCCAGCGAAGACAAGGGCCCCAGTGGACACTCGTTCTTGACACCATGCGGAACATCGTGCCCGGGCTGGAAGACATCATCGTCGACGTCCTTCCCTCGAGAACATTGGGCCTGTTCTTCGTGGAGAAGGGGTTCGGTCGGCCGTGGCGAGCGGACGAGGTGTCGGACGGGACGATGCGCGCTCTCTCGATGCTGGTCGCGGCCGCCGATCCGCGGGTCTCCGCGCTGGTAATCGAGGAGCCGGAGAATTCGCTGCACCCGTGGATCATCCAGGAACTGGGCAGGAGGCTGCGCACGCTCGCCGAGAAGAAGACGGTCATTCTGACCACGCAGTCGCCGGTTGTCGTCGATCTGCTGTACCCGTCGGAGCTCTGGGTCGTCTCTCGCAAAAAGGGACAGACGAGGGTCCGGCAACTCACGGAAATCGATCCCCGCATCGAGGGCGAATGGCGGGATGGGGTGGCGAACCTGTCGGACTACCTGGGATCAGGCCTCGTCCCGCAGTTGGTCCCGCCCGGGGAGGAAGCGTGAAGATCGGCGTCATTGTGGACGGCAAGGCCGAGCCCGAGGCACTCCTGCGCTTGCGGCGCAAGCTCCACGGTTCCGGGCCGTTCCTGAAGCCGCTGTACGTCGACCTCCAGCCGATGGCCCCGCCCAGCCTGGTCGCGAAACGGGCCCGGAGGAACATCGACACACTTCGTGCAAGGGGCGCGCAGCGTATCGTCCTGCTCATTGATCGCGAAGAGCGCCAAGACTGCGCGCCCCAGCTCGCCGCCCGGATTGCCGAGGCCCTGGGGCGACGAGGCGAGTCCGGCATCACGGTGGTCGTCAAGGACCGGGCCTTGGAGAACTGGCTCGTCGCGGATCCCGATTGCTTCGCCGCGCTGTCGGCCAGATTCCGCCCGCCCAAGTCCTTCGCGAGGCGCGTATCCCCCAACAAGGCAGACAACGTCCGCGACGCGGGATCCCTCCTCAATCAGATTGCTGTTCGGCGGCCTTACCACAAGCGCCACGACCCGGCGCGGATCCTGGCTGCACTGGACGTGACCGCCGCGGCGAAGAACTCGCGGTCCTTCCGGCGCTTCCTGCGGGTAATGGGCGATCAAAGGTACCGCGATCAGAGCAGATTGCCTTGATCCATGGCAGGCGTTTCACTTGCTCAGGTACGCCACCGCCTCGCGGGCGGCGCGGGGGGTGATGTCGTCGAAGACGGCCACCGCGCCGAGCATGACCGGCAGGACCATCCTCACCTGTCCGCCGAGGGCCTTCTTGTCGTGCTGCATGATCCGCCAGATCTCCCCGGCGTCGAGGTCCTCGCGGCGGACGGGCAGGCCCAGCCGCACCAGGAGCTCCTCCACCCGCTCGGCGGCGTCGGCCTCGAGGAGCCCGCGGGCGACGGCGATCCGGCACGCGGCGGCCATGCCAAGCGAGACCGCCGCACCGTGCGAGATCTCGCCGTAGCCGAGAAACGTCTCGATGGCGTGGCCGATGGTGTGCCCGAAGTTCAGGTGCGCCCGCTCGCCGGCCTCGCGCTCGTCGGCGGCGACGACCTCGGCCTTGATCGCCACGTTCCGCGCGATCAGCTCCGTCATGGCGTCGGCATCGGCCGAAAGGATCGCGTCGGCGTTGTCCTCGATGAGCTCCAGCAGCTCGGCGTCGCGGATGACGGCGTGCTTGACGCACTCGGCCAGGCCGCTGAGAAGCTCGGCTCGCGGCAGCGTGCCAAGCGTCTCCACGTCGACCAGGACGCCCACCGGCTGGTGGAACGCGCCGATGAGGTTCTTGCCCGCCGGGTGGTCCACGCCCGTCTTGCCGCCGACGG
>CAYRVX010000103.1:0-24071 GCA_964427875.1 uncultured Planctomycetaceae bacterium
ATCGTCTGCCCGGGGCTGATCGACCCGCACGTTCACTGCCGGGAGCCCGGCCACGAGGAAGAGGAGACGATCGACACGGCCGCGGCGGCAGCCGTCGCCGGGGGCTTCACGACCATCTGCGCCATGCCGAACACGCATCCGCCGATGGACGACGAGACGGCCATCAACTACGTCCTTCAGCGGGCCGCGGAGGCCGGCCTGGCCCGCGTCCTGCCGGTGGGGTGCATCACGAAGCAGCGCGAGGGCAAGGAGCTGGCGGAGATGGGCATGATGCTCCAGGCCGGGGCGGTCGCCTTCAGCGACGACGGCGACGGCGTGGCCTCGACGGCCGTCATGCAGCGGGCCCTGCAATACGCCGGCATGCTGGGCGTCTGCCTCGTGCAGCACTGCCAGGACCCCGACCTGGCGGGCGGGCACATGAATTCCGGCGCGGTAGCGGTCCGTCTTGGGCTGGGGGGCATCGCGGCCTCCGGCGAGCAGATCATGCTCCGCCGCGACCTCGAGCTGGTCGCCCGCACGGGCGCCCGCTATCACGTGCAGCACGTATCGACCGCCGGCAGCGTCGAGCTGATCCGCGAGGCGAAGGCCGGCGGGCTTCCGGTAACGGCCGAGGCCGCGCCGCACCACCTCCTGCTGACCGACGCGGCCTGCATGGGCTACGATCCGAACTACAAGATCAACCCCCCTCTCCGCTCGGCCGCCGACGTCGAGGCCGTCCGGGCCGGCGTCGCCGACGGCACGATCGACTGCCTCGCCACCGACCACGCTCCCCACGCGGCCGAGGAGAAGGAACTCGAGTTCTCCCTTGCGCCGTTCGGCATCATCTCGCTGGACTGCGCGCTGGGGCTCTACGTCAAGGCGCTGATCAAGACGCGCCTGATGGATTGGCCCGGCCTCATCGCCCGCATGACGGCGGGCCCGGGCGCCGTGATCGGCCGGGCGCTCGGCACGCTCTCCGTCGGCGCCGAGGCCGACGTGACCCTCATCGATCCCAACAAGCGATGGCAAGTCAACGTCGGGAAGTTCGCCTCCAAGAGCCGCAACTGCCCCTATCACGGCTGGCGGCTCACCGGCCGGGCCGTCACCACCATCGTCGCGGGGAAGGTCAAGTATCGGATCTGACTGGCCCGCCCGGCGGGAATGGGGTAGAATTCGCAGGAGACGTCGGGGGGCACGGAAGGCCAGCGACGCCCATGGCAGAGGTGACCTACGAACGGAGGAAGCACAAGCGGCACGAGCTGGCCTGCCCGGTCTGGCTTGCCGGCGACGAGGCGGACGAGCCGGGGAAGTCCAAGTCCATCAACATCTCGGACGGCGGCCTGCTGATGCCCGCGCCCGAAGGCGCCGACCCGAAGGTCGGCTCGCGAGTGCACATCGACTTCTCGATCCCCCGCACGACGCCCAACACGATGCTGATGGAGGATATCTCCAGCAGGGCCGTCGTCGTTCGCACCGAGCCGGCCGGCGGCAGACGCCCGGTCCGAGTGGCCCTGCGGTTCGAGCAGCCCATGGACCTGGGGATCGAGGTTTGACATCGGCCGCCGCACGGCGAGCGAATGGGGCCCCGCCGGGATCCCGGAGACCACCAAATGCCCGTCATCCGGCGTGAGGACTTCGGCACCGACCGTGCGCCCAACTGGTGCAGGGTCGCCGGCGGCATCGTCGCCATGGGCGCCTCTGGCCGCGGCGGCGACGGGAAGGTCGAGCTTCACTTCCACGATTGCGAGGAGTTCTGGTTCGTCCTGAAGGGCAAGGCCCGGGTCGTGACCGAGGGCGCCGAGCACGTCGTCGAGGCCGGGGACGTCGTCTGCACCAAGATGGGCGACGAGCACGCAATCCTGGAAGTGCTCCAGGCCCCCTACGAGCAGGTCTGGATCGAGTGCAACCTCCGCGGCCCGAAGCGAAGGGGCCACCTCCACCGCGGCCAGGACGAGCCGGCGTGAAGGCGAAGTCGCCTGGCAAACGGGATCGCGACCGCGACCCTCGCCGCCTTGCCGGTTAGCTCCCCGCCGGGGGCCGCTGCCCGATCGCCTTGTCGGCGATGTCCTTGCGGCAGTAGCAGCCCTGCCAGTGGATCCTGGCGACGGCGTCGTACGCGCGTTGCTTCGCGTCGGCGGTGGTCTCGCCCAGGGCGGTGACGCCGAGCACTCTCCCGCCGTTGGTGACGAGCCTGCCGTCGCGGACGGCCGTGCCGGCGTGGAAGACCTTCACGTCGCCGAGCGCCTCGGCCTCGGCGATGCCGGTGATCTCGAAGCCCTTCTCGTAGCTGCCCGGATAGCCCCCGGAGCTCATCACCACGCACACGGCGTGGCGCGGGTCCCACTGAAGCGAGACCTCATCGAGCTTGTGCTCGGCCACGGCGGCCATCGCCTCGAGGAGGTCGCTCTGGAGCCGCAGCATGAGCGGCTGGCACTCGGGGTCGCCGAAGCGGCAGTTGAACTCGATGACCTTCGGCCCGCCGGGCGTGAACATCAGCCCGGTGTAGAGCACGCCTTCGTACCGGCCGAAGTCCCGCCGCATGGCGTCCACGATGGGCACGAGGATCTCGCGCTCGATCCGCCCCATCATCTCCTCGTCGATGATCGGCACGGGGCTGTAGGCGCCCATGCCGCCGGTGTTCGCCCCGGTGTCGCCGTCGCCGATCGGCTTGTGGTCCTGAAGCGCCTCCATCGGGTAGATGTTCTTGCCGTCGCAGAAGGCCAGCACCGTCGCCTCCTGGCCGGTGAGCATCTCCTCGATGACCACCGTGTTGCCGGCGTCGCCGAAGACCTTCTCGACCATCATGTCCTCCAGCGGCTTGACGGCCTGGTAGGGCTCGGGGCAGACGATGACGCCTTTTCCCTTGGCCAACCCGGCCGCCTTGACGGCCACGCCGTGGTCCCGCGAAAGGACGTAGCTCTTGGCCGACTCCAGATCGGTGAAGATCCGCCCGTCGGCCGTGGGCACGGCGGCGGCCCGCATGAGCGTCTTGGCGTAGGCCTTGTCTGCCTCGATGCGGGCGCCTTCTGCGGACGGGCCGAAACACAGGATCCCCGCCTCGCGGACGGCGTCGGCCAGGCCGTTCGCCAGCGGGTCCTCCGGGCCGACGACGACCATCTCCACGCCGTTCTCCCTGGCGAAGGCGACGATGCCCTCGCGATCGTCCACGGAGAGGTCCACGCACTCGGCGTGCTCGGCGATGCCCGGGTTGCCCGGCGCCGCCCACATGCGGTCGCACAGCTTCGACTGCGCCATCTTCCACGCCAGGGCATGCTCCCGCCCCCCGCTGCCGATGAGAAGGATCTTCATCGCGATCGCCCTTTCTCGCTGGGTGAATCTCCGGAAAACCAGGGCCAAGAGTCTATCCCAACGGCCCAGCCGATTCCAGACGACAGGGCGCGACAACTGCCGCGCGGACCCCAAAAAGACTCCCGTCCCCTTTTTCCTTCCCGTCTCCGACATCGCCACGTATAGGGTCCGGACCCCCGGCCGAGCCTTTTCTGAGCGGCGTTCGATGGCCTTCAAATTGGCTCAAAATATTTTGAAATAATCGAACACCTGGCGGGGTTTCGTGTGTATAATACATAGAGACGATCTGTGTATGGTGTCCGCGCGCCCGAAGGGGGCAAATCCCGTGGAGAACACGTTGTAAGTCTTTTTACGAAACAAAGCCATTTTGCCCGCAGTTTCGATATAAGTCCATTTTCAGCAAAGCTTTCTGGTCGTGCTCCGGGCAACTTTGCCATGGGGACCTTCGTCGGTTGGCCCCTCCCGGCTCCCACAGGTCCCCGAGCCGTGCCGCCTGGTCCACTCCCCGCGGCAGGGCCGCGAACCCGTCAGCACCGCGCCACGGCGCGCCCCCCGATGGCTCGTCTGCGATGGTGATGGCCGTCGTCGCGCGGGCGGCGCCGGAGCTGGTTGGCAAGGTGATCGCGACCTCGGCAGCGCTGCACGACAAGCAGCCGCGTCAGTTGGGCTTCACGCTGGCGTGCCAGACGATCCTGTCATGCTGGATGTTGTTGTCAACGGGCCTGCGTGGTGAAACGTCGACGACACAGCTACCCGCCGATGGACCGTCCGCGGGGGGGGCTACAAAGGGAACTCGCGCAAACATAAGCGGGCCGAAATGCGACGGCTGCGCACGGCAGTGCCCTTCGGCGCATCTCCCCTGTTTCCTACTCCTCCAGAAAGCGCTTCCGCTCATCGAGCAGCTTCTCCAGGCGCCCGCGCAGCGCCGCGTCGGCCTCGTCGGGGCTGCGGTCGACGGTGGCGAGGGCGGCCAGCAGCTCGATGAGGCTGGCGAAGTCGCCCAGGTCGATCCGCTCGGGACGGATGCGGCCGTCGGCGCCCATGTTGTGGTAGTTGCCCAGCGGCAAGGCCAGCGCCGCGGCCCGGTAGCCGAAGAGGTTGTAGACCATCGACTCGCACGTCCCGCCAGGCATCAGTTGACGGGTGAAGCGAAAGCTCCTGCGCTTGCGTGCCAGGGCGGCGGCCACGGCGGAGAGGTGCGCGTCCAGCGAGGGGTCGAAGGTGCGCCTGCGATCCCCCGCGCGAAGGACCACGCCCCCGCCGAGGGGCGCGGCCGGCTGGGCCTGCGACGCCTCGATCCCCACCACCAGGGCGTCCGGGGGGATGGTGCCGAGCCTGCAAGCGGCCAGGGCGCCGACGAAGCCGGCCTCTTCCGCCCGCGTGAGGAGCCCCATCACGTTCGCGTGGGCCCCGGCGGCAGCGATCCGGTCGATCGCGCAGAGGACGGCGGCCGTTCCCGCCGGGTCGTCGCAGGCGCGGGCGCTGACGCGCCGCCCTCGTCGGCTAAAGGCGGGCAGGTCCCACATCCCGATCGTCCCGGGCGGCACGACGGCCGGGGCGTCCAGCACCAGGCGGCACGACCACCAGGGCGGTGGCTTGATCGCCCGCCGGGTGACGATGGTCCCGCAGACCTCCCCGCCGGGCGCGAAGAGGCGGACCCGGCTGGCGAGCACGTACCGGGGCTTCACCGAACCGCGGAAGTGCGCCCACACCTCTCGCCCGCGGCGGCGGGTCGTGACGAAGCCGGGGTGGTCCATGTGCGCCGTGAAGACCCACGGCGCCCCGCGCCGCCGGCCGCGATGGTAGCGAAGGACCACGTTTCCCGCCCGGTCGCGCGAGAACGCCACGGCGCGGCGCTGGGCCCAGCGGCGGACCTCGGCGACGATCGCGCGCTCGTGGAACGGCGAGACGGGCTGGGAGAGGATCGTCTTGAGGATGGTCAGGTGCGTGCGGTTCATCGGCGGGGCGGGCCGTTCCCGGCGGGGGCACGGGACAGCTCCCTGAGGCGGTTCAACTGCTCTTTGAGCTCCGCGGCGGCCCGCGTGTCGGGGAAGCGCTGAATGACGTCCTCGGCGGCCTCGAGCGCCTCGGCGTATCGTCTGCGCTCGATCAGGTCACGGATGTGGTCCCGGATCTCCCGGACCTCTTCGATCCGCGCGTTGTCCTCGATGGTGGGCATCATGGCGCGGAGGGCGTCGCCGTTGACGCCGTCGGGGAAGGCCTCGAGGAACTGCCTCGCGGCGTCCAGGGCGGCCCGCCACTGCCTTGCCTCCGCGAGGCGTTCGACTTCCTTGTACAGCCGGTCGCGCCGCTCGCGGAGGAACATCTCCCCTTCCCGCCGGACGCGCTGGAGCAGCTCGATGACCGCGGGCTCGTCGGGATACCTGTCGCGCAATTCCCGGGCCACCGCCTCGGCCCGCTCGAAGGACGAGACGGCCATCAGGTCGCATACCTCGCGGGTCCGCGCCTCGATCTCCGCCAGCTTCGCGCCGTCGCGGACCTCGATGAGGCGCACTTGCAGCCTGCGGAGATGGTCCGCCTCCTCGGGCAGTTGCTCGGCGAAGGCGGCCAGATGCTGCTCGGCCAGCGAAAACTCGCCGGCGTCGATGGCCTGCTCGACCTGCTCGGCAAACCGGCGGGCAAGCTCCTCTCGCTGATGCCGCCGCTTCGAGTGGCGCTGCTCGGGCGTCAGAAGGAGGTTCTCGTTCAGTTCCCTCAGTTGGGCCAGGATCTCCCGGAGCAGTTGCCGTTCGGCCGATCCCGTCCCGTCGGCGGGACCCTCCCGAGCGGGCGGCATCGAGGCGGGCGGGGCGATCCTCGGGGCGACAGGCGGCGCCGACGGCGCGGCAGGTGCGGGCGGGTCCGGGGCCGGCTGGAGCTCAAGCTCCATAGCCGCCGGCTTGGACTGACGCTGCCGAAGAGTCCTTTGGGCGCTGGCCTGCAGGAGAGCTGCCCGGCCGCGCTGCCGGACGAGATGCCCCGCCAGCCAGAGCAGGCAGCCGGCGACCACGCCGGCAAGCAGACACCCCACCGACATGAGGACGTCCGTGCCGGCCGAACGCCCGCCCGCCCCGGCATGCACCAGCACGTAGACCGAGGCCGCCGCCCCGCCCACGAGCGACAGGCCGGCGAGAACGCCCAGCGTGGTGGTCAACACGGCTGGCAGCCTGACCGCGCGGTTTGCGTTCGAGACGTAGCTCATGGGCTGTCCTCGGGGCCCGCCGGCGGCCCCCCTGTATTATCCCGGCACAGCCCCTTGAGTGCAAGTGGGGCGGCCCGTTGACGCCGGATGCCGCGGTCGCATACAATAAAGGTATGATGAGCCAGACCCACGACACGCCGCGTCGTTCCGCCGCGCCCCCCGACGGCGGATTCACACTCACCGAACTGCTCGTGGTCATAGGGATCATCGCCGTGCTGCTGGGGATGCTGACGCCTTCCCTGCACCAGGCGGTGAAGGTCGCGTGGAGAAGCGACTGCGCCGCCAACCTTCGGGCCATCGCCAACGGGTGCAGCCAGTACGCACTGGCCGACCGAAGAAGGCGCCTGCCAACCATCTTCACTAAGGACGGAAACGACCCGGAGGACAACAACCCCGGCTGGGAGACGTGGGCCAACATCGAGGTCACGGAAGACAAGAAGAGGGGCAACGTCTCGTGCCTCTGGCTGCTGGTGGAGGACAAGCGGGTCGGGCGCAGCGCGTTCCTCTGCCCGGAAGCGGAAAGCGAACGGGGTTGGCAGGAGCCGCCGCTGGAGGCCGACGGCTTCACCGTCGAGATGGACGAGTCCGGCGAGACCGCCCTGCGCAGCACGATCTCCTACAGCTTCATCTCCATGACCAGGGAGCGGAGATGGCGCGAGAGGCTGGCCGAGAAGATGACACTCGACGGCACGCTCGGCACGCTGGTCATCGTGGCCGACCAGAATCCTCGCTGTGTCCTGGGCCAGACGCCGGCGGACATGAAAAGCCGCTCGGAAGTCCAGAGCGAGATCGACGCAGTCGAAAGCAATCGCGAGAAGCTGATGGCAAGGAACTCGTTGAACCACCGCCGCAAGGGGCAGAACATGGCCCGGCTGGGCGGATCGGTGCACTGGTCCGACGACCCCAACGGCCCCAGTGAAGACGACATCTACTTCTCGAGCGTCGCGAGCGAGGACGACGAGAGGAAGGGCCGGCGACACAAGAAAACGGATGCTTTTGTGATCCCCTGAGGCCGGCGCGTTGGGGGTGTGAGCCGGTTTTCGGTTGGGCTCGGATCGCCGGCCAGCGGGAGCAAATCATGGCGCCGCCGACGCTTGTGCCCACTCGTCCCGCACGACCAAAATTTTCTGGGAAATCGGGAAAGAAAACTTGATAGCTCTGGTATAATATGGTAGAAGAAGCACGTGGAATGAGAATTTGACCCCCTTTCGAACCGGTTCCCCCCCGGCCGGTTCGAATAAAAGGCGTGGCCTGCCGTCCCCCCCCGCGGTGGGCCCGCCGCTTTTTTTGCGCGCGTCGAGGGGGCCGCCGGCCCGTGGCCGGTGCTCTCCGGCCGCCGAGCCGGCGGCGTGCAGCTCGCCGGAATGCGAAGGAGGAAAGGAGAAACGCTCCCCCCAGCGAAGCGCCTTTACTGGCTGGAGGCGATCGCAGTCATGATCGGGCGGATCACGTTGGGCACGACGGTCCGGGAGAGGAGGTCCTCGCACGCGTCGCACTGGCGCGAGAACGAATCGGTCAGGTTGAGCACCCCGCCGGGCGCGGGGTATCGCCTGACGGTGAAATACACGCTGACGGGCTCGTCGTCGTACTGACCGGTGCGGACCTGGAAGCTGCTGCACCGGGTCTCCAGCGACAGGCGGGCCTGGAGGTAGCACTGCTCGTCCAGGGCGACCACGAGGCTGGGCTCGAACTCGACCGGGCGGACACGCGGATCGCCGGCCAGCATGCCCATCGACGAACCGCTCAGCAGGGCCTCGGCGACGATCGCGTCGCGGTTGCCGCGGTAGTCCATGTTGAAGCCGAACATCACGTCCAGGGCCTCGACGTCCAACCCGCTTACGCCGAGAAAATACACGCACCGCTCCAGCAGCCACTGATGCAGCCCGTAGGCGTCGCCGAGCGCGGGCGGGTTGAAGTATCCGGCCGAGAGCTGGCGCGTCTGCATCTCCATCCACCGGTAGCAGCCGCTCTCCCGGTCGCCCTCGAGCACGTACTCCCCGCCGTCGCGCTGGTAGAAGCTCGTCATGTCGGCGAACCGCTTCTGGACCGCCTCGCAGAACTGGAGCACCGTCTCGCGATGCTTCGGCAAAGGCAGCGTCGTCTGGAGGTTCAGGTTGACGAAGAAGTCGTCGGCAATGTTCCTCAAGTCCGCGTCCATTTGGTCTGCACCTCAGATCCCACGCGTCCCTCAGGCCGGAAACCCCGAAGTATATCGGCGCGGGCCGGCAAACTCAACAAGCCTCGCCGCCCAAGGAAATGATCCAGCCGCTCGTCCAGAACCATGCCCGTTTCCTCACTTGCCCGTCGCCCTTCCCATCATACCACGGACCGGGCCGATCAAGAAGCTGTCGCGCGTCGAAAGGTGCTTGGAGATGTCCAGGCTCGTGGCGCTGCGCGAGCCGCGCGTCTTGTGGCCGGAGGCGGTGTAGATGTTGTCCCGGTTCGCGCCGACGTCCGGCCGGTTCGACGCCGCCACGTTCATGCCGACGTACAGCACGTTGACCACTTCGCCGTCGTGGTTGGCGCTCATGTTGTTGTAGATGACGGACGCCTTGGTCGTGCTCGACATGTCGTCGGGCGACCACTTCGGGTTATCGCACAGCGGGGTCTTATCGGCCGCGACGACCGCATCGGGATCGTTGTCGCTGAGGCCCTGGCGGAATCCCTCGGGCGTCTTGACGGGGGCCTGCCAGGAATAGCTCACGTTGTTGGCGCCGGAAAAGTCCCAGTAGTACTCGGGTTCCTCATCGTCGGGGACGTTGAAGTTCCTGATGTTGGTCTCTTTCGTGTCACGGGTGCTGGGGCAGATGAACAACTGGACGGGCTGATGCTCGCGGACCAGCAGGAACATCAGCGAGGTGATGCTCCGGTCTGACGGGCCGTCGGCCTGCGAGTTGGGGTCCCTGCCTCGATTCCTCCCCGTGGGTATGGAGGAGAAGTCCGACGTCACGCCGGGGATCCACGGCCATCTGTTGCGGTGCGTGCCCTTGTAGAGGACCAGTGCCTTGCCGATGCAGGACAGGTTGCTCATACACACGGTCCGCTTGACCTTCTCTCTGCGGCTGCATCCGTGCAGCGAGACGATCGCCAGCCCCAGGGCCACCACGACAACCAGGACCACCGCTTCCGCCAGCGTAAGAGCCTTCCTCTGTCGCATGTGCCGATCTCCTTTTCTCTGTGTGCGGCGACTCCGGGCCCCGCGGGAACAGGCCTCTCCTCATCGTGAAGATCATACCGGAATATCGGCGTGACGGCACGGTTGTTCCGGGCAGGGGCGTTGCGAGGAGGCGTCTTGTGAGGTGGAGGCTTGCCGGCCTTTCGCCGTCCCTCCGGGACGCCTCAAGACCGGGCGTTTCAGGATTGGGCGTTCGCGGCGGTCACTTGCCCATGGCGAGCTCGCGGGCCAGGTGCGGGCGAAGCTCGCCGCGGACGTACTCGCGCAGTCGGCCGCCCGGGCAGACGGTCGAGGCGTTCGGGGCGTCGCAGTGGCCCAGGACCGCGCCGGGCGGGATTTCGTACTGCCTGGCGAGGTACGTCACGAGCCTCGTGAGGGCGGCCAACTGCCGCGGACTCGGCTCCTGCCGCCTGAAATCACCCACCAGACAGATGCCGATGCCGTAGTTGTTATACTCGTTGTTGGGCGTGCCGCCGCAGTGAGCGCCCCATTTCTGGACCTTCCACCGCTGGCCGACCTCGATTCGCCCGTCCGGGCCGCCATGACCGTTGTCGATGACGAAATGGTACCCCAACTCGTCCCAACCCCTGGTGCGATGCCACTTGTCGAACACGGCCGCGCTGCCCCGCAGGGTGGCGCTGTGATGGATCACGATGTACCGCCACGGCCGATATCCCTCGGCCGCCCACTTCTGCTGCGGCTGCCCGGCGGCCGGCGGGCGAGCGAGGCCGCCGCGTTGCCGCGAGGAGCCGAACCAGTCCAGCCCGTGAAAGGGAAGCAGGGCCAATCCGCCCGGCTGTTGGGAGTCGCACTGAACGGCCAAGAGTCCGAGCCCCCAGCAGAGAAGCGACATCCATGTCCGCCTGTTGTTCACCGCCTGCACTCCGCTCAGATATCTCATCCCGGCCGGCGTCCCGGCGTCCTAGGATGGTATCGGCTAGCGGGAGAGGGAATCTTTGAGGTTTGCCAGGGAGCGGTGGAGCCTGAGGGGCCCAGCCGCCGGGACCGCGTCGACGCCGTCGGCAACCAGGTGAGTGCCGAACCGCCTGTCGGCCGACTGCCGGGCGAGCTTGGCGTCGGCCGTCACAACTTCGATGCCCTCGCGCCGGTGCCTCCTGCGCAGCTGGTTGCCTACCCGCGTGAGCGTGTACGTCGGATCGCGCCGGCGCTCGTCGAACAGGATCGGCTCGGCCACCCCCATCGCCCGGAGGTCTCGGCGGCACTGGAGGAATTGCCGCCAGGGCCCGGGGTGGAACAGGGCCACCTGGCCGGCGGCCTTCATTGCACGCAGGCAGGCGGCCCACGCCTCGTCCTTGCGGCCGCCGGCGGCCAACGCCATCCTCGCGTCCACCAGGAACACCGGCCGGTCGGACGGGACGCACAGCAGACGGCAGCGGCTCGCCTGAAACGCCATCGCGCCGTACGGCAAGCCGCGGACGAGGAGCGGAATCGTGCCGGCCTGGGGATTGTCCAGCACCATGCCGCAGTCGCCCTTGTACGTGCGGACGACGCCCAGCGGATGGCCTTCGGCGATGAGCAGGGCGATGTCGAGCCCGGACCTCGACGCCGGCGGATCGAGGTGGGCCCTGAGATAGACGCCGCTGCTGTCGCCCCGGCCGGGGGCGGCCACCCAGTCCCGCAGCAGCAGTTGGGCGCGCGACTCGCCGGAGACGTCCGCCGCCGCCAGGAGGCTGGCCCACGTGACCGCTACCACGACCGTGCCGGCCCCGGCCAGCAGAAGCCAGCGGCAGAGAAAGCCCACGATCTCCCGGCGGTGACTTTCACCCATGGAATGCTTATCGGCCTTCCGGCCGCGGGAGTGTTCCAGCGGAGAAAAAAGCCGCGCGGACGCCGCCGAGCCGCGGTAGAATGACCACCAATGACTCGGTCAGTTGTCATCAGGAGAAGAGCTATGAAACGCAGTGAATCAGGACAGGCTGTCACTCGTCGCGGCTTCCTCAAGGGCGCCGGAGCGCTGGCGCTCGGCGTGCCGTACGTCATCACGTCGGACGCGCTGGGCGGCGCGAGCCGAGCGGCGGCGAGCGAGCGCACCGTCATGGGCGGCATCGGCATGGGCGGCAGGGGAAGGGGCGACTTCCGGGGCTTCATGGGCCACGGCGAGGTCCAGGCCGTCGCCGTCTGCGACGTCAAGAAGGGCAACCTCGACCGCGCCAAGGGCGACGTGGACAAGAAGTACGGCACGAGCGACTGCGCCACCTACGGCGACTTCCGCGAGCTGCTGGACCGCGGCGACATCGACGCCGTGATGGTCACCACGCCGGACCACTGGCACGCGATCACGACGATCGAGGCCTGCAAGCGAGGCATCGACGTCTTCTGCGAGAAGCCGCTGTCGCTGACGATCCGCGAGGGGCGCCAGATGGTCCAGGCCGCCCGGCGATACGCGTGCGTCTTCTCCAGCGGCAGCCAGCGGGTCATGGGCGATTACGGGCGGCAGGCCCAATACGTCGCCAGCGGCGCCATCGGCAAGATCGAGGAGGTGTGGGTCAACGTCGGCGGCCCCTCCCGGCCGTGCGACCTGCCGGGGGTGCCCGTGCCCGACGACGTCGACTGGGACATGTGGCTCGGCCCGGCCCCGTGGGCGCCCTACAACCCCAACCGGTGCAGCGGCGCCTACGGGCTCGGCGGAAAGGGCTGGCGGACGTGGTACGACTACTCCGGCGGCATGATGACCGACTGGGGCGGGCACAAGTTCGGCGGGGCCATGTACGGCTGCCAACTGGACGAGACCGGGCCGGTCGAGGTCATCCCGCCCGACGGCAAGGAGCACCAGCTCCTGACGTACGTCTTCGCCAACGGCATCCGGATGTACCACGGCGGCGGGGGCAACATCCGCTACCGGGGCACGCTGGGCACGTCCACCGGCGCGGGTCGGCAGGCGCAGCCGGACCCGCTGCGCCGCTACAAGGGCCGCGGCGGCATCGGCGGCGACTTCCTCCACTGCGTCCGGACGCGCGAGCGGCCTTTCCGCGACGTCGAGTACGGTCACCGCGTGGCCACCGTCTGTCACCTGGGCAACATCGCGTACCTGCTCAAACGCCCGCTGAAGTGGGACCCCGTGAAGGAGCAGATCGTCGGCGACGAAGAAGCCAACCGCATGGTCGACCGCCCGAAGCGCGAGCCGTGGAAGCTGTAGCCCGCGGCCCGCGCGGCGGCGGGCGAGGCGCGGTTCATCCGCGAAGCGACAGAGTGGAGAAATGGCCCAGAAGATGACCCGCCGAGGCTTCGTGGTGTCGGCGGCCGCCTGCGCCGCGGGGGTCGCGGCGGCGCGCGGCGAGACGCCCGGACCGCTTCGCGCAGGCGCCTGTGCGATCGACATCACGCCGAAGAGCTTCCCCGTCATCGTCAACGGCATGTTCACCGAGCGCAAGGCCACGCGGGCCCACGACCCGCTGCACGCGCGCTGCCTCGTGCTCGCCTCCGGCGCCACCCGCGTGGCCATCGCCGTGGTCGACAGTTGCCTCATGCCGCGAGAGCTGCTCGACGAGGCCAAGGCCCTCGCCTCCAAGGCCGCGGGCATCCCCGTCGAGAACATGCTCATCTCGGCGACGCATACCCACTCGGCACCCGCAGCGGTGGGCGCGCTGGGCTGCCCGGCCGATGCGGACTACCCGAAGCTCCTGCCGGCCAGGATCGCCGAGGGCATCGAGCGTGCGGCCGGGAACCTCACCGCCGCCCGCGTCGGCCACGCCGTCGTCAACGCCGCGAAGTACACCAACTGCCGCCGGTGGATCCTGCGGCCGGACAAGGTCCGCACCGACCCCTTCGGACAACGCACGGTCCGGGCGATGATGCACCCGGGCTACCAGAACCCGGACTTCGTCGGCCCGGCCGGGCCGATCGACCCGGACCTGTCCATCCTCGCGGTGCAGTCGACGGACGGGCGGCCCATCGCGCTGCTGGGGAACTTCTCGATGCACTACTTCGGCTCGCCGATGCTCTCGGCGGACTACTACGGCGCCTTCGCGAGGAACGTCGAGCAGGCGCTCGCGCCGAAGCCGGCCGATCCGCCCTTCGTGGCGATCATGTCGCAGGGCACCAGCGGCGACCTGCACTGGATGGACTACAGCCGCCCGAGAAGGCAGCAGAGCATGGGCGCCTACGCCGCCGCGCTGGCGAAGCTCGCGTGCCGGGCCTACCGGAAGATCGAGTTCGACGGCCGCGTTCCGCTCGTCATGGACGAGGGGAAGCTCACGCTGCGCGTCCGCGAGCCCGACGCGGCGCGCCTGGCCTGGGCGAGGAAGATCATCGCGGAGATCGAGGCCGGCAAGAGGCACGGCACGTTCCAGCGGGTGTACAGCCGCGAGCAGGTTTATCTGCACGAGAAGCCCAAGCACGAGCTGAAGCTCCAGGCGCTGCGGATCGGGGACGCCGGCATCGTCGCCATCCCGTGCGAGGTCTACGGCCTCACGGGTCTGAAGATCAAGGCCGCCAGCCCGCTGGCGTGCACGATGAACTTCGCGCTGGCCAACGGGGCCGACGGCTACATCCCCCCGCCGGAGCAGCACGCCCTGGGCGGCTACACCACCTGGGAGGCGCGCTCGGCGTGCCTTGAGGTCCCAGCCGAGCCAAAGATCGTGTTCGCCGTGCTCAGCCTGCTCGAAGGCGTCTCCGGCAAGGGCCGGCGGAAGCTCCGCGTCGCGCACGGCGATTACGCCAAGGCCGTGCTGGCCTCCAGGCCGGCGGCCTACTGGCGCATGGAGGACATTGCCGGCTCGAAGGCGCTCGACTCGAGCCCCAACGGCCGTCACGGCACCTACGAGGACGGCGTGGCCCTCTACCTGCCCGGTCCCGAATCGGCGGCCTTCTCGGGCGACGGTCGCATCAACCGGGCCGCCCACTTCGCCGGCGGGCGGATGACCGCCCGGGTCAGGCCCCTGGGCGAGGCCTACACCGTGGAGCTGTGGTTCTGGAACGGCATGCCGCCCAACGCCCGGCCCGTGGCGGGGTACCTCTTCTCCCGCGGGCCCGACTCAGCCAAGGGCGCGCCCGGCGACCACCTCGGCATCGGCGGGACGCACGACAAGCAAGGGATGGGAAAGCTCATCTTCTTCAACGGCGACAAGCTCGGCGACGTCCTGGTCGGCAAGACGGAGATCAAGCTGCGGACCTGGTATCACGTCGTGCTCGTTCGGCAAGGCGCCAAGATCGCCGTCTATCTCAATGGGGGCGCGGTGCCCGAGATCGCGGGCGATGCCGCCGCTGCGCCCGGGGCGAAAAGCTCGACGGTCTTCCTCGGCGGCCGCAGCGACGGCTTCGCAAACTTCGAGGGCAAGATCGACGAGGTGGCCGTCTTCGACCGCGCCCTGAGCGCCAAGGAGATCGCCGCGCACTGCGCCGCGGCGGGCTATCGGTAGCAGCGGGAAAGCTCAGGGCGTTTGGCCGGCGGGCGCGGCCTTCAGGGCCTTCTCGGCCAGTTGCCGCCAGGGGCTCTTGGGCTTGCTGTCCAGTTTCAGGATGCGCCGGGCGAGGGCCTTTGCCTCATCGGTCTTGCCGGCGGCGCCGAGCTTCAGCATTCGGACGGCCAGGGCGGGCACGTATTCGGGCTTGGCCTTCAGCACCACCTCGGCCGAGGGGACGGCCTTTCTCAGGTTCCCGCACCTCAGCGCATAGTCGATGAACAGCAGGTGCATGGCCACGTGGGCCTCCTTCATGCCGCGACGTTCGCAGAGCTCGGCATGGTCGAGAATGGCCCGGTCGCCCGCGGCCTCGTGACCCATGCGGAAGAGCAACTGCGCCGCGTTGCCGTAGAACCGCGGGTCCACCATCCCCCGCAGCTCGTGGATGCGCAGCAGGGCGGGCAGGGCCCTGGCGTAGTCCTTGCGCCCGACGGCGGCGTTGAAGGCCCCCGCATAGCGCTTCAATCCCTCGGCCTTCGTCTGGAAGGACTGGTAGCGCAGGAACCGCTTCTCGACGTCCTCGCCGGTAACTTCCTTCACGGCCGAGATGAGGTTCCGCGAGTCATTGCCCGACGCCTTCTTGCAGGCCTTGTCCAGGATCCCGGCCACGCAGCCGATACCGTGCCTGTCGATCAGGCCCAGGGCTTCCTGGGTGGCGTAGTTATACCGGGCGTGCTCGAGCCGGCTCTCCGAGTCCAGCGGGGTCTTGACGCAGAAGTCGCCCCCCATCCAGTACAGAAGATTGATCTTCTTCTCCAGGTCGGCATAACTGCCAACGTCAAACGCTTCGGCGAACTCTGCCGCGGCCCGCTCGCCGGCAATGTCCCTGAGAACGTGGATCGTGATCGCATTGGCGAACCCGTCGCTGAACCAGCGGAAGTAGGGGTCGAAGGGCTTGAGCCTGTGAGCGACTATCGTGATCTCGGCGACCTCGTGCAGGGCCATTCCCACTGACGCCCAGGACCGCATCCGCCCAACCCCGGCGAGGATCGCCGCGACTTCCTTGCCCGCGCCGTCCGCCGCAACGGGGAGGACAAGCTCAACGCCGCCAGACCCCTCGCCGCCTCCGACTTTGCCTCCCATCTTGAACTCATAGGTGGCCTTATCCGTGGCCTTGTCGTATGTGAAGCCGGGCAGCTTCCCGCCCCTGCGAAGGTAGTCCTTCGAAGTCTTCCGCGTCACGAGGTAGAGGGTCACTTTCCTTCCGGGCCCTGTCAGGCGAATGGTCTTGTCCATTGTGTCCAGGAAGCCCAGCAGGAGCGCGCGCTGCGCGGCCTTGTCCTTCCTGCTCGGCGAGAATCCGACGATCTTGTTCACCGTCTCGACGGCCCTGTCGGACTTCTCGCGAAGCGAGGCGATGGATGCGGCGTCCCGAGCCTCTCTCTTCACCAGGTCCAAGAGGGACGACTTGATCGCGTCCAGCTCGCCCGCCAGCGATCGTTCGTAGCGCAGTCTCACGCCCTCGACCCGCGCGCCGGCAAGGTCGAAGGCCCGCCAGGGATCCTGCGCCTTGTCTTCAGCGGCCGGGGAAGGGCAGGAAACCAGCAGTCCCAGCAGCGCCGGCCACAGGATCCCGTGCATGGGGTTCGCTCTCATTCTCTCGTGCCTCCGGAAGCCCGAAAGCTACAGCCTTGCTCGCTCCTACTGCGAGACGATCTCCCACAGGTCGATCTGGCTGTGGGGCAGGTAGGGTTTTCCGACGATGCTCGGCCTGGCGGAGCGGCCGAACCTGGCGAGCTTCGCCTCGTGCGTGCCCTGGGGGCAGTCGATGACCACCTCCCGGAAGTTTCCCGCCCCGTCGTTGAGCAGGACGAGCAGCCTGGCCGAGTCGTTGCGGCCGAGGTTCATCTCTCCGCAGAAGATGTCGATGTGCCCGTCGCCGGTGAAGTCGCCGGCCGCCAGGCTGTGCGGGTGGAACAGGTCGTCCCTCAGGACGCGGACGTTCCTGAAGTCGGGCCCTTCGAGCCAGACGAGCCTGGCGGGGTGGCTTTCGCCCTCGGCGAGCACGATGTCGAGGCGGCCGCTGCCGGTCAGGTCGGCCAGCGCCACGCGTGCCTGGGCGAACTCCTCGATCAGCACGCGCCGCCGCCACGGCTCGCGCGGGTCGCCCGTGGGCTTGAAGACGTTCGCCCCCGCGACGATCTCGCACGTGCCGTCGCCGTCCACGTCGGCCACGCAGGCGCCTTCGACCTCCACGTTGTCGTGGATGACGTGGCAGCTCGCATCGGGCCAGGGCTCGACGCGCGGATCGGCCGGAATGTCGAAGTACACCATCTTCCGCGCCCGCTGGGAGAGCACGACCAGCTCCGGCTCGCCGTCGCCGTCCACGTCGCCGATGGCCTGGTCGTGGTACTTCAGGAACCGGTCGGTGATGATGCGGCGCGTCCACGGCCGGGAGGCATCGTCGGGGTTTTCCCACCAGAAGAGATGCCTCCCGCCGTACTGCTCTCCGGCGATGATGTCCGGCCGGCCGGTGCCCGTCAGGTCCCACGCCACGCCGCCGGCCTCGAGCTCGCCGCAGCCGATCACGTGGCGCTGCCAGGTGGGCCACTCGTACCAGACGAGGTTGCCCGTCGCCGGCTGCCGGCCCGGGCCCGGGGCGAACTTGCCCCCCACGACGATGTCGCTGAAGCCGTCGCCGTTGACGTCGGCGATCAGCAGGATGTCGTTCTCGCTCCCGGCCGGGGCCGGGTCGATCACCACGTGACGGAACCGGATGGGCTCGGCGTCTGCCATCTCGTGCTCCCTTTCGCTCAGAACCTGATCCGCAGCGTGAGACGGTCGCTGTCCACGATCTCGTCCACTCGGGCGACGATCTCCTCGAAGTTGGCGGTGGCGAGGAAGTATCTCCCGGTCAGGCGGTCGGCCCGGCCGCTGACGAGCTTGAGGGCCATCGCCGAGACGACCTCCGGCGGAGAGTCCTCTCCCCGCTCGAAGATGCCCGCAAAGCCCGGGCGCCACTTCTTCGCGGCGGCATCGTTCATGAGGAACTCGGTCATCGCCGTTCGGACCGCCGGCGGGGCTATGGCGAAGACCTTCACCCCGTGCGGGGCGAGCTCTTTGGCCAGGCCCTCGGTCAGGCGCATCAGGGCGGTCTTCGAGCACGCGTAGCTCGTCGAGTAGGCATGCGGGTCGCCCACGCCGCCGGCGGAGACGATGTTCAGGATGTAGCCCCTCCCGCGGGCCACCATCCGCCGGGCGACGGCCCGGCAGCACAGGAACGAGCCGTAGAGGTTCACGCGAACGTCGCCCAGCCAACTGGCGGGGTCGCACTCCCAGACGGGCGCGACCACCGAGAACGTGCCCGCGTTGTTGATCTGCACGTCGATCGGGCCGAGCCGGCCCTCGACCATCTCGACCATCGCCTCGACGTCGTCGACCGACGTGATGTCCGCGCGGATCGCCGTCGCCTCTCCGCCGGCCTCTCCGATCGCCGCGACCGTCGCGTCCAGTTCCTCGCCCAGCACGTCCACCGCCGCCACGCGGGCCCCGCTCGCCGCGAAGGCCCTCGCCAGCTCCGCGCCCAGCCCGCGGGCCGCACCCGTGACCACCACCACCGCACCGTCCAGCTCCATCAGCGTATCTCCTGCCGCCGCGTCCCCACCAGCATATCGCCTCGGCGCCGGTTCGCAATCCTTCTGCACCCAGGTCCCCAAAGCCCGCTGATGAGTCCCGATGTACATCGGGACGAACCTGCCTGCCGGCAGCCTCAAAGTTGTGCAATAACGATCCGAGACCCGAAGGGTCCGAAGGATTTGGCCGGGGGCGTCAGCCCCCGGAACACAGGGCTTTATGAACAGGAGCCCCGAAGGGGCGACAGGAAGCATCGCCCTGCGAGGTGTCCTTTCGCCCCTTCGGGGCTCCTAATCTGGAGGCCGACCCTCCGGGGGCTGACGCCCCCGGCCAGATCCTGTCGCCCCGTTGGGGCTGAATACAGTATTGTTCAGTAGGCATTTAAGCATGGAAGGCAGTCTCGGCGAACGCGGCCACCCGGCGCCCTGGATCACAGCCGCGGAGGCATTATTGCACAACTCTGAGGCGGCAGGCAGGTCGGCGGGAGGCCCACAGCCACCGCATCCCACCCCTCCCCCAACGCTCCGGCCGCCACGTTTTCCCTTGCCCCGACACCGCCGCCGACCGAGCATGTCGGGCGGCAGCGACGACAGGAGATCGACATGGAGCCCGCACCGAATGACGACGAGGCCGTGGTCGCCGTCGGGTGGTACAAGCCCTCGCAGTGGGAGCGGCTGGAGGAGATCGCCCCCGACGTCAAGGAGCTCTGGGAGAGCTACGAGCAGTGGCACGCGGCCATGACGCGGCGCATCAGCCGGCGACCGGGCCAGCCGCGGCGATACGTGAAGGTCGAGATCGACGTGGAGGAGCTGCTGGAGTGGTGCCGGCGGCAGGGCCGGCCCGTCGACGCGGCGGCCAGGGCCGAATTCGCCGCCGAGAAGCTCATCGAGAAGCACGGGGATTGACGCGGTCAGCCGGCGGCGGCGGAGCGGAGATACTGCTCGAACGCCGCACGGTCCGCCGGAACGAACGCCCCGCACGTCCGCGCGAACCGCTCCTTGTGGGCGGGTGCGGCCCAGAAACTCACCACCGGCATCCCGACGTGCCGCAAGCACGCCTCGTCCTGCGGGCTGTCGCCGACGTACATCACGTCATCGGGATCGATCCCCCGCTCGGCCAGGAAGCCCGCGAGCACGTCGAGCTTGTTCTCGGCGATGGCGAAATCGAACGAGGCGACGACGTCGCCGTCCATGCGGAACTCGTTGGCGAGGACGAAATCGGGCGGGAAGCCCGCCGCGGAGAGGGCCGCCTCGACGGCGCTTCCACAGGCCGAGGAGATCACGCCCATCGCCGCGCCCGTCTGGGAGGCGGCGTCTCCGAGCGGTTCGAGCAGCCTCAGATCCAGCGATCGCCGGACCATCCGGGCGTAGCGCCGGGTGTAGGCCTCCAGCTCGGCCCGGCCGAGGCCGGCGAAGACGTCGCCGTTCAGCAGATCGACCACGCGCGCGACGTGCTCCGTGGCGCGCCGGGGATCGCGCCTCGCCGCCCAGTACAGGCCGACGCAGCGGGTCCCCTGGCGAATCAGCCGGCGGACCTTGCGCCAGTCGGCCCGCCGGACCGCGCGCCAGAAGGCGAGCCGGCACAGCCCGACGAAGAACGTCTTCTCGAGCGGCTCGCGGAACAGCGTCCCGTTCCAATCGCAGACGATCATTCGAAGCATAGGATGGCCTGATGGGTCCGTTCGCCTTTTTCGGCCCAAGCCGCACCTTTATAGGAAACTACAGGCGAAGAGGGAATGTGTATGCCGATTTTTGAGTACCGATGCACGCAATGCGGCCACGCGACCGCCTTCCTGGAGAAGGCCCCCAGCCGCCGAAAACACCCCTGCGAGGAGTGCGGCTCCGCGAAGACCGAGAAGCTCCTGTCCACCTTCGCCGCCCACTCCGCCGGTTGCGCCCCATCCTCCGCCTGCCCCCAACGGGACACCTGCACATCCGACACCTGCCCGCTCTCGCGATGATCGGCGGGCAGGCCCGGCGGCCTAGGGCTTCTTCTGGCCGCCGATGGAGATGAGATAGTTCCAGGTTCGCAGGTACATCCTTCCGCCGGCGACGGCCGGCGTGGCGAAGGACTTCTCCCCCAGCGGGTTGGTGGCGAGGAGCTCGTACTTCTCCCCGGCCGAGAGGACGAAGACGTCGCCCTCGCGGCTGATGCAGTAGATCCGCCCGTTCACGCAGACGGGCGAGCCGAAGAAGCGGTCGGGGACCTTCTCCTGCCAGAGCTGCTTGCCCGTGGCGGCGTCGAGGCAGCTCAGGTGCCCGGCGTCGCCGAACAGGAACAGCCGCCCGCCCACCAGCAGCGGGCAGGGCACGTAGGGGGCGTTCCTGGTGAGACGGTAGACGGTCTCGGCCTTGGCCCCGGCCGGCGGGCGGACGGCGAAGAGCTTCCCCCGCGGGCCCGTGCCGCACGTGGCCACCACCAGACCCGACGCGATCGCCGGCGAGCTCACGCACCGCTCGGGCAGGGCCTTGGCGTGCTGCCAGTTGATCCGGCCGGTCCTGGGATCAACCGACGTGACGCCGGCGGCCGTGCTGGTGACGATCAGCTCGGCCTCGCCGTTTGCCGATCGACGGATGCAGGGCGTGCTGTAAGCGGCCCGCCCGCTCGGGCGCGGGAGCTTCCAGAGCGTCTTGCCCGTGGCCGCCTCCACGGCGATCAGGAAACTCTCGCCCTGCTGATCGTTGGTCATCACGACGAGGTTCTCGAAGAGCATGGGCGAGGTGCACGGCCCGTGCTGGCTGCTGTGCGGGCCGAGATCGCGCTCCCAGAGGTCCCTGCCGTCGTGATCGAGCGAGCGGAGCACGATGCTCTTCAGGCTCGACCAGGCCACGTAGAGCCGGTCCTTGTCCACCACCGGCGTGGTGGCGCCGTAGCTGTTGAGGCTGTTCATTCTGAAGCGGTCGGACTTGAACGAGCGGCTCCAGAGCACCGACCCGTCGGCGGCCTGGAGGCAGACGACGATCCGCGAGCCGGTCCGCTCGTCGCAGCACATCAGGAAGATGCGGTCCCCCCACAGCACGGGCGAGCCGTGCCCGCTGCCGGGGAGCTTGACCTTCCAGTTGTAGTGGCCCTCGGTCCACTTGACGGGGATGGAGTCGGCCTTGCCGTGCCCGGCCCCGTTGGGGCCGCGGAAGCGCGTCCATTCCTGCCCGCGGGCCGAAGGCCCGGCCATCAGAACGAAAAGGGCCAATACAATCGGGAGAAAAACCATTGCTCTCTTTACCAACGCCATGCCCGTGTCCTCAGAGAAAGGTAGACACTTCCGACCGATTCTCGCCTTGGTACACTTCAAGCCGCACCCGGGCCTGCGGTGCCTGCCCGATCCGGATGCCGTACTGGATCCCGCCGGCGAGTCGGTTCACCTGGTGCACGACATGTCTTCCTACAAGCGCCACGGGCCCCGCATCGCGCGGGCGGCGAGCATGCGGTTGGCGTCCTCGTCATCGAGGAAGAGCTCGTTTCGGTCGTCCCACTTGAGCCTGCGAGCCAGTCGTATCGCGATCGCGCAGAGCTGGCAGAGCGTGTCGGCGGCCATGGCGGCGTCCATGGGGCAGATGGTCTCGGCGCGGCCCTTGACGCAGTCCAGGAAGTTGCCCACGTGATCGACGCTCCTGGTCAGGCGGGCCTCGCCGGGACCGATCACGGACTTCAGCAGGCTTTTCGGATGGGCGGTTACTCGCGACCGATCGACGTGCACCCATCCCTCGGAGCCCTCGAAGGCCGTGCCGTGGGCCTCCACCTTCCCGTAGCGCCTCTGCCATTCCGCCGGCGCCGGCTGGGAGCGGAAGTCCACCGTCACTCCGTCTGCGCAGCGGATCGCGACCTTCCAGTCCGTGGCCGTGTCGCACACGCCCACGGTTGGGACCGTGCCGGAGCCCTCGATCTCCAGCGGGCCGGAGAGACGCTCCCCGCCGCCCCACAGGGCGATGTCCAGGGCGTGGATTCCCCACCCGGCGATCCAGCCGAGGCAATAATCCGAGATATACGGCCAGATCTTGTACGGGTCCCTGGTGCCGGGGAACACGTTCGAGCAGCGGTGCTCCGTGTGCGGCGCGAAGGGCGCCGGGCCGAGCCAGGCGTCGTAGTCGAGGTAATCCGGAGGCGGCACGACCTTCGTCGATCCGCCCGCACGGCTGGCGGGGCTCCAGACGTTGAGGCGGCGCAGCTCGCCGATTAGCCCGCCGCGGACCAGCCGGCAGGCGAGGTGGAACCGTGCGTCCGACCGCTGATGCGTGCCGAACTGGAAGACCGTCCCGTATCGTCGCACGGCCGCCCGCACGGCCTGGTTCCCGGCCAGGCTCAGCGTCAGCGGCTTCTCCAGGTAGATGTCCTTTCCCGCCCGGGCGGCGGCCACGGCCATCACCGCGTGCCAATGGTCCGGCGCGGCGATCAGGACGGCGTCGATGTCGTCCCGGGCGAGAAGCTCGCGGAAATCGGCGTAGGCGGCGCAGCCGAGCCAGCCGTAGTGCTTGTCCACCAGGTCCCGCGAGTAGGCCAGCTCGCGGCTCTTGACGTCGCAGACGGCCGCGACCTGCGCGTCCCGCCGGGCGAGGAAGTTCCTGAGCACCTGCCGGCCGCGGTTGCCCATCCCGATGCAGCCGACGGTGATCCTCTCGCTCGGCGAAGGGCCGCCGTCTCTGCCCAGCGCCGCTGAAGGGACCATACTCGGCAGCACCGCCGCCCCCGCCGCCGTTCCGCCGGCCTTCGTCAGGAACTGGCGTCGGTTGATCTTCTCTCTTCGGGACATGGATTGCCTTCTCGTCGCGTCGGGACCCGACGCGCCCGGCGAGCCAATTCGCCGCGCCGCCATTGTAGCGTCGCGGGCGGCGGCGGGTCTTGATGATAATCCCCCTTCGCGCAGGAAGCTGGATGGTCACAAGAGGGGAACGCGGCCGGCAACCTGCCTGCCGGCAGGCAGGGCCGGTCCGCTAAACAGCAAGCTCCGCGACGCGCACCGGGCATCGTGCATGCGGAGCGTTCAACGGCGGGGTTCCTGCTCTGCGAAGCAGCGTTTCGCTGCGCAGGACGAGTTGCCCCGCGCGCCTCTCCTCACGCCCGCCTCTGCCGCAGCCCTTCGGCGGGCTCAGGGCCTCCGCTCTCGCTTCAGCAGCGCCAGCCCGCTGGCGGCCAGCAGGCTCAGCGCGGCGGGCTCGGGGACGTTGATGTAGGACAGCGACCTCAGCAGCCACTCGCTCCGACCCCAGTAGGTGCGGTCGCCGAAGACCACCTAATCCTACAACGAAACTTCGTTGACTCGTGGATCCGTTAACTCGTTGATTCGTAAGATGCTCCGTGTCGCGGAGCCTTTCGGCGCCCGCTCTTGCGCCTACGCTGAACAACTGCCGCCGAGACAACGAGTTAACGAGTTGGCTTCGTCCCATAACTGAGGGATGCGGGTGTGTCGGATAGCTGG
>CAYRVX010000104.1:0-24061 GCA_964427875.1 uncultured Planctomycetaceae bacterium
CCTGACAGCCCACGGTCTTGCGGCAATCCGGCCGCTCGACTTGCTTTGGGGGCGAATGGATCCTAGACTGGTGTATGAAGCGCCCGGTCGGACGGGGCCGGGCGACGGAATGGAGGCATTGGGCCAAGATGCGGCGACTTTTCATCACAGTCCTGATCGTGGGGGCTTTTCTCGGCGGGTACCACCTCGGCCGCCAGCCCGGCAGCCCGGACATCTTCGGGTGGGCTCGGAGGAACTATCCCGCGGCGGCCGAAGCGATCCGCGGCGCCGCCGACTCGGTGTTTTCCGAGCCGGCCGCCGGGGAGCCGGCGTACGGCGAGGTCAGCTCTCAAACGCGGTAGCGATCCCCCCGAGGATCGAGCCCTCGCCCTTTGAGCCGGCGGCGCCGGCGACGATCCGCCCGGCGAGGCGCGACAGCGGCAGCGTCTGGAGCCACACCGTGCCCGCCCCCTGGAGCGTCGCGAGGAACAGCCCCTCCCCGCCGAAGATCATGCTCTTGAGGTTCCCCGCCCGCTCGATGCTGTACGCCACGCCCGGCGTGAAGGCCACCAGGCAGCCCGTGTCCACCAGGATCTTCTCGCCGGCCAGTTGCCGCTTGATGATCGTGCCCCCGGCGTGGACGAAGGCCAGCCCGTCGCCGCGAAGCCGCTGAAGGATGAACCCCTCTCCGCCGAAGAGGCCCGTTCCCAGCCGCTTGGCGAAGGCGATGCCGACCTCGGTGCCCATGGCCGCGCAGAGGAAGGCGTCCTTCTGGCAGATGATCTCCCCGCCGAGGCGGCCGAGGTTCAGCGCGACGATCCTGCCGGGGTACGGGGCCGCGAAGGCGACGCGCTTCTTGCCCGTCCCGGCGTTCGTGAAGTGCGTCAGGAAAAGCGATTCGCCCGTGAGCTTGCGCTTGCCCGCCTCGACCAGCTTGCCCCAGAAGCCCGCCTCCGGCTTGCTCCCGTCGCCGAAGCGGGCCTCGAAGCTGATGCCGTCGTCCATGTAGTTCATCACGCCGGCCTCGGCGATGACCACCTCGCCGGGGTCCAGCTCCACCTCGACCACCTGCATGTCGTCGCCGAAGATCTCGTAGTCGATCTCGTGACAGCGCCGCGCCGCGGGCCGCGCCGCGGGCCCCGCCGCCGGTGCCGCCGCCGGTGCCGCCGCTGCGGCGGAGGCCGCCGCCAGCGCCGCGGCTGCGTCTTCGGCGGGCGGCGACGGGGCGGCTTGGGGGGCGGGCGGCGCCGCGGCCTCGACCGCGGCCTGAAACTCCGCCACCGTGTCAAGCGTCGCCCAGTTCGCCATGCCCTCGTGCCAGACGTAGTCGGTGGCCTTCAGCTCGCCGCCGCGCACCTTGGCCACGACGTCCTCCTGCGTCATCGGCCCGAACGACTTGCCGGCCACGCTGTAGTGCCAGTTCGCTTCGGACATCTCCCGGACTCCTTTATTGCTGTTGATAACCGTCCCGGAAGCGATTATCCACCAGGGACCCGCGCTGTCAAGGAGACGAGCCCGCATGGCCGAGCTGGTGGCCGCGACGTCACGGATCGAGATCGCCCAGGCGCGGGAGCTGATCCTCCAGTACGCTCGCGAGCTCGACGTGGACCTGTGGTTTCAGTACTTCCAGGCCGAGGTCGAGACGCTGCCGGGCGAGTACGCCCCGCCGGGCGGCCGGCTGTTCCTCTGTCTCTGCGACGGCGACGCCGTCGGGTGCGTGGCCCTGCGGAAGATCGACGAGCAGGCGTGCGAGATGAAGCGGCTGTACGTCAGGCCGGAGCTCCGCCGGCGGGGCATCGGCAGGGCGCTGGCCGAGCACGTCATCGCCGCCGCGGGCCGGATCGGCTACAGGCGCATGGTGCTGGACACCCTCGCCAGGCTCGCACCGGCCATGGTGCTCTACGAATCGCTGGGCTTCGGCCGCATCGAGCCGTACTACGACAACCCCATCGAGGACGCCGTCTTCCTGGGGCTGGCGCTGCCGTAGGCCGACTTTCCCGGGCGCAGGCGGGCTGGCCGCCGTATAATCCGCCCAAGGGCAAACGGAACCGACGATCAGCAAAGGAGACCCCCGATGATTGTTCGGCCATTCGGCAGGACGGGCTGGGACGTTTCGGCCATCGGCCTGGGAACGTGGAACCTGGGAAACCAGTGGGGCGAGCTGAGCGACGCCACCGCCTGGGCCACCGTTCGCGCGGCGTTCGACGCGGGGGTGAACCTCTACGACGCGGCCGAGTCGTACGGCATCCCCAACGGGCTGAGCGAGGAGCGCCTCGGCGTTGGCCTGGCCGGCATCCGCCACCGGGTGTACGTCGTCACGAAGATCGGCCACTGGGGCCAGCGGACCGGCCAGGGCGTGCCCTACACCACCGTTGACATGATCCGCCTGTGCTGCCATGCCTGCCTGCATCGCCTGCGCAGCGATTGGGTCGACGTCATG
This sequence comes from uncultured Planctomycetaceae bacterium, assembly GCA_964427875.1. Classification (GTDB taxonomy): domain Bacteria; phylum Planctomycetota; class Phycisphaerae; order SM23-33; family SM23-33; genus CAYRVX01. Next base: position 2,420 of record CAYRVX010000104.1, read on the forward strand.
CTCTGCCACGAGGGCGACATCGCCGACCCCGCCGTGTACCTCGAGGCGTTCGAGGTCCTCAAGCAGCGCGGCAGGATCCGCCAGTACGGCATCTCCACCGACAGCCTCGACGTGCTGAAGCGCTTCAACGCCGACGGCAACTGCGCCGTCTGCGAGGTCAACTACTCGCTGCTGAACCGCGCGCCCGAGGCCGAGCTGCTGCCGTACTGCCGCGAGAACAACATCGCCGTGCTGCTCCGCGGGCCGCTGGCGCAGGGGCTGCTGTCCGGCAGGTACACGGCCGAGACGGTCTTCAGCGACTCGGTGCGAGCCAAGTGGCACGACGGCGGCGAGCGCCAGGCGAAGTTCCTCGCCGACGTGGCGAAGGTCGAGAGGCTCAAGGCCGCCGCCGCGCCGGGCGAGGAGATGGTCGCGGCGGCGCTGCGCTTCGGCATCTCGCATCCGTGCCAGCCGGTGGCCATCCCCGGCGCCAAGGGCCCCGAGCAGGCCCGAATGAACGCCGCCGCCGGCGACAAAACGCTCTCGCGGGATGAGATCGCCAGGCTCACCGCGTTGTTGGACGAGTAACCCGGCGATGTGCTCTTGCCCAACGGGCGGAGCCGCCGCGTGTCGCGGCGGTGCTTTTGCTCACTCTCGCCCCGCGCATCGCTTGGCGTTAGCACGCCCATGACGAGGACACGACGAACATGCCATTCCAGAAACGCTTTGAGATCGAGACCGCCGGCCATCGCGACGTCCACGACATCACCGGCGAGGTCGCCGACGTCGTAGCCGCCTCCGGCGTTCGGGTCGGCACGGTGCACGTCTTCAACGTCGGCAGCACGGGCGCTTTGGGCACGATCGAGTTCGAGCCCGGCCTGGAGGCCGACCTGCCCGGGATCCTCGACAGGCTCATCCCGCCCAGCCGCAGCTACGGCCACGAACGCACCTGGCACGACGGCAACGGCCACTCTCACCTCCAGGCCACGCTGCTCGGCCCGTCGCTGACCATCCCCGTCTCGGATGGCCGCCCGGTCCTGGGCACCTGGCAGCAGGTGATCCACCTCGAGTGCGACATCAAGCCCCGCCGGCGTCAGATCGTCGTAACCGTCACCGGCGACTAGCTCGGCCCGGGTCTTTCTCTTTCGGGCGGCCGTGCCGGCCGCCGTTAAACACTCTTCCCGATCCGTTCCCGGTTCCGAGTTCCGGATTCCGACGTCTTCGGCTTCCGCCGCGCGGCCGTGTCGTCCACGACGCTCTCGGTATCCTGTCCGGAGGCGGCCGTGCCGGCCGCCGCTAAACCCTCTTCCCGATCCGTTCCCGGTTCCGAGTTCCCGGTTCCGGGTCCCCGGTTCCGAGTTCCGGGTTCCGGGTTCCGAGTTCCGAGTTCCGAGTTCCGGGTTCCGAGTTCCGGGTTCCGAGTTCCGGGTTCCGGGTTCCGAGTTCCGAGTTCCGAGTTCCGAGTTCCGGGTTCCGGGTTCCGGGTTCCGGGTTCCGGGTTCCGGGTTCCCAGGCCCCCGTCACGGGGTCGGGGCGATGTCGTCGTCCTCGATCCACTGGCCGGCGGAATCGACGGTGACCTTCTCGCCGGGCAGAAGGGTGTGGCGGTTGCCGAAGGTGTCGACGAACGTCATCGGCTTGCTGTCCGTCCGGGCGTTTGAGATGGTCGCGCCGGGGGCGATGAGGATCGGCCGGCCGATCACCGAAAGCGTCCCCTCCACGAGGAAGCGCCCCTTGGGGTGCTCGTCGAGGATCTTGCAGTTGGTCGCCACGCTGTGGTCGGCGGAGGGCTTCTTCGAGGCGTCCCACGGGACGGTCGCGGTGCCTGTGGCGGTGCCGGAGATCGTCTGGATCACGCCGCCGCCGGAGCCGGCGTCCTTGAGCTGCCAGACGCCCAGGAAGCTCGCCTCGTACTCGACGGTGCGGAAGATCGAGATCACCGTGCCGCGCACCTCCACCGGCTCGTACACCATATTGCCGTCGACGAGCTTGAACTTCGCGCTCATGTCCTCCATGCCGCTGATGAGGTAGCTCGTCGCGTCGTCCTCCAGGCGAAGGGCGACCTCCTTCCTGTCGTCGTGGAGGTCGAACGTGGGGACGCTGACGCTGCTGGCCGGCGGGAAAAGGGCCCACAGCACGATCACCACCACCAGGCCCGCCACGAGCGCGGCGATGCTGGGAACGTACCACTTCACGTCGCCGGTCCTGCCGCTTGGGCGGATCGCCATGACGCCGTCTCCCTGTGCGATGTCTCTCCATTCATTCTGCCATCGGAGGCACTGGATTCAAGGGGGAAATGCTCCCCGGCCGGGAGCCTTCGTTCTTTGCCGCCCCGCCGGCGGCTGATATAGTGCGGCACCAACACGCAAAGGAGCCGGCGTGCTGGAGGCGTGGGACCTGCGGGCGTGAGGAAGGCGGCGGGCCGGCCCGCAAAAACGGGCGCCCCGCCATTCGACGGGGCGCCTTCGGGCGGAGAGTAGCCTCCGATACCGCCAACGGGCCGGCTGCTTGCAGCCTCCAGCCCTTGCGGTATTCGCGGCGGACGCAGCCGCCACGCTTGGACACATTCTCTTGGCGTCCCACGGGACCTTCCCGCCCGCACGGAGAGAGAAGCCTGTCCGTCTGGGCGGTCCCGGAGACACGATATGGTCCTCACATAGACCTAAACAAGCGCCGGCGGCGATGGGTTTCTCGGATTTTCCAGCACGAGGCCGCCGCGGGGCGTATACTCGCAGGGGCGCGTGACGGATCCGAACCGGCGGGCCGCGAGAGGACTGCTTCTGTGACAGACCAGCCGGCAGAGAACGGCCCCGGGGGCGAACGACCCGACGAGGCGTCCGGCGCCGGGAAGGGCTGCCCGTTCTGCCGCCCCGAGCTCCGCGCGGCTGCGATCGCCAGGCACGGCACGGTGTTCGCCGTCCCGGACGCCCGCCCGGTCAGCGAGGGGCACACGCTCATCATCACGCTGCGTCACACGCCGGACTTCTTCACGATGACCGGCGGCGAGCACCGCGACGCGAACGAGCTGCTCCGGATGCTCCGCGACCGCGCCCTGCGGGAGGACCCCCAAATCACGGGCTTCAACGTCGGAAGCAACTGCGGCGAATCCGCCGGCCAGAAGATCCCACACGCACACATCCACTTCATCCCCCGGCGCGAGCACGACGCCCCCGAAGGACGCGGCGTCAAGGGGGTCATCCGGAACAGGATCGACTATTGAGCCGCGCCGCCGCGGCGCCCTGGGTCATACGGGCGTCGCCGGAGCGCTCAGGCCCGCCGCCTCCGCCGCCTCAGGAGCACCGCTGCGCCGACGGCCAGCATCACAAGTCCGGCAGGCTCCGGCATCAGCTCGAAGCCGGGCCTGAAAGCCTCCGGCGGTATGTCGTCCAGGAGGCCCACCAGCTCCGGGTACTGCTCGTAGAGCTTCGCCAGGTAACCGCTGTAAGCCGGCGCATCGTCCGGCTCGTCGAGCGCCGGCAGGTCGGGCTGCTCGGCATCGGCCAGGTCGGGCACGTCGGTGATGACGATCGGCCCGGCGGAGTCCCACACCGGCGAGCGCGGGTCCTCCGCGATGGGCGCGAAGTCCGCCACGACCTCCCAGAGGCCCTTCGGCGCCGGCGGGCCGGCGGGCATGTCGAGCTTCGGCGGCACGGACGGCGGCGCGGCCTTCTCCGCGACCTCGATGATCGTCACGTAATCGCCGCCGCGCTCGGCGGGGTCGCCGTCGCAGGAGGCAAATCGCATCTCCGCCGCGTTCCAGTCGAACGCCGGGGGTGCCGGATGTTCGGCGGGAAGCTCGAACGGCCGGGCGTCCTCCGGCGGCCCGACTTCCGGCCGGACCTCTCGGACTATGTCCATGTCCAGAATGAACACGGTTGCCGTCGGCGGCTGGAGCCCTGCCGGGTCCATGTCTGCGTAGACGTCGGGCAGGGAACCCTCGGGCCTCGCCGAATCGCGGAGCTCGCCGCAGCCGGTCACGCCGAACGGCCACTCACTCGGCCCCGCCGGCTCGGCGAGGTTCTCCGGGTGCCGGCCGAGCGTGCGGGGCCGCGGCCAGTCCAGATACCACAGGTACGTCCCGGCGCGAATCGGGCGGGGCACGCCCGGTGTTCGGCGGGCGCCCGCGGCGGCGATGCCGAACGCACCGTTCCCGCTGGCGGTCCATGCGTTTCCCACGCTGGGGAGCTCCCCGCCGTGCGCCCCGCCGGCGGCGCTCAGCGACGAGCCGGCGGTCTGCCGCGAGGGACCTGGGCCGCTGCGCAGGCCGGGCAGGACCAGGCCGGCGATCCCGAGCATCAGCGTCACCGTCACGAACGACAGCTTCTCTGCGCGATGAAGGCGAGGGTCCATAATGCGCCGGATGCGGTCGCCGAGCGGATGGACGCGTTGGGCGAAGCCGCTGACGGCCGCGGCGAGCAGGCTTCGACGCAGCCCGGTGGCCACGTGCAGCAGGGCCCGGCAATACGTGCCGTCCGTGGTGAGCTTCCGGGCCAGCAGCAGGTCGTCGCAGCAGTCCTCGCGCGCCCTGCGAACGGCGCGGTTGAGCATCCAGACGACGGGGTTGAACCACCACAACGTGCTCAGCGCGGCCTGGCACCAGTTGACCAGGATATCGCCCCGTTGATGGTGGGCGAGCTCGTGGGCCAGGATCGTGTCCATCTGGTCGGGCGGGACGTCTCTAAACAGGGAGGCCGGCACCAGCACGGTCGGCCGCAGCACGCCGAACGCCATGGGCGAGACGGGTTCGGCGGCGACCAGCAGCCGCACCGGGCGGCGGAGGCGCATCCGGCTACAGAGGCCGGCAACGTGCCTGCACAGCGGGCCGTGGGTAAAGGCCTTGGCCCGGCGTGCCACCGCCGATACCTTCCCCCATTGTGCGGCGAGGTACGCCACGGTGGCCAGGCACCCGGCAACATGGAGCAGCATGAGCCAGCTTTGCCAACCCACCGTCCCCAGCGAGTGCGTGACGGCGGCCCAGGGGCCCCCGCCATTCTCGCCCGGGGCGTGGTCGGGATCTTTCGGGTCGTCGGGCGCCGCGCGGCCGCCGTCCTGCACGACCACGGGGCCGAGGTGGCTGAACAAGCCTGTCGGAAGGGACAGCGTCGGCGGAACGGCGAACTTCATCAAGGCGATGACGACCAGTGCATATCGTATCTGGGCGGGCCAGCGGCGGCCCAGGCGGACCACCGCCAGGAGGATCGCCGCCAGGAGAGACGACTGCCAGGTGGCGTGCACGACGAACGTCCACCAGCCCCCGGCGGCGGAGTTGATCGCCTCGACGACAGAGGTCATCACGTATCCTCGCCTTTGCTGGCCTCAGCCTTCTTGTGGCGGAGTTGCTCGAAGAGCTCCTCCAACCGGTCCAGCTCCTCGGTCGTGGGGGGCTCGCTGTCCAGGAGCGTCGAGATCAGGGCGACGCCGTTGCCCGCGAAGATGCGCCGGACCAGGTCGTGGAGGATTCGCCGGTGCGTCGGCTCGGGGCGGCGGATCGGGCGGTACACGAACGCCTTGCCCACCGGGCCCTTCTCCTTCGCGACCCAGCCTTTGGCCTCCAGCCTCTTGAGCAGGGTCGCCATGGACCCGTGGGTCATGGGGCGGTAGTTGGCCATCGTCTCGCGGATCTCCCGCGCGGTGGCCCGGCGTCGCTGCCAGACGCAAGCCATCACCTCCAACTCCGCCTCGGGAAGCCGCGCAGTGTGCGCCCCCTTCGAGCCTGTGCGTTGGGTCTCTACCAAGTCGTACCAGCCTTCCATCCAAGGGCAACCGAGGACACCCGGCACGGCACCGCGCCCGCCGCCGGGCATCCATTTCAGTATAAACAAAGCCCCGCAACGGTGTCAAGCCACAAAATAGACAACGGTCTAAAAAGAATCGCCCCGCGCACCCGTCGGCGGCGTCTATGGCACCCAATATGTGGGGCAGGGCTGTTGGGCCGGCACAAAATATGGAAAAAAACTTGAAAATGGGCATTGAGACTCGCCTCGATGGCGCTTAGATTTGTTGTTGGCCTGCACGGAGGCGGGCTGTTTCAGGGTATTCCTGGCACATGGATGCGGGCGGGGCTTAGGAGGCCGGGCGGGTCCCCTGAGCCCCGCCTGCCAGGGACGCGGCAACCGAGCGCAGTGTCTCGGCAGACCCCTGTCGCCCATCACCGGCCATGCGGATTGTCTTCATCGATATCGACTCGCTCCGCCCGGACCACCTGGGCTGCTACGGATATCATCGCGCGACCAGCCCGAACATCGACCGCATCGCCGCCGAAGGCCTGCGGTTCGACAACTGCTATGCCTCCGACGCCCCCTGCCTGCCCAGCCGAACCGCGCTGTTCAGCGGCCGCTTCGGCATCCACACCGGCGTGGTCGGCGGCTCCGGCGAGGCGTCGGCGCCCTTCCCCGAGGGCGCCGGCTTCCACACCGTTGCGGGCCGGACCAGTTGGATGACGTGCCTCCGCGAGTGCGGCTACCGGACCGTCACGGTCAGCTCCTTCGGCGAGCGGCACTCGGCCTGGCAGTGGTACTCGGGCTTCTCGGAGACACACAATCCGCACAAGCGCGGCTGGGAGCACGCCGAGGACCTCGCCCCGATCGCACTGCGGTGGATCGAGCGGAACGGGCGGGAGGACGACTGGTTCCTCCACGTGAACCTCTGGGACCCGCACACGCAGTACCGCACGCCGCAGTGGTTTGGCGAGCCGTTCGCCGAGGAGCCCCTGCCCGAGTGGCTGACGGAGGATATTCGCCGGGGCCACTGGGACCACGGCGGCGGGCCCGTCAGCGCCCGCGAGCGCGACGGCCTGGACGGCGGCGACGCCTACAGCCGCGACTACCCGCGCCAGCCGGGACCCATCGAGTCGATGGCCGAGGTCCGCCGCATGTTCGACGGCTACGACACCGCCGTCCTCTTCGCCGACCGGGCCGTGGGGCTGATCCTCGATGCGCTGGAGGCCCGCGGCCTGCTGGACGAGACGGCCGTCATCGTCTCCGCCGATCACGGCGAGGCCCTGGGCGAGATGAACGTCTACGGCTGCCACCAGCTCGCCGACCACGTCACCAGCCGCGTGCCGCTGATCATCCGCTGGCCCGGGGTGACCGCCGGCGGGGGAGTGCGAAGCGCGCTTCACTACCACGTGGACTTTGCGGCAAGCGTCATCGAGCTGGCCGGCGGGCGGGTGCCGCCGAACTGGGACGCCCGCAGCTTCGCCGCCTCCCTCCGCGCCGGCGAGGACGCCGGCAGGGGCCACCTGATCGTCTCCCAGGGCGCCGCGAGCTGCCAGCGGAGCGTGCGGTTCGACGACTACATCTGCATCCGAACCTACCACGACGGCCTGCACGGCCTGCCGGACGTCATGCTCTTCGACGTCGCCGCCGACCCCCACCAGCTCGACGACCTCGCCGGCTCCCGCGGCGACCTCGTCGCCAGGGCCATGATCCTGCTGGAGGACTGGCACGGCCGGATGATGCGGACCGCCACCCATCCCCGCGACCCGATGTGGACCGTCGTGGCCGCCGGCGGCCCGGCCCACAGCCGCGGCCGGCTCGAGATGTACCTTCAGCGCCTCCGCCAGACCGGCCGCGACGCCTTCGCCGATATGCTCGAAGAGAAGCACATCGACAAGAAGTCCGACATGCTCGAGCGCCTCGGGCTGTAAGTCGGGTTACTTAGCCCGGCCCGTGCCGGCGCCGCCGCGCGAGGTCAGCTCTCCTTCAGCACGCGCAGGTCGGGCAGCGCCAGCACGTCCAGCCGCCCGTCGAGAAGCTCCTCTCCCAGCCCGAGCGCGGGGAGCGTCTCCGCCAGACTCACCGCGACCGCGTCATCGCTCCGCGTGCGGCGCGCCCCCACCGCATCACGTACCTCAGCGCGTCTGCGGCAACACAGTGCCGCCCTCGGCGTCATAGAGTCCAAACGCCCCGGCCCTGCGCGGCCGGGGTCGCTCTGCTCCAGCGCATCGACCCGATCCCCCTCCCCCCGCCTCGCCTCCACCCACGCCGCCGCCGCGAGCCCCTCGCTTCCCACCGCCCCCCGCGACCCGCCGCCCGCCGAAGCCAGCACCGGGTCGGGGACATCTCGCATGTCCGCCCCCCGCCGCGGCCACGCGGCCGACAGGTCAATCGCGTTGATCCGCCCGTCGCAGGTGACGTCGCTCCGCGTCTGGTCGGCCGAAACCCCGTCGATCAGCGTCGTCCGACGCGGCCAGATGTACGACAGGTCAATGGCGTTCACGCGGAGGTCGCCCGTGGCGTCGCCGGCCATGGCAGTAAAGACCCGGTTGTTGTCCCCGGCCAGCGGGTTGCCCGCCAAGTCCATCACCCCCTCGATTTGCACTATGTACCGCCCCACATCCGGCAGCGCCGGGGTCAACTCGATCACAGCAACCGTATCGCCATTGGTCGTCGACGTCGAAGTGACGATCCCCGAGAGGTCCACCGGATCACCCGCCTGGTCGTTGCCGGCCAGCCGCACTGACCCCGGCGTGAAGCTCGCCGCATCAACTGCCTCGGAGAACTCGATCACCAGCCGCGTAACCCCCGCCGTCCGCGGCTCGCAGAACGCGCCGTCGTCGGGGATCTCCAGCAGCGCCTCGCCGACGCCCTCGGCGTGCTCGCTTGAGCTGTGCCATGCGCCGGCCGTTGGGGGGGTGGTGTCGATCCCCTCGGCCAGGAGCTCCACGGTCACGTCGGGGGAGGTCGCGTCATTGGAGATGATGTGCAGCGTCTCGCTGATTGCTCCCAGGGCCGTCGGGTAGACGGCGACCGGCAGCAGCATGGATTCGCCCGGCTCGATGGTCGCCGGCAAGGGGACGGGTGGATACGGCGCGGCGAATGGGGAGTCCGCGGGCAGGACGACGTCCAAGATCTCCAGCGATCCCCCGCCGGTGTTGGTGAGTTCGATGCCGCCCTCGCCCCAGGTCCACGTCTCCACCGTCCCGAAGTCCACCGCCACAGCCACGCTGATCTGTGGCTGGAGGTTCTCCGGCTGGTCCCACACGATCGTCAGGCTGTACGAGCCTGTCCCGCCGCCGGGTACGGGGTTCAGTGGGTCGAGGTTCCCCTCGCCCGTGACGGCCAGGAAGTAATCCCCTTTCGCCTCGAGCGGCTGGCGCTCGATGCGGGCCACTCCGTCGGCGTCGGCCTGCGCCTGTGCCAGCACGGTCACCTGGTCCGGGGCGTACAGAGTCAGCACGGGAAACAGCCCGTCGGCCCCGGCGTTGCCCGTGATCTCGGCGTTGAGCACGTCTCCCGCCGAGGCCGTGAACGTCACGAAGTCCACGTCGCTTGCGTTCTCGACAGCCGACGCGGCCGTAGCCGGCTGCCCTGCATCGGCGTCGATCACTTGCGAGCCGGACATCGTCTCGCCCCAATCGCTATCCCATGACGCCGTCCAAGCCGCATCCGGCAGGTGCCGGATGAAGTCGCCCCACCGCGTTCCGTCGGCGTCTTCTTGCTTGCAGAAGGTCAGGGCCGACCCGTTGTAGCCCTCGTCGACCGACGCCCCGCCCACTGGTAGATAGATCGACAACCCCTCGCCCCGCCCCTTTGCCCGGACGACGACCTGCTCCACCTGTGCCGACACCGCCTCGGCTGCTGTCCGGAGCGCAGCCGAGATCGCCGTGTCCGCCGCCACGGCATCCATGTACTGCTGGAGGTCGCGGTAGGACGAGTATTGGAACTCATCCGCCTGCGTTCGGGCGTCTCTGAGATACTCCCAATCCGTCTGCGTAGCCGAGTCCAGGGCCACCTGGGCGAAGGTTGCCACCGTGTCGTTGAGCGTCGGGACCCGGGAGAGATCGAGCACCGAGAGGGTCGGGTCATCGTCCTCTTCGAAGATGCGAACGGCGAGTTGCTCGGCCGTGGCATCGGTGTGCCCGCTCAGCCAGCCCAGCCATCCGTCGTAGTCGAACCGCGCGCCCCAGAGGGCGTCCTCCGCGGCCACCAGGTAGTCCGCCTCGCCGATCACCTCCGTGGCCACCTCGGCCATCTGCATGACGCACATGTGCAGCGCGAGCACGTCCACGTGACCGATGGCATCGAACGCGTCGCGCAGCTCGTCCATGCGGAGATACCCCCCCGGGTCATAGTCATGGCTGCACCCCCGCCAGCCTTCGCCGTGGCCTAAGAGGACAAGGGCGTAGTGGCGGGCGGGAGCTACGTCCGTCGCCCACTGCACGAAGTTGATGAGCGTGGCGTCATCGCCCATGTTCAGCTCAGGCTGCGAAGCGATCGCCGGTGACAGCGCCGTCGAGTACGTCCACATGACGCCATCGAAGCGGACGGACCCCCGGCGTGTGTCCGACCAGTTTCCCCCGCTGGTATCGGTCGACGGGACCAGGGCTCCGGTGTACCCGAGGCCGGCGTCCGTGGCGCTGCGGTCGATCTGGACGACGCAGGCCGCCGACACGTTCCGCAGGTCCACCTGCTCCATCTGGTCCAGGTTGCCAATAGCCGTCACTTCCAGGTTGTTGTCCCCGTTGGAGAAGACCATGACCGTCCAGTCCCTCAGGGCCGGCCTGATCTTCGCCACGAAGCCGTCCCCGCCGCCGCCGTAACTCGTGTCCCAGCCCCCCGAAACCCAACCGGAGGACCCCGTCCTCCCCGTCACCAGGACGTTACCGGAGGCGCCTGCGGCGATGCCGTAGCCGTAGTCGGAGGAACTCCCGCCCAGGTAGCTGCTCCAGAGATGCCCCCCCGAGGCGCTGAGCTTCACCACGAAGGCGTCAGCGCTGCCGTCGAGACTCGTGTCCCAGCCACCCGAGACCCAGCCGGCCGAATACGTCTCCCCCGTCACTAGTGGGTTGCCGGCCGCGTCCGTGGCGATGCCGTAGCCGCGGTCATCGGAACTGCCGCCCACGTAGCTGCTCCAGAGATGCCCGCCGGAGGCGCTGAGCTTCACCACGAAGCCGTCTTGGAGGCCGCCGAGACTCGTGTCCAATCCCCCCGAGACCCAGCCGGGCGAATCCGTCCGCCCCGTCACCAGTGCGTTGCCGGCCGCGTCCGCGGCGATGCCGAAGCCGGAGTCCCAGTCACTGCCGCCCAGGTAGCTGCTCCAGAGATGCCCGCCCGAGGCGCCGAGTCTCACCACGAAACCGTCCCCGCTGCCGCCGTTGTAACTCGTGTCCCAGCCCCCCGAGACCCAGCCGGAGGATTCTGTCTCCCCCGTCACCAGCACGTTGCCGGCCGCGTCGGCGGCGACGCCGTAGCCCCATTCATACTCGCTTCCGCCCAGGTAGGTGCTCCAGAGATGCCCGCCGGAGGCGCTGAGCTTCACCACGAAGGCGTCATCGTAGCCGTCCAAACTCGTGTCCCAGCCCTCCGAGACCCAGCCGGCCGAATACGTCTCCCCCGTCACCAGTGCGTTGCCGGCCGCGTCGGCGGCGATGCCATAGGCCGCGTCCGCGCCACTCCCGCCCACGTAGCTGCTCCAGAGATGCCCGCCCGAGGCGCTGAGTTTCACCACGAAGCCGTCCCAGTTGCCGCCGAGACTCGTGTCCCAGCCCCCGGAGACCCATCCGGAGGAATCCGTATACCCACTAACCAGTGCGTTGCCGGCCGCATCCGCGGCGATGCCCCAGCCCCCGTCAAAGGAACTGCCGCCCAGGTAGGTGCTCCAGAGATGCCCGCCGGTGGCGCTGAGCTTCACCACGAAGGCGTCCTCGTCGCCGTTGAAGATCGTGTCCCAACCCCCCGAGACCCAGCCGGCCGAATACGTCGACCCCGTCACCAGTACGTTGCCGGCCGAGTCGGTGGCGATGCCGTAGCCGTAGTCATTGGAACTGCCGCCGAGGTAGCTGCTCCAGTCCACTTCCGGGTCGATGACCAACTGCCGTGCGGGATCGTAGTCGCCGGTGATCTCGAACGCATACGTGTTCCCATCGACCAGGCGATACGCCCCGGGGACCTCGACCTGCTCGCCGCCGACGACCTGGTAGATGTAGGGTGCGTCGTCCACGACCTCGCCCCAGTCGCCCGGCAGGCGAACGTGCAGGGCGCCGGCCTCATCGATGGTCAGGGCGTCGATGCCGCTGTAGCTGACGCGGATCTGGGAGAAGTCCGCGCCGGGGGCGACGTGGAACTCGTACTTGAGGTGATCCCGCCGGCCCCAGGTGTGCAGGTCGATGCCGTCGTAGAGGCCCTCGTAGGCCACGATCTCGTAGGATGGGACGTTCTCCCGCCACGCCGACGGATCGCCGAGGAGGAAGTTGAACCGCGTCTGCGCCTCGGCCAGGCCGACGGGCGTGACCGCGTTTGCCCCGTCGAACGTGGCCGAGAAACGAAGGCGCTCCAGCTCGGCCGGCTCCGCGCCGGGATCGCCATGCGGCGAGGCGGCCGGGGTGGCGGGTGCTTCGCCGTCGTCTTCGTTGCTCGCCACTTCGCGGAAGAGCTCGAAGACCGGCCCGCTGTCGGTGTGGGCGATGTTCGCGCCCTGGCCCCTGTGGACGAAACGGACCGACTCGTCGGCCCAGTGCCCCTGGTTCTCGATGAACACCGCCGGCGTGGTGTGGAACAGCTCGATCGCCTGCTGCGCCGTCGTCGCGTCCAGCAGCAGGCGCGCCTCCAGCACCTCGATGATCGGCCCATCCTCCGCCCACCAGCGCATTCCCACTTGACCCATCATCGCCTCCCTTTGCATTCAGTCGCGCGCACAAACGAGATGCTCCATCCAAGGAGGCAGGGGGACGCAGCCTTACCGCAGCCCCTTGTCCTCCTAGAACTTACCCGACATTGTACCGCGCCTGGGCGGAATGTAAAGGACTCAGACTGACCGTTCCTGCGTGCTGGCTGGAGATGCTCGTGACTCGTGAACTCGTGGACTCGTTGACTCGTTGATTCGTCAGGAGCTGCGTCCCGGCGACCCGCGGGCCACCTTGGAGGAAGGCCGGCAGGCCGCAGGGCGCGTGTGCCGCGGCCGAACGGGAGCCAAGCAGAACCACGCCGAACACAATATCTTTCCAATTAACGAGTTAACGGGTCAACGGATCAACGGACACGCTATCAGCCATGCAGAATCGGTCACTTCGAGCAAAGAGCTCCGGAGGGAGGAATCCGGTCCGGGGACTGCCTTCGGCGGGCCCAGGATCCAAGCCTGGTTCGGCAACCATCGTTCGAGCGCAACAGCGCATGGGAGTCCGGCATGTTCGGGAGTCTGCCGACAGGGCCCGGGGGCGGTGTACGTGTCTTTTGTGTCCCTTTCGCCGAAAATTTTTGCGCCCCCTCGGCCCGAAAAGCCGCCATAAGGCTTTTTATTCAAAGTATTAAGCATCGAATCCCGACGGGGGTTCCCTCGGGCCGGGGACACATTCGCCCCTGGTTCAGGCGGATCCGGTGTTCGGGTACGATCGCCTCGCCCGTAACGGGCCCTTCGCCGGTGTGTGACTGCCGATTCTGGCGGCCCCCATGGTGGCACGGGCATCCCCGCAGGGGTCCGCTGGACTTGCCCGTGCGCCTGCCTGCGGTAGGCAGGCACACGGGCGGGACACCCGTGGCACGAGATCTTGTCACACACTCCTTTCCGGCGGCGGCGTGAAGTGCCGCCCGGGCGCCGCCCGAGGCGGCTCACGGCGGCTCGCGCGGGCTTACCCGCCGCGCAGGCGACGCGGACTCGGGGCGCATTTCATAACTAGTGCTTCTACAATAGAGACTTACGCAACATCCCCGGGGGAGGAAAAAACCTCTCCCTCCTTAACATACATATACATCTCAGAGGGGGTTTTGCACAAACGTTTTGAGATTTTCTTCGACTTTTTTCGTCGTCGGCGTATGGCGGGAAACGGCACGGCGGCGGCTCGTGCTGCGCAGCGCTTCGCAGAGCAGTGCACGCCGCCGCTCGGCCCGAATGCCTGAAGGGCGCCGCGCGTGGAACCGTTGGCGAGCTCGCACGCCAATGGCCGAGCCGCGGCGTGCCGCCGCGGTGCCTTTTCCTCACCGTTGCGGACCCCTGGCGCGTCTCTGCTCAGCGGTGCCTCTTGCCCTTCGGGCGGGGGGGCTCCCGCTGGGGGCGGGGGTCTGTCCAGGCCTTCTGGATGATGGCCTCCATCTTTGCGGCGATGTCGGGGTGGGCGGCGGCGAGGTCGTTGGACTCGGCGAGGTCCTTGCTGAGGTCGTAGAGCCGCAGCTTGCCCTTGGCGGGGGGCTTGCCCTTTCTTCCGCGGCCGCCGGAGAGGATGGCCTTCCACTTGCCCATTCGTGCGGCCTTCGTGCCGCCGTGCTGCCAGAAGAGATACTCGTGGGGCTCCTGCTTCCGCCCGGCGGCCTGCTCGCCGATCAGCGTGGGGACGATGGAGATCCCGTCGATGTCCTTCGGCACGTGCCTGGTCGCCCCGGCCAGCTCGGCGAGCGTGGGCATCACGTCGGGGAAGTACCAAGCGAAGTCGCTGACGATGCCCGCCTTGATCCTGCCCGGCCAGCGGACGACCATCGGCGTGCGGATGCCGCCCTCCTGCATCGACCGCTTGAGGCCCTTCATCTTGCCGCAGGAGTTGTGGACGCCGTCGAAGCGCTTTGCGGCCCCGTTGTCGGAGCAGAAGAAGACGATGGTCTTCTCGTCGAGGCGAAGCTCCTTGAGCAGGTCGAGGATCTCGCCGACGTGGCGGTCGCACATGGAGTCCATGGCGGCGGCGACCTTCGCGCTGTTGTCCCACGGCTTGTCCTTGTAGAGGGCCCAGGCGGGGTCGTCCTGGGGGAACTCGTACTTCGCGTGCGGCGGCGTCCACGGGCAGTAGCAGAAGAACGGGCGGTCCTTGTTCTCCCGGATGAACTTGATGTTCTCCCTGAAGATCTCGTGGTGCGTGTACTGGGTCCTCTTGCCGCCTTCGTTCCCGCCCAGGGGCACCCGCTGGCTGTTGCGCCACAGGTACGGCGTGTAGTAGGAATGGGCGTGGACCTGGTGGTAGTAGCCGAAGAAGACGTCGAAGCCCTGCTTCTCGGCCACGCCGGCCGTGCCGACCTCGCCCAGGCCCCACTTGCCGAACCCGCCCGTGGCGTAGCCGGCCTTCTTGAGCACCTCGGCCACGGTGACGTCCTCGTCGAGCAGGGGAATGCCGCCGCTGTTGCCGCGGACGGACGTGTGGCCCATGTGGTAGCCGGTCATCAGCGTGCTTCGGGCCGGTGCGCAGACGGTCGCGCCGGAGTAGGCGTCGGTGAACCGCATGCCCTCGGCGGCCATCCGGTCGATGCGGGGGGTCCGGATCGTCTTGCTGCCGAAGCAGCCCAGGTCGTGGT
Organism: uncultured Planctomycetaceae bacterium; assembly: GCA_964427875.1. Taxonomy (GTDB): domain Bacteria; phylum Planctomycetota; class Phycisphaerae; order SM23-33; family SM23-33; genus CAYRVX01. Next base: position 17,611 of record CAYRVX010000104.1, read on the forward strand.
AGCCCATGTCGTCGAGCATGATGAAGACGATGTTGGGCCTGTCACTGGCCTTCCCGGCGGCCGGCAGCCAGCGCGGCATCGCCAGCGACGCCGCGGCGGCACCCGAGGCCCTCAGGAAGTCTCGACGTGTTGGTCTGTTTGCGTTCATGGTTTCTCCTGTGTCTTACGGGTTGGCCCGATCTTTCTGTCGTCTGGTCGTTTCGTCCTGCGCGGGCGCCGCGCCGGGCCGCGCTTGCCGCCCGGCTTAGGGGCGGGCTCCTCGAAGAACCGGGCGCCCTTGCCCACGCGATCGTAATCGCCGAGGTCCGCCCGGGCGTCGGCCACCAGCTTCATCAGCCTGGCGACGACGTCCGGGTGCCTGTCGGCCACGTCGTGCTTCTCGCCGATGTCGGCGTCCAGGTCGTACAACTGCGTCTTCGGGACGGCGTCGATCATCCTGGCCGACCAGCCGGTCCATCGCGGCCGGGCCGGACGAGGCAGCACGAGCTTCCATTTGCCGCAGCGGACCGCCTGGAGGTGCGTATAGCAGTAGAAGAAGAACGTCTCGCGGCCGGCGGCGCCGGGGGCTCCCGACAGCAACGGCCAGAGGTCCTTGCCGTCGATGATGCGGTCGCCGGGCGGCTTCGCGCCGGCCAGCCGCGCGAAGGTCGGCAGCAGGTCCATGGTCGAGGCGATTCTGTTGCAGACCTTTCGGGCGGGGACCTTGCCCGGCCAGCGACAGATGCACGGCACTCGCGGGCCGCCGTCCCACGTCATCATCTTCGAGCCGCGGAGGGGATCGGCGCTGCCGGCGTAGTCGCCGATGTGCTTCTCGATCCACGGCCCGTTGTCCGAGGTGAAGACGATCAGTGTGTCGTCGTCGAGGCCGAGCTGCTTCAGCGCGTCGATGACCTGGCCCGCCGAGAAGTCGAGCTCCTCGATGACGTCTCCGTACAGGCCGCGCTTCGACCTGCCGCGAAACTTCGCCGACGCGCCCAGCGGCACGTGCGGCATGTTGTGGGCCAGGTACAGGAAGAACGGCCGGTGCCTGTTGGCGCGGATGAACTTGATCGCCTCGGCCGTGTATCGCTGCGTCAGCGTGTCCATGTCGGCGGGGGACTCGATGACCTCCCCGCCGCGCATCAATTCCGTGACGTACCTCTTGGGGTCGGGCTGACGCGTGAAGCCGTTGTGCATCGGCGTGCCGAAGAAGTGGTCGAAGCCCTGGGCGTTGGGCATCAGTTCAGGCGGGAAGGGCCCCCGCCCGCGGCCGCCGCCGCTGCCGGCCAGGTGCCACTTGCCGATGCACGCCGTGGCGTAGCCGGCCCCCTTGAGCAGCTCGGCGAGCGTGATCTCCCTGGGGTGAAGGACCGTGTGCTGGTTCTTCCGGTTGCCCGGCTGGGCGACGCGGATGGGGTAGCAGCCGGTCATGATGGCCGCCCGGGAGGGCCCGCAGACCGCCTGGGCGTAGAAGCTCGTGAAGCGCATCCCCTCGGCGGCCATGCGGTCGAAGTGCGGCGTCCGTATCAGCGGCGAGCCGAAACAGCCCAAGTCGTTGTAGCCCTGGTCGTCGGTGAAGAAGATGATGAAGTTGGGCTTGCGTTTCGGTTCGTCCTCGCTCGGCGCGAGTTTCGCCGCGGCCAGCGAGGCCGCCCCCATGCCGAGGGCCTTGAGTAAACTGCGACGGTTCATGGTCAACTGCCTCATTTCGATTCAACGGTCTGTTCGCGGCGGACGTCGTAGGCTCGGCCCTTCCAGCGTATCGCAGGGGCGCCGAAGCCGTGGAAGATTCGCACGCGGCGGGATTGATCCAGCGGCTGCTCGTCCAGGGCCCGCAGCGTGAACAGGGCGCCGTCGGCATAGTCGAGCCCGCCCCATCGCCTGGCGTGGAAGGCCGCGAAGCGCGGGCCGCGGACGACGAAGCCCCACGCCGGCAGCACGACGCGCCCGCCGCGCCGGAGCGTGACCTCGGCGACCTTCGGGGCGAAGTTGACCACGACCGTCGTCGCGTCCCTGCCGCTGCCGTAGGTCGCGCGGCGAAGCGAGCGGTCGGGCGTGAGGAGCTCCAGCCGCGTCAGTCTCGTGTGCGCCGTGGCCGCGTGGAGCGGGCCGAGCACCTCCTGCGTGTTCTTCAGGAACACGTCCATGGGGTGCAGCCCTTCGGCCCAGCCGCCCTCGCAGCGCAGGTAGCAGGAGCGAGCCGCCGCTGCGCCGCTCGCGGGCCGCTTGCCCTTGTCGGCGCGCGCGGCCTTCCAGTAGAGATGGTCGCCGACCGAGTGGTAGTGCAGCGGGCGGGCGCACAGGACGTGGTGGGCCACGTACTCCGCGGCGGAGTCGGCGGCGTAGCCGTACTTGCCCCAGCAGATCTGGCAGTCGTGGTAGACCATCTCCCAGAACGGGACGACCACCGCGCCGAGGTCGTCGGGCTTGAGGTTGTGGAAGTGCCGCCCGGCGACGCCGACGAGGCCCTCGAAGAAGTCGCTGTGGCCCAGGGCCCACTCGCGCCCGCACTCGCTGCCGAACAGGCCGAACATCTGGCGGGCGTAGTCGCTCAGGCGGACCTTCCAGGCGATGTCGTCGTTGCGGCCGATGGGGTGGTTGGGGTCGTGGCATTCCCGCGGGCCGACGGCGTAGGTCGTGTCGATGAAGTAGCTCCACGGCGCGAAGAGCTTGCGGATGGCGGGCAGGTTCTGCGGGCGTTGGGCGAGCTCGAGCTGCTTGGGCGCGCAGACCATGTACGCCCTGCCGCCGAGCCATCGCCCGCCGGTGATGAGCGACCCGTCGGGGCGCTTCTCGATGAAGTCGGGGTCGAAGCTCTTTGCGTCGCGGTACATGTCCTGGACGTTGTCGTGGAGGCAGGCAACGTATCCGAGCTTCTGGATGCGTTTGATCGCGTCGGCCAGGGCCGCGTTGCCCCCACACTCGGGGTTGGCGGGGAGGTTGTCCGGGTGGCGGCAGTCGTAGCCGCCGTCGGTCCAGCCGCCCATCATGAACAGGCACCGCTCGATGCCGAGGTCCCCGCGGAGGTGCTCGGCGATCCGGGCGGCCTCGTCGAACGTCCAGCGGACCTTGACGGATTCCTCCTTCGTGCTCTGCTCGTTCATCCGCCGGGCCAGGCACGTCCAGAGCTTGACGTTGGCCGCGCCGATCATCCGCTCGGCGTGGGCGTCGCGCCGGGTCTTCTCCCGCAGCGTGACGGCGAGCTTCTTGCGCTCGGCGATCCGCCGGTAGCCCGCCGCGAGCGTGTTCCAGTCGCCCTTGCCGAGTGGCCGGAGGCGAAGCGACCTCGCCGAGCGCCGCAGACGGAACGCCGCCGTCAGCCGCTGGCGGACCTTGCCCCCGCGCGGGCGCGTGCTCTGAAGCTCCGGGAAGACGTACGCGTCGTCCCACGTCACGAGCAGCCCCGAGTCGGCCTTCACGAGGCCGAGCACGTTCATGTGGCAGCCTTCGTAGTCGCTGGTCCCGAAGGTCCGCCGGAAGCTCTTGCCGCTGTCGGCGGGCACGAGCAGCCCCTCGCGGCAGGGGACGATCACATAGCCGCCCTCGACGTCGGTGATGGCCAGCGCGTCGGCCAGCGAGCTGACGTCGCCGACGGCCTTGCCTTCGTAGCGAAGCTCCAGCGCCCGCCCCTGGTCGGCGAGCTCGAAGACCACGGCGGCGCCGTTCTTCTTGAGAAGGCGCACGCGATTCGGCCCTGAGAGATCCACTTCGGCGAAGCCGCCCTGGAGCCCTTTCGACACGCCGGCCGCGGCCGTGCCCTCCGACGGCCAGCGAACACCCGAACGCTTGTCCAGCAGCGACCATTGCCCCGTCTGCGTATCCACCTCCACCGTCATCGTGCGGCCGTCCAGCCGCGCCGTCTTGCCCTCGGCATCCATGGCGACTCCCAGCAGAAGCAAAGGGACGAGAACGCTCTCGCGCATGGCCCTGAATGCAGGCATGTCCTACTCCCGTTCCGTTCAGCAATGCCGCTACTTGAAGCTCAATTGGCTCAGCTTGAGCGGCAGCGTGTGGATCACCTCATTGTCGATGTTGATGACCTCGTAGGTCAGCTCGGGGTCGGCCTTCGCCGTGTCGAAGGTCAGCAGGGCGAAGGAGCACTTGGCGTTGTAGCCGAACAGCGAGTGCTTGATCAGGCCGTGCGTGTGGATGTTCGTCAGGCGGGAGCTGCTGGCCTCGTAGAGCGGGTAGCACTTCGGGCGCTGCGTCTTGTAGGCGTCGGAGCGGTGGCGGTCGGCGGAGATCAGGAACACGCCCTCGATGCGGTTCTTCTCGATGAAGGAGAGGATCTCCTCTCGCTCCTCGGGGAAGCCGTCCCACGTGTCGCGGCTGCCGCCCTTGGTGCCCTTGGACCACGGCACGGAGGAGGCCAGCACCTTGAGCGTCGCCTTGGAGCCCCGGAGCCTGTTGAGGAACCACTTCTTCTGCGCCGGCCCGAGCATCGTGCCGGGCGTCTTCGCGCCCTTCTTGCCGAGGACGCGGTAGAAGCGGCAGTCGAGCATGAAGAAGTCCACGTCGCCGATGGAGAAGTCGTACCAGACGCCGGGGCACGCCTCGCCGCCGCCGTAGGAGGGGTTGACCCAGTTCTCCAGGAAGACGCGCCAGACGGGCATCTTCCACGGGATGTCGTCGATGCCGGGCGAGCCCTTGCAGTCGTTCGTGCCGAAGTCGTGGTCGTCCCAGATGCTGAAGACGGGCGTGGCGGCGACGAAGCGGCGGTACTCCGGGCGCGACTGGCGGCGGTAGTAGCAGTACCGCTGCGTCTCGGGGACCTCCGGCGTGTCGATGTAGACGTTGTCGCCGAGTGTCAGGAACGCCAGCGGCTTGCGGGCTCTCAGCGTGTTCCACATGCGCTCGTGCTTGGGCGTGTATCCGGCCCCGCCGCCGAAGACGACCTGGAAGCGGCCCTTCGCACCTGGCTTGGGGAACGTGCGGAACGACGGGGCCGGGTCGATCTTCACCGGCTTCCCGTTGATCGCCACCTCGTAGGAGTATTGCGTGTTCGGCTTCAGGCCGGTCACCTCGGCGACGGCGGTGAAGTCGCTTCCCGCGCCCGTCTTCACCACGGCCGAGCGGATCGGCTCGCGCACGCCGTTGGCCGGGGTCGCGAGCACCTGTACGGTCACCGTCCTCGCCGTGCGCACCCAGAACCGCGCCCGCGCGTCGGTGACCGAGCCGAGCATGGGGCCGTGGATCAGCTCCACGGGGTGCTTCGCGGCGAAGTCCCGGAACGCCTTGCTCTCGGTCAACGGCTTGAGCAGGTTTCGCGGCCCGGCGAGGAAGCGCCCGATGGGCAGGCCCAGCTCGACGCCCTTCCGCGCGTACTCCACGGCCTTATCGAGCTGCCCGCTCTGCGCGGCGGCAATGGCCAGGACGTAGTGGCTCTCCAGGTCGCCGGGGTGCTCGGCGAGGTATTTCTCCGAGCCCGCCATCGCCGCGTCGGGCTTGCCCTTGGCAATCTGCGTGATCCGGTTCCTGGCGATCCCCTTGTACTGCGGCTCCCTCTTTCGCTTCTTCTTTTCCGGCTGTTGGGGTTTCCGAGGTCTCCTGGGCGCGGCGATCGACGCTGCCGCGACCACCAATACGACGGCCAGCAATGGCCTCCAAGCGCGATGGATCAACATTTGTGCGGTCTCCTTCTTCTTGTCTGTCACGTCAGAACTCCTTTACGTCGCCTTGATGACTACCAGCGTGATGTCGTCGGCCCGGGGCGCGCCGGCCTGGAAGTCGCTGACGGCCTCCACGACGGCCATGTGGATCTCCTCGGCGCCGAGGTCCGCCCTGGCGGAAAGCAGCTCGCGGAGCCGCCGCTTGCCGAACATCTCCCCGGCGGCGTTGGGGGCCTCCCAGATGCCGTCGGTGCCGATGAGGATGATATCGCCGCTTTCGAGCGTGACCGGCCCGGCCCGGGTGTAGGTCGCGTCCTCCATGACGCCCAGGGGGATGCCCGTGTTGGGCAGCTCCTCGATCCGCCCGCCGGCGCGCCGCAGCCACAGGGCCGGGTCGTGGCCGCCGGAAGTCCACCACAGCGAGCGGGCGGGGGCGTCCAGGACGCCGTAGAACAGGGTCATGAACCGCTCTTCACCGGTGTCGCGGACGAGGTGGCGGTTGAGCTCGTCGAACAGCTCAGCGAGGTCAGGCCCGTGCCGCGGGGCGTGGGAGCGCAGCACGGCCCTGGCCGACGCCATCAGCAGCGCCGCGGCGATGCCGTGCCCGGTGACGTCGCCGACGGCGACGCCGAGCCTGCCCGGCGCAAGATCGACCAGGTCGATGAAGTCGTAGTAGTCCCCGCCGGTCTCGTCGCAGTAGACGCTCCTGCCGGCGATGTCGAGGCCCTCCAGCCTCGGCGACTCGCCCGGAAGGAGGTGCTGCTGTATCTCCATCGCCAGCTCCAGCGAGCGCTTCATCTTCTCGCGCTCGGCCAGCTTCGGGGCCATGTCGTTGAAGGCCTCGCCGAGCGCCTGGAGCTCAT
>CAYRVX010000105.1:0-23988 GCA_964427875.1 uncultured Planctomycetaceae bacterium
ACCCGAAAAGGTGCCCCATGGCCATCGCCCAAAACCGCCAAAGACCAGACCACGGCTTCAGCCGTGGTGCGGCAGTGTTGTCCCCCGGCGCCCAGCCCGTTTCAACGGCCTTCCTGTACTCGGCTTAAGCCTTTTTCGAAAAGGACGTTAAAACGCCCTTCATCTTGTCGTCCGACGGTGGCCTCACCAGACCTGAAGGCCTGGCCTGTTACACGGCAAGGCCCGGTCGCCTGTCCGTGGGCAGAGGAACTGCCGCTTATTCTCATGCCATTCGCGGGGCCGGCAGTTTTTCTGTAATCTGGGCCTGGTTCAGAAACGATAGTTCCCACGTAACAGTCCATGCGAGTCTCGGGAACCCACGAGTCTACAGACGAGGCCCGGCGGGCCGTGTGTGAGAATGTTCCCTGGCGGTCCGTAACGATTGTTTCTGTAATCTGTTAGCTCCGGAGGAGCGGACGTTGATAGCCCAGGGCGCCGCGGCGCTGTTTGCCGCAAGCCCTGGGTTTGCAGGGCGTGTATTTCGCGGAACCCCGGCAGGGGTGACCGTACCTCACGGTCGCCCCATACGAGGCTCCGCACAAAGGGTGACGCGTACCCAGGGCTCCCTCCGGTCGCCCTGGGCTACCCACGTACCGCCCCGTACGGGGCGAAGAGGAAAGCTCCCCGGATTTGTCCTCGCACACGGCGGGCCGAAAGGACCTGCCTGCCGGCAGGCAGGTCCTTCCGGCCCTTGCTACTCTGCGAAGCAGTACTTCGCTGCGAAGCACGAGTTGGGCCTCCCCCGGGCGGCGCCGCGGGCTGCGGGCGAAGCGGCGGCGGAATGTTACCCGCATCTGAACCACGCCGTAATCTGCCGATTTTCGTTGTGCAAAAGGGCCTGCGAGATGTATATGCCTGCTACGGGGGGATCATGATCACAAGGAAAGGCAGGGCGGTGGATTAGAAAAAAAAAATGCGAAACGAACCCAGACGCGGATTATTCCGAGCTTGGCAACAACCTCCGGATCTTGGGCTTACGCCTGTGCCAAGGCGCGGGCCCTCCTGGCTGCCGGCTACTCTGCTCTGCATAGCGCTTACTACTCTGCGAAGCGGCGCTTCGCTGCGAAGCACGAGTCGCAGAGCAGAGCAGGATACCGGCTACAGATGGCTCAAACGCTGCTGCCTGCGTTTGAACCATGCCCAAATGGCACGTGTCGCCCGGTCGCAGCCACTATGACACAGCGTGATATTTAGGCGGCGATTCCTCCTTTTGATGCTTGACAAGTCCAGTTACTGGTGTATAATCGGACTCGCTGTGCTCGACGTCGGGAGCGCCAGCATCTGGAGGAGATGCGGCGAGATCCGCTGAGAGGCGGAGGAGTTCGCCGCAGGCACAGGCCGTTCGGCCGAGTTCCCGTTTGCGAAGCGTGATTTGTTGCGGCGCTTGGCCAGTGTGGCGTGCGCCTGTGTGGATATGCCCTCGGAGATCAGTGAGGGAGTACCGGGCAACAGCCTGGAAAGGAGCCTGATGAGATGAAGGTAAAAGTGTTGTGTGTGTTGGTGGTGGCGGCGCTTGCCGTGCCGGCCCTGGCACAGCAGAGGATGGACAACTTCAACGGCCGGATCTTCCCCACCGGCGACGTGGCCATGCCGACCGGGATGGAAGGCGGCGGGTCGGGCTGGAACAACGGCGAGTGGATCTACTACGATCAGACCAACTGGTGGAACCAGTGGTTCTACGACGATCCACCCGACCCGAGGCGATGGAAGGAGATCTTCTTCAACATCGAGCTGATGCCGGCGGGCATGCCCGGGGACTGGGTCGAGGTCGCCATCAACTGGAGCAATCTCGAGTTCCCGGAGACCGGACCGGACGGTCGGCCGCCCATGCCGGAAGACGAGTACGGCATCGAGCGCGAGATCATCTTCGTCGGCCGCGTCGAGGAGCAGATGTTCATCTGGAACGATGAGCCGTTCATCATCCCCGGCTACAACCCGGAGTGGGTCTCGATCGACGTCCGCCTGTTGGATTGGACGCCGGACTCGCAGGGCGTCCTGATCGGCGGCTGGATGAAGCATGAATGCGTCCCCGAGCCGGCGACGATGGGCCTGCTCGCGCTCGGCGGCCTGGCGGCACTGCTGAAACGCCGCAGATCGTGAGCGCGTCGAACGGCCGGCGGAGACCCTGACAACCGCGAGCTTCTCGGATGTCGCAGGGACCTGACCGGAGGCGCCGCAGGCGGCGCTGAGCATTTCCGGCCGACAACAGGAGTGCAACGCGGCGGACAGCCTCCCAGCGGGGCTGTTTGCGCGATCGCCCCATCGCCGTGGCGAGGGGCTTTCGCATGCGCTCTTTGCGCATCGGCCGACGTGTCCTCGGTTGTTCGCATGAGGGAGTTCTGGGCAACTGCCCGGAAAGGAGCCTGATAACATGAAGCTGTTGGTTGCGTTCGCGCTGGCGGCGACGGCCGCGTCGGCGTCGGCGCAGCCCAGGGTGGACGGGTTCAACATCGTCCTCTCCCCGGACAACCAGTACGTGGACGGCAACGGGTCGGGCTGGGGCGAAGGCGAGTGGATCTACTACGATCAGACCGGCTGGTGGAACCAGTGGTTCCACGACGATCCACCCGACCCGAGGCGATGGAAGGAGATCAGTTACGAAGTCCGGATCACCCCGTGGTCGTGGGATGTCGTCCCGCCCGAGCGCGTCGAGGTCGCCATCAACTGGAGCACGCTGGAGTTCCCCTCGGCGGCCCCGTGATTTTTCGCCGCGGCGCGGCCCGGTCCTCGGGGGGCGTTCCCGGCCGGCCCGTTTGAGGCAGTCGCCTCGCGGGCCTGCGAGACCACTGGTTCCACCAAGACGCGTATGTTCCTTTCCCTCCTCCGACGCTTGACAGGCTGGGGCGCACGTCTATAATTACATTGGCTGTGCTCGAAGTCGGGAGCGGCAGCGTTCGGAGGAGATGCGGCGAGGGCTGCTTACTCGCAGGCAAAGGCCGTCCGGCCGAGTTCCCATTTCCAAGACTGGTCTTTTGCGGCGTTTGGCAGGCGCGAGGCGCGCCTGAGAGTAGACGTCCTTGCAGATCGGTGAGGGAGTTTTGGGCAATGGCCCGGAAAGGAGCCTGACGAAATGAAGCTGCTGCAGAAAGTGCTATGTCTGTTGTTGGTGGCGGCGTTTGCCGCCCCGTCGTCGGCAGAGGCGAAACACGACGAGTTCTACGTGGTTTTCGTCGGAGAGACACTCTACGAAGGCGGCGGGACCGGCTGGAACGGCGGCGAATGGATCTGGTATCCCCAGACGGGCTGGTGGAACCAGTGGTTCTACGACGGCCGGCCGGACCCCGAACGCTGGAAGAAGATCGATTTCCGCATCCGCATAGAGCCGGCGCTTCCCGACGTCGGTACCGACCAGCGGGTCGCGCTGGCCATCAACTGGAGCAACCTCGAGTTCCCCCAGACGGGACCCGACGGACGGCCGCCCATGGCGGATCAGGAGTGGGCCATCGAGCGCAGGGTCATCTTCGACGAGCTGGTCTCCCTGCCCATCGAGATCCGCAGCGAAGTCCCGTTCGTGATCGAGGAGTACAACCCGGAGTGGGTCTCGATCGACGTGATGGTCGATCAAGCTGCCGGGGACGAGCTTCTGATCGACGGCGAGATCTGGCACGAGTGCGTCCCCGAGCCGGCGACGATGGGCCTGCTGGCGATCGCAGGACTCGTCCTGATCCGCCGCAGACGCCGCTGAGCCTTCCCGGCCGCGGGATCAGTGCAGATGGGGCGAACAGGCCCCGGGGGGAACGGTTGTGCGCCTATTGCGCCGCCACGGCGCAGATGACGAGGCGGTCGGCGCCGACGCAGAGCCTGCCTTCAGCGTCGGTGCCGACCTGGCCGCCGCATGGGCAGGCGAAGATCGGCACGTCGGGGCCGAAGGCGTCCCGCAGCGCCGCAGGCCCGGCCGCCGCTTCAGGAACGGCCTCTCGGCAGCCGAAGGCCAGGATGAGCCCGGGCGCGGCCGGCGCGAGGCGCGAGAGCACGTCGGCACAGGCCTGGCGAGTCTCATTGAGCACGGCCGTCGAGCTCCACCGGTTGGAGAACGTCACCGGCTGGACGGCTACCTGAATGTCGCCCCGGATGACGATCGCAAGCTGGCCCACGGCGGTCTCCCTGCCGGCCGCGTCGGTCAACTGCCGGCCGTCCAGGTAGACGTAGTCGTCCCACGTGCCCACGCCGCCGATGACCGCCGCGCCGCCGCCGAGCTGCTTGTGGAGGGCCGTGTAGAAGCTCGCGTGCCAGTCGTCCTCCAGGGCGGCGAGCAGGAGGACGAGGCCGGCGGGCTTGAGGCGGGCGATCTGCCTGCCCAGCGCCTCGCCGCGCTGGGCGCACGCGCGGCGAAGCGTGCGGACCTTCGCCGCCCGGGCCGCCTCGTCGCCGGCGTCGTGAGCGATCTCGCCACCCGTGGCGCAGGCCTCCACCTCCAGCCCCTCCCCGCCGACGACCAGGACCGTCAGAAAAGGGGACAGGCTACTTTTCCGGCCGTCCGTGTCCTGCGGGGAACGGTCGAGGGGGGGCGAGAAAAAAGTAGCCTGTCCCCTTTTTGTTGCGTGGCCGAAGGTCGGCACGCCGGCGAGCTGGCGGATCCGATGGCCGATCCGCGGGCCATGTTCGGCCGATGCGCCGGACCGCTGGAGGAAGACGGCCGCCACGGGCCTGGCGCCGGAGTCCCTGAACCTGCTCAGCGCCTGGCTCGTTGCCTCTTCGGCGGCGGCGAGGGCGTCGGCCTTGTGGGAGCGCCCCACGGCCGCGAAGAACTTCGGCTGCGGCTTGGGCGCCGGCTTCGTCTGCGGCCCGGCCATCGTCGTGGTCGCCGCGGCCGGCTTGTCCTTCGGCTCACAGCCGACGGCCGCCACGACGCAAAGCACCGCCGGCATAATCCATCCGTGCGTTCTCACCATCGCTCTCCGATAAAAGGGGACAGGCTACTTTTTTGCCCGTCGGCGCTCTGCGACGAACACCCCAGGGCGGCGGGAAAAAGTAGCCTGTCCCCTTTTTGTTGGTTGCCACTGCCGTCTCCCGTTGCTGTACGAACGCGCCATCATGGGTCCGCGAGGGCGACGAGCATCAGCCGCCCCGGGCCCAGCGAGAACCTGCCCTTGTTGTCCACGCCCATCTGAAGGGGAGCGAAACACCCGAAGACGGGCACGTCGCGGCCGAAGATCGTCCGCAGGCGGCCCAGCTCCGTGCCCGGACGATCGAGCCCGCTGGTCCGCAATCGGGCGACGCTGCTGAAGGCCAGGACGAGCCTGACCGTTCGTTCGCCGAGCGTCTCGGCCGCGTGGCGTGCGACCGCGTCGGCCTCTTCGAGCACGGCCTGGCCGTCGCCGACGTTCCTCGAGGCCGCCCCGGCCGCCGCCACCTTCGACTCGCCGTCGATCATCAGGATGAGCTGGCCGACGGCGGTCGGTTTGCCCTGCGGGTCTTTCAGCGGCCGGCCATTGGCGTAGACGTAATCGCCCGCCTTGCCGACGGCCCCCAGCAAGGGCACGTCCGGCGTCATCGCGTCTCGCAGGGCGGCGAGGTACGCCCCGGCGGCTTCGTCGCCGACGCCGCCGAGGAACAGGGCGAAGCCGCCGCCGGTCGGCAGGACGCGCCGCCCGAGCGCCCGGGCCCGCGCCTCGGCGGCCTGGCGGCCGGTCGGCAGCGCACCGCCGGCGACGTACGGGCGGACCTTCACGCCGCCGCCGGCGAGGCCCAGGACCTGGAGCGTCGGCTCGTGGTCCCGCTTGGCCCACCAGGTCACGCCGACGGTGCCGATCGCCCCGCCGCTGCCGTAGGTGGGCACCTTGAGGAGCGCCTTGACGCGGTCGCCGATGGCCTTTCCCTCCTCCGCCGGGCGGCGGCCGCTGCGCTCCAGGAAGATCGCCGCGGCGGGCCTGCGCCCGCGGCTGCGGAACTTCGCCAGCATGCTGCGGGCGGCCTGCTCGGCGGCCTTCTGCGCGTCGCGGCTCGTGGAGACGCCGATCGCGGCCAGCAGCGGCCCGCCCGTCGCGTCGGCCGCACGGGCCGGCGGCGCCGTCAGCGGAGCAGCCGCGGCGATCACGACCGCAACGGCCAGCCGTGCACTTGTCTCGACCCGTGGTACCATGACCTCACCTTGTTGCGCGAAAGCTGCGGCGCCGCTCGAAGAGAAGCCTGCCGCCAATGACGTCCATGATACGGCGAGAACGTCCACGGGGCCCGCCGGAAATCAGGCGGCGGCGCTTTCTGCCTCACTCGGCAAGGCGTTGGAAGGTGGCGGTCTCACCCGCGATCGTCTCGCCCTGCGCGTCGAGCAGCTCGACCTTTACTTCGTAACCGCCGGGGGGCAAGGCGGAGGGTCCGAAGACGATCCGGCAGCGGCGCAGGACCACCTGCGTCAGGAAGGTGATGCCGCGGCGGCCCGGTGCGCCGGGCGATGCGACGGGCACCTCGGCCCGGAACGGCGCCGTCCGCCGGGCGACGGTCCTGCCTCCGGGCTCCCGCAGCGTGAACCGCACGCGCGCGGGCGTTACGCCCCGGCTGACCGTCACGGACGCGATGCCGACCGCATCGGCCGCGTCGTAGGCGCGCTGGTCCAGCGCCAGCCGCATCGGCGGCGGGATCACCTCGCGCAGGGACGGCTCGGCCGCCCAGACGGTCCCCGGGCCCTGCACCCACAGGGCAAGGTACTTCGGCACGACCTGCACGTTCGTTTCGACCCGCGTCCAGGTCCGCTGCCACCCGGCGGCGTCGGGTGCGTCTTTGCCGTTGCGGGTCGTCGCGGCCGCACCGGACGGCAGGGCGATCCGCGCGGTGGGGGGGGCGGATCGATCCTTCCACTTGGCGTACGTCGAGAACTCGTACGTTCGCCCGCCTGCCAGCGGGAGTTTGAGCTTCTTGTCGCCCCAGCTCGGCCAGACCAGCACGGTGACGCTGTCGCCGGCGCTGCCGGCGGGGGCCTGGATCCGCATCGAGGCGCGGTCGCCGCGGCGGACCTTCTCATCCGGCCGCCCGGCGCCCTTGCCCTTCCACGCCTGCACGAGCCAGGGCGTCGAGGGCGGCTTGAAGTGCCGCACGCCCAGCAGCTCCGGGCCGTAGGCGGGCTTCTCCGTGTCCGGCTCGGCCCAGGGCAGATCGAACGGAGAGGCCGGCCTGGCCGGCGCCCGCGCGACCGCCGCGTCGGCGACGAGCGGGCGAAGCTTGAGGATCTGCCGCACCACCTCCCGCCGCCACTTCCGCAGCGTGGACGGGTGCGGCGGGGGCGTCCTGTCGCTGCCGTCGAGGGCCTGGAACCGCCAGCCGATCTCGCCCAGGATCCGCCGCAAGGCCTGCTCGCCGCCCTCGGCGGCCTTCCTCGCGGCCCCGCCCGATGCCTTCGCCGCGGCGATCATCCGCCACAGGAGGCTCACGTAGCGGTAGTCGTCGATGCCCTCCCGGACGGCCTCCCACATTAGGCTCGGCAGCGGGTCGTCCTCGGCGAGGTACACGTAGCCCTCGTCCCCGCGCCGCAGGCCGGCGCCCTCGAAGACGCCGTTGCCGAAGTGGTAGCACCACTGGGCGATCTGCTCGGCGCCGGTCTTCCAGCCGTGGAAGCCGTAGAAGAACCTCGCGCCGGCCGGCGTGCCCCCGGCGCCGTTGTAGATGCCGTACGGCCGCGATCGCCTCACGAGCCGGCGCGCGATGGCCGGCGTGAAGCGGTTCGTCGTGAAGACGTCCACGTGCTCGGACAGCCGGCCGATCTCGTCCAGGCCCATCGCCATCCCGCCGCCGATCGTCGTCCACGTCCGCAGGGCGGGCCTGTGCTGCTTGATGAGACGGTAGTAGTGGACGGCCTCGTCGAGCAGGTTGTGGGCGCCCGCCTCGTCGAGGGCGTAGACGCGCAGCTTCGCCCCGCCGGCGGCACCGGTCGTCTCGGCCACCGCGTCGATCGCCCGGAGCAGGTCGGACTCGATCTTCCCGTCGTGCGGCCAGAAGGCGAACCAGTTCCTGCCTTGGTCCCAGTAGTAGGCGATCTGGTGCCCCACGCCGAAGGTCATCGGCGCCCGCCGCTCGCCGAAGACCTCCTTCGCCGCCCGAATCATTCGCCGGCAGTGGCGGACCGTCGCCTCGACGTCGTCGCGGCCGAACGTGCGGTCGCGAGACGCGATCTGCGCCTCCATCGCCGGCTCGACGCCGCCGCAGCCGTGCTCGCGCGCGTCGATGAGCTGCCTGCTCAGCATGTCGTCGGACTTCGGCGGGCGGGGGTAGAAGACGGCCATCTCGATCGGCGCCCGCGGCAGGATAAGCGGCAGTACCCGCAGGTTCAGCTTCAGCGCGGCGGCCGGCCGGCCCGCCGCCCGCACGGTGATCGTCCCGGCATATGCGCCGGCCTTGGCCGCCTCGGGCGCCTTGAGCGTCAGCCACACCCGCCGCGTCCTGCCCGCGCCGACGCGGAAGGCCCTGCGCCGCTCCAGCAGGAACGGCTCGAGGCGATAGGTCTTGTCCTTCGCGCCGACCTGCACGCGGATGCAGCGTGCGACCCGCACGTCCACGTGGTCGAATGGGATGACGCCGCCGTTCTCGCCGCGAAGCTCGCCGACCTCGACGCGCACGTCGCCCAGCGGCTCCAACGCATGGATGAGAAAGCCGACGGGCTCGTATTCGCCGCGAGCGGCGACGGCGCTGAGCTGCTTCACCTGTTCGGCGGCAAAGCCGCGATCGTACGGCGAGACCCGCGTCATCGGCTCGCGCACGAAGAGGACAAAGGCGCGCCGACGGTCTTCCTGCGTCGGCGTCCACGTCGCGCCGCTCGCCTCCGTCACGATCTCCCGCCATCCCGCCGGCATGGCCGGGAGCTTCGGCCCTGTCCCGCCCCACACGCGAAACTGCGCCGGTGTCGCCCCCCACGATGTCGCCGCGGCCGCAACCCACGCCGACGCCGCCAGGACGAACGCTCTCTGTCTCGTCGTCATTCCCACTCTCGGTCCGACCGCCTGTCGCCAGGCGGGACGCCTGTAGATGCTACCACCTCTTGCCCCGAAGCTGGCAAACAGAAAGCCAGCCGACGTGCCGGCGTTGCACGTGGGTCTCTTGGGGTCAGGTCTTGATTAGAAGTCTTGGGGTCAGGTCTTGATTAGTGATTAGCAGTGGGTCCCGCCGAATCCCCCAGCCCACTAATCACTAATCAAGACCTGACCCCAGAGTTCCCTCTCGGTGTTCCGCGTCCGTCAGTGCCTTTGCCATCAGGTCCACCATGCGTTCCACCTGTTCGACCGTGGTCGTCAGTGGCGGCCAGAGGTAGAGCACGCCGCCGAGCGGGCGGATGAACAGGCCGGCTTCGAGCGCCTTCGCCGCGGCCCGCCTTGCCAGCGAGGCGCCGCCGGCGGATTCGGCGATCTCGACCGCGCTCATCATGCCCAGGCTGGCCGTCCGGTGCACGCAGGGGAGGTTCGCGAGGCGGGCGATCCCGTCGGCGAGGGCCTCCATGGCCGGGCGTACCCGGTTCAGAATGTCCTCTTCTTCGAATACGTCCAGGACGGCCAGTGCGACCGCCGCGGTGATCGGGCTGCCGCAGGTGGTATGGCCGTGGTAGAACGTCCGATCCTCCCCGGGCGGCGAGCGGAAGGCATCGTAGATCCGCTCGGTCGCGACGGTGGCGCTCAGCGGCAGCAGGCCGCCCGTCATGGCCTTGCCGAGGCACAGGATGTCGGGCGAGATGCCCGCGTGCTCGCAGGCGAACAGCGTCCCCGTGCGGCCGAAACCGACGGCGATCTCGTCGGCGATCAGCAGCACGTCGCATTCGTCGCAGAGCCGCCGCAGCCGGCGGAGGTACTCGGGCGGGTAGATCCGCATGCCCGCGGCGCCCTGGCAGATCGGCTCGATGATCACCGCGGCGAGCTGCTCGTGACTCTCCCGCACGATCCGCTCCATCGAGGCGAAGCACGCCACGCCGCAGTCGGCCGGCGCCAGGCCGTGCGGGCAGTGGAAGCAGTGCGGCGAGGCGGCCTCGAGCGATCGGATCACGGCGGGCCGGAAGCTGCGGTGGAAGGCCTCGACGTAGCCGACGCCGACCGCCCCGAGCGTGTCGCCGTGGTAGCCGTCCACCAGGGAGACGAAGCGATGCCGCTCCGGCCGGCCGAGGTTCGCCCAGTATTGGAGGGCGATCTTCAGCGCCGCTTCGACCGCGCTGGCGCCGTCGGATGCGAAGAACGTTCGCACCAGCCCGTCCGGCGTCACGCTCGCCAGTCGCTCGGCCAGGCGGATCGCGTTGGGATGCGACATGCCGCCGAGGATGCTCTGGTCGAGCACGTCGAGCTGGGCCCGCGCGGCGGCGAGCAGCCGGGGATGGCGGTGGCCGAGGTTCACGCACCACCACGAGCTGATGCCGTCGAGGTACTCCCGCCCGTCGGTGTCGTGGAGGCAGACGCCCTCGGCCCGCTCGATGATCGGCCAGTCGCCGGCTTGCAGCGAGTTGATGTCAGTGAACGGATGCCACAGGTGCGTCAGGTCCGTCTTGTGAAGCGATTCGCGGTCGCTCATCGTCTCAGCTCGCGGAGTATGGCCGGGAAGCCGCCGAGGTGCTCGTCGAACCTGGCCCAGGCCGACGCGGGCGGGTCGTCGCCGCCGAGCTCGGGGAGGAACGGGACATCGCCCAGGATGCTGACTTCGCCGAACTGCTCGATGGCCCGCGGGTTGTCCCGGCGGATGAAGTCGGCGGCGGTGGGGGACGCGTCGTTGATCACCACGCCGAGCAGCGTCAGGCCGGCCGAGCGGACCGCCCGGACCGACAGCAGCGTATGGTTGATCGTGCCGAGCCCTCCGCGCGCCACGAGGAGCACCGGCAGGTGCAGGGCCCGCATCACGTCCAGCATCGTTTCGCGCTCGTTGATCGGGACGATCGCGCCGCCGGCGCCCTCGACGATCAGCACGTCATGCGCGGCCGCGAGCGCTTCGGCGGCCTCGACGATCCTCTCGACCTGCGGGCTGGTCCCCGCCAGGCGCCCGGCGAGGTGCGGCGAGCACGCGGGATCGTATACGTACGGGCACATTCGGGCGTACTCGTCGGCGTCCGGGTGCAGGCCGGCCGCGCGGAGGCAGTAGTCCAGGTCCGGCGCCCGCGGGCCGGCCGGGCCGGGCGTGCCGCCGGTCTGTACGGGCTTCATCGGCGCGGCGTCGAGCCCCTCGGCCCGCAGCCGCCTCAGCAGACCGGCCGCGACGACCGTCTTGCCCACGCCCGTGTCCGTCCCCGTGATGAACAGCCCGCGAATCATCCGCCTCAGCCTTAGGTTGGTGTGGAGATTCTATAGCAGGGATGCAGGGGATGCAGGGGATTAAGATGAGGGCTTTCGGGTTGGCCGAAGATCATCATGGCGCAACTCAAAGTCCTTTCATCCCCTGCATCCCCTGCATCCCTGCGAAAAAGCTCAGGTGATGCCGAGCTCTCTCGTGGCGGCGATGAGCTTCTCGGCCGCGAGTTGGAGGTCGGCCTCTTCATGGGCGAGGGTGACGGACATTCGCAGGCGGGCCGTGCCCGCCGGAACCGTCGGCGGGCGCACGGCCACCGCCAGGATCCCATCCACCGCCAGCCGCCGCGACAGGGCCACGGCCGCGTCGCTGCCGCCGACGAGCACGGGGACGATCTGGCAGCAGGAGCGTCCGACGTTCAGGCCGGCGCCGCTCAGCAGCCTGCGGAACATGGCCGCCCTGTCCAGCAGCGTCCGCCCGAGCTCGTTCGAGCCGGCGACGATGTCCAGCGCCGCCAGCGCGCCGCCCAGGCACGCCGGCGGCAGGGCGGTGGAATAGATGAAGCTCCTCGCGCGATTGACGAGCAGCTCTCGCGTCGCGGCCGAGCACGCGGCGAAGCCGCCGTAGCCGCCGAGGGCCTTGCTGAGCGTGCCGACGACCACGTCCGGCCGCACGCCGGGTGAGTCCTGGCAGACGCCTCCGCCGCGGCGGCCGAACACGCCCAGCGCGTGGGCCTCGTCCACCACGAGCGTCGCTGCGTGCCGCCGGGCGAGCTGCCAGACCTCGCGCAGAGGCGCCGCGTCGCCGTCCATGCTGAAGACCGAATCCGTAGCGATGATCCGCCGACGGGCCGCGCTGCCTTCGAGCAGGCTCGCCAGGTGCTCTGCATCGCCGTGGCGGTAGCGGGCGAGTTTCGCGCCGCTCAGGCGGGCGCCGTCCACGAGGCTCGCGTGGTTCAGCCGGTCGGCGAAGATGGCGTCGCCGCGCGAGGCGATGGCGGTGAGCACGCCGAGGTTGGTCAGGAACCCGCTGCCGAAGACGAGCGCCGCCTCGGCGCCGACCCACTCGGCCAGGCGCCTCTCGAGGCGCTCGTGCAGATCGAGGTGCCCTGACATCAGCCGGGATGCCGCCGCGCCGCAGCCCAGCTCCCTGACGGCCGCGATGGCCGCCGCCTTGAGGCGCTCGTCGCCGGCAAGGTTGAGGTAGTCGTTGCTGGAGAAGTTCAGGACCGTCCGCCCGCGTTGGCGGAACTTCCCGCCAGGAGCGGGGCGAGGACGCAGCGACCGCAGCAGGCCCTGCTCGGCGAGTCGTCGCAGCTCATCGGAGGCGTCGAGCGGCCGGCTCATGTCTTCATCCCCGCCCGGCGGACCATATCGAGGTCTTCGGCGACGGCCCGGCCGCGGACCGTCAGGTACCCGCCGATCATCATCCCCGTCGCCCCGGCCGCGAAGATGTCTCCCTCCCGCTCGCCGAGGTGAAGCTCCCTGCCGGCGCAGACGTTGATCTCCGCGTCGCGGCAAACTAGGCGGAACATGGCGATTGTCTTGAGGATCTCCGCGGGCGACAGCGGCCGGGCGAACTCCGCCGCCGGCGTGTTGGGGATCGGCACCAGGAAGTTCAGCGGCACCGAGTCGACGGCCAGCCCGCGCAGGGCCAGCGCCAACTCGACGCGGTGCTCGCGCCCCTCGCCGAGGCCGAACACCCCGCCGCAGCAGACCTCGAGCCCCACGCGCCGGGCCGCCTGCACCGTAGCGACGCGGTCGGCATAGCTGTGCGTGGTGCAGATCCTCGGGAAGTAGCTCTCGGCCGTCTCGAGGTTGTGGTGATAGCGCGTCAGGTGTGCGTCCTTGAGCCGCTGGAGCTGCCGCTCGGCGAGCATGCCGAGCGACGCGCACCACTGGACCCGCCGGCCGGCGTGTGAGTGGAAGAGGCGGCAGAGGCGATCCAGCTCCGCCTCGCCGACGGACCGGCCGCTGGTGACCAGGCCGAACCTCGCCACCGGCAGCCGCGACGCCTCCTCATAGGCGGCGAGGAGCTTCTCATCGGGCAGCAGCGGGTACTCGGCCACGTCCGTCGCGTGCCGCGCCGACTGGGCGCAGAACGCGCAGTCCTCTCCGCAGCGTCCGCTCTTCGCGTTTACGATGGAGCACAGCCGGACGGTCTCGCCGAAGCGCCGCCGGCGGGCCGCCGCGGCCGCTTCGAGAATCCGCGGCAGCGCCTCGTCGGGCGCCTCCAGCACGGCGAGCGCTTCGGCCCCGTCGAGCCCCGCCCCCGCCTGGGCCTTGTCCTTAAGCCAGCGCACGGTCCGTCCCGTCCAAAGCGATCCGTCAGAGCGGCCATGGTAGGACGCCGGCGCCCGCCGTGCAACCTCCGCGAGAACGTTCCATTATGTTTTCCGTGGCGAGTGGCCGATAAGACTCCAGCTTGGCCGAGCCGATCCATGCGAACCTCGACGGGCGTTGGCGTGTCTAATGATCGGGCCCGGCCAGTGGAGCTGTCCGATGAGTGCGATGCAGGACGACATTGCCGAAGCCGCGGAGCAGCGCCCCGCCAAGCGCGTCTTCACTCCGGCTGAGGCGAACCGGGCACTGGTGCTCGTCAAGAGGATCGTGGCGGATGTGATGCACGAGTACTCCCGCATGCTCGACCTTCAGGAGGCGCTGGAAGCGGCCGAGGCGAGCGGCGCCGCCGAGCGGTACGAGGAGACCCGCCTGGCGTTGATCCGCTCGGCCGGGCGGCTCCGCACGTGCCTGGCCGAGCTCGACGACGTCGGCGCGGAGCTGAAGGACTGGTCGCTCGGCGTGGTGGACTTCCCCTGCGTCGCCGGCGGCAGGCAGGTCTGCCTCACGTGGCAGTACGGGCAGGACCGAGTCGAGCTCTGGCACGAGATGGACGTCGGCTTCGCGAGCCTCCATCCGATCGAGACGCTCCCGGCCGCCGGTCAGTACGCCGGCCACAAGGGCGAGCCCACCGCGCGCCCCCGCGCGTCCAAGGGAGCGAAGAGCCGCCTGCCTCGCCCCTGAACCCAACTCCGCGCTGCTCCCTCTTCGCTCTTCCCTACTGCCCAAAGCAGCGTGGGACCTTCGGTCCTCGGCCGCAACCAAAGTATCCCGAGCAGGCTGTCGCCGTCAAGAACGCGCCGGCACATAACCAACGCCCAGTCTTTGCGAGGCTTGGCTGCTTCCTCCCTCTTTGTTTGCCAAGGGAGGGAAGCAGCTATCGGCCACAAGAGCTCCGCGACGGCCCCCGCAGGCCGGCAACCGTCGTTCCGCTATCCGATGACCAAAGGTGTGGGATACTTCTATCGCTGCGCCCAAGTGGCCGCAGCCGCCAACCGACGCTGCCTCGAGGCACTGGCCGTGGTGGACGATCCCGCCGAAGCCGTCGGCAAGCTATCGTGGCCGGAATCGCCGGGGACTAAATCCTCTAGGAAGGGACGATCAGGCCTTGTTCAAGGCCGTCCTTCGGGGAGAACATGCCGTGGATGGCTTCGGCAACCGGGACATCGCCAAACACGTCTTGCCTGGCCTCAGTGCCGATCGGTCTGAGAGGCGCCGGCAGAGTGCCCGCATCACGCGGCGGATCCAACTGCTTGGCGCCCACGGCCTGGCCGCGAAGATCCCTCGTTCCCAAAGATACCGAGCTACCAGAAGAGGCCTGGCGTTGATGAGCGCAGCGATTCAGCTTGGAGAAGAGACCCTGCCCGAGCTCATTCACAAGCACGCGTCTTGACCACGAGAGAGATTTGCGCGAGAAACGTCGCTCTTACAGACAAAGAGCCTACTGCCTACTGCCTTCTTCCTGATACGCCAGCGCCTTGATGAGCTTGTGATACCCCTTGCGGGACATGCGGGTCAGTTCGTGGTGCATGCGGACGGCCACGATGCGGCGGGAGCAGACGGCCTCTTCGGCGACGGCGTCGTCGATCAACCGGCAGACTTCCTCGGGCGCCTGCGCTGCGCCCTGGAGGCGGTGCTTCCGGAGCGTCCGTTTGAGGCCGTGGCGGTCCACGTGCATGGCGACGCGTACGCTCCGCAGGGCCTGGGTGTTTCTCGGCTCGAGCAGTTCGGGCCGATGGGCCTCGATGAACTCGGCCAGCGCCTCCAGGTCCCGCCGGGCCTGTTTGACGAAGCCCTTGGCCCGCTGGAAGTCGCGGCGGTTCCTGCCCTCGCTCGTCAGGTCGGCGAGGACGTCGTAGTCGAGCGACCCGTCGCAGTAGTCCGGATCGTACCGCATGCGAAGCTCGGTGCTGACGGCGAAGCAGCAGTAGAGCATGTGGTCGAGCACGTCGCGGGCGGTCTGGAAGTCGGCCCCGAAGACGCGCCGGATGCTGGTTCTCCGCTCGCGGAGCGCTTCCTCGCGGGCACCTTCGAACGACTTGAGCCAGTCGTCGTCTTCCGTTCCGGGCCACAACAGCACCTGGGCGTTGAACAGGTCGGTGTCGTACTTGCGGTTGAGGCGCTGGACGGCCGAGGCCACCTGGATCGCGACCATCCGCGTGACGAAAAGGAACCAGAACCGCTGCGCGAGCCGGCGGGTATCGAACAGGATGGCCGCGGGCAGCCCCGTCATGCCCGCCTCCGCCCGCGCCGTCAGGAGTGTCGAGCTGCCGTTGAACTGCTCGATGAGCTTCGTGTCGCTGCGGTCCAGGTAGGCCCCGTCCCGCCAATCCTCCAGGTATCGCAGGTCGAGTCCCACCAGGTGCATCTGCTGGATCTGCGGCAGGTGGCGGGTGAGGGCGATGTTCGCCCGCTTGAAGAAGTCGGACCGGGCTCGCGCGAGGGCCTGGCTCTCCGTCTCGCCGGACCGGACGCCGCCGTTGAACCCGCCGGACGCCCTCGCGGCCATCCGCAGACGGCACTCGTACTTGAACAGGCGGTCCCAAAGGGTGCCCAGGTGCTCGCGGGCCTGGCTCTTGCGGTAGTCCTCCATGAGGTTCAGGTCGCTGGCCTGCGCGACGGTCAGCAGGCGCGAGGCGATCAGGCTGGGCACGACCTTCAGCAGCGTGCCGAACGCCAGCGACAGCCCGCCGATCAGCAGCGGCAGCATGATCGCCTGCCTGACGGTGAAGCCCGGCAGGCCGAGCCAGTTCGACGCGATGCCGATCAGCGCGATGCCGGCCGTGAGAAGCGTGTACCGCAGCGACCGCCTGTAGATGAGGTTGCCGATCGTATACAGCACGTCCAGCGGGGCGATCAGCCGCCTCAGGTCGCCCAGGATGGCCGTCTTTTTCCTTCCGCTGCGATTCATTTGGCAATCCGCCGCCGGCGGGCCTCGGACGCCCCGACCAAAGGTCCGGCCGGATGCAGGATGCGGATCATACCCCAATAGACGACGGTTAGGCAGGCCGTATTCGACGCCGGGGCCAGCCGCCGGGGCCGGCCGGCCCGTCCGCGAGCGCAAAAAAGTGCCCCGGCGGCTGGGCGGGTGCCGGGGCTGGGGCATTGGTGCTGGGCCTTTGTGTAGGCCAGCTTGCGGTTGCCAAGGTCACTTTCGATTGCCTCAATGACAGCCTATGATACAATGCTGGTCCGGCCAAATCCGCGCGGTGGTTTTCCGCCGGGAACTTGAGGAAATGCCATGAGAACGCTCGTTACACTGTGCCTCGTCGTGCTGTCGGTCTGCTGTCCGCCCGGCTGCAGGGTGGACTACACCGCCCCGGCCATCCAGCCGCGGGCGCGGACGGCCGCCGAGAAGGACTTCGAGGCCGTCTGGCAGGCGAGTCGGCAGACGCTGCGGAGATACCATTTCCGGCTGGACCGCCAGGATCGCCGCGACGGGGTCATCACGACGGAGCCGCTGACGGGGATGCACTTCTTCGAGTTCTGGCGTAAGGACGCGGCCCGCCCGGCCGACTTCGGCGAAAGCACCATTCAGACCATCTATCGAACGGCGAAGGTGACCATCAAGCCGGTCGAGCCGGGCGCCGGGACGTACAAGGCCCGGGTCGACGTGCTTCTTCGTCGGTCGGACAAGCCGACGGGGCACGTCACCAGCACTTCGGAGGCCTTCGCCCTGTTCAGCTCCGGCCGCAGGAGGCGGCCCCGAAAACTCCTTCTGGAGTCCGAGTTGGCTGGGGGGCCTCTGGCCGACTGCGTTGAGCTCGGCCCCGATCGCAGCCTGGAGGCCAAGCTGACGGCC
This sequence comes from uncultured Planctomycetaceae bacterium, assembly GCA_964427875.1. Lineage (GTDB taxonomy): Bacteria > Planctomycetota > Phycisphaerae > SM23-33 > SM23-33 > CAYRVX01. Next base: position 17,359 of record CAYRVX010000105.1, read on the forward strand.
GACATCGCCGCCGCGGCGGACAAGCTCAGGGGCAGGTAAGTCGCCCGGGGAGGCGGGCACCGGCGCATCCGGCCGACGCCGCGCGCCGATGGCCGCGGCGGGGCGGGATCCGGAGAACCGGCATGACGGATACATCCGAGAAGTTCCCCACGCAGCGTCATGAAGTGGACATCTGTGTCGTGGGCGGCGGGCTGGCGGGCCTGACGGCGGCCCTTGCCGCCGCCCGCCACGGCGCGAGGGTCGTGCTCCTGCACGACCGCCCCGTGCTCGGCGGCAACGCCTCCAGCGAGTGCCGGGTGCACATCTGCGGGGCCGACCGCCACAACCGAATCCAAAACCTCCGAGAGACCGGCATCCTCGAAGAGCTCCGCATGGAGAACCTCTACCGCAACCCCAACCGCGTCTACAGCATCTGGGACACCATCCTCTACGAGAAGTGCCGCTACCAGGAGCACCTGACGCTGCTGCTGAACTGCTCGTGCGTCGATGCCGTCATGGACGGCCGGCGGATCGTGAGCGTCACCGGCTGGCAGCTCACCAGCCAGACCATGCACACCGTCGCCGCGAGGATCTTCGCGGACTGCTCCGGCGACGGCATTCTGGCCCCGCTGACGGGTGCGCCGTTCCGCATCGGCCGCGAGGCGCGCAGCGAATACGGCGAGCCGGGCGCGCCGCTCGAGGCCGACCGGCTGACCATGGGCATGAGCATCCTCTTCCAGACCCGCAGGTACGATACGCCCCAGCCGTTCGAGCCGCCCGAGTGGGCTTATAGCTTCGAGAGCTGCGATGAGATCCCCTACGGCGCCAAGGGGCATGCGTATTGGGGCATGGGCTACTGGTGGGTCGAGCTTGGCGGCGAGCAGGACTCCATCCACGACACCGAGCAGATCAGGGACGAGCTTCTGAAGGTCTCCTACGGCCTGTGGGACCACATCAAGAACCGCTGCCGGGAGCACTCCGAGGCGGCGGCGAACTGGGCGCTGGACTGGATGCAGTTCCTGCCGGCCAAGCGGGAGAGCCGGCGATACCTCGGCGCCCACGTCCTCACGCAGAACGACCTCCTCGCCGAGGGGCGCTTCGACGACCTGGTCGCTTACGGCGGCTGGGCGATGGACGACCATCCCCCGGTGGGCTTCTGGGGTCCGAAGCGCGGCTCCAAGCAGCCTTCCGCCGTGTTCCATGAGACCCCCTCGCCCTATGGCATCCCGTACCGGTCGCTCTACTCCGGCGACGTTGGGAACCTCATGTTCGCCGGCCGGTGTCACTCGGTGAGTCACATGGCGATGAGCTCGACGCGGGTGATGGGCACGTGCTGCTCGATGGGCCAGGCCGTCGGCACGGCGGCGGCGATGGCGGCGCGGCTGGGCGAAGACCCCGCCGGCATCATGGAGCACGTGGACGAGCTCCAGCAGGCGCTGCTGGCCGACGACTGCTACCTGCCTCGGGTGCCGCAGCGGTTCGGGCCGGTCACGATGTCGGCGCGTCTGGAGGCGTCCCGGGGCGACCCTGAGCCGCTGCGCGACGGGACAAACCGCCCCTTCGGCGGCGAGGCGCACGCCTGGCGCCACGCCCCCGGCGATCGCGTGGCGCTGCGGTTTGATGAGCCCGTCGAGATCGCCTGTGTGACGCTTCTTCTCGACAGCGCCCTGCACAAGGACCCCCAGATGAGCCATCACCTCCCGCCCGGCTCGCACCTGACCGCCCCGCCCGAGGAGATGCCCAGCCACTTCACCGTGGAAGTGCTCGCCGACGGCGAGTGGCAGATGCTCCGGGAAGTGGCCGGCAACCACCGGCGCCTGGTCCGCCTGCCCGTCGGCCGGGCCGTCGACGGCGTCCGCTACCGCCTTCACGCCACCTGGGGAGAGTGCGACGGGACAAACCTGTACGCCTTCTACGTGGACTGAAAGGCGACCGGCGCACTTGCCAAATCTCCACGAACCGCTCGCCGCGGACCGGGACTACAAGACCCGCACGCTCCGGGGAGCTTTCCGGCACCACGACCGAAAGGGCCGCAGAGAGATGGACACGGTCATCACCCTCAAGGACGAGGTTCTCGAGCTCGGCCGACATTAAGGCCTGGTTTGCCGCGACGAGCTGCCTCGCCGGGCCCCGGCCGTGTCGCGGCGGGCGCCATGCTTGAGGCCTCAGCGCTCTGTTGGCGGGCCCTCCTGAGGCACGGCTTCGGGGCCGTCACGCTCAGGGCTGCTCGAAAGAGCTGCTGCCAGGCGGACGGTTCGGGCTCCCGGCCATGCCGGGGAGGGCCTCTCCGTTCTCCGCCGGCCGACGCGCCGGCGTTCTTGCCCTTCGGCTTTCCAGCCGACCGGGCCGCCGCGGGTTCGCTGCCGGCCAGGCTGGACATGAGCTGCGCCAAGGTGGCGAATCGCGCCGTGCTCGCCTTCGTCCCGGGCCGAGCGGACCGGCGGGCCCTGGCGGGTCTCGCAGCCGCGACACGGCCGGTCGGCCGGTGTGGCAGGCGAACCTCGATGACCGACAGCGGCCTGAGGTCCTTCGCGGCCGCGAGCGTCTCCGCGTTGATCACTCCGCCGACCGGTCCCGGCGTGAGCAAGGCCCGTGCCGCGACAGCGACCTGGGCGTCCCGATCCGCCATCGCCGCACGGAGGAGGTGTTCGGGACACGCCTCGGGCCGCCGGGCCAAGACCCGTATCGCGTGGAGCCGAGCGTCCCGATAAGAGCTGCTTTGGACGGTTTCCCTCAGCGGCGGCAGGCCGCGGCCGCCGCTCAGCCCCGCCAGGGCATCGAGCGCCACCTTGCGCACTCGCCGATCCCTGTCCTCGGCGGCCTTGGCGAGCCGTCTCAGCGCGGCGTCCGGGAGCACCTGCCCCTTCACGGCGCCGACGTGCCCCATCGCGCGGGTGGCGGCCAGCCGGACCTCGTCGCAGTGGTCTAACATGGCCAGTTGCAGGGCCTTGACAACGCGCACGCCCCGCGTACCGCCCAACGCGGCGATCACGTTCAGGCTCGACTGTCGATGGTCCCGCTGAAGGACCTGCATGACCGCTTCGGGTCGGACGGCCCACAGCGCTCGTGCAGCGGCCACACTCGGCGAGAAACCTCCGCCCGTGCCCAGGATTCGTTTCGGCGGCTTCCTCACCGCTCGCACCAGGGCCGGGACAGCGGAACAGGCCTCGGGGCCGAGCTTCGCCAGGGAATCCGCAGCCCAGACCTGCGCGGCGGGGTTGTCGACCTCGATCTGCCCGATCAGGTCGGCGATACGCGCGCCGGGCGGGTGCGGAGTCCTGCCGCTGCCGTCGGGCTTGGCCGCTGCGGCGCCGTCCAACAAGGCCAGTGCCACGATTGCCGCACCGGATCGAGCGAGCGTCTGCTTCATAGTACCGTTTCCGAACAAGGACTTGCGCGCGTCGGCGCAGTCTCCTCCTCCTTGTTCTGGAAGGATAAGATACGCTTAAACGTATGGCGAAACTGAATTTCCGAAAAACCCCGGCCGGTCCCGGCCGGCAAAACCTTTGACACCCGTGCGGTTTTCGATACGATGTCTCTCCTGCCGACGCCGCAGGACCCCGGCAGGTGAGCCCATGAAAGTCTCGCTGAACTGGCTGACGGATTACGTGGACGTTTCGATTCCCGTCTCGCAGCTCCAAGAGCTTCTCAGGCGGATCGGCCTGCCCGTCGAGGAGGTGATCGAGACGGAGGGGGACCTCATCCTGGACCTGGAAGTGACGAGCAACCGGGGCGACTGCCTGGGGCACGTGGGCGTGGCCCGCGAGGTGGCGGCCGCGTCGGGCGCGGAGCTCAGGCGCCCACGGATCGGAGACCTGCCCACCAGCGGCAGGGCCGCCGACCTGACGACGGTGGACGTGCTCGACGCCGACCTGTGCCCGCGCTACACCGCTCGGGTCGTTCGCGGCGTGAAGGTGGGCCCCAGCCCCGCGTGGGTCATCGAGCGCCTCGAGGCCGTCGGCCTGAGAGGCATCAACAACATCGTCGACATCACGAACTACGTCCTGATGGAGTACTCCCAGCCGCTGCACTGCTTCGACTACGACAAGCTCGCGGAGAACCGCATCGTCGTGCGCCGGGCCGCCAACGGTGAGCACATGGTCAGCATCGACGAGACGAAGTGCCAGCTCGACGAGACGATGCTGATCATCGCCGACGCGGTCAAGCCCGTCGCGATCGCCGGCGTCATGGGCGGGCTCGAGACGGAAGTCACGCAGGCCACGACCAACGTGCTGATCGAGTCGGCCCGGTTCGACCCCCTGTCGATCCGCCGCACCTCGCGGAAGCTCCAACTGATGGGCGAGAGCAACTACCGCTTCGAGCGCGGCGTGGACCCGGTCGCCGTGGAGGAGGCCTCGCTTCGCGCCTGCCAGCTCATCCTGGAACTTGCCGGCGGCGATCTGGCCGAGGGGGTCGTCGACGTCTGGGCCGAGCCCTTCCAGCCGCGCCGGGTCGCCCTGCGGACCGATCGCTGCAACGCGCTGCTCGGCATGGACGTGCCGGCCGAGCGACAGCGCGAGATCCTCCGGCGCCTGCACCTGAGCCCGGAGTTGGCCGGCGGGCGCATCGTCTGCACCATCCCCTCCTACCGCGCCGACCTGACCCGCGAGGTCGATCTCATCGAGGAAGTCGCGCGGGTAGAGGGCTACGACAAGATCCCCGTATCCGACGAGGTCTGCCACGGCGTCTCGGCCGAAGACCTCGCCGCCCGCGTGCGCAGGCTCGTCGGCGAGGCACTGACGGCGTCCGGCTTCGACGAGGCCATCACGTTCAGTTTCATCGGCCGCGCCGAGGCCGAGCTGCTCGGCGCCGAGAGGATCGTCGCCGTCGATGAGATCGCCCGAAAGACAGCCAACGTGCTCCGCCCGACGCTCGTGCCGAGCCTGCTGGGCGCCTGCAAGACGAACCAGAGCGTGGGAAACACCGAGGTGAGGCTCTTCGAGATCGCCAACTGCTTCCCGGGCGGCGCGGAAGGGCACCTGCCCGACGAATACGTCGAGCTGGCGATGGTTACCACCGGCGAGCTGGCCGAGCTTCGCGGCGCGCTGGAGTCCGTCGTGGCCAGAGTCGCCCCGCCGGCCGACCTGGCCGTTAGCCCCGAGGACGCGAGGCATCTTGCCGAAGGCACCGCCGCGGCGGTCCTCCTGAACGGCGAGCCGATCGGCACGCTCGGACACATCTGCGAGAGACTCCAGCACTACTACGGGCTCGAACGCCCGATCGCCGCGGCGGCCGTCCGCTTCGAGCCCCTTCAACGGGTCGCCTGCCTCACGCGGAAGTACCAGCCCGTGCCCAGGTTCCCCGCGATCCGGCGGGACCTGTCGGTCATCGTCGATGGGCCGGTCACCTGGCAGCAGCTCAGCAAGGCGGTCTGCGGCGTCGATCAGCCGCTGCGAGAGGCCCTGGAATACGTCGCGACGTACCGCGGCAAGCCCGTCCCGGCCGGCCGCAAGTCCGTGACGCTGACGCTCATCTACCGCTGCGCCGACCGCACGCTTCGCGGCGAGGAGGTGGACGAGCAGGTCGAGCAGGTCCTGGCCTCACTGCGGGATGCCTTCCTCGCCGAAGTGAGAACGTAGGTGCTCGGGCACCGTCTGGCGGCCTGTTCGCTTCAGCGATACAGGCCCTGACCCATCGGCGTTCGCCGCGCACGGCGCGCTTCTGTCCCCGAATGTCTCTTCCAGCTTCAGGATTTCGTGCTTCGTGGTCGATAATACTCGTGGTATAATAAGGCCGATCGGATGGATCAGATCAAGAAGCCTCTGCCGTGTACGGCACGACGACCTAGTTGAAAAGAACCGATACCCCATTATCGGGAAGCCTCGTCCGAGCCCCCGAGGCGCAAGCCAAGGCGGCTGGCAGCTGCCCACTTTCAATAATGGGTTCTTCTTCCATGGTCTCGACCGGCACTGTGGTGGAGGCATTCTTTTTGGCCTGACTGCCGCCGGGGGGCTGGCCATGGAATGCCGGCCTTTTCTCTTGAAACCCGCGAGCGTGGATTCCCATAATGTCTCTTCGGGACCAGTCATATGGCCTGTTACGTGGGAATAGACATCGGAGCGGTCAGCGTGGCGGCGGCCGTTCTCGAGACCGACGGTGAGGGTCGGTTGCCGGCCGGCGCGGCGAACCTTCAGCGGCTCGCGGGCGAGCCGGGCCGCCTCGGGCATCTGTACGTCAGCGAGTATCGGCGTACGCGAGGGCGTCCGGTGGCCGCCGCGGCCGGCATGCTGGAGGAGATCCTCGACGCCATCGGCATCGATCGATTCGCCAGGCTGTGCCTGACGGGAAGCGGCGCCGACCTGGTTGCAGCCAGAATCGGCGCCGCCGAGATCAACGAGTTCAAGGCCATCGCCGCCGGGCTCGGCGCCGCCGGCGTCGAGGTCCGCACCGTCTTCGAGATGGGCGGCGAGACCAGCAAGTACCTCCGCCTGTCCCACAGTGCCGACGAGTCCTACGGGATCGTGGACTACGCCACGAACGGCGACTGTGCGGCCGGGACGGGCTCGTTCATCGACCAGCAGGCCGGCCGGCTCCAGTATGCCGTCGAGGACATCGGCGAGATCTGCCTGTCCGCCGAGCGGGCCGCGCAGATCGCCGGGCGATGCAGCGTGTTCGCCAAGAGCGACATGATCCACGCCCAGCAGAAGGGCT
>CAYRVX010000106.1:0-23920 GCA_964427875.1 uncultured Planctomycetaceae bacterium
CATAAGTCATTGTAAACAAAGGATTAGCGTAGCGCCAGAAAAAAATGTCGCTCACGACTGTCCCTATTTAAGAAGCAGCTTTCAGCCGTCCGGTATCAGCTCTCGGCGAGAGCAATGCCGCGCACAGCCGTGTGGCTGACGGGTGAGAGCTGACAGCTTCCCACGCACATGCCTTGGGCAATCGCAACGTGTCACGGCCCTGGTGCAGCCATAGGGGGCGCTGTCTGTCTACTTGAACTGCATCATGAGCTCGTGGATTGACCAGTGCGACTGTCCGGCCCCGGCCGTCAGGACGACCTTGACGTGTCTCGCCCGGACCGGCTTGGGGAAGGTGATGACGGTGAGGCGGCTGCTTCCCTTCCCGCTTGCGACTGCGTCGCCCCAGCTCTTCCCGTCGGTCGAGACGTAGACCTTGTATCCCCTGGGGTAGTCGCTGGCGGAGTCGGCCGCGTCGAGGATGACGCCCTCCAGCGTCACGGGGCGGTCGAGGTCCACGAGGAACCAGTCGCCGGCCCGCGCCGGGCGCCCGGTGGTCCAGCGCGTCTTGCGGCTGCCGTCCACGCCGAGGGCGGCGTCCTCGTTCTTCCGCGAGGCGCTGGCCCGGGTCTTCAGCGCCTCATCCGGCCGGGCGACCTGCCGCGTCGAGGCCGTCAGCGCGATGTTCCGCATGATCTCGTAGGCCGATTCCGGCGTGTATCCGTCCACGGCGTGGGAGGAGTACCCCACGAGCCCCGCGGTGAGGTCGTGGCGACTGAAGATGACGGCCGGGCGATCGTCCAGCAGCACGGCGCGGAGCTCCGGCTGGGTCGTGTTGCCGAGCATGCCCCGCGTGCGGCTCCGGTAGTGCGCCTTGCCGATCTCGAAGCCCTTTCGCTTGAGCAGCGGGGCGGTCGTGGCGAGCCTTCGGGCGGCCCTTCGGCCGAACATCCCGGTCAACAGCACCTCGGCGGCTTCCCGGAACTGCGGGCTCCCCCCGGCCGCGTCGATCACGAGCGTTCCGCCGCGCTCGAGCCAGGCCTTGAGCGTCTTCTGCTCGGTCTCGCTGAGGCTCAGCGGCCCGGTCCCCGTCAACGTCGCAAGCTGGGCGTCGCTGGCGGGCAGGTCCCGGATCGACATGGGCCCGCGGACCTCGACCTTCGTCTTCGTGCGGCGGCCCATCAGGCGGGCGAATCGCTCGTACGCCAGCGGCTCGGGGTCGTAGTTGCCCTCGTGCTTCAGCCGGGCGATTCGCACCAGCCGGTCGGTCCCGCCGGTGTACTGCGGGGGCCAGAGCGTCGTGCCGCGGAAGCGGAGCCCGCCGGCCAGCGCGATCTTGCCGTTCGTGTACGCCACGATGTTCGTGACGGCCTGGAACGCCCCGGCCGAGGAGCGGTACTGCCTCGTCTGCCACGGCAGGACGAGGTCCTGGTCGCTGTGGATCGCCAGCGGGCGGGCGCCGTTGGAGACCTCGTGGAACTCCATCGTCGTGGGGATGCGGCTTTGCACCGTGTAGATCGGGTGGTCGGTAGCGACCTTCGTCAGCTCGTACTTGGGAAAGAGCTTCCGGTAGACCTCGCGAATGCCCTTCCTGAAGCCTTCGCCGCCGCATTCCGTGACGCTGAGGATGCTCCCGCCCTGGTGGACGAACGTGCGGATCTTGTCGAGGTCGGCCTTGGCGAGGCTGATCTCCTTGCAGCCGGTCAGGCAGAGGATCGGCGCGTCGTGCCAGTCCTTCACGGGCACCTTCAGGTTGATGATCTGCCAGTGCACCTCTCGCTCGAACTTCCGGGAGAACCATCGCGTCAGGTTGGCCAGTGCGCGGGGGCGGTTGTTCCAGTCGCCGTTGAACTCGAGGCGGTTGAAGAGGACCGGCCGGCGACCGCGGAGCAGGAACAGCAGGGCGTAGGACGTCATCGCGCCCGCGCCGCCGGAGTGGCCCCCGCCGGGCTTCGTCCACGACCCGTTGCCTTCCTGGTGGTTGATCAGGTGCGTGGCCCCGCTCTTGTACCAGTCGTGGCGGCCGAGGAACTTCATCCCCGTGGCCAGCCCGACGCGCTCGACGCCGTACAGGCCGTAATAGAGGTGGTCGCGCTCGCGGTAGACGTCGCCGATGCGCTTCTGGACCCAGCCCATCGCCTTCTCGGCCGCGGGGAAGCGGGCGTTGCCGCGGCATTCCACGAACCGCGCGGCGTAGAGGTTGTCGTAGCAGACGTAGACGCTGGCCAGCCCCGCCAGCGTCATGTTGATGCTCGGGCGATGTCTCGCCTCGGTCTGGTAGCTCCATCCGCCGTCGCCCTTCTGATGCTTGCGCCAGTAGTCCAGGGAGATCTGCCAGTAGTGCAGCGGGACCTCCAGGTCGCGCATGGCCCCGGCCCAGACGCCCAGCAGGCCGTACTGGCTGGTCGACTGGTCCGTCCGGTCGTCCTTGGGCACCTTCTGGCCTCGGGCGGCCGACGTGTACATGTGCCCGCCCCCAACGGGGCAGGAGTAGACCAGCCGGCGGACGTCCTGCTGAAGCAGCGTGCGGTATTTCGGGTCGTGGCGGAGGGCGGCCGCGTAGGCCAGCGCGCGGAAGGCCAGCCCGTACGTCGCGTCGGTCTGGGTCTTCTCCAGGAACCTCAGGGCCCTGGCCATCCGCCGATCAGTCGGCTTGACGCCGCTCTCCAGCAGGGCGTAGGTGCAGATGGCCGTCGGGCCGACGGTCCAGGGCTTTCGGCCGTGGACGTCCTCGGTCTTCCAGCTCCCGTTCTTCTGCTGGCGGGACCAGAGGAACCGCACGCCCTTGGCGATGGCCCGCTCGACGGCCTCGTCGGAGAAGGCCTGCTCGCCCCTCACCGCCCCGGCCCGCAGGAGAAGGGCCAGGCAGACCAGCGCAGCGCCTCCGGCCGTCAGACGTGTACGTCGGCTCGCAGTGCCGTAAATCCTCATTCAGGCAACTCCGGGGAATCCCGGCGGCCTCTCAGCGGCCCGCGAGCCGCTTGCCACAGATCGAGGCCGGGACCTCGAACCGCGACGCCGAGAATCGCTAAGGTAAATTATACACCAGAAAGCCGTTCTGCGAACCGCCATCGGCGGCGCCGAATGGGGTGCGGCGGACACGCTGCGTGGGGCCCTTCTGTTTTCAGAGACCCAGCCAGGGGAACCGGAGGGCGTCGATCTCGGCTTTCACCTCGGGGGTCTTGCGATCTTCGCCCTGGTAGCGAGGGTGTTCGCAGCCGATGACCCACGGCCAGACATCCGGGTCCGGCCAGGAACAGGGCCAGAGCTTGGGGAACAAGGCCGCAAAGAGCGGCGCCTCGGGGGCGGGCGGCTCCAGCGGCCGGCTGTCCGGCTCCGTCTCGTCGGGTGTCCTGCCGTCGCTTCGATCCCACGGGATCGGCCCCATGGCCAAGACGTCCTGGCCACTTTTCTCGGTCAGCTCGCCGTCCTGCTCGACGACGTGCTCGGTCGTTTATGCGGAGGTCATTCGGGTTTTCGGGCGGCGATGGCGAGGTAGTCGCCCTGGCTCTCGTCCTCGGCGCCGGTCAGCGACGGGAAGAAGCGGATGTCCTCGAAGCCCCGTTCGGCGAGCAGGTCGCGGTACTGCTCGTCGGTGTAGGCCCGGGCCGTCGAGGCGTGACGGGTCACCTCGCCCGTCTCGGCCTCGATGACGTAGCAGCGAGTGGTGGCGGTCCGGCTGGCCTCGTCCCAGAAGCTCTCGGCCAGGTAGAGGTGCGGCCGGTCGCAGAACAGCCCCGTTCTCTTCCCCTGCCAGGAGGGCGCGCGGCTGCCCATCTTCCGGACGGCCTGGAACGTGTGCGGCTCCAGCAGGATCAGCCCGCCTGCTTCCAGCGCGGCGTGGGCCTTGGCGAGGATCAGCTTCGCGTCGTCGGGGTGAAAGACGCAGAGCTCGCCGAAGATCAGCATGACGAGTCCGAAGCCGGCGCCGTAATCGGCCTTGCGGATATCCGCATGCACATATGTACATTGGAGGTGTTCTCGTTCGGCCTGCTCGGCGGCGTAGCTAATCGGCGCGGGGGCGAAGTCGATGCCGACGCACTCGTGGCCGAGTGCGGCCAGGCGGCTGGTATACAGCCCCGGCCCGCAGCCGAGGTCCAGGATGCGCGTCCGCCGCCCGCCGAGCAGCTCGCCGTGTATCCACCGCACGTGCTGGTCGATCTTCGCCCAGCGCCGGCTGGCGGCGTCGTGCGCCTGGGAGAGGTGCTCGGCCAGCATCCGCTCGCTGAAGGCCGCGTCGTTCCAGGGGATCTTCTCGCCTTCCGCCCATGGGCCGGGCGGCGAGCTCCGGTAGACCACATCCATCAGTCTCATGGCATTCCGCCTCCGGGGCATTCTTCCGTCTCCGCACGCCCGCGTCAATCCGCCGATGGGTCATCCGCGCGCCTCGGTGCGTCCGTGTCTCCGCCTCCGTCCGCCCCCGAGGGCGCTTGCGGTGTTGCCGGGATGGAGAAAGGCCTGTATCCGTGAAGTCAGGCGCGGGATCATGGTGGCAAGGGACTCATCCGCTCCGAAGACTTGGACGGGAAGGACGGCAGCCATGCGAAGGGCCGCAACGCTGACGATCCTGTCGCTGACGACTTGGCTCTCGGACGCAACGTACTCGCAGCAGCTCCCCGTGAGCAGACCGTCCTCCAGGCGCTCTGCTGAATCAGCCAGGTCATCACGAACTACAGGCTGACGAACCGCCCCCACTGGGCGGCGCGAGGCCAGAGAGGGCAGCTCCATCAGACGGAGCAATGACGTAGTCGGTTCTGATACCCGTGGACATTATCTGGTGTCCGTCAGGCCAACACGGAACAGGAGCTTCAGCATGGATTCAGACAACGACAGGCGACCAAGCCGCAGAAGGCGCCGGCCTCGTCCCGGCGCGCCGCCCGGCACGCTGGTAGTGGACCCGGAGACCGGGCAGTCTCGGGTCACGGTCATCGCGTACGGGCCGGACGGCTGCCACGAGGAGCCGGACGCGGATCTCGCGTCTATCCCGCCCCTGATGGGGCAGTGGCCCGTGGTGTGGGTGAACGTGGACGGTCTGGGCGATGAGCAAGTGCTGCGCCGACTCGCAGAGATGTTCACCCTCCACCAGTTGGCGCTGGAGGACGTGACAAATGTGCCGCAGCGGCCCAAGGTCGAGCAGTATGGCCAGGGGCTCTTCCTGGTCACGCACATGGTCTCGCTGGATGACGAACTGTCCGACGAGCAGCTCAGCTTGTTTGCCACCGACAAAGCCGTGATCACCTTCCAGGAGCGTCCCGGTGACTGCCTGGACCCTGTTCGCAACCGCATCCGCCAGGGAGTGGGGCGCATTCGCTCGGCCGCGTCGGACTACCTCGCGTACGCGATCGTGGACGCCGTGATCGATCACTACTTCCCGGTCCTGGAAGGCTATGGCGAGAGACTGGAAGCACTGGAGGACGCTGTCCTGGCGCAGGCTGATATCGAGGTGGTTGGGCAGCTTCGCCGAGCCAAGCGCGAGATGCTGACACTGCGTCGGCATGCCTGGCCGCAGCGCGATGCCATCAACGCCTTGCTGCGGGAGGACCTGCCACTGGTCCAGGTGGACACTCGCCCCTACCTGCGCGACTGCTACGACCACATCACGAGAGCCATCGACGTATTGGAGACCTACCGCGAGCTGGCATCCGACCTCATGGCCGCACACCTGGCCATCGTCAGCAACCAGATGAACAGCGTGATGAAGACGCTTGCCGTGATTGCGACGATCTTCATTCCTCTGACCTTCGTGGCGGGCATCTACGGCATGAACTTCGAGCGCATGCCGGAGCTCAAGTGGTCGTGGGGCTACCCGGCGGCCTTGGTGGTGATGTTGCTTGTCGCCGGGGCGATGGTTCTCTACTTCCGGAGGAAGAAGTGGTTCTGACGGCGCGCAGTTGGCGCTCGGCCGTTCCGCGGCTGGAAGCCTTGGCTCGAGGTGCCGGTCGTCCCGCCTACTCGTTTGTCTCGGGCGTCCCTTCGGCGCGGCCCTTGCGGGCCTCATCCGCCGGCAGGATGCGGATCTCCAACGGCTCCAGCGTATCCAGGTGCGTATCCCTCTGCGGGAAGGCGATGGTGATCCCCGCCTTCCGGAACGCCTTGTCGATGGCCATGTTCAGGTCGTGCCAGACCTTCAGATAGTGCTCGATGCCGCTGATGTAGACGCGGAGCTCGAAGTTCAGCGAGTTGTCGCCGAACGCCGAGAACAGCACAAGGGGCTTGGGATCGCCCAAGACGAGGGGATGCTCCTTGGCCTTCTCGTAGAGGATCTTCTCCGCCGTCTCCGTGTCCGATCCGTAGGCGATGCCGACGCGCAGGATGACTCGCAGCACCTTGTCGGAGAGGGACCAGTTCACCAGCCGGCCCGTGACGAATTCCTTGTTGGGGACGATCAGCTCCTTGCGGTCCCAGTCGGTGATGGTGGTCGCGCGGATGCGGATCCTGGTGACGGTCCCGGCCGTCTCGCCGACGGTCACCGTGTCGCCGATGCGTACGGGACGCTCGAACAGGATGATCAGGCCGGAGACGAAGTTGGCGAAGATCTCCTGCAAGCCGAAGCCCAGGCCGACGGTCATGGCCGCGACGAGCCATTGGACGCTCGACCAGCCGATGCCGATCGTCTTGAACGCCAGGATGACTCCCACCACGGCGATCGTGTATCGCAGGATCGCCGTCATCGCGTACCGCGCGCCGGAATCCAGGCGTATCCGCTGGAGCACGGCGACCTCCAGCAGGCCGGGGATGTTCCTCACCGCCGCCACGGTGAGGATCGCGACCAGAACGGCGAGGCCCACGTCGGCCAGGGTCACGGGCACGGCCTTGTCGATCGTCTGCTGGAGCGTTGTGCCGTCCGGGGCGGCGACTTGGGCAGTGACCTTTGTTGTGTGAGTCCAGAGCTCCACTCGCTTCAAGGCGGCCAGGGCCGGCAGCGAATCCGCCCAGATCGCCCATGCTCCCAGGACAAGCACAATCACCACGACGGTCCGCACCAGTTGCCGGTTCTGCTTGTCGATCCGGTCGAGTCGAACGCCCAAGTCATCGTCTGTGCCGGAAGCCGACTTCGAATTCGGCTCGCCCGCCGCGACGTCCGCCGTGTCCTGCCTCCCTCGGCTTCTCCGCAAACGGCGGAGGCTCAGCCGACGGAATGCGATCGCGAGCCACCTCCTGGCCAGGGCGTTGAGGATCGCCAGGCCCGTCACAAGCCAGAACGTCATGGCCAGCCGACCGGTGAGATGCAGGGCCGTGTAGTAGTAACCCACGATCGCGAGCACAGCCAGGATCACGGGGGCCGCTATCGCCAGCAAGTACCATACCGCGCGAAGCCGCTGCAGCCACCCGCCGGCAGCGTTCGCCTGCCCCGCCCAAGGAGGTCCGGACGAACGGAGAAGCCGTTGTGCAAACACGGTCACCGTTCCCAGGGCGACGATGAGCGCCGCCCTGCCCAGAGAGCTCTTCCATGTCTCGTTGCCCTGCCACTCCATGGCAGAGATCAGGAAGCCCGCCGCACCCAGGACCAGGGCGAGCACGAGGAGCGCACGGCGCAGCGGGGGCAGCGCGTCCGCGGCGACCCGAAAGTGGGCCTCGGCGAGGCCGTTGTGCCGACACACCTGCCGCAGCGCGCCAAACGAGAAGAGCACGGCTGCGACCGTTGAGAACCCCGCGGCGACGGCCCTCACCGGGCTGCTTGCGGCGGTGGAAGCCGCGGCAATTGTCAGGCCCGCGGCGGCGGTCTCGCCCGCTGGCGTCTCTGCCGGGGCAGCCGCGAGCCGCCACGCGACGAACCAGATCAGTCCCGGGAGCGTCACGGCCAGCAGGGCGGTCAGCACGACGGCCAGGGCGGTGGGGCCGAAGACGCCGGTCGTTGCTTTGGACGCCATCTCGCCGGCGAGTTGGAGCCTGCGGACCAGGCGCCGTCTCAGGACAAGAAGCGCGCCGAACGCCAGAACGCCGGCCCCCACGACGACCGGGCGCGCGCTCGCATCCGCCCACAGGGCCGCGCCGACTTCGGTCCATGCCCGTGGGCCGAGCAGCCATCGACAGGCCTCCAGGGCCACCGGCACGTCCCGCACGCCCAGGACGGGCGCGCTTCGGATCCACAGGACCCGCTCGCCGATGTAGTCGGCGACTTCCTCCGTCTCGGCAACGAGGGCCCGGACCTGCACGTCGAGGTCGATCAGCTTCCCAAAGTACGTGTCGTAGTCCCTGATGAGCTCATCGAGGTTCTTGCGCTGGGCCTCAAGAAGCTCCCGGGCCGCGCCGGCGATGCGATCACGCTGAGCCGGTTGCACGGACACGTCGAGGTTAGCCAGGATCCGCCGAACAGCGGCATCGGCGTCCGCCAGCGTCGCTCGCTGCTCCTGAAGCTCAATGAGACGAAGCTGGACGGTGGCGACCTCCGTCTGCCTGGCCTTCATCCGTCCCCGGTGATCGCGCACGTCGGGCAATTCGGCCCGCTGCTTGCGAAGGAGGACACCGAACGTCGCGGTCCCGCCGACGGCCTTCTCCTTCTCGATGAGGCTCTTGAAGTCCTGCTGAAGGCGGGCCAGCGCCGCCTTGACGTCATCCAGTCTGCTCGTGACGCGGGGGATCCTGGCGGCCAGGCCGTCGGGACCGCTTCGCAGGTTGGCCAGCCTGGCGCTCTCCCCGGCGATCTCACGAAGAGCCGGATGGGCCCTCGCTGCCGCCGCGTCGGCTTCCCGTGCGGCGCGGTCGGCTTCCTCCTTCCGTTTCGCGTCCACGGCTGCCTGAAGCTGCTTGACTCGCTTCTCGGCTTGGGAGACCTGTCGCGCCGCCAGGTCCCCTCGCGCCGTGAGCAGGTCCCTCTCGGCGTCGTAGCTGGCAAGCTCCTTTTGATACGCGTCGAGCTCCTGCCGAACCGCCTCCTTCTGTGCCTGGAGGAGGGCCCGTTCCGCCGCGGCGAGCTCGGGATGGCGATCCCTCGGCGTCTCCGCCAGCTTCTTCTCGACGTCGCCCAGCGTCTGCCGGGCCGTCGCGGCGAGCTTCGCGATTTCCAGGCGCCGGTCCGCCCGGCGCTTCGGCTCGCTCGCCAGATCGGCGATCGTCTTGTTGGCCGCCCCCAACTCGACAGTCGCTTTGCTCAGCAGTTGCTCCAACTCAGCCAACGTAGCCGCGGCGGGGGCCGTCGTGGTCGGCTGGGACGCCGCCGTGTCCAGCTCCTTCTTCACAGCGGCCAGCTTCGCCGGGGCCTCCCTGGCGGCCGCGTCGAAAACGCCAGCCTTGGTCTGCCAGTCTCTCGCGATCTTGAGCTGGGCCAGGGCTTGCTTGCAGGCTTCCAGCGCCTGGGTCCGAACGGATTCCTCCAAGTCCTTCGCCTGCTCAAGGCGCACGATGTGGCTCTGGACAGTCTCGCCCGACGGGCCCGGCGGCGTGATCGCCGTCGATGTTGCCGGGCGAGTGGCTGGCTTGGTCTGAGCCAGGGCCCCGGACGCGCTCAGCAAGCCTAGAACCAGGGCGAGTGAGAGCGGCCGCATCGGTTGCCGCGCGAACAGGGGTCCTCGATCTCTCCTGTGCATCTTTCGCATCTCCTGGCCAAGTTGCCCCGGCGCTGCGAACCGTGGGGCTCGCGGCGCCGTTCATGTTACAGTCTACTCCCCGAAACAGCACGCGGGATGGCCGTCATATCCTCTCATAGTTTTCTTCCGCCGCCGTCCGGGACCAGAAGAGCAGGTCCGCCCAGGGCCCCGAGCCGGTCCCCGCAGCGAAGCCAGGGCGTGGCTCTGTCGCGCCTTGCGTCAAAGGCTGTGCGCCAGATCTGAATCTCTCCCAGGGATCCATCCTGATGTGAAGGGGGCACAAGCGCCCCCGCGATCCGAACGCACAACCATCGCTCGTCAAGGGCTGTTGCGGGAAGACGGCACTTGACAGGGCGGCGACGGGGGCGGCATATTGCTGCGGACCGTTGAGGCGACTCGCGCTGAATCCTATCGGAGCCGGAGAGATGAGCGGATACTGCGGACAACTGCTGCGGATCGACCTGACCGGGGGGGCGATCGCGACCGAGCCGATCGACCCCCAGATCGCCAGGAAGTTCATCGGCGGGCGCGGGCTGGGCACGTACTACCTGAGCAGGGAGGTGGACCCCCAGGTCGATCCGCTCTCGCCGGAGAACAAGCTGATCTTCGCGGCGGGCCCGCTGACCGGCACGCGGATGCCCGCCTCGGGGCGGTTCATGGCCGTCACCAAGGGCCTGCTGACCGGCGCGGTGGCGTGCAGCAACTCCGGCGGCTTCTGGGGCCCGGAGCTCAAGTTCGCCGGCTACGATATGATCATCCTCGAGGGCAGGGCCGAGAAGCCATGCTGGGTCGCCATCCGCGACGACGACGTGACCATCCACGACGCCGGCGAGTACTGGGGCCGGCTCGTCGGCGAGGTCACCGACGCCCTGCTGGAGGACTTCGGCGACGAGAAGGCGCGGGTGCTGATGGTCGGCCCGGCCGGGCAGCGGCTCAGCCCCATCGCCGCCATCATGAACGACAAGTACCGCGCCGCCGGGCGAAGCGGCGTGGGCGCGGTCATGGGCAGCAAGAAGCTGCTGGCCGTCGTCGTCCGCGGCTCGGGCAGGGTCGCCGTCCACGATGCCGAGCGGGCCGGCGAGGTCCTCGTCGCAATGCGCGGCAAGATCAAGGAGAACGAGGTCACCGGTCAGACGCTGCCGACGTACGGCACGGCCGCCCTGGTCAACGTCATCAACGAGTGCGGCATCTATCCCACGAACAACTTCCAGAAGAGCTACTTCGATCGGGCCGACGAGGTCAGCGGCGAGGCGCTGGCGGAGAAGTACCTGACCGGCAAGGACGTCTGCTACGGCTGCCCGATCGCCTGCGGTCGGTACTGCCGCGCCGACGACGTCGAGGGCGGCGGGCCGGAGTACGAGACCCTCTGGGCATACTCGGCCGACTGCGGCGTCAGCGACCTGGCGGCGGTGATCAAGGCGAACAAGTGGTGTAACGAGTACGGCCTGGACACGATCAGCGCCGGGGCGACGATCGCCTGCGCGATGGAGCTGTGCGAGAAGGGGATCGTTCCGGCGGGGGACGTGGACGGCCCGGCGCTCGAGTTCGGCTCCGCCGAGGCAATGGTCGAGTGGACGCGAAAGATGGGCGCCGGGGAGGGCTTCGGCGAAAAGCTCGCCCAGGGCTCCTACCGCCTGGCGGACTCCTACGGGCATCCCGAGCTGTCGATGACGGTCAAGAAGCAGGAGCTGCCCGCCTACGACCCGCGCGGCGCCCAGGGACACGGGCTGGCCTACGCCACGAGCAACCGCGGCGGCTGCCACGTCCGCGGCTACATGATCTCCCCGGAGATCCTCGGCATCCCCGAGAAGCTCGACCCGCTGGCCACCGAGGGCAAGGCCGCGTGGTGCAAGCTCTTCCAGGACCTCACCGCCGTGATCGACTCGCAGGGCCTGTGCCTGTTCACGTCCTTCGCCCTGGGCCCAGAGGACTATCGCGACATGCACAACGCCGTCGTGGGGACCGACTGGACCACCGAGCAGATGCTCGAGGCCGGCGAGCGGGTCTGGAACCTCGAGCGGACGTTCAACCTCGAGGCGGGCATCGGGGCCGAGCAGGACACGCTGCCGCGCCGCCTGCTGACCGAGCCGCTCACCGAAGGCGGCGCCAAGGGCCAGGTGCACCGCCTCGACGAGCTGCTGCCGGACTACTACCGCCAGCGCGGCTGGAGCGAGCAGGGCGTGCCGACGGACGAGAAGCTCGCCGCGCTGGGGCTCACCTGAGCGCCGAGGCCGCATCGCCATGGAAGTGCAAGTTCGACTCTTCTCCAGCCTGCGCGAGGGGCGGTTCAAGCAGCGCGCCCTGGAGCTGGGCGAGCCGGCGTGCCTCGCCGACCTGCTTGGCCGGCTGGCCATTGCCGAGAAACAGGTGTCCATATCGCTGGTGAACGGGCGATTCTGCGGGCTCGACAGGCCGCTGGCGAACCGCGACGTGGTGGCGCTGTTCCCGCCGATCGGCGGGGGCTGACGGGGCTCGCGGCGGCGATGCTGACGCAGCAAGAGGCAGACCGGCTGAGGACGGCCTTGGCGGCGATGGTCCAGGAGGCGAAGGGGCTGTCGCTCGCCCAGGCCCGGCACATCGCGGGTGAAACACGCCTCAGCCTGCGGCAGGTCGAGTGGGGGGCGATGGGCGAGGGGATCGTCCCGCAGCGCTACGGCCGCAGCATTCCCGCCTTGGGCGTCGAAGGGCAGCGCGCGCTGCTGGAGCGGCGTGTGGCGGTGGCGGGCCTGGGCGGCCTGGGCGGCTGCGTCGTCGAGACCCTCGCACGCCTCGGCGTCGGGCGAATCGTCGGCATCGACCCGGACGTCTTCGCCGAGAGCAACCTGAACCGCCAGCTCCTCTCGCGGGTGGATAACGTCGCCGAGCCGAAGGCCGCGGCCGCCGGGGTGCGCATCAGCCGGATCAACCCGGCCGTGGATTTCGAAGCCCACCAAGCCGCCTTGGAGCGCGTCGACGAGGCCGTGCTGCAAGGTTGCGACGCGGCCTTTGACTGCCTGGACGGCATTCCCGCACGGAGAGATCTGGCGCGGCGGTGCGCCGCCGCCGGCGTGGTCCTCGTCCACGGCGCGATCGCCGGCTGGTGCGGGCAGGTCGGACTCTGCCCGCCCGGCGGCGGCCTGATCGAGAGGCTCTACGCCGGCAAGGATCAGGGCGCGGAGCGCCGCTCGGGCAACCTGCCCTTCACGGCCGCCGTGGCGGCCAACCTGATGGTCGCCGAAGCCCTGCCTGTCCTCCTGCGCCGCGCCGAGGCCGAGCAGCACCTTCGCTTCTTCGACCTCCAGACCGGCGACTGGGAGGCCGCCGAGCTCTGACGGCAAGCCGCAAAAGGCGTGTTCATGCCCCGCGGGGCCTGCTAGACTCGTTGCCGCCATGGCAGCCAGCCGGCAGACAAGGCGGAAGCTTCGCGTGGCGGGGCTGATGTCCGGCACGTCGGCCGACGGGGTCGACGCGGCCATCGTGGACGTCACCCGCGCTGGCGCCGAGCTGCTGGCCTTCCAGACCTTCCCGTATCCGACCAAGCTGCGAGCGGCCCTGCTGGACCTCTGCCGGCCGGAAACGGCCCGCGCCGACGACGTCTGCCACTACAACTTCGCACTGGGCGAGGTGTTCGCCTCGGCCGTGCTGCGGCTGGCCGGGAAAGCCGCTGTCGCGCTGGAGTCGATCGACCTGATCGGCTCGCACGGGCAGACGATCTGCCACGTCCCGCGGGGCCGGCGCTTCGGGCGGCGGAAGATCCGCTCGACGCTCCAGATCGCCGAGCCGTCGGTCATCGCCGAGCGGACGGGGATCACGACGGTGGCGGACTTCCGCCCGCGCGACGTAGCGGCCGGCGGCGAAGGCGCCCCGCTCGTGGCCTACGCCGACTGGCGGCTGTTCCGCCACCGCAAGCTCGCCCGGGCCATGCAGAATATCGGCGGGATCGCCAACGTGACGTACCTCCGGGCGAAGTGCACGCCCGGGCAGATCGTCGCGTTCGACACCGGGCCGGGCAACATGATCATCGACCGCATGGCGCATCTCGTCTCCGGCGGCAAGTTGCGCTGCGACCGCGACGGGCGGCTCGCGCGCCGGGCAAAGGTGAGCCGGCCGCTGCTGGCGGAGTGGATGAGGCATGCGTATTTCCGGCGCCGGCCGCCGAAGACGACCGGCCGGGAGGAGTTCGGACGCGCCGCGGCCGACAGGATGTACCACGAGGCGCTCGGGAAGGGCCTCGAGCCGCGCGATGTCCTCGCGACGGCGACCGCGCTGACGGTCGAGAGCATCGCCCAGGCGTACCGCCGCTTTCTGCCCGGCACGGTGGACGAGGTGATCGTCTCCGGCGGCGGGGCGCGGAACCGCACGCTGATGGGCATGCTCGCCGATCGGCTGGCGGCGGCGAGGGTGATCGCGAGCGACGAGGTCGGCCTGGACGCCGACGCCAAGGAGGCCGTGGCGTTTGCCGTCCTGGCGGCCGAGACCATCCGCGGGCGCCCCGGCAACGTCCCCGCCGCCACCGGCGCGCGCCGGGCCGTCGTGCTCGGGAAGATCGTGCCGGGCGGCCGAGACCGCCGAACCGGAAAGGACAGGACGACCCCGCAGCCATGAAAGACCGATCCAGGCTCACGACCGAGCGGCGCAACCCGCGCAGTGCGGAGATCGACCGGCTGTCGACGCTACAGATCGTCGACGCGATCAACGCCGAGGACATGCTCGTCGCCCCGGCCGTGCGCGCGGAGCGCCGCCGGATCGCCGCGGCCGTCGAGATCATCGTCCGGAGCCTCCGCCACGGCGGAAGGATGTTCTACGTGGGCGCCGGCACCAGCGGGCGGCTGGGCGTGCTGGACGCCTCCGAGTGCCCGCCGACGTTCGGCGTCAGACCGTCTCTCGTGCAGGGCATTATCGCCGGCGGGCGGAGGGCGCTGGTGCGCTCGGCCGAGGGCGCCGAGGACTTCGCCGCAGACGGGGCCGCGGCGATCGACAAACGGGGCGTGAAGGCCTCCGACGTGGTCGTGGGAATTGCCGCGTGCGGGCTGACGCCCTTCGTGCGCGGTGCCGGCCGGCGGGCACGGAGGATCGGGGCGGCCACCATCTTCGTGACCTGCTCGCCCGAGGTGAAGGCCGCCGCCCGTGCGGACGTGGTCATCTGCCCCTTCGTCGGCCCGGAGGTGGTGACGGGCTCGACGCGGATGAAGGCCGGCACGGCCACCAAGCTCGTGCTCAACACGCTCACGACGGCGGCGATGATCCGGCTGGGGAAGGTCTACGGCAACCTGATGGTGGACCTGAAGGCGACGAACGCCAAGCTCCTCGACCGCTCCGAGCGGATCGTGATGGAGCTGACCGGGCTCTCGCGGCCGCGTGCCCGGCGGCTGCTGGCCGGGGCGAACGGGGAGGTCAAGACGGCCATCGTCATGCACGCCCGCGGCGCCGGGCGCCGGCAGGCCCGAAGGCTGCTGGCCGACGCGAAGGGGTCGCTGCGCAGGGCCATCGAATAGGGAACTGCCTGGGGTCTGAGGACGCTTCCCGGCTTTTCGTCCCCGGGGGACTCAAGACCGGGCTTTCGGCGAGCGGGCGCCTTGGAGGAGGGCGGATTAATGGGTTTTGCCGTGCGCGCTTTGGCGGTACCATGAACCGCGTGGACGGCAGGAAGGTACTCATTCTGGGCAACATGGCCAAGGCGGGCGTCCCGGAGCAGATCGACTCGCTGCGGGAATGGTTCGCCCAGCGAGTGGAGATCGTGGCCGTCTGTCCGTCGCGCGAACCGCTGCCCGAGACCTGCCGCCAGGCGGACCTGTGCATCGTGTTTGGCGGGGACGGCACGCTGCTGGCGGCCGCCCGGGCGCTGGCCGGCACCGACGTGCCCCTGCTGGGCGTGAACATGGGCAAGCTCGGCTTCCTCGCGGAGTTCAACGTCGAGAGCATGCAGAAGCACCTGGCGGCGATCCTCGGCGGCGAGATCCAGCCCACCGAGCGGATGATGCTCGGCGTGTGCGTCGTGGGCGACGGCGGGGAGACGTTCCGCAGCCCGGCCGCCAACGACGTGGCGGTCTCGGCCGGCGAGCCGTTCCGGATGATCGACCTGAACGTCACTCGGGACGGCGACCAGATCGCCCGCTACCGCGGCGACGGGCTGATCATCGCCACGCCGACGGGCTCGACGGGCTACAACATGTCGGCCGGCGGGCCGATCCTCGAGCCGACGCTCGACGCCGTGGCCATCACGCCGATCGCGCCGCACACGCTGTCGCTTCGCCCGATCACCGTGGGGATCGACCGGCCCATTCGCGTCACGGCCGAGCACGTAAACGAGGGCACGGCCGTCATTGTGGACGGGCAGGTCCGCAGGGGCCTGCATAAGGGTGACGTGATCGAGATCCGCCGGGCCCGGCGGCCGGCCCGGATCATCCCTCACCCCGGCCGGCCGTTCTTCCACACCCTCGCCGACAAGCTCCAATGGGGCCAAAGCCCCCACCACACCGAACCGGCCGATGGGCCGTGAGACCGTAGGATTGGGCTCGGTCCGGCACGCCGGAAAAATGGCTTTGGGCTGTTTGGGGTCCGTTCTACAATTATCGTATGAAGGTTGAACCGCGATTTCTGACGGCCGAAGGTCCGGAGATCTTCACCGGGAACGAGGCCCTGCTGAAGGGCGCGCTGGAGGCCGAAGGGGGCGTGCATTACCTCGGCGGCTATCCGGGCAGCCCGATTGCGGGCTTCTTCGACTCCTTCGCCGCGATCCGGGAGCTGCTGGACGAGAAGGGCATCCGCGCGGTCATCAACAACAACGAGGCCCTGGCGGCGGCGTCGCTCAACGGCAGCCAGACGCTTCCCGTGCGGGCGATGGTCGTGATGAAGTCCGTCGGCGTGCACGTGGCCGCCGACGCCCTGGCCCTCGGCAGCCTGGCCGGGGCGCATCCCGAGGGCGGGGCCATCGTCGTCTACGGCGATGACCCCTGGAGCGACTCCACCCAGGTGCCGGCCGACAGCCGGTTCATCTCCCGCCATCTGTTCATCCCCGTCATCGAGCCGAGCAACGTCCAGGAAGTCAAGGACTACGTCGATCTGTCGTTCAAGCTCTCGCGGCGCTCGGAGCTGTTCGCCGGCTACGTCGTGACGACGAACCTCGCCGACGGCGGCGGGACCGTGCAGTGCCGGCCGAACCAGTACCCGGCCGTCAACACGCGCCAAAGGATGGACCTCGACACGGCCTCGATCCCCCTGGACAAACGCGTCCTTCTGCCGCCGAGGACGTGGTGGCAGGAGGAGGCCTACGCCGAGCGGTTCGAGCGGGCCAAGACGGTGGCCCGCGAGCTGGGCCTCAACCGCCTGGAATACGCCGCAGACGAGCGGAAGCCCGTGGGCTTCGTTACCAGCGGACTGGCGCACGGGTATCTCGTACAGGCCCTGCACGAGATGGGCCAGCTCGGGCGGTATCCCGTCCTGAAGTACGGCCTGACCTACCCCGTGGACGAGTCGCTCGTCCGCGAGCTGGCGGCCCGGTGCGAGCGGATCGTCGTCGTCGAGGAGCGCCGCGGCTTCATGGAGGAGCAGATCGGCGGGATCCTTCTTGCCGATCGCCAGGGCGGGCTGGAGAGCGGCTCGGTCGAGCTGTGGGGCAAGCGATTTCCCGAGGGCCTCAACGGCCTGCCGGAGACGCGCGGCCTGCACCCGTCGATCCTGATCTCGCGCCTGGCGCCGCTGCTGAAGGCCCTTCAGGGGCGCGGCGCCCGGATCACCGTGCCGGCGGAGTACGAGGCCCTCGATCGCGAGCTGGAGACGATCGACTCGACGGCTGAGGGCGAGCTGAGCACCATGCCCCCGCGGCTGCCGACGTTCTGCCCGGGCTGCCCGCACCGCGACTCGGCCAGCCCGTGCCTGGCGATCAAGAAGCGGTTCATGGACGGCGACTACATGCGCCGCCGCCACGGCCGCGGGCCGGTCGACCTGATGTTCCACGGCGACACCGGCTGCTACACCATGATGATGTTTCCGCCGACGGACCCGCTGATGCACGACTATTCCGGCATGGGCCTGGGGGCCGGCACCGGCAGCGGCGTCGATCCCTTCATCACCAACAAGGAGGTCACCTTCCTGGGCGACTCGACCTTCTTCCATTCCGGGCAGATCGCCATCTCCCACGCGATCAAGATCGGCCAGGACATCACGTTCATCATCCTGGACAACTCCACGACGGCGATGACGGGCCACCAGCCCACGCCGGGCGTGAACTACGACATCCTCGGCCACACCACGCCGGCGCAGGACATCGAAGACGTCGTTCGCGGCATGAGCCCGGACGACGGGTCGATCCTCGTCGTCCGCGCCGACCCGGAAAAGCGCAAGCCGTACAGCGACCTGCTCGAAAAGACGTTCCTTGCCGACGGGGTCAAAGTCATCATCGCCGACAAGGAGTGCGGCATCACCCGGGTGCGCCGCAAGCGCCGCGAGGAGCGGGCCGCGATCCGCCGGGTCGGCTACCTCCCCGGCACCCAGCACATGAACATCAACCAGGAGATCTGTCGATACTGCCTGGCCTGTGCGGAGATGACGGGCTGCCCGGGCCTGACGCACGTCGAGACCGACTACGGCACGAAGATGGACACGTCGCTGTCGACGTGCATGAACGACGGCGCATGCGAGCGTCTCGGGGCGTGCAGCAGCTTCGAGCGCGTGACGATCAAGCGCAAGAAGCCGCCGCGGTCGCGGATCCCCGAGCTGGGGCTTGATGAGATCCCCGAGCCCCAGAAGCGACCCGTCGGCGAGCTGTGGCGCTGCTGCCTGACCGGCGTGGGCGGAATGGGAGCCGGCGTGGCCACGCAGATCCTCGTCCGCGCGGGACACAAGGAAGGTTACCCCGTCATCTTCCTGGACAAGAAGGGCCTGGCCATTCGCAACGGCGGGGTGGTCAGCCAGGTGACCTATAACATCACCGGCCAGCCGATCACCGCCCTCATCCCCTACGGTAAGGCGGACCTGCTGCTGGGCATCGACATCCTCGAGGCCGCCCGGGCCATGGACCCCAAGAGCCGCACGCGCATCGCCTCGGCCGAAAGGACCGCCGCCGTCGTCAACACCGACAAGGCGCTGACCATCCGCGGCATCATGGGGCAGGAGGACTTCGACGTCGAGGAGCTGGAGGCGGTCATCCGCGCCAACACGCGCCGCCAGGACTACCTCGCGAGGAACATCTCGCGGATCTGCGAAACGTATCTCGGCAGTAAGATTTATGCGAATATCATGATGATCGGCTTCGCCTTCCAGCGCGGGCTGATCCCCGTGAGCATGCACTCCATCGCCTGGGCCATCAAGGACACCATCAAGGCCGACTTCCGCAAGAACCTGCTGGCCTTCAACATGGGGCGAAAGCTCGTGGTCCAGCGCGACCTCTTCCAGGGCCCGCCGCAGCGCACGGGGTGGCGGGAGACGCTGGAGGAGAGGTGCCGCTGGACGATCCGCCGGTACCGCCCCGCCCGCGGGCGCCGGCTGGCCGATGAGCTCCGCCAGGTGGCCTCCCGTGCGGCTTCGGCCGTCGAGGCACTCGAGGAATCGCTCAAACGCGCCGTCGTGGTTCGCACCTATGACTGCATGCGATGGGGCGGCATCGGCTACGCCCGCGCCTATGCCGACCGCGTCCGCAGGACCTGCCAGAAGGACTCCGCCGAGAGCGACTACGCCGCCACCCGGGCCGTCATCCACAACCTCGCCAGGGCCATGCTCATCAAGGACGGCGTCTTCCTCGCCGAGCTGGCGACCAGCCCGGAAAAGCACGCGCGCGACCGGAAGAAGTACAACGTCAACCCCGCCAACGGCGACCGCATTCGCTACCAGCACATGATTCACTCGGCCGTGCGCGTCGGGCCGTGGAAGCTGGGCTACCAGGTAAGCCTGCCCCACTGGCTCCTCCACCTGGGCAAGCGGATGACCTTCCTGCGCCGGCTCCCGGGGTGGCATCGAGCCGAGCGGGAGTTCCTCGCCCGCTACGAGCAGCGTGTGGACGCCTTCTCGCCCGCCGGCGGCGAGGAGTACCTCCGGGCGCTGAGTCTCCTGTCCAGCCCGCAGTGCATGGACTGCCTGACGCCGCGCTGTCGCGAGGTGGGCTGCCCGCTGACCAGCCGCATCCCCGAGTGGATCAGTCTGGCCGACGCGAACCGCTGGGCCGAGGCCGTCGAAAAGCTCCACGAGACGAACAACTTCCCCGAGTTTACCGGGCACATCTGCCCGGCCCCCTGCCAGGTGCAGTGCAAGCAGGCCGCCACCAACTATCCCGTGCAGATCCGCCGGATCGAGCGCCAGATCGTCGAGAAGGGCTTCGAGGAGGGCTGGATCACGCCCCGCCCGGCCGAGGCGAAGACGGGCAGGAGCGTGGCGATCGTCGGCAGCGGCCCGGCCGGGCTGGCCGCCGCACAGCAGCTCGCACGCGCCGGCCACGACGTCACCGTCTTCGAGCGCGACGAAAGAATCGGCGGGCTGCTTCGATACGGCGTCCCCCAGTTCCGCCTGGACAAGGCCCTCATCGACCGCCGCGCCGAGCAGCTCCGCGCCGAAGGCGTGACGTTCCGCACCGGTGTGACCGTCGGGCGCACCGTCGCGGCGGATCGGCTCCGCGAGGAGTTCGACGCGGTCCTTCTGGCGACGGGCGCCGCCCGCCCGCGGGACCTGAACGTGCCCGGCCGAGAGAAACGCGGCATCCATTTCGCCATGGAATTCCTCCGCCAGCAGAACCTTGCCGCCGCCGGCCAGCAAGCCGCCGTGGGAGAGTACATCAGCGTCAGGGACAAGGTCGTGGCGGTCATCGGCGGCGGGGAGACGGGCAACGACTGCGTCGAGGCCGCCGTGCTCCAGGGGGCCAAGGAGATCCACCAGCTCGAGATCCTCCCGGAGCCCGCCCCGGAGGCCTACGTTCCGGCCGCGCCGAAGAACGACGGCGGCGACGGCATCGGTCGCCGCTGGTCCGTTGCCACCAAGCAGTTCGCCGGCAGCGGCGAGGCCCTCACCGGCCTCGAGGCCGTGCAGGTCCAGTGGTACGAGTCCACCAAGGGGCCCGTCATGCGCGAAAAGCCCGACACCAGGTTCTCCGTGCGGGCCGACCTCGCGCTGCTGGCGCTCGGCTTTGACGCCGAGGTGGACCCCCGGCTGGCGGCCCAGCTCGGCCTGCGAACCGACGAGACCGGCCGCGCGGCCGTCAAGGACCACGCCACCAGCGTCGAGGGCGTCTTCGCCGCCGGCGACTTCGCCACCGGCGCCTCGCTGGTCGTCAGCGCCATCCGCTCCGGCCGAGACGCCGCAGCCAGGATCGACGAGTACCTGAGGGCGCGGGAGTAGGCTGCCCGACACACCGGGCCGACCAGATGAGAGGCCGGATGAGCATGTCCGTCACGTCCAGTAACACGGCGGTCCTCCGAGAGCTGGCGGAGCGGTACGTGGAGGTGTGCAGCAGGCCCGCGCAGGCCGAGCGGCGGGAGCTTTGGCGGAAGAAGAACAGCCTCGAGCACACGCGGCCGCTGCTGTACTTGCGCGGGGGCAACGCGTGGGACGAGGTGCCGGAGATCACACTGCGGCGGTGCGAGGACGAGTTTTGTCATCCGTATGAGCGGTTCTTTCGCCGGCAGATCTACCGGGATTCGCTCGGCGACGACTCGGTCTTCGAGCCGTGGGTCACGGTGCGTGCGACGCATAAGTGCACCGGCTGGGGCGTGGACGGCGAGCGGCGCCGCCCGGCCGAGCCGGGCGGGGCGTGGAAGGCCGACTACCCCATCAAGGACCTCGACGACGTTCACAAGCTCCGCCGGCCGCGGCATGAGATCGACGAAGAGGCCACCGCGCGAGACGCCGAGCGCCTCGCCGAGGCCGTCGGCGACATCCTCACCGTCAACGTCGATCGCGCGCCGGCCTACCGCGTCTGGTCCGCCGACCTCTCCACCGACCTGGGCTATCTCCGCGGCATCGAGAACTTCATGCTCGACATGATGGACAACCCTCAATGGCTGCACGAGCTGCTGGGCTTCCTGCGCGACGGCGTGCTCGCCACCCACGAGCAGGCGGAGGCCGCCGGGGACTGGGGGCTGGGCGCTCACGAAAACCAGGCCATGCCTTACGCCCGCGAACTGGCCGACCCCGCCGCCAACGTCAACGGCGTCAAACGCCGCGAGCTCTGGTGCTTCCTGGCCGCACAGGAGTTCACGCTCGTCTCGCCGGAAATGCACGAGGAGTTCATGCTGCGATACCAGCGGCCGATCCTCTCGGCGTTCGGCCTGACCGCCTACGGATGCTGCGAGGACATGACGGAGAAGATCGACATGCTGCGGTCCATACCGAACCTTCGCCGCATCGCCGTCGCCCCGGCCGCGAACGTGCAAAAGTGCGCCGAGCAGATCGGCACGGATTACGTCATCAGCTACCGCCCGAACCCGGCTGAGATGGTCTGCTGCGGCTTCGACGCCGATCACGTCCGCAAGGTGATCCGGCGCGACCTGGACGCCTGCCGCGGCCTGCACATGGACATCACGCTCAAGGACGTCAACACCGTCGAGAACCGCCCCGAGCGCCTCGGCGAATGGGTCAGAATCGTCCGCGAAGTCGTCGAGGAAGGCTCCTGGGGCTGAGGCGCCCGCGGTATAATCCCCGCAGGACAACCGATCAGGACGAGCCGCCATGCCCAGAGAATCCGCCGCCAAACGGAAACAGCGAACGGCCAAGATCATCGCCGCGCTCAGGAAGGAATACCCCGACGCCAGGACGGCGCTGAACTACACCAACCCGCTGGAGCTGCTGGTGGCGACGGTCCTTTCGGCCCATTGCAGCGACAGGCAGGTTAACCTCGTCACGAAGGACCTCTTCAGGAAGTACAAAACGGCGAAGGACTACGCCGCGGCTGACCCCGCCGAGTTCCAGGAGGAGATCCGCAGCATCGGCCTGTTCCGCAACAAGACCAGGAGCATCCTCGGCGCGGCCAGGGCCATCGTCGAGCAGTTCGGCGGCGAGGTCCCGAAGACGATGGACGAGCTGGTCACGCTGCCGGGCGTGGCGAGAAAGACCGCCAACGTCGTGCTCGGGAACGCGTTTGGCATCGACGAAGGCGTCGTCGTGGACACGCACGTCTTCCGCCTGGCGAACCGCCTGAAGCTGACGGCCTGGAGCAAGGTCGGCCAGAGCCACAAGGTCGAGCAGGACCTGATGGCGCTGGTGCCGAAGGAGCAGTGGACGATGTTCGCCCACTGGCTGATCTTTCACGGCCGGAACGTCTGCACGGCCCGGAAGCCCGACTGCGAGCACTGCGTGATCCGGGAGCTCTGCCCGTCGTCGCCGAAGGCATAGCCCGGCCGGCGAAGTTGTGCCGGGCGGACACGGGCGATTTCACGGGCCCCAGGGGTCCTCCCGCAGGATGCGGGTCCAGCGCTTGTCCAACCAGTTCCACCACATCGCGGGGTGCTCGCGGAGAAAGGCGTCGACGCTCGCGGCCCACTGGCGGGTAGCCGTCTCGCTTCGCTCTTTGATTCGCCCCTTCCGCCGCGGGACGATCGGCTCGCCGTAGACGATGTGGTACGCGCCGTTTTCCCAGTGCCAGACGGTCGGCACGACAGGCGCGCCGGTGCGCATCGACATCACGAACACGCCCGTGGGGAAGAAGACCGTCCGCCCGAGGATCGTCACCGCCACGCCCTGCTCGGGCTTCCGCGGCGTGTCCGGCGTGATGAAGAGCATCTTCCCCTCTCGCAGGACGTCGATGGCCACCTGGAGCCGTTGGGCCTTCGTGGCGCCTGGCGGCGGGCAGACGAGGTGGCCCCCCGCGGCCAGGCCGATCGCCTCGTTGATCCGCATCTTGCGCGGGTCCTTGTTGCGCCGGAGGTAGATGCTGCACGGGACCCTCGGGTTGACCACGAGTGGATATACCGGATACCCGCATATGTGGGGAGAAATATTGATTACCCCATTCCCGGCCTCGTACGCCCGCGCCAGCAGGCGGAACGAACCGTCGAACCGGAACTTCTCCAGGCAGCCGCTGCGGGGAAAGCCCGCCCGGAAGATGTGCGCCAGCATGCTCATCTGATCGAGCGCGCGCCGAAAGTACGCATCCAGCAGCCCGGGGCGGTACACCCCCGCGAGCTTCATGTTCCGCGCCAGGCGCATCCGCAGGGGAAGCGCCGCGCGCGTCAGCCTCAGCGCCGCGAGGCGAAGCGCCTCGACCGGGGCCGGGTCGTCCACCCTGCGCGACAGCTCCATGCCTGCCCGAAGCGCCCCAAATGTCAACGTCTTCCGAAGGCGGCGTAAGGGCTCCATGGTAAAGTTGCGGTTCCCTTCAAACGACGTCGCGGTTCTCCGCCTCGTGCTCGGCATGGTCCTTCTGCCAGCGGTTCTCGTCCTGGCGCTGAAGGTTGATGCCCAACTTCTTGGCGTACAGGCGGTACACGTCGGCAGGCTCCAGGCCGAGCAACTGACAG
>CAYRVX010000107.1:0-23739 GCA_964427875.1 uncultured Planctomycetaceae bacterium
TTCCGAGAGGGCCTCGGAGCGGCAACGTGCTGAGGCTACTCGACAATGACGAATGACGAATGCTTAATGCTCAATGCTTAATGTTCAATGCTTAATGTTCAGTGCCGAGGGCCGGCGTCGAGCAGCGGTTCCTGGAAGCTGATAGCTGATTGCTGAGAGCTTATAGCTGATCGCTCCCATGCGATACATATCCACTCGTGGACAGGTCGAGCCGGTCGAGTTTCAGCAGGCGGTCCTGATGGGCCTGGCCGACGACGGGGGGCTGCTGATTCCCGAGGCCGTCCCGGACGCCTCCGGCCGCCTGGACGCCTGGCGGCTTCTGGACTACGCGCCCCTGGCGATGGAGGTCATCCGCCTGTTCGCCACGGACCTGCCCGAGGCGGACCTGCGGAAGTTGATCGACCGGACCTACTCGCCGGGGGCGTTCGGCCCGCACGTCGCGCCCACGGTGACGGTGGGGGACCTGTTCATCCTGGAGCTGTTTCACGGCCCGACGCTGGCCTTCAAGGACGTCGCGCTGCAATTGCTGGGCAACCTCTTCGAGTACGTCCTCGCCCGGTCGGGCGGCGTGCTGAACATCCTCGGCGCCACCAGCGGCGACACGGGAAGCGCGGCCATCTGCGGCGTCCGCGGGCGAAAGGGGATCCGCATCTTCGTGATGCACCCCCACGGGGCCGTCTCGGCGATCCAGGAGCGCCAGATGACCACCGTCCTGGACGACAACGTCCACAACCTCGCCGTGCGGGGCAGCTTCGACGACTGCCAGCTCATCATGAAGACCCTCGCCGCCGATCTGGACTTCAAGCGCCGCTGCTCGCTCGGGGCCGTCAACTCCGTCAACTGGGCCAGGGTCCTGGCGCAGATCGTCTACTACTTCAAGGCCGTCTTCGACGTTCAGCAGGCCACCGGCGCCGGCGCCGTCCGCGTCTGCGTGCCCACGGGCAACTTCGGCAACATCCTCGCCGGCTGGTACGCCGCGAAGATGGGCGCGCCCATCTCCCGGCTCCTCCTGGCCACCAACCTCAACAACATCCTCGCGCGGTTCTTCCGCACGGGCGAGTACTCGCTGGGGGAGGTCTGGAAGACGATGTCGCCGTCGATGGACATCCAGGTGGCCAGCAACTTCGAGAGGTACCTGTATTATCGCACCGGCGGCGACGCGGCCCGCCTGCGCGAGATGATGGCCGGCTTCGCCGCTACCGGCCGCCTGCAAGTGGACGTCCCCGACGGGGAGCCGGTGGACCCGCAGATCGCCTCGGACTCCGCCGACGAAGAGCAGACGCTCGAAACGATCCGCAAGTACCACGCCGAGCACGGCTACCTGCTGGACCCGCACACGGCCGTCGGCGTGTCGGTGGCCGAGCGGCTTGGCGGCGCCGACGGCGACCCCGTCGTCTGCCTGGCCACGGCCCACCCGGCCAAGTTCCCCGAGGCCATCGAGAAGGCCACCGGCCGGGACCTCGCCCACCACCGGGACATCGACAAGCTGATGGAAATGGAGACCCGCTGCACCGTCGTCCCCAACGACAAGGAAGTCGTCCGCCAGCTCCTCATCGACACGATCGGGTGAGGGAGGCAGCAGGGGGAGGGTGTGGATGGATTACACGAATCGCAGGAACCGGCCAGGCCCACGCCAACTGGCACTGGCGGCGGGATGGTATCGCAGGATAGTATAGCGAGGTCGGTGGACTTCGCGCCCAATCTGGAGAACCTGCGGTCAGGAACGACAGCGTGTCTGTATCTTACGAGGAATGGCTCAAGCAGTCGGCATATGACATGGAGACCGCCGAGTACATGCTCCGCGGCGGGCGGACCTTCTATGCCGTCTTCATGTGCCACCTGGCGATAGAGAAGGCCATCAAGCGGCTGTATCAGTACGAGCTGAGTGTGGTCCCTCCGAAGACGCATGATCTGGTCTATCTGCTCGGCAAGATCGGGATCAAGCCGCCCCGGGAACTGGGCGTCTTTCTGGCTTCACTCACCGAGGCGCAAGTCGCCACCCGGTATCCCGAGGATCTGGAGACGGTCATCGGGCGATATACCGAGCAGAGCGCGGGCCGGATCATCGTCAAGGGGAAGGAAGCCCTGGAATGGACAAGAGCACGGTTCTCCAAGTGATCGAGCAGTTCCGCAAGGCGCTCGCGAGCCTCGGTGTCCAGGTCTCGATGGTTGTCCTCTACGGCTCCTACGCTCGGGGCAACTGGCGGGAAGACAGTGACATCGACCTGGTCGTCGTCTCGCCGGACTTCGAGGGCCGATCGTACTGGGAGCGCATCGAACTCCTCGGAGAGGCCGTGTACGAGGTCTGGGAGCCGATCGAGGCCGTCGCGATGACGCCGCAGGAGTGGGAGAAGGGCGACTCGATGATCGCCCAATTCGCCCGAGAGGGCGAACTGGTCTACCCCGCAGAGCCTCATTAGGTTCCGATAGGCGCGCTTGACAGCCAAGTTTCGTAATCAGCGCAACCCGCATGGAGGTCCGTAATGTTCCACCGATGTCGCAGTCATGTCTGTCTGGCAGGCGTCGTGGCCGTCGTTCTCGGCAGTATGGCATTCGCCGCGCCTCCGAGCCGGGCCAAGTACCTGCTTCTGGACTCGCGGATCGTCGCGAGCAGGGAGAACGCCGCGCTTCGCGTGGGCAAGGTGGTCAAGCACGCGGCCAACCCGCTGTTCGCCGAGGAGCACCCGTGGGAGGCGCGGTTTGACAACCTCTACGCCAACGTCCTCTACGACGAGGCCGAGAAGCTCTACAAGTGCTGGTACAGCCCGTTCATCGTGGACAAGGCCGTCAGCGGCACGCCGCGGGCCCGGCGCGGGACGATCTCCTACATGCAGGCCCGGCGGACACTTAAGGACGGGCGGCGGCGCGTCATGGGTGTCTGCTACGCCACCAGCGCCGACGGGCTCAGGTGGACCAAGCCGAGGATGGACGTCCACGAGTTCGGCGGCGAGAAGAGCAACCTGGTGGCCGTCGGCCCGCACGGGGCCGGCGTCCTCAAGGACGCCCGCGAGAAGAACCCCAAACGCCGCTACAAGATGTTCTTCAAGGGCCGCGGCATGTCCGTGGCGTTCTCGCCGGATGGGCTGCACTGGTCCGAGCCCCGGCCGTGCCCCCGGATCAACGTCGCCGGCGACACGCACAACAACGCCTTCTGGGCGCCGGACCTCGGCCGGTACGTGGGCATCACGCGGACGTGGGGCGGCCGGCCGCGGGTCCGGCAGGTCGCTCGCACCGAGAGCGGCGACTTCCTCAAGTGGACCAAGGCCGAGGTCGTCCTCCAGGGCCTCCAACCGCACCTCCAGGTCTACGCCATGCCGGTCTTCCGCTACGCAGAGGTGTATCTCGGCCTGGCGATGATCTTCCGCAGCAAGGAGGACCGCACGCACTGCGAGCTGACGTGGAGTGCGGACACGCTCAAGTGGCACCGCATCGACCCCAACGCGCCGCTGATCGCCAACTCGAAGACAAAAGGCGAATACGACTGGGGTTGCGTCTATGCGGCGGCATACCCGGTGTTTCGGGAGAACCAGATCCGCCTCTATTACGGCGCATCGAACGGCAAGCACACGGACTGGCGGGACGGCTTCCTGGCCCTGGCGACGCTCCGCCCCGACGGCTTCGCCGGCTACGAGCCCGAGGACCGCGACAGGGCCGCCCTGGTCCACACCAAGCCGGTCCTGTGCAACGGACGCAGGCTGGCCGTCTCTGCCGACGCCCAGGGCGGCTCCGTCCGGGTCGGCGTGCTGGACGTGCCGGGCTGCGGCCTGGCGGACTGCAAGCCCATCACCGCCGACGTGACCGACGGCGTGGTGAAGTGGGCCGGCGGGGGCGATCTGGCGGCGCTGAAGGGCAAGCCGATCCGGCTGGCATTCCGGTTGAGGTCGGCTAGGCTATACGCCTTCAGATTCGTCGACTGACGGCCGGGATTTGCTGCTAGGCGTTGTGTGGCACCGAGTTACGACCAGGTGCGGCCAAAAGCTCAGGCCTCGTTCAGCGGAGGGTCCTGCCTGCCGGCTACAGGATACCGGCTACAGATGGTTCAAACGCTGCTATTTGCGTTTGAACCATCCCAAAACTCGGGGAAATTGGAGGATTTCCGAGACAAAGCGGGCCTGTGTGTGTTATCATTACGGACTTTCAGTCAGGAGACGTGAATGGGCGTTAAGATCACACCGAGGCACAACGAGAACATTGACCGCGCTCTCAAGCGGCTCAAGAAGGCGCTTGCCAACGAGGGCATACGTCATAAACGCGGCCGACCCTTCTATCAGACGAAAGGCGAGAAGCGGCGAGAGGAACGGAATCGCTCCAGGCGACGGGCACAGAGGGCCCAGCGGGAAGCCCAACAGAGATAGCCGCCCTCCCAGCTTCCATTGACGGGGGCGCCCATACTCATTGACGGTCCGGCTCTGGCCAGCCGACCAGGGGGGTTTCTCCGATCAGTCTCCAGGGCCCGGCAACTGCGGAGGTTGAACTCGACCAGCCGCCGGTAGATCCGCTCCACCCAGGCGGGGTTCAGGACGTAGTCGCAGAGGAAGTTCTCGAAGCCCCGCATGTGCCAGGCCTGCTTGAACGGATGCACGGGCCCCGAGCCCGTCACCCAGTAGCCTTTCCTGTTGTAAGCGGCGACCTGGCGGGCGAGGTCCGCGGGCGGCTGGAAGTCGTCGTCGCTCGGCCAGGGGAAGCCGTCGATGTCGTCTGTCTCGACGAACGGCCCGGAGATCCACTGGAGGTACTTGCCGTCCGCCCCGAAGCGCTGCGCGACCCCCCAGTGGTCCTCGAAGGTCTGCTCGTCGTGCCAGATCACGCGGTCGGACCCGGAGACGCCAAGTCGCTCGGGCGGCTGCTGCGCCAGCCGCTCGGCGAACCGCGGGAAGCGGGTCGCGGCCGTCACGGTGCGGCAGAGGTCGGCGTCGAGGATCTCGGCCACCTCGCCGTTGGTCTGGACGCCGTAATGCCGCCGCAGGCCCTCCATGATCTCCTCCCGGCAGCCCAGTTGGATCGGCACCCGGTCGGGCTTGCGGTGGCTGAGCGTAGCGATCATGCGCTTCCGAGGGGTCATCCCGGCTCCTGCGGCTGCAACTATCGCCGGGCAGGCCGCCCAGTCAAGCCGAATGGCCGACCCGGCGGGCGGGCGGTACAATACAAGTACGGCACGGCCGACGGCATCGACGACAGGCTCTCGCGCGTGTACGAGATCGCCAACGCCGCCGGGACGACGACCCTCGCGCGGTACACGTACCTGGGCGACTCGACGGCCGTGAAGGTCGAGCACCCGGCCGTGACGAACGGGCTCACGCTGGACTACGACGTGGACGCCGACCGGAAACACAGCGGCTTCGGCCGCCTCGGCAACTACGAACCGTCGCCCATTTGCGAAATAGGTGACTGTCGCCCTGTTTCTACCATCGTTGAGTATTTGATGGCGAGCGGATTCATGACTTCTTCGAATGCGTCTCTGGCCTTGGTCTGCAACGAGGCTATTCATGCTGTGCATGTTCGTCGGCGCCCCCTGTTTGGCTTTGGTATGGGCTATTCCGCTAGCCGCCTTCTGTGATGTGTGAAGCCCGCGCGAAGGCCGCGGAGACGAAGAAAGCAGCCATGAAGCAGAAGATGAGAAGGTCGTTGTATCTCTGTGGAGCGTTGCTATGTGTTGGTGGAGTTCTGCTCCTGGCGTGTTGGTTGGGCGGCTGGCCCGTGGGAGTGTTCGGGGCACCATCGTCCATGAAAGAGCTCTGTGGGGTGTATATCGCCGACGACGATATTGCATATGAGGTTGTGACCCTCCGACCAGATGGGACGTATGTGCAACGCGTACGAATCAAAGGATCTACTGATGTGGCCTTGTCTGAGGGAAGGTGGGTCCATGAACGGTCCAAAGGCTACGTAGTGTTCCTTGGTGGGTTCATGCTTGCCAGGAGGTTCCCACACAAGTTGAACCCTGACTACGCTCGTCCCCCACGGGGCAACGTGTGGAAGCCCGCGAAATACTGGTTCGGGTGTTTGGTCCTGGGAACGTCGGAGGGCGTTGAGTACAAGAAGGCGAAGTGAGATGACTGTGGATGGGCGGTAAGAGGGACAGTCGTCCATGAGCCTTCGGCTCACCCACAAAGAACGGGCCCTTCTTCATCTGGTTCTTCTCCTGATTCGTTGCCACGGATGAAGGTAGTTCCGGGGACATCCATGAGCAAGTCGGTGTGAAGCCGGTAGCGGAGGGTTTTTGCGGGCTCTTCCAAACATCCATTCGACGTTGCCCCAAGGGCACGTCATGAATCTACGTGCGGGCCAGCCCCAGTCAGCATAGCGAGGTCGCATGCGCCTCAGTCCCCAGGAACGGGGTCCGGCTCCTTTCGTCCGCTACCGCTATGTCGTCGGCTTGCCTTGCGGTTGTCCACCATCATCTCACGCGGCCGCCCTCAGAGCCTGTGGACCGGCCCCGGGGGGCGCCGGGCGGGCTTGAGCGGCGGGTCGATGGAGACGGGGACGAGCTCGGCCCGAGCGGTGAGCATCCGCAGGCGGATGCGCGAGAACTCGACCGCCGACTCGTGCGCCCCCAGCCCCGGTGCGCCGCTGTCGGAGACGGTCCAACTGCCGCGAACGGACAGCGCGGCGATCGGCCCGCGCCATCGCATGTACTCCTTGCCGTCCAGCCGGATGACGATCTCGGCGTCGTCGCCTCGCCGCCGCACCGTGGCCGCGAAGCGATACGTCTTCCCGTTGGTCAGGTCGTGGGGGGGATTGGGCTTCGGCAGGTCGCGCCCGTTGACGTGCTGGAAGCCGCTGTTGTTGTGGTTGTCGTCGAGGCTGCACAGCACCCCGGTGGCACCGATGGGCAGGACGAAGTTCACGTCGCCCTCGCCGGCCCTGCGGACGAAGTCGGCTGTCAGCTCGTAGTCGCCGCGCGGCGCGACGGGCAGTGCCAGCCGGGCGAACTCGGCCGCGGCGACGCGGAGCGTGCCGCCCGACAGGGTCCACTGGCCCGAGACGCGGTGCAGCGCCGGATGGAGCTGGGCCAGCAGGTCGATCCAGTGGGCGGCCGGCTCGCGGGCAAGGGCTTCCTCGACCTCGGCCACGGCCGCCCGCGCCTCGCCGAGTGTCCCCTCCGGCCCGCGCACGTGCAGCTCGAGGTATTCCCTCGCCCGCCGCAGCATGGCGGGCCGGCCGAGCTTGTCCGCCTCGCCGGCCAGCGAGCGGTACCACTTCGCCAGTCCCAGCAGCTCGGCCTCGGACAGGTCGGCCGGGTCGCGCCGTGCCAGCGGGACGTGCCGCCGCCACGCCGGGTCACTGTGTTTGTCCAGGTACGGTTCGGCG
The DNA here is from genome assembly GCA_964427875.1 of uncultured Planctomycetaceae bacterium. Lineage (GTDB taxonomy): Bacteria > Planctomycetota > Phycisphaerae > SM23-33 > SM23-33 > CAYRVX01. The sequence continues at coordinate 7,312 of CAYRVX010000107.1, forward strand.
GCCGCGGGGCTGTCGAGCGTCACGACGGCCGTGCGGATGATGCGCCGGCGCAGGGCGCGGTCGTCGGGCGCGGCCTGGACGTGATCCGCCATGCGGAGCAGCTCCTTGTGGGCGCCGGCGAGCTGGTCCAGGCGGCTCAGCCGGGCGGCGATGCGACCCTCGGCGGGCGAGGCCGCCGCCTTCGCCAGGTCGCGCGCCTCGCGGCACGCCGCCTGGGCCGCGGGGAACGCCAGCGCCCGCGCCTGGGCTTCGGCCCGTCGCAGGAGGTCGTCGATCAGCGGCCGGGCCGCCCTCGCGGCCGCCGCGCCGGCCAGGTGGCGGACCTTCGCATCGGGCGCGCTTCGCCGGAGGTGCCCCAGCGCCTCGACGGCCCGCGGGCAAGGCGAAATCGCCAGCAGGCGGACGATCCGCTGGTGTCGCGCCAACTCTTCGCCGGAAAGCTCCTTCGCGGTCAGCTCCTTCAGCACCTGCTGGATGCGAGCGGCGACCTCGGTGGACACGTTGCCTTCCAGGGCCTCGCGCAGCAGCGGCACGACGCCGGGGCCCATTCGCTGAAGCTCGGCCGTCGCCTTCTCGCGCTGTGACCACTTCTGTGCGTCCAGCGCGGCGATCTGCCGGCGCGCGGCGGCCGGATCCATGGGCTTGGGCCGGAGGCGCTCCTCGGCCAGTGCGGCCGCCTGCTCGCCCGCCGCCATCAGCGCGCAGTACGCGCCGAAGGCCCGGACGCGGTCGGGCTCGTGGAGCCCTTCCCAATGGGCGTCGAGCCGCCTGGCGTCCAGGCGCGGCGCGGCGGCGGGCAGATCCACCTTGACGTTGTCCAGCCCCCAGCTCTCGTCGCCCAGCGGCTCCTGGCAGGTTCCCGAGAAGACGAACGTGACGTCCTCGTCGCGGTGGGCGAAGGTGAAGCTGAGGCGATAGACGGCGCTGCCGTAGTCGGTCCTCCCGGGGCGTTTGGGGAGCGAGTTCTTCTCGGCCGCCCCGGTCTGCGGCGGGTGCAGCGGGCCGGGGTAGGGGTCCGGGAACGTCTGGCGGTTGTCGAACGCCATCGGTTGGTTCGCGAAGGTGCACCGCAGCAGCCGCCCCTTGCCCTCGACCTCCAGGGACCAGATATCCGGCCCGGCCCCGGGCCGGCCCCAGTCCTTGCCGTCCCACGAGTCGAAGACCAACAGGTCGAAGGAGACGCGCAGCCGCTCGTGCGGCGGGAGGTCCTTGAGCGGCAGGCGCACCGCGCCGCGGCCGAACCGGCCGAGGAATCGCCGCCGGCCGTTCGGCGTCAACTCCGTCTGCCGCTGGGACCATTCCGCTCCAGCCTGCTTCTCGAAGTCATTGGCGTAGACGACGACGGCCTTGTGCCGGCCGGCGGGCCGAGACGAGGGCGCCGCCGCGGGTGCCGACCTCGCCATTGCCATGACCAGCAAGACACTGCCCACTGCCCGAAGAGATGCCTGCATATCCCACCTCGCTTCCGCCCGTCCGCAACGCGGCCGCCCAGTCCAGACGCCCAAGCTCCCAAGCTTCGAGCTTCTCGGTTTGGACGCCCTCACCCCCCCTCGGTTTCTAGAAAGGGTGTCTTGGCTGGCAGTTCAAGTGGAATCGGCTGACGCGGGGGCCGACGCGCTGCTCGTCGAGTGCCACGGCGATCCCGAGCACGCCATGAGCGACGGCGCCCAGTCGATCCGCCCGGACGTGCTGGCCGAGGAGATGTCGGTCTTGGGGCGCATCGCCGAGGCCGTCGGCCGGGAAATGTGACTCGCCGCGCCCGGCGCTCACCGGCCCGACGCTTGGTCCGCGCCCACGTCAGCGCCGAGCTGCTGGAGGATCTCGCCGATCCGCTGCCGGACCTCCGGGTCGCGGCTGGCCCGGTGCTCGCGCAGCAGAGGGAGGATCTTCGGGCCCAGCGCGACGAGGGCCCGAGTGGCGGCGTCCCGGTCCTTGTGCGACTCGGCCCCCAGCCGCGCGATCAGCGATTGGATGCGCTGCAACATCTCCGGCGAGGGCAGCGCAACGGATCGGTGGACGGCGGCGATCCGCGCGGCGGGAACGCGGACCTCCGGCCCGCCGGGCGCGAGGGCGACGGTCAAGGCCGGTTCGGCCAGGTGGCCTTCCAGGACAACGCCGTCCCACTGCGTCAGCGCCACGACGTTCGGATCGTTGGCGTCGAAGGCGATCCGGGACACGCTGGCCGCAGCGACCTCCGCGGGCCCGAACGGCGTCCGAACGGTCACCTTCTCGTCGATGAGCCGGCCGATCAGCCGATCGTCGTTGCGCAGCACCATAGTCGCGCGGCCGGCCGGCAAGACGGGCCGGGTGCCCAGGACGAGCTGCCGGACCGCCTCCCAGCGGAGGGTGAGCGTGCGGCCCAGTTTCAGCTTCAGTGACAGTTCCTCCGGCAGAAGCCGCCCCGTGAGCGCCGAGCCGTTGACGAACGTCACGCGATGCCCGCGGCCGTTGGGGTCCGCCGCGTTCACGCGCAGCACGCTGCCGGCGGGCAGGTCCAGGCCGGTGGGCAGGGCCTCGGGCCGCAGGCGCAGCTTCAGATCGGCGCCGGAGAACCCGAGGCGATCGCCTTTCCGCAGGGCGACCGAGGGACGGGGCGGCGCAGGCACAGCGGGCTTGGCCTCGGAGATCCGGTAGCCGCACTGGCGGATGAGCTCCACGGGCATGCGAAGGGTCGAGCCCGTCGAGAGCTTCAGCAGGGCGGCCTTCTCGGCGAGCGTGCCGACCAGCACCTGGCCGTCGGTCAGGAGCACGGCGATGGGGTGGGCCTGCTTGCCCGTCGCCGCGAAGCCCGCGACGCGTTGGGCGGCGAGCTCGATCTCGCCGAAGCACGCCGCCAATCTGAACCCCTCGTTCCGAAGCGTCCCCAGCAATTCCCGCCCGTCGGCCAGCAGGACCCGGTCAGCCGAAGCGAGCCGCGAGACGTAAGGGGCTGCGGCGGCCGCGAGGCGGGACACCGCCGCAATCTCGTCGCCGGCCAGCGCCCGGTTCCAGATTGCGACCTCGTCCACGGCGCCGCAGAAGCTGTAGCCGCCGCCCCGCTTGGCGCCGATGGTGATGTGATCGTGGCTGGCTTCCATGCGACTGGTGTGGCGGATGTTGGCGGCGACGTTCTCCCCATCGAGTCTGCCGTTGATGTAGAGCCTTATGCGGCCTCGGTCGAACGTCGCCCCGACGTGCGTCCACTGGCCCACAGGGATGACCGACTTCGACCGCAGCCCCTCGTCAGTGTGGATGCAGTCCCCGACCCAGAAAGCCAGGTGCCCGTCGCTGCCCAGCGGCAGGAGGTAATGCCCCCATCTGGCCAGGATGTAGGACTGGCCCCCGCCCCTGCCGCCGTGCAGCCGCGGGTTGATCCACAAGCTCACCGTGAACGCTTCGTCGGAGTTCAGCGTGGCCTGGCCGGGGACGACCACCAGCCCGCTGCGGCCGTCGAAGCGGAACGCGCCTTTCGGCGTGCCATGGCGATCGGCGGTGTAGCCGGGCACCGTGGCCGCACCGTGATGCGACCCCGCGCTGTCGAAGGCGTTGCCATCGGCCAGCCAGACGGCCATGAGACCCTTGCGACGCAGATGACGCGGGATGCTTGGCCGGAAGGTCGGCGGGGGTGCCGGCGGGGGCACGGGCTTGGCAGGCCGTCCTTCCATCACAGGCAGGAACCCGACGGTCAGGCGCCCTGATCCCGGACCCAGGGGCAAATCGGTGGAAAGCGAATCGCCGCCGTCTGCGGGCCGCTTGGCTGGACGGGCTGCGGGCTGCGGCTTGCGGACCAGAGCAGCCCCTTCACGCCGCTGGACGACCAGCGGCACGACGAACGAGGCCGCGATCACGCAGGCAGCGAACTCCGCCGCCAATCGCCAGTGTCTCGCCGCCCGGGCCAGCAGCTTCCGCCGAACGCGAGGGCTCGCGTGCGGCCTTGGTGCCTCGTCCGGTCCTGGGAACTGCGCCCTCAACGCGCGGCGGAGGTCCGAGCCGAGAGACGCCACGAAGGCCTCTCGCGGCGGCGGGACGTCGCAAGTGTCCCGGATGAGCGCGCCGAGGTCGTCCGGGACGCCATGTGTCTGCTCTTGCGTCATCGAAGTTACTCCTTGCCGCATTGCGGCAGGTCCGGCCGAAGTCGGTCCGCCGAGGACGCCGACCTCTCCAGCGCCGTCCGCAGGCCCCTCCTCGCCCGGTAGAGCAGCGCCTCGGCCGCCTTCTCCGTCCGGCCGATGCGGCCGGCGATCTCGCGGACCGACAGCTCGTCCACGTACTTCCATTCCAGCGCCAGCCGTTCCTCGTCTCGCAGGCGGGCCATCGCCTCCGCCACGCGCGCCCGGCGTTCGTCGGCCTCCAGCAGGTCATGCGGGCCGGGCCGCGCGGGGGCCGCAACGGCGTCGGCCTCCAGCGGCGGGCAGTCGTCACCGCGCCGCCGCCAGTGGTCCTGAAGCTTGTGCCGGGCAATGCCGGTCAACCAGGCGCACACGCACACCGCATCGGGATCGATCCTCTTCACCCCCCGGATCGCCGCCAGGAAGCTCTCGCTCACCACGTCTTCCGCCGCCGGGGCGTCTCCTCGCAGCCGCCTGTAGACGTACCGCCACAGCGACGGCAGGTAGCGTTGGTACAGCGCTGCCAGTGCCGTCTCGGATCCCGCCTGAACCCGGCGGATCAGGTCCGCGTCACCATGCCAGCCGTCTTCCGCCAACTGCCTCGCCTCAGGCCTGAAGGCTTCGCTGCGTCCCTCCACTATCTTCTCGCCCGAACGGCCGAAATCACTCGGGAAAAAACGGAAACGTCCAGGGATGAGCCACGGAAAAACAACGACAGCAAACTATTCCGGCCTCGGAAATAGGTGACTGTCCCGCGTTTCCGGGCACCGCGCGCGGGCCTGCGCGGCCGGGATGACGGATCGCGGCATGGAGAAAGCGATGTCTCGGAAGACGATGTGGGCGGCTGCCCTGGCAGTGGCTGCCCTGGCGGCGGGGCTGGGCAATGTCGGCCTGTGTGGCTGTCCGATGGCCGGCGATACTCCTGCGGGTCCGCGCGTGAAAGGAGTACGAAGACGAACCGGATCATAGGCGGCACAATCATCGTGGTTTTCAGCGTGCTGTTCGTGATCGGGATCGCCATTACCTGCCTGACGGAGGCCCGTGAGGATCTCGCCAGAATCATAACCGTCTCCTCGATCTTCACGCTTGCTCTCGTGGGGACGGGCACGCTGCTGATCCGCTTCGGCCTCCGGGCTCACCGCTTGCAGAAGGCCTTGAGGACTGTGAGGGCGGAAGGCGATCCGTCGGTCGATCCAGAGGAGATAGCCAAGCGGTTCCGGCTGCGACCCGCCTTTCTCAAGCGCGCAGTCTCCGAGGAGATCCGGGCGAGGAAGGCAGTGGAAATGCGAACTCGCGGCGAGCTGCGGTGGTCGTGGTCGGCAGCCTGTGGCATGGGTTTCTGGGCATTCAGGCACGGCATCTGGCTGCGAGTTGCAGGAGTCGTCTGGGGACAGAAGCTCACGTGGGGGCTGTTGCTCCTTTTCGTCCTCACCGAAGTCCTGGTAGTCGGCCGCGAGGGCAGCGGAGGTACAGTTGCCGTCGTGCTCCTGATCTTCCTGATCGCAAGCATCATCCACCGTTTCGTTCTGTTCGGGCTGTACGGCGCCGCGTGGCTCTACATACTGAAAGGCATCCACCCGAATCCGTCATGACATGCTGGCTGCGCTTACTGTTTCCCGGACGGATGCCAATGGCCCTTGGATGAGCATTCGCAGCCTGAAGGGCTGCGAGCCGAAAGCCCAGGGCAACGCCCCGGCTTGTGGGCTATGGCTTCGGAAAGGACGGGAACAGCCGCCGCAGATCGTCATTGGTGGGCCTCCTGCCGTATTCGCAGATCTCGAAGGCCTCGGCGTAGCGTATCTGCTTTCCCTTCTCTTCGCCGTAGAGCTCGATCAGCCTGTCCCGGAACCGATCGGCCATCCAGGCGGACCTCCTCTTCATGCGCTGGTGCAGTCGCTTGTGAGCGGCCTGGCGTTCGGCGTCGTTGCGCGGAACGCGGCTTGCGTTGCCCATGCACCCGCCCTCGATGAACTGCGACTCGATCCGGGCCAATGCCTTCACCTTCTTCTCAATCACGCTGTCGATGGTGACGACGACGTCCGGGCGGAAGGGGTTGGGACGCTGGAACCGGTCGCACGAGTACAGGAACACCGGCCTCTTCTTCAGATGCGGCGTGTCCGGGCACAGGAAGGGCACGCCCACCATGTACGCGCAGTCCTGGATCAGCACGCCGGTGTAGCGGTGGTCCGGATGGTAATCGGCCGGCCGGTGGGCGATCACGATGTCCGCGTTCCACCGGCGGATCAGGCGAATGAGGCGTTTGCGGTTCTCCAGCGTCGGCATGAGCTCGCCGTCGTGGATGTCCAGCACCTGCGTCGTAATGCCCAGGACCTTGGCCGCCGCCTGCACCTCGGCCTCGCGCCGCTTGGCCAGCGGGCCGCCGGCCTCGCGCCAGTGCCCGACGTCGCCGTTGGTCACCGAGACGAACTTGACGTGATCTCCGCGCTCGGCCCACATGGCCGCGGCGCCGCCGGCGAAGAGCTCACAGTCGTCCGGGTGGGCCCCGAACGCAATGATCCCCAGCTTGCCGTCCTCCGGCCGCACCGATTGGCGGCCGGGCGCGGCGACGGCCGTGCTGTCGGTCGGCCGGCCTCGCTGAGGGAAGCCGAAGACCGCGACGAGAAGCAACCCCGTGAGCAGCCATGCCGGCGCCGCCTTCCGAATGCCTGTGCGTTCCTGAGATCTCATGTCCGTTTCTCCTATTCGGTTGTGTGCTGAAGTACAGGCTACCCGCTACGGTTTCTTCGCGAAGCGGACGATCCTGCCGCTCGGCGTCAGTTGGGCTTCGACGGCACGGCCATTCGGATGAAGACGTTCTCCGGCTCGCCGTCCACGCGGACCGTGTAGTCGCCCGGCTGGGGCATCTCGACGACCTTCTCGGTCAGCTTGCCGCCGGCCCTGTAGGCGTGCGTGATCCGAACGGCTTTCTGCGGCGCCCTGGCGGGCTGGAGGTGGACAGTTGCCCGCAGCACGTTCACTCCGGGCTTGCCCGTGTACTTCACGAATACGGTCCTCGCCGGCTTGGTCAGTCGAACGTCCTCGTCCCACTGATATCGCCAATGGTTGACCCACGTGGGCACGTTGGCCTTGTAGATTTCGCGGAAGTCCACCGGCTCATCGACTGCATAGGCGATACGGTTGTCCGTGTTCCTCGCCCGCTGGTTCTGGCCAGTGGTGAAGCACGCCCCCGCCGTGAACCAGTCGATCGCCGTCCCCTCGGGCGCCGCCAGCTTCAGGATCACGTCGCCACGGATGCGAGCGGTCTTGCGCTTGAGATCGTAGTCCCGAGGCATCCCGGTCACGTACTTCTTCAGGTCTTCCGGATCGGCGACGTTCGGCAGCACGAACATCGGCAGCGTCTGTCGGCCGTAGCGGTCGCCAACGTCGTAGCGGCACTTGTTCACGCCGCGTGCGAGCCGAGGAAGGCTGATCGGCGCCACCTGGACCCACGTGTCGATGGCCATCGCACGCAGCACCAGGTCGTTCGCCCGGCCCGCCGCCCGGAGCTTCAGCAGGAAGCCGTACGTCGCTTTGACCCACCTCGTCAGGTCCACCGAGCGCTGGCCCCCCTGAACCGTCGTCACTTCCTTCCACGTCCTGCCGTGGTCAGAGGAGACCAGCAAGGCCACCGGCCTGGCCGCGTCCAGCCGAACGACGGACGCCTCGACGTCGTCGCTTTCGTCGTCCAGCTTGCCGACCTTGGGAACGATGATCCACGGCGTGAAGACCTCGAACACCGCCTCGCCGTCGCCGGCGGCCGTGAGGACCAGCCCGCCGCCGCCCGGCTCGAGGTTGCTGACGCTTCGGACGCCGTCCCGAAAGTCGCTGCCGGCGCCGGTCAGGTTCGGCTCGTAGTGCCACAGCCCGTTGCCTTGCGTCCAGACGGAGAAGTCCGGGTGATTCGATTTGTAGCCGACAGGCTCTTTCTCGAGCAGCTTGCGGACGAAGCCCTTGTTGTATGCCTCGATGTGATGCCACCGCCCGCCCTGCGGGCGCCACCAGCGGGTAAGCGATTCTCCCTGGCGGAGACGGAAGTCCATCACGTGGCCCATCTGGAACCAGCGATAGAAGTACTCGATGCGGCTGTCCCGGTAGATCTCGAACACCCTCGCCTTGTTCCTGTCCTTCGGGAAGAACGGCTCGATCTTCCGCCGCGGCTCGACCCACAGGTCGCGATGCGCTTGGGCCTCGGCCACGCTGGCGATGGTGCCGTCCGGCTTCATCAGTGCCCCACGAACGTCGAGGTCGAAATAGTGCCACCCGCCGTCGTAGAAGACCTCGGTCGTGCAGTGGTTCCATTTGGGAACGCCGAAGGCCCGGCCGTCCTTGAAGCCGACGCCCTGGAACACGCCGTCCAGCGTCGGGCCGAAGATGCCGCAGTAGCCGACGTTGTAGACGTTCATCAGCTTGATCGGGTCGCGGACGGTCGAGTACTCGCCCCACGGGTCCGGCCCGTCGTTCACCGTGTTCATGTGGAACAGGCCCGTCTCCTTCCCGCAGAGGTACTGCCAGACAGCGACAGCCAGGTCCGCGCCCTTCTTGTCTTGCCACTTGTGGTACCGGCGGAACCGCTTCAGGTCCGCGACGTCGGCGTTATGTTCGCTGGTGACGCGCGGACAGAGCACGTCGGCTGACGCCGGCATCGCGATCAACAGCGGGATCAGAAGGGCGGCAAATCCACGCATGACGGGCCTCCCGGTCGAACCGTCTCGTCATCCCGGCGCAACCGTCGCTGCGACCGCTTTCCACACCACGCCTCTTTGTACTTCGCTCACCATCACGCGGCCTCACCTTGGGCACTTATCTGTTGGCGATTGGCATTCTCTGCGGGGGCCTCGTGCCTCGTCAAGCCCGGGCGCGAACGCACTACGCTTCGCCGCGCGGTGAAGGCGACGGCTCGGGGTCCACGAAGTCTGCGCCGCCCGGGCCTCAGGGAAGGGCAAGCACCGGCGGGCGGGAGGTCGGTTATAATCAGGGGGCCGGGCATGCGGCGCGTGGGTGTGCGCGGTTGAGATGATGGATCGCAGTATGGAGAAAGCGATGTCTCGGAAGACGATGTGGGCGGCTGCCCTGGCAGTGGCTGCCCTGGCGGGCGGGTTGAGCGCGGCCGACAGGCCCGCGAGGACGGGCAAGAGCAAGAGGCCCCCGCGCGGCAAGACGGCCAGGCCGCCGAGCAAGGGCAAGAAGGCCAAGCCGGAGAAACGCCTGGAGAAGGCGCCCGACGTCTACGAGCTGATGAAGCTCTACGAGGCACGCCAGTATAACAGCGTGTACGGAAAGCTCCCGTACCGTCTGCTGAGGCCCCTGGCGTACGTGTCCAGCCGCAGGTACCCCATGGTCGTCTGCCTGCACGGCGTTCCCGGGCGCGGCCAAGACAACGCCCTCCAGTTGGGCTGTACGTATCCCGCGGCCGTGCTCGCACGGCCGGACATGAGGCAGAAGTACCCGGCCTTCGTGATGGCGCCGCAGAGCACGACCTGGTGGGGCGACGAGCCGTACGGCAGCAGGAAGGGCACCGGCGGGAGAGGCAAGTCGAAGCATCCGGCGATGATGAGCATGCTCCTGGACGGGATCGAGGCGATGGGGGGCGTGTTCAGCATCGATCCGAACCGCATCTACGTCACGGGTCATTCGATGGGGGGCTTCGGCGCGTTCAACGCCGTGGCGAGCGACCCGAACATGTTTGCCGCCGCCGTCGTGGTGGCCGGCGGGGGCGATCCGAACACGGCCGCGAGGTTCACCCACGTGCCGGTCTGGGTCTACTGCGGCGAGAAGAGCTCCATCCTTCACTATTCCCAGAACATGGTCCTGGCGATGCGGAAGTTCGGCGGCAGTCCGAGCTTCACGGTGATCAAGGACGCCGGGCACAGGTGCTGGCAGCAGGTGTACGATTCGCAGGCCGTGTGGGACTGGCTGTTCGCCCAGCGGCGCATCTGGCCCAGGCCGGTCCTGACGACGCTGCCGGCGACACTGCCGGCGACGCGGCCGGCGACGCGGCCGATCCTCCCCGAGCGGGATTGACGGCACCGGGTCCCGGCCGGGCGCGGACCGAGGACTTCCGAGCGGCCGGGCGAAGCCGTATGCTGGGGGGATGTTCGGCCTGCTGCTCATCAACAAGCCCGCGGGACCGACCAGTCACGACGTCGTCGCCGCGGTGCGCCGTCAGTTGCCCCGGGGCCTGAAGGTCGGTCACGCCGGCACGCTGGACCCGTTTGCCGAAGGTCTGCTGGTTCTCTGCGTCGGTCCGGCGACGCGACTGGCGAGCTACGTGCAGGCCCGGCCGAAACGCTACTGGGCGCTGGTCTGCCTGGGCGCGACTTCCTCGACGGACGACCGGGAAGGGCGGCTCGCGCCGGCGCCCGCCGCGGCCGCACCCGGCGAATCCGCCGTGCGCGACGCCCTCGGCCGGTTCGTCGGCACGATCGAGCAGGTTCCGCCGGCGCACTCGGCCGTGCACGTGGACGGCCGGCGGGCCTACAAGCTCGCCCGGGCGGGCGAGGCGCCCGACCTGCCGCCCAGGACGGTCAGCGTCCACTCGATCGACCTTCTCCGGTACGAATACCCTCACCTGGAGATCGACGTCCGCTGCGGGACCGGCACGTACATCCGCGCCTTGGCCCGCGACATCGGCTCGGCCCTGGGCGTCGGGGCGTACTGCCAGAGACTGACACGAACGGCCGTGGGGGATTTCCGGATCGAGGACGCCCTCCGGCCGGAAGACCTGGAGGCGGCCCGTGACCTCCTCCCGCCGCTTGCGGCACTCGGCGATCTGCCGCGAGTGACCGTGACGGCCGCCCAGGCCGCCCGCCTGAGACACGGCAATCCCCTGACGCTCCCCGGCCCGATCCCGGCCGGTGAGGTCGCAGTCGTCGACTCACAGTCCGGCCTCCTGGCCATCGCCGAGGTCCGCGACGACGGGAAGGCCCTGCGGCCGAAGAAGGTGTTCGTGGATCCCCCGCAGATGATGTCTCACAGAAACTCGGGGCGCTAATCGGCGAGGAAGTACCACGCCAGCCAGACTGCAACCGCCGCGGCGGCGAGGATCAGCAGCCAGCGGAGCAGCTTGCGCTTCCTGCTGGTCTTCTTGGGGTACTTCAGGACGACGGGCTTTCGCTTGTAGTAGCAGTCGGTGCAGACGGCCTGCCCGTTGTGCTCCAGCATCTCGCCGGCGGGGAAGCTGCGGCCGCAGTCCACGCAAAGTTGTCGGCTCGGCGTCGACGATCTCGGCGCGCGGGCCGGGGGCTTGGCGGCCGGCGTGCCCGGCACGCGGGTCACGGTAAGACAACCCGGACACTCGGTCGTCTTTCCGGCGTAGGAGTGGGGCAGCTTGAGGAACTTGCCGCACGCGTGACACTTGAACTCGATCATCTTCCGGCCCTCTAGCCGGGCGGCCCAGTGGCAGAACAAAAGGCGACGCCAAGGCGGAGGGAGACCTCAGCATCGCCCGATTAGCCGCATCCCTGACGCGGGCGGAGGGAGACCCGCATCGTTCCTGGGGTGCAGCAGACGACTCACTCTATTATACATTTCCCTCCGGGCGAGCCAAGAGTTCGACAGGGATTTTCTAATTTATGCCCGCGGCCGCGCCGCCGGCGAGAGGTTCTACGACCGGATCTGCATTCGCGACGCCAAGCACAGGCGCAGCAAGGAGTGCGTGGACGGCCGCTGCGACCGCGCCTGCCGCCGGAGCTGCTCCCGGGCCTACCTGCACCACGCCTCGGCGTCATTCTTTCGGCGTGCTTTTCTTCTTGAACTGCGTCCGGCGTGCCGGTAAACTCAACAGAGAGGGCCTCGGTTCCTTGTGCGCTCTCTCGGCGAATCTTGCCGATCTGGTAAATGTCGGCGACCGTGTTCTTCGTCACGAGGTGCAGCGATGAACGCACGCAGAGGTTTCACGCTTGTCGAGCTGATGGTGGTGCTGTCGATCATTGCCCTGCTGACGATGATGGTCGTTCCATCCATGACGGGTGTGGCGACGATGGCGCGCATCACGTTGTGCCAGAACAATCTCAAGCGGATCAGCGAGGCCACGCAGACCTGGGCCGCGGAGAACGAGACGTGGGACCAGTTCAGCCTCGCCGAAAGCTGGACCACGACCGTCATCCAGAACGCCAGCCCCGACGTGCTGCTGTGTCCGGAGGGCGAGGACACGCTTCTGGCAGAGGGCACTCCCATCGAGGAGCAGATCCAGATCAAGTACGGCAGCCGGTACATCCCGCTCGTCGTCGGGGTGCAGCTCTACAAGTTCTCCGACGAGCAGTGGCAGACGCTTACCGGCGAGGGCAAGAAGATCCAGGAGCCCGTGGTCTACGACGGCAAGAATCCCGACGTGTACTGGTGGGGCATGGACGACAGCCCCATGGGCAGCGGCGACGATGACTTCCAGGACATGGCCATCCGGGTCACCAAGAACGGTGACGGCACGGCGACGGTGTGGGTCCAGAGCTGCACCAGCGGCCACCCGGAGATCGCCTGGCTGAAGGACGGCACACTCGTCCCGAACGGGGAGTGGTTCTACCACAACCAGCATCACTACAGCCACAACAACCCGCAGTCGCAAGGCGACCACATCGAGTTGCCCCTTGGCGTCGGCGGCGCGAGCCACTACGCCATGAACAAGGCCCAGCTCGACATGCGGAGGAACGGGAAGATCCAGGCCCTGGACTACCTCTCCTCGATCGCCAGGAGCCACGAGGACAACTGGAACGACCCGAGGTGGGACCCGGACGAGGACGGCCGGCCGGATTTCCTCCGCCACCGGGGACGCCTCAACGTGCTTTTCACGGGCGGGGCCGTGAAGCTCCAGTGGCGCGAAGAGGTGGACCCCGTGGACGTGTACACTGAGCGGGCGCTCTGGCAGCCGGGATTGGCGCAATGATCCCCGCGACGGGCCGAGCGGCAGGGGGCCGGACGCCCCTCCGTCGGCTTTCCTGACCTGCCGGCTGCCGATGGCGCTTGCTGAAATGGAATACGTCAGGCGTGTTCTCCAGGCTTCGAATCCTAGTCGGCATCGCCGTGGTCCTGGCCCTGGTGGTGGCCGGCAAGCTGCTCCTGTTCGGCGACTCCGAGACCCGGTACGCCCAAGACCCCAACTTCGCGCGGATCGAGAAGCTCCAGCGAGACAAGGACGTCTCCGCTCTGGCGAAGGAGGTCTCGGGTGCCGACGTGGAGGTGGCCGGGCGGGCGGTCGGGGCGCTGGGTCGAGTCGGGCCTGAATCCGTGCCGACCATCAAGCGGGCCATGCGGGACAAGCGCGCGACGGTCCGGCAGAAGGCCGCGACGAGCTTCTCCCAGGTCGCCAGGCCTCAGGACGCCGCCCCCCTTGCGGAGATGGCCCGGGAGGATGAGTCCCCCGAGGTGCGAGCCGCGGCCGTCTCCGGACTCTATCACATGCGCGCCTTCGAGCAGATGGAGTCCCTCCTGGCAGCCATGAACGACCCGGACATCGTCGTTCGGCGTCGTGCGGCGACGGGCGCCGTACGCATCATCGGTATCGGCGTGGACTACAAACCCGGCGACCCGCCGGCCAAACGCCGGGCTGCCATACGGGAGATGCGGGCCATCTGGCTGGAGCAGGAAGCGCGTGTCCGCAGGTACTGGACGGCCATCCGCAGGATGCAGGAGGCCGAGAAGAACAAGAAGGGCCAATAGCCGCCGAAGCGGCAAACCGCCCGTCACTCTCGCGCCCGGGCCTCGATGACCGCCTCGAACGTGTGGTTCACGCCGCTCTCGCCGGTTCGGCTGAGGTACTCCTCGAGCTTCCTCGTCAGCTCGGGCTGACGCAGCACGGCGTAGTACTTGTGGCAGGGCAGCGCCGCTCTCCTGGCCAGCAGCCTGCACGTGGGGTCCAGCACGTAGATCTCGCCGTACATCCTGCACTCGACCCACGCGTGGCCGGTCTCGGCCCGCGTGACGTCCTGGACGCCGAAGACCACGACGCAGTCCATCCCCTCCTGCTTCAGCAGGCGGTGCAGGTAGAGGGCCAGGTCCTCGCAGTCGCCCCTTCCCCGCCGGACGGTCTCCTCGGGCGTCTGCCAGTAGTCGGCCCCGTCGTCGTCGGCGTACCGGACCTCGGTCACCGTGTTGAGCCGGCTGTCCACGGTCGCGCAGACGCACGAGGCGTTGACATGCCCCAGCAGGGCGAGCAGCGCGCACAGCACCAGCCGTGCGAACGCCGCCCTTGTGCCCGCCTCGCTCGGTGAGCCTCTCCGGGTCGTCTTCGCCGCCATGGAGAGGTTATCGGCTGGAAGCGACCCGGCCGGCGAGTCTTTCGGCGCCCCTCCCGTTCCCGCCGGCCCGGTTCTGCCAGCGGCAAAATCCGGACCGGATCGCTATAACTCTTTATTGCAATGAGGTTTATAGGTCATTTGGCGAAAAATGGCTTTGTTTCGTAAAAAGACTTATGCGGTTTCCCCCCGGGCTCTCGCCTCCTGCGATCCGCTCAGACAGCAACTCTCCCTCCTATTATAGACACTAAACGCAACCGTGTCATCAATTATTTCAAAATATTACAAAAAATCTTCTTCGACTAAACAAAAGACATCCGGACCAAAGCCTCTGCGGAGCCTGGCGCCGCCGCGCTCTTCCGTAGCCCTATTATCTCTCTGCACCTCCGTGCCTCTGTGGCCGACGCATTCTTCGGGTCTGTCGACAGTGGCCGGAGCACAGGCCGCCCCTGAACCCGCCGGGTTTACTTCGGTGTGGCCTTTCGGAAATGCCGGTCGGCGAAGTCCATGTACCGCTGCCAGTCGTACTCCGTCACACCGTGTCCGCCGGGGCGGATGTGATAGCCGATCGTCCCCTGGGACGGCTTGCTGAGGGCCGGCATCTTCCTGGCCGGCAGGCCGTCCGTGCCCAGCAGGCGGTAGACCGCGTCGGCGCCGCTGGCCGAGAGGAACTCGCCCCGCGGGTCGGCCCATCGGTCCTTCTCGGCGCTGGCCACGTACACCGGCCGCGGGGCCATCAGGGCGATCAGCATGTGCTGATCGACGGGCAGGTCCTCCTCGCGGCCGTTGTACTTCTTGAAGTTCCCGCAGAACCAGTGCGGGAAGCTCGTATTGATTCGCTGGACCGTCTCGCCGAAGCAGCGGCGGCTAAGCGCCGCCCCGCCGCAGCCGGAGTTGTTCGAGATGACGATCGCGAACCGTTCATCCCGCGCCCCGGCCCACAGGGCCGTCTTGCCCAGGCGCGAGTGTCCCATGACGGCCACGCGCTTGTGGTCGATATCGTCGTCGGTCTCGAAGTAGTCCATGGCCCGCGCGAGCCCCCACGCCCAGGCGCCGATCGTGCCCCACGCGTCGGGCGCTCGCTGGCCGGGAGCGTCGAAGGCGCCGTGCACGCCGTTCTTGAAGCCGTCGTGGAAGTCCGGGTCGATGTCGCCGCAGTAAGCCGTCGCCACGCCGTAGCCGCGTGCGAGGATCGCCTCGACCACCCAGCGCGACCTGCTCTTGCCCCGGCCGGCTTCGGTGGCCCGGTTCTTCACGACGCCGCCGCCCCGGCCGCGCATCCAGCTCGTCGGCAGCTTGATCGCCGGATCGGGATGGATCGAGTGGTTGCCGCCGAAGTTCAGGCCGACGAACGTCGCCACCGGCCCCTTCGCCGCGTTCGGCAGGTAGATCAGCAGGTCCATCCGCGGCCCGTCTTCCTTGCCGGTGAAGCACACGGCCACCTGCTTGCGGGTCGCCTTGCCCTCCAGCGCCTTGGCGTCGCTCTCGAAGAGCTTGAAGCTCATCTTCGCGGGCCGGCCCGGCGCCTTGCCGTAGACGTGCGTCTGGAAGAGCCTGAGGATCTCGCCCCGGCGCTTCGTCCGCCAGGCCTTCGCGTCGGCGACCTTCCGGCCGCTTTCGGTCACCAGCGGGTCGGGCAGCTTGTACTTGGGGACCTTGGCCTCATCGTAGTTGGTCGCCGACCGACGCTGCGCGAAGGCCAGGAACGCAAACAGAAGCGCAAACCAGAACGGGACGATCATCAGTTCGCTGTGTCGCATGGGATGTCCGCCTTTCCTGTTGAGTGTGCAGGCACGATTGCGTCTGGTACTTCCGCGGCCGCCGGGCTGCCGCGGGCCGCCCGGTATTATCCCTCGCGGCGGCCCCCGGGGCAATCGCGATGCTTCGCTGGAACCATGCGCATTCCCGTGGCGGTGCGGGGGAGCCCGGCAGGGCGCCTGGTGGTAGCCCCGGGCCTCGGCCCGGGGAAGTCGGCCGCCTCTTGTCCAGAGCCCCCGAAGTGGGGCGATTGAGGGCCTCAGTCGCCCCGATCCGGGGCTCTGGCGGACCCGATCCCAATCCCCGGGTTCCCTCCGGTCACCCGGGGCTACCTTCGCTCGCCCCCGTTCGGGGGC
>CAYRVX010000108.1:0-23065 GCA_964427875.1 uncultured Planctomycetaceae bacterium
CGCACCTGGAAAGCGGCCAGGTCGCCGCCGCCATGACCATGCTCACCATAAAGGGCCTCGTCGCCCAGCAGCCCGGGCAGCTCTTCGCGCTGAAACGGACCAACCCACGCTAAGCCGTGCAAAGCCGGTGGGAACGTGGGCGGATCGGCACCCTCCTGATGGGCATACGGGAACCGATCACAAGCAGGGACATGGCAACAGGTGACGGGGCTGGCATTCCGTGCATGTTTCACGCGACTCACGCCGTGGGCGCGGGTACAATATGGATATGCTGCCGGCGGTGGAAAGCCTCGTTCAGGAAGCCGTGAAGCGCCTGGTCGCGGAGTTCCACCCGGTACGCATATACCTCTTCGGATCGCACGCGTGGGGCCAGGCGACCGACGACAGCGACGTTGACCTACTGGTTGTTGTGGACGAGTTGGTCGACACGCCCACGCGGATGGCTCGGCACGCCTACCGATGCCTCCGGGGCGTGATCATCCCCATGGACATCCTGTTCCGGAGTTCCGAGGGGTTCGACCGAAGTGCCGGGGAGCCCGGCTCTCTGGAATCCGAGGTCGCGCAGAGGGGGGAACTGCTACATGGCTGAAGGCAGTGCGAGGCAAGCACACCTGTGGCTCACCAAGGCCCAGCATGACTTGGCCTCGGCTCGCCGGCTCGCCTCGGGCGACGAGCCGATACTCGACACCGCCGTCTATCACTGCCAGCAAGGTGCCGAGAAGGCCATGAAGGCGCTCTTGGTCTGGCACAAGGCCGAGTGGCGCAGAACCCACGACCTGCGCGTCCTTCTGCGTGCCTTGGCCGATCATCTGCCCGAAGCGGCGACCCTGCGCGAAGCGGCCGAACTGCTCACGCCATATGCCACAGCCTACCGGTACCCGGGAGAACTCCTGCAACCGCAACTCGACGAATTCAAAGAGGCCCTCTCCGCTGCCGAGCAGATCTTGATGGCGGCGACGCGGCAGCTCCCTCAACGCAGGCGCTGAATCTCAAGAGATCAGGACTTGCGGGTTGCTGAGATCCCCGTGCCCTCCGCGGCCCGGCCGCACCGTGGCCTCAGAACTGGTGCAGGAAGCGGACGTCGCTTTCGAAGAGGAGGCGGATGTCCGGGATGCCGTGCTTGCGCATGAGCATCCGCTCGATGCCCAGCCCGAAGGCGTAGCCGGTGTACTTCTCGCTGTCGTACCCGACGGCCTCCAGGACGTTCGGGTCCACCATTCCGGCCCCGCCCAGCTCGACCCAGTAGCCCGTGCCGTCGGGCCGGTGGAACTCCACGTCCACCTCGGCGGACGGCTCGGTGAAGGGGAAGAAGCTCGGGCGGAAGCACGTGGCGACCTCCGGGCCGAAGTACGCCTTGCAGAACTGGTCGAGGCACGTCTTGAGGTCGGCCATCGTGACGCCCTCGTCCACGTAGAGGCCCTCGACCTGGAAGAACATGAAGGAGTGCGTCGCATCGACGGTGTCCGGCCGGTAGACCCGCCCCGGCGAGATGATCCGCACCGGCGGGGTGGTGTTCTCCATCACGCGGATCTGGACGGTGGAGGTCTGGCTGCGGAGCATGGTGCGGGGGTCGATGTAGAAGTTGTCCAGCGGATCGCGTGCGGGGTGCGCCGGCGGGATGTTGAGGGCATTGAAGTTGTGGTGCTCGTCCTCGACTTCCGGCCCGGTGGCGACGGTGAAGCCCATCCTCGCGAAGATCTCGCAGATCTCGTTGACGGTCTGGGTGATGATGTGCGTGTGGCCGATCCGCGACCGCCTGCCCGGCAGCGTGACGTCGATCCCGGGCCCCTCGGCACGCCCGGCCACGCCGGCTGCGATCTCCTTCGAGCGGGCCTCAAAGGCGCCGGTGAGGTCGTTCTTCAGCTCGTTGGCCGCCTTGCCGATCGCGGGCTTCCGCTCCCTGGGCACCTCCCTGAGTCTCTGCATGGCCGTCTTGACGGCGCCCTTGGAGCCGAGGTACCCGATCCGCCAGGTCTCGAGGTCTTCGGCGGCCTCGACAGCGCCCAGTTCTCTCAGCGCCTGGCTCCGTATGTCCCGGATGTCTTCCAGCAGCGACATGGCAACGTCCCGGCGAGGGGCTGCCGCTCGGCAAACGCGGGCGGCTTACGAGTCTTCCAGGGCGGCCATCGCCGTCTCGACGATCTTGTCAAACGCCCCCGGGTCGGCGATGGCGATCTCGCTGAGCATCTTCCGATTGAGATGGATGTCCGCCATGAACAGGGCGTTGACGAACCGGCTGTAGGGAATGCCGCGCTGGCGGCAGGCGGCGGAGATGCGGGTGATCCACAGCCGCCGGAAGGTGCGCTTTCGCAGCTTGCGGTCGCGTGTGGCGTTGACGCCGGCACGGAAGACCGCCTGCCTGGCGACGCGGTACCTTCGGGAGGCGGCCCCGTAGTAGCCGCGGGCGGCCTTCAGGACCCTCTTGTGTTTGCGGCGCCGGGCGGCGCCCTTGCGAACGCGTGGCATGAGAGATCTCTCCTGTCCTTTCCAGCCGGTGGACTCCCGATCGTTCGGGATGTTCCAACCCGCCTCGCGTGACCGGGCCGCCAAGTAGCCTCCGACGCGAGTCAGGTCGCCTCACAGGGCTCCCACCAGGCCGCGGCAGTCCCCGCCGGGGACTACATTCCCAACAACCGCTTGGCGTGTTTGCTGAAGCCGCCGTAGAGCTCCGTGGCCTTGCGGAGCCTGCGGAGTCGCTTGGGCGACTTGCGGCTCTTGAGGTGGCCGGCTCCCGCCCGGTGGCGCAGCAGCTTCCCGCGCGCGGTGACCTTGATCCGCTTCGCCACCGCCTTGTTTGTCCTCATCTTCGGCATTCTCACAACCCTTACGCATCCCGTCCACAGGGATAAAGGTTGGCTATTGTACCACAGCGGCCGGGCATGTAAAGGACGATCGAGCGGTCCCCACGAAAAAAGCCCGGCCGGCCGGAACAAGACTGTACGGCCCGCTGGTGGGGCAACAGCGCCCTCGGGGGCCGCCCGCCGGCCTGCTCGCCCCGCTGTGAGCCCGCCCTGCGAGGCCTGCCCGGCGAGCCCGCAAGCGGTCCACACGCCGCCGGCCGGTCTACTCCTTGGCCGGGCCGGCTGCCTTCCCGCCCGGGGCGAGAGTCATGGTCAGTCGCCGCCCTTCGAAGCGGTAGTTCTGGTCCACCTTGCTGACGTCTTCCAGGACGGTCTTGATGTGATCGAAGATCCGCTGCCCCTCGTCGATGTGGGCGAGCTCTCTCCCGCGGAACCGCAGCGTGAACTGCACGCGGTCTCCGCGCTCGAGGAACTCCCTGGCGCGATTGACCTTGATCCCCAGGTCATGCTCGCCGATCTTGGGCGTTCGAATGCGGATCTCCTTCAACTCGGTCTCATGGCGGTGGGCCTTGGCCTTCTGTTCCTTCTTGCGCTGGGCATACATCCACTTGCCGTAGTCCATGATGCGGCAGACGGGAGGCTGGGACTGCGGCGCGACTTCCACGAGGTCCATGCCGGCCTCCTGTGCCTGCCTCATCGCGTCGCGTACGTCAACTATGCCCACTTGCTGGTCGTTCTCGTCGATCAGGCGGATCGGCGAGATACGAATCTGCGCGTTTCGACGGAGACTCCTGGCGATGGTTGCTTCTCCTGTATGGCAATGTGCACCGCCGGAGCGCCCCACCGCGGGCCGCCCGCGCGGATGCCGTGTCTCTATCTGCAAACCCTCATGCCCGCTACTTCGTTTCAACCCCCGCCAGCAGCGCCTTTCCCTTGGAATCGATCTCCTCCCGCAATCCCTCGTGGAACTCCTCCAGCGACATGGCGCCCAGGTCGCCCCCGGTGCGGTGACGGACCGCGACCGTGCCGGCCTCGGCCTCGCGCTGCCCGACCACCGCCATGTAAGGCACCTTCTCCAGCGTCGCTCGCCGGATCTTCGCGCCGATCTTGTCCGGCGAATCGTCGAGCTCCGCGCGAATCCGCTCCTCGCGGAGCTGCTCCACGACGCCGGCGGCGTAATCGTTGAACTTCTCGCTGACCGACAGCACGGCCGCCTGCACCGGCGCCAGCCACAGCGGGAACGCGCCGGCGAAGTGCTCGATCAGGATGCCGATGAATCGCTCCGGGCTGCCGAGAGGCGCCCGGTGGACCATGACCGGGCGGTGAGGCGCGTTGTCGGCGCCGATGTAGGTCATGTCGAACCGCTGGGGCAGGTTATAGTCGACCTGGATCGTGCCGAGCTGCCACTCCCGACCGATGCAGTCGTTGACGACGAAGTCGATCTTGGGCCCGTAGAAAGCGGCCTCGCCGGGCTCTTCGGTGTGCTCCAGGCCGACCTTTCTGACCACGTTTCGGATGTTCTCCTCGGCGCGGTCCCAGTTCTCGCCGGTCCCGATGTACTTGGTGTCGTCCGGGTCTCGCAGCCCGATCCGCACCCGGTAGTCGTTGAGGCCCAGAGTCTGGAGGCACAGCTTGGTGAGCTCGACGCACGACTCGATCTCGCCCTCCAACTGGCCGGGAGTGCAGAAGATGTGTGCATCGTCCTGGGTGAAGCCCCGAACGCGGATCAAGCCGCTCAGCTCGCCGGACTGCTCGAAACGGTAGACCGTCCCGAACTCCGACAGCCGGATGGGCAGCTCGCGATAGCTGCGCTGGGTGGCCTTGTAAATCTGGATGTGGTGCGGGCAGTTCATGGGCTTCAGCAGGTAGCCCTGGTCTTCCCGGTCACCCACGGGCATCGTCGGAAACAGCCCGTGCTCGTAGTACGGGTAGTGCCCGCTGGTGCGGTACAGGCCCACCTTGGCGATGTGCGGCGTGATGACGGCCTGGTAGCCGCGCTTGAGCAGCTCGCCTCGCAGCCAGCCCTCCAGCTCCATGCGGACGACGGTGCCTTTGGGCATCCACATGGGCAGGCCCGGACCGACGTTCTCGTTGATCAGGAACAGCCCGAGCCGCTTGCCGAGAACGCGATGGTCGCGCTTCTTCGCTTCCTCGATGCGCCCCAGGTGCGCCTCGAGCTGCTCGCCGTCGAAGAAGGCGACTCCGTAGATGCGGGTGAGCATCGCCTTGGTCTCGTCGCCGCGCCAGTACGCGCCGGCGGTGCTGAGCAGCTTGAATGCCTTCAGTCTGCCGCTGTCGGGCAGGTGCGGGCCGCGGCACATGTCCACGAAGTCGCCCTGGCGGTAGAAGCTGACGGCGGCGGTCTGCTCCTCGCGCACCAGGTCGTCGATCATCTCAACCTTATAGCGCTGGCCGAGCGATTCCATCCGGCTTCGGGCCTCCGCCACGGGCAGCTCGATACGCTCGAGCGGGATCTTCTGAGCGACGATCTTCTTCATCTCGGCCTCGATCCCGGGCAGGTCTTCCAGACCGACGGGCCCGGGGAGGTCGAAATCGTAGTAGAAGCCGTACTGGAAGTCGTCCATCAGCGCCGGGCCGACCGTGTACTGCACCTCCTTGCCGTACAGGCGGACCACCGCCTGGGCCATGACGTGCGCGGCCGTGTGGCGAAGGACCTCCAGCGACTCCGCGTCCCGGTCGGTAAGGACCCTCAGCGTGTGAGCTCCCTCGGCGATCGTGGCGGAGAGGTCGCAGAGCTTCCCGTCCACTTCGGCCGCGACGGCGGCCGCGGCGAGGCGGGGGGAGATATCTTCCGCCACGCGCAGGACGGTGACGCTGTCGTCATACTGGAGTTGGCTTGCGTCCGGCAGTTGGATGGTCAGGCTCATGGCCGCGCTCCTTCCGGCGGCCTCGGAACACGTCCCGTCGGTGTGTCGCGCGGGGGCTGTCCTGAAAAAGATCGGTACACGAAGGTTCGAACGACCCACGACGACCGCACCGCCCGGGATGTGCCGAGGCGGCCAGTTAACATCTCGTCGTTGCAGTCCTGGCGGTTCGCATATTCGTGTACCGATCCGAGACTTCCGTATCAGCACGTACAAGGTACCGCGCGTCGGGCGATTGCACAATGCTGTTTCCAGCGGATTCGCCGCAGATTCGCCCGGTCAGACCCAGCGGATCATCCCCATCTCCCGGACGTCGCCCAGGGTGGGGTGGCTGGGCATGACGCGGACCGTGTAGCCCGTCAGGCCGCTCCGCGCGCACGGCATTCGAACGGCGTACTTCGCGCGGTTGTCCTCTTCCAGGGCGGCCTGCTCCATGGTCACGGCCTGCCCGACGGTAAGCTGGCCGTCCTCGTCGAGGGGCCCGTAGTACAGCTCCACTTTCACGTCGTCGGGCTTCAGCGAGCCGAGATCGACGGAGGCCTCGACGCATATCTCGTCGCCGACGCTGGCGCCCTGGCCGTCCATGTTGTCCGTGACGCTCTGGACGCGGACGCCCCGGAAATGCTCGCGGAAGTGCTGCTTCCAGGCGCTGAGCTCGCGGGCCTCCCGCATGTCCGAGCCGGTCAGCTCGTCCCACCGTTTGGCCGCCGGGACGTAGAACATCTCGGCGTACTGGCGGACCATCCTGTTCGTATTGAACATCGGCGCGAGCTTGCCCAGCGCCGCCTTCATCTTGGCGATCCATCCGTGCGGCAGCTTGTCCGGCCCCAGATGGTAGAACAGCGGCGAGACCTCCTTCTCCAGCAGGTTGTAGAGGGATTGGGACTCGACCTTGTTCTGGTATTCCAGGTCGTCGTAGCTTTCGCCGGAGCCGATGGCCCAGCCGACGTCGGTTTCGTACCCTTCGGCCCACCATCCGTCGGGGATGGAGACGTTGAGCCCGCCGTTGGCGGCCACCTTCATCCCGCTCGTGCCCGAGGCCTCCATCGGACGCAGCGGCGTGTTGAGCCAGATGTCCACGCCCTGGACGAGATACCTCGCGACGTTCAGGTCGTAGTCTTCCAGGAAGACCAGTGACCGCCTGAAGGCCGGCAGCCTGGCGGTGTGGATGATCTGGCGGATCAGGTCCTTGCCGGGGTTGTCTCGCGGATGGGCCTTGCCGGCGAAGATGATCTGCACCGGGCGCTCGGGGTTGTTCAGCAGCCGGGCCAGCCGATCGCTGTCCGCCAGGATCAGGTTGGCACGCTTATAGGTCGCGAACCGGCGGGCAAAGCCGATGGTAAGGGCCTCGGGGTCGAGGACCTCGTCGGCGGCCGCCAGCTCGGCGGATCCGGCCCCCCGCTTGGCCAACTGCTCGTGGAGGTGGCGGCGAGCAAAGACGACCAGCCGCTCGCGCCGCCGCTCGTGCGTCCGCCACAGCTCGATGTCGGGGATCGAATCCACCGCCTGCCACACCGTCATGTCCGAGGGTTTCTCGTGCCAGCGAGGACCGAGGTAGCGGTCGTACAGGGCGGCCATCTCGTGGCTGATGAACGAGCGCGTGTGAATGCCGTTGGTTATGTGAGTGACGGGGACCTCGTTGACGGGCAGCCCCGGCCAGACGCCGCACCACAGCTTGCGGCTGACGGCCGCGTGAAGCTTGCTGACGCCGTTGCGGTACCCGCTCATACGCAGGGCCAGGACCGTCAGGTTCATCGGCTCTTCGGCGTTGTCGCTCTCCTGGCGCCCCAGCGCCAGAAGCTGCTCCTTGTCCAGGCCGAGCTGAGTCCAGTAGTTCGAGAAGTACTTCTCGATCAGCCACGGCTCGAAGGCGTCGTTGCCCGCGGGCACGGGCGTGTGCGTGGTGAAGACGTTCGACGCGCTGACCGCCTCGCGCGCCTCCTCGAAGCTCACGCCCTGCTCGGCCATCAGGAGCCGGCATCGCTCCAGGCCAAGGAAGGCCGAGTGCCCGTCGTTCATGTGGTAGGCCTTGGGGTTGATGCCCAGGGCCTTGAGCATCCGGACGCCGCCGATCCCCAGGATGATCTCCTGGCGAATCCTCGTCTCCTGGTCGCCGCCGTAAAGCTGGGCCGTGATGTGGCGGTCCTCGGGCGAGTTCTCCGGAACGTTTGTGTCCAGCAGATACAGCGAAGTCCGACCGACCCGGCAGTACCAGACCTGGGCCTTGACCACGTGGTCGAGCATCTCCACGCCGATCGCCAGCGCCGAGCCGTCCGAAGTCCGCACCAGTTGCACGGGCATGTTGTGAAAGTCGTTGCGAGGAAACAGCTCCAACTGCCAGCCGTCGGCGTTGAGCCGCTGCCGGAAGTAGCCCTGCTGGTACAGCAGCCCCACCGCGGCCAGCGGGATATCGAGCTCCGAGGCGCTCTTGAGGTGGTCGCCGGCCAGCACCCCCAGGCCGCCGGAGTAAATCGGGAGGCACTCGCTGATGCCGAACTCGGCGCAGAAGTACGCCACCTGGGGCTCGGAGGAATCGCCGTACGTCTTGCGCCACCATCCCGGCGTGGAGAGGTAATCCCCCAGCTCGCCGTGAACACGCTCCAGGTGGGCCAGGAAGCCTTCGTCGCGGGCGAGCTCGGCCAGCCGGTCCTGGGCCATCTGCCCCAGCATCGCCACCGGGTTATGGTAGCAGCGCTCCCATGCCTCCGGATCGATGCGTCTGAAGAGCTCCAATGCGTCGCCGTGCCAGCACCACCACAGGTTATGAGCCAACTCCAGCAGTGGGGCAAGCTGCTCCGGCAGCGAAGGCTTGATCGTAAAGGCTCTGAGAGGTCGCATGTGCTTCTACAATCTCTTCCATCTGCCCCGATGCCGCTGCGGCGGGGCACGGCCGGCAATGGGTACACGGAATCCGACCTCCGCAGTCTTTTCATCGGCAAAGGCCGTCACCAGTATTATAGCAATACGGGCGTTTTTGTCCGACACGGTCTCGGGAGGGGCGCGAACCTCCGCTCCGCCGCGCGCAGGCGGGGCATGGAGTCCCGCAGTTGCGTCCATCGGTGATGGATTGCGAACTCAGGCGGGCTCACCATCGTGCCGATGAACGGATTGTAAGATGAAGAGAGGCTGCCGCAATGCGCCTTAGAAGCAGGACGCCAAGGATATCGTGCCGCATACGGCGGGCCCGGCGGGAACCCCGTCGTAGCGGATCTCCGCGAAGAGCGCTCTGGCGAAGGAGACTCCAGGGTGATATACTGGATGTGCGTGCTCCGTATCTCGACAGCCGCTGTTGTGCCGATGACGAACAGGGGTGAGAGACCCCCTGTCCGCCGCAACAGGGAAGGGCCGGCCATGAGCAACGACAGCCAGCAAGTCCTGCGGGGTCTCGTCAAGTGGGGCATCGCGGCGATCCTGTGCGCGCCGTTCGCAGCAACGGGGCAGGTCCGCCCGATCCAGGACGGCCAGGCCCTCGATGCCAACCCGCGCATCGGCAGTCACGGGAGCAACATCCGCGCCCCGGCCGGGTCACGCTTCGACAGTCAGTTGTACGTGACGGGCCAGGTGAGCGGCCTGAGGAGATTTCGGGGCACGGTGGGGTACTTCGGCGAGAACGAGCTTCACCTGAGCCTCCCGTCGGCGTCCCTGGGCGATTTCCGGCGGAAGTCGGTCGGCTTGCAGGATGTTCTCCAGGGCTACACGTACGAGCCGACGCCGTATTACGAGCGGACCGCGACGATGGTGAAGGCCGACGGCATTCTGGGTGGCAGGGCGGTCCCCGGGACGAGCGTTCCGGCCGCTGCGATACCCGCCGCCACGCCGCTGGGACAGAAGCTGTACGTGGACGCCCTGGCGGACTTCTATTCTGTCGAGGCGCTGAGGCCGGGCAGGGCACTGGCGCCGCCGACGCCGACGAGCCTGATCCCCTCGCTGGCTCCAAGCGCCGCGCCGGGCACGACGGCCGCGGCGGCCGGGGCGCCACTCTCGCCCCTGCGAGCACCGCAAGCCACCTCCCTCTTCGCCGTTGCCAGAAGCACCGAACGAGCCGACCTGGTGCAGGAGCTCCATCTGGAGGCGCGGCGGAAGCAGCTTGTGGACCGGCGGATCGAAGCGAAGGTGGAGGCGGCGGCGGACCGGGCCCCGCCCGGCCGCGAGACGACACCGGCAGCCGAAACCAAGACAGATGCGACCGCCCCGGCCGACCAGGACCAGACACGCGGGGGCTTGCCCGGCATCTCTCCCGGCGAGCCGGCGCCCGATCAGGACGCCTTCATGGACCTCATGATGCTTCAGATGCGCCAGCGGCAGCGCAAGAGGGCCGCGACGACGACCGCCGCAACGATGGCCGCCACGGCTTCGGTGCCCGCGGCAGTCGCCCCGCGGCCGACCCGGACGGGCAGTCTCGTGAAACTGGACAAAGGCGGGCAGATCGTCATTCACGACCTCGTCGGGCGGAGCAAGGATCTCTTCAACATGCGCATGGCCGAGGCCGCAGAGAAGCTGCGCCAGAAGAGGTACTACGACGCGGTGAGTCTCTACGAGGCGGCCGGACGCACCACCCCGCGAAACCCCCTCGCACGGGTAGGAATGGGGCTGAGCCTGCTCGGCGCCGGCGAGTCGCTCAGCGCCGCGCACCAGTTCAGTCGCGCGATCTCCCTTTTCCCCCCGATGACGGAAAGCCGAATCGACCTTGCGGCCCTGATCGACGCAAAGGTGATCGACGCCGAGCTCGCGAAGATCGAGGACCGCCTGCGCCGTGCGAACGACGAGACCAAGAGGATGCTCCAGTTCCTGGCGATGTTCCTCTATCACAATTCCCGCCAGGAAGCCAAGGCGAAGTCCCTTGCCGAGGAGGTCCGCAGCTCGAGCGACAAGACCGCCCTGTTCGGCGCGTACGCCGATTTCATCCTGCGAAGCCGGGCGGCCAACGAAGATGACGAAGCAGAGGGATCCGGAAAAACGCCGGCGAAGAGCCGGACGGATGACCTCAGGCCCTGAGCCTATCCCCGCGAACGGCCCTGCTGCGCCGCCCTGCCCGCGCTCCCCTGCCCCTTGCCGGGGCTCTGCGTCCGGCTCACCAGACTGTTGAATCGCCCCAGTCCGGCCCGAAGCTGATCCACGGCCCACGCGATGTAGGCGCCGCTGTGAGCCGGTTTGCCCCGGCGCTCGGTCCTGAGCCCCTGCCGGACCGCGTCGAGGAAACCCGCCATCTGCGCGTCGCTGAGCGCCTGAGGCCCGGCGCCCCACGCGAGCAACTGGTCGAACCGTTTGCGGTGCTTGGCGCTCGACTCGTACTGGCCGGCGGTCATGAAGCTGCCCGGACGGCAACTGATCTGGAGCCCCTTGAGGGCCAGCGCGATCGGCTCGTAGTTCAGCTCGGGCGCCAGCCGGAGGAACTTGAACTGTTGAACGTATCTGCCGCCGGAGCGGGGCGCGCGGATGGACGGGTAGGATTCGTCCGACTCGCTGCTGTGGCGCCGAGAGATCTCCGAGAACAGCATGTGAGGCGTCGGGTCGGCGGCGAGGATCTCGTCGCTGATCAGTCGGCGGATCTGGACCTGCCCGCTCGGCAGGCGAACCGGGTCGCCGGCAAGGGCGAAGAGGCACTTCATCGCCGCCATCGGCAGCAGCCGGTTCTGGACCGGCCGCTGCTGCTTGCGCAACTGAAGAGAGATGTGCACGCTGTGAGGGGCGATTCTGTAGAAGTTTCTGGCTTCGTGGATCAACTGGTTCAGCAGCCAGGGGTCGTCGGTCAGCGGCTGGGAGATGTTGGCCTTGACGGACAGGTTGCCCATCGCCACCTCGAAGAATCCGCGCCGCGGGTCCTGCGAGGCCTTGTCGCGATGGTCGTCGATGTGTCCGCCCAGCTTCCACGTCAGGACGTCAAGCCCGAAGTCGGGGAAATACAGGAAGCCGTCGTATCGCGGATCACGAATCGCCCGCCCCTGCGGGTCGCGGATCACCGAGTGTCCGATGTTCGAGAACTCCAGTTCCGCCCCCATGGGCATGTACCCCCGCCCCTTGTGCTGCCGGATGTGCTGGATCTGGTGTTCGGCCAGGTGAGAATCGTACAGCTTGTCCGCCGCCGCGACCGACCACCGCACGAAGTCCACCAAGTGATTCTCCTTGAAGCTCAGGTCGGCGAGCCCTTCGGCGATGACGGCATCCAGCGAATCCGACTGTCCGTTCATCAAGCGCAAGGCCGCCAGGGAGCTGATCGTGCGCTCGTAGTACCCCGGCCCGGGCGTCAGGTGGTCCAGTTCGTAGCGGAAGTCCCTTCGGATTCGCTCCTCGAACTGGTTGAAGATGACCTGGCGGATGACCATGGCGAGGTAGTTCGGGGCCAGGGCTTCCGCCTCGGGGTCCTCGACAACGCGTGAGAAGTCTCGCAGCGGCTCATCCATCAGGGAGTGACGAATGGCATAATCGCTGATCCCCCCGGCCTCGAAATGCCGGCGCTTGAGATCGCGAATGGTTGCCCCATGCAGCTCCGCCACGGCACGGCGCGACGCCAGCTCGGTCCTGCTCAACTGCTGCTGCTCGGTCTCAAGCAGGGCCGCCTCGATCTTCTTCTCCAGGAGGATCTCCTGTTTGTAGTGGTCGTGGAAGTCGTAGCCGAACGCATGGACCAACTGCTTGACGTTCCCGACGAAGGCGATGGCCCGTTCGCCGCCCGTCCTGGTCTGCACGGTGACCGTGCGGCGGGAGTAGTTGCGGCCCTCGTAATTGCGCAGGGCGGCCAGCCGGTCGGCCGGCAGCGGGCCGACCAGGCAGCCCTGGATCCGCCCTTGCCGCTCCGGCACGGCGTAGAGGTACGTGTGGTCGGGGCTGATCTTCTTGTACCCGTGCAGGACCGCCCGCCGGGCGTAAAAGGATTCGACCCCGTCGGCCCTGGACTTGCGGCGCTCAAGCCGCAGACCCGTCACGGCCCGGAACACCTCCGGGTTCATCAACGTGCCGTATATGAAAAGGTTGAACGGCTTCGAGGTCCTCATGGCGGATCGCGTCTACGGACTGAGCGACACGTGGTACGGCATGGCCGTCAATACCGTCTCGGAGTCGAGCATCTTGGCCAGGCTCAGCATGTATCCCAACGCCCCCTGATGCCGCATCCCGGCCGGAAGAAGCGAAACCCGCTCGCCGAGCACCCGTTCCAGCGCGGCGGCCCCGCCGAGCGGTGAGCCAGACCATTCCTCGCCGTAGAGGACGTCCAGCAGCGTCTTCGGCTTGGGCAGCGTGATGATGTAGCTGCGCTTGAGCTTTGCGGCCGATTGGGCGGCCATCACCGCCTCGCGAATGCCTCCGATCTCGTCAATCAGCCCGTTCTTGACGGCCTGGCGGGCGGTGAACACCCGCCCCTGGGTCACGGCGGCGATGTCCTTGACGCGCCGGCCGCGCGAGGACCTCACCCGCGAGACGAACTGGTCATACGTCCGTTGTGACATCCTGCGAACCACGCTTTGCTCTCGCTCGTCCCACCGGCGCGACATCCAGAGCCCGGCGTTTCGGCCGCGAGTCATCTCGTACGTGGTGATCCCCACCTTCTCCAGCAGGCCGGACAACGCCAGCTTCCCACCGACCACCCCCACGCTGCCCACGATCGCGGCCGGGTCGGCGAGGATCTTCCCCCCGCCCAACGCCACGTAGTACCCGCCGCTGGCCCCCAGGCCGGATATGCTCACGATGACCGGCTTCTTCTCGCCGCACTTCCGGGCGGCCTGGTAGATCAGCTCACTGGCCATCGCCGAGCCGCCCGGGGAGTTGACGCGGAATATCACCGCCTTGACCTTGTCGTCTTCCATGACCTGCCGGAAACACTTGAGCATCGTCTTCGATCCGACCATGCGGGTCCCGAACAGCCCCTGCCCGCTCTTGCCGGACACTATCATGCCGTTGGCGTGGATGATCGCCACGGTCGGCTCGCGCAGCTTCTCGGCCGGTCGGCCGGCGAACATCATGCCGAACAGCGCCAGCGGATTCGAGAAGTCCATCCGCTTGGCCTTCTTGGAGGCGTAGTCCGCCAGCCAATCCGCCGATTTGTGCTTCGTGCCGCGGACCTTTTTGACCAGGTGGTCGTGCCAGTTAGCCTTGCTCACGAGGCGATCGACAAAACGGTGCTCCCTGGCGTCCTGCGCACCGATGGGCCCGGAGTCGATGACGTGCTTGACGTGGGGGACGGTCAGTCTCCGCTGCCGCGCGACCTGCCCGCAGAGCTGGGCGTACAAGTCGTCGAGGATCTTGTTGTACTCGGACTTCAGCTCCTCGGAGGGCACCTTGTGCGTGAAGGGCTCGGCGGCCCCCTTGTACCGGCCGATCTGGATCATCTGCGCTTCGACGCCCACCCAGTCGAGCGTCCCCCTGAAAAAGGCCAGCTCGGCCCCGAGCCCGGTGATCATCAACGTGCCGGCAGGATCCATCGTCACCTCTCTGGCAGCCGAGGCCACCAGATACGAAATCGCCCCGGCGCTCGTCACGTGGGCGTACACGGGCTTGGCCTTGTTCAGGCGGCTGACCGCATCGGCGAACTCCTGGGCCTGCCCCCAGTCCATCAGCGGCGAATCCACCTCGAGCGCCACGGCCCCGATGCGCTGGTCGTTTCGCGCCTTGGCGAGGCGCTGCACCCACTCGCGAAGGGTCATGCCGGGCCTCTGGCCGACCAACCAGGAAAAGTCCGGCGGGCTGGAGAGGACGATGCCGTGCACGCGGATGTGCGCGACCTTGGGTTGGGCCTCCTTCTCGGCCGTCTTGGCCTTCAACTCCACCTTCTGCTTTACGGCCGGCTCGCGCTTCTTCGGTTTGTGCTCCGGCTGACCGGTCGGCTTGGCGTCCCCGGCCGAAAGCCCCACCGAAGCACCCATCAAGACCGTCAGAAGAACCAGCACAGCTTGCCTCGAACGTGAGTTGCTCATGGGATACTCCTCTTCATG
Organism: uncultured Planctomycetaceae bacterium; assembly: GCA_964427875.1. GTDB lineage: Bacteria > Planctomycetota > Phycisphaerae > SM23-33 > SM23-33 > CAYRVX01. The sequence goes on from CAYRVX010000108.1 coordinate 14,611, forward strand.
TCGTGCGGTCACCTGGAAGTTAGACACGCCGTCGGGCCAGTTTGTTCACTCCCGCCGTGAGGGCCCGCTCGTCAGCAAGAAGCGATCTCCGCACACCGGCATCCGCTGCCGGCTGAGGCATTATACCACAACTCCGGGTCGCCGCGGCCAATGCGTATTGGCGGCTTGGTCTCCGGCCGGACGAGCAATACAATGGGCGCATGGCCAAAAGAAGGCGCGGCGAACCCATGCCGCTGAAACACTGGTCCTTCGCCGGGCTGATGCTGACGTACTGGTGCAACGCGTCGTGCGCATCGTGCTACCTGTGCTGTTCGCCCAACCGCCGCGAGGAGATGTCCGTCGACGACGCCTTGGGCTTCTGGCGATCGCTGGTCGAGGCCGGCCCGAACGGGTGCAGGATTCACCTTTCCGGCGGGGAGCCGTTCGGCGACTGGCCGCGTCTGATCGAGATCTGCCGCCGGGCGCAAGGCGAGGGCCTTGGCCGACTCCACAAGGTGGAGACAAACGCGTTCTGGGCGACGGATGCCGGCGTTGTGCGCGACCGTCTGCGGGCCCTGGACGCCGCCGGGATGGAAAAGCTGGTCATTTCCACGGATCCGTACCACCAGCAGTTCGTGCCGATCGGGCGTTGTCGGCTGGCCGCGCGTCTCGCCGAGGAGGTGCTCGGCCGGAACCGCGTGCAGGTCCGATGGCGCGACTGGCTGGCCGACGGAAGCGACACGGCTCGGCTGAGCGATTCGCGCCGGGCGGATCTGTTCGCTCGATACGCCCTCGGCGGGCGGGATCGGCTCTCCGGGCGGGCGGCGAATCGGCTGGCGTCGCTGCTTCCAGCCAGGCCCGCGCGGGAACTCGCCGATAAACCTTGCCGGGGAACACTGTTGCGATCACGGCACGTGCACGTGGACCCGGCCGGACGGCTCATGCCCGGTACGTGTGCCGGGATCGTGCTGGGAACGGCGGGGCCCGTGAGTGTCGCGGAGATCTGGCATCGACTCGACGCGGACCATGCCAGCCGCCCGATTGTCGGCCGACTTGCCGCCGGCGGGCCGGTGGAGCTGCTGGCGCTGGCCGTCCGCAGCGGGTACCAGCCCCGAGACGGTTACGCCGACAAGTGCCACCTGTGCTGGGATATTCGGCGGTGGATGGCTCGGCGGCGCCTCGGCGGGGAGGAATTGGGCCCCGCATGGATGTACGATGAGTAGGTCTGTAATCTCAGGCCCAGACGGAGTTTTTGCAGGTTTAAGAATGGGGCGCACCGCCCCCCGCGACAAAAACGCGGAACCGCGTCTTGCGTATCCGCGTCAAAGTGCTTGATATAAGGGCAAGCGGGCAAGGCCGGACTGCCGCATCTCTGACGGCAGGCCTCCCTGGCGCACGCTTGTCCGAGCAATTCCGAAGGCGTCGACCATGGCTCAAGAGCGTTCCGACAAAGCGGCGGCGGGCTCCATTGACACCGAACTGGGCCGCCTGGTGATCGAGCAGCGGCTCGCCACCCAGGAGGAAGTCGAGCGGTGTCGAGCCCTTCAGGCGCGCGCGAGCGGCGAGACCACCCTCGCCAACGTCCTGGTCGAGGAGGGCATGGTCACCGAGGGCCAGATCGCCCGGGTCAAGTCGACCATAGAGGCCTCGCGAGGCCAGCAGATCCCCGGCTACCAGATCCTCGCCAAGCTCGGCTCGGGGGCGATGGCCACGGTCTTCAAGGCCAGACAGCTCAGCCTGGACCGCACCGTCGCAATCAAGGTGCTGCCGAAGAAGCTCTCGGAGAACCTCGAATATGTCGAGCGGTTCCACAAGGAGGGCAAGGCCGCCGCCAGCCTCAACCACGCAAACATCGTCCAGGCCATCGACGTCGGGGAGGCCGGCGGATACCACTATTTCGTCATGGAGTATGTCGAGGGGCACACCCTCGGCGAGGAATTGGCCGAGGGCAAGGTCTTCTCCGAGGCCGAGGCGCTGCGGATCATCATCCAGATCGGCCGGGCGCTCGAGCACGCCCACCGCCAGGGGTTCATGCACCGGGACGTCAAACCCAAGAACATCATGATCACCAAGGAGGCTGTCGTGAAACTGGCGGACATGGGCCTGGCCCGGGCCGCCTCGGACGTCGAGGCCGCCCAGGCAGAGGCCGGAAAGGCCTACGGCACCCCCTACTACATCAGCCCGGAACAGATCCGCGGCGAGGTGGACATCGACTTCCGGGCCGACATCTACTCCCTCGGCGCGACGCTGTATCACCTGGTCACCGGGCGTGTGCCCTTCCAGGCGCCGACGCCTGCGGCCGTCATGCACAAGCACCTCAAAGAGCCGCTGATTCCACCCGACCACGTCAACACGAGCCTGTCGGCCGGGCTGGGAGAGGTCGTGGAGGTGATGATGGCCAAGGACCGCGATCGCCGCTACGCTTCGACCAGCGACATGCTGATGGATCTGGAAGCGATCGCAGCCGGCGAGCCCCCGCTCCAGGCTCGGAAGCAGTTCGACGCCGGCGCCCTGACGGGCCTGGCGGACGAGGCGGTGGAGGCCGACCGGCAAGGCCCCCGGCCCGAGCCCCGGAAGGCGAGGGACCCGAGGATGTGGCTGGTGGTGTTGGGCGTTGGCCTGGCGGTCAGCTTGCTGGTCAACCTCTTGCTGATCGTGATTCTCGCGTCGTCGTGACGCCCGCATCGCGCGAGGGCGCGGTTTCGCGCTCATGAGCTTGACAACCTCGCGACGGGAGGCTACCATCAGGCTGTTTGTGTGCCGGCAACAGAAGGAGACCCAGGATAATGCAGCAGGAGCTTCCCCGACTGAACGTCACCGCCGAGGGCGGTGTGACCATCGTCGAGCTGACGGACCGGAAGATCCTCGACGAGCTCAGCATTTCACAGATCGGCGAACGTCTTCAGGGCCTGGTCGCCAAGGCGGAGGACCCCAAGTTCATCCTCGATTTCTCGAGCGTGGGACACATGTCTTCCAGCGCGCTGGGGATGTTGATCACTCTTCACAAGCGGATTCGGGAGAAGAAGGGCCAGCTCCGTCTCAGCGGGATTCAGCCGCCGATCCACGAAGTCTTCGTCATCACCAGGCTGAACGAGATCTTCGACATCTGCCAGTCGAAAGAACAAGCCCTCGAAACGTTGAGCTGACGCGAGCAGGGATTCTCGCGGGATCGTGCCCTTGGAAACGACGGTGGTCATACCCTCTAAGCTGGACGCGGCCCAGGAGGCCGAGAACAAGCTCCTCGAAGAGGTGGCCAGGCACGCCTATAGCGAGGAATCCATCTTCGCTATCAAGCTGGCCGTTGAAGAGGCCCTCAACAACGCCGTCAAGCATGGAAACGGGTTCGACTCGAACAAGACGATCAACCTCACTTTTCGCGTGGGCCCCGACGAAGCCGTCGTGACGGTCACCGATCAAGGCAACGGGTTTGATCCGGAGGCCCTGGCGGACCCGACCGCCGAAGAAAACCTTCACAAGCCCACCGGGCGCGGCATCATGCTGATGCGCGCCTACATGGACGAGGTCCGCTTCAACGAAAGAGGCAACCAGGTCCACATGGTCAAGAAGAACACCTAAGGACGCTCGGCGTGGCCCGCCAGTCGGCAAAGCAACTGGAAGTGGAGGTCCAGCGGCTCGGCGCCGCGGTCGTGGTGCGCGTCCGCGGCTCGGCCGGCATGGGCCAGGCCGATTACCTCCAGGACCAGTTGGAGCTTCTCGCCGAGCCGGCCGTGGGCGTGGTCGTTCTCGACCTGGCCGACCTGAAGTTCATTTCCTCGGCCGGACTGGGGGCCCTTCTCAGTGCCCGTGCGAAGATGCGCCCGCACGGCGGGCAGATCCGGCTGGTCAATCCCCAGCCGTTCGTGCGGCGGATACTGGAAACGACCCGCTTGGACCAGTTGTTTGCGATCTCCCCCAGCCTCGATGACGCGCTGGAGGCGTGAGGCCGGGCTGGGCCCGATCCCCGACAGCTCGCGACGGATAACAAGGGGCCGCAAATGGCAAAGGTATGTATCGGAATAGACCTGGGCGGCACGTACATCAAGTTCGGGCTCCTGGACGAGAACCATCAGCCGAGCGAGATGTTTCAGCTTCCCACACCGTGCGAGGGCGGCGTCGATGCGGTCATCGAGCAGATGATCGCCGGCGCGAAGCAGGCCATGACGACGGCCGGGCTGTCCACCGGAGACGTGGTGGGTGTGGGCATCGGCTGCCCGGGTCCGCTGAGCATGTCCAAGGGCATCGTCTACGAGACGCCCAACATCCCCGGCATGAAGAACATCCCGATGCGCGACCGCGTCTCGGATGGGGTGGGCATCCCCGCCGCCCTCGAAAACGACGCCAACGCCGCCGCCTACGGGGAATACCTCTGCGGGGCCGGGAAGGAATGCGACGACATGGTCCTGCTGACCCTCGGGACGGGCCTCGGCGGCGGCGTGATCGTCGGCGGAAAGGTCCTCCACGGCGCCCACGAGATCGGGGCCGAGCTCGGGCACATGATCGTCGTCCCCGGCGGCAGACTTTGCGGGTGCGGACAGCGCGGATGCATCGAGCAATACTGCTCGGCCACGTTCATGTCGCGCGCCGCCCGGAAGAAGCTCGAGGAAACCGACAGGCCCAGCAGCCTGCGCGACGTCCTGGACGCCAACGGGGAGATCAACTCCAAGGACATCAACGAGGCCCGCAACGGAGGCGATGAATTCGCCGCCGAGGTGTGGGACGAGATGGCGAGATACCTCGCGATGGGCTGCGTGAGCTACGCGCGGATCCTGGACCCGGACAGGATCGTCCTGTCCGGCGGCATGACGGCGGCGGGCGACGACCTGCTCGCCCCGGTGACGGAGTATTACCGGCAGTTCCATTGGAGACTGACCGAGCCGCAGACGACCATCGCGCTGGCCACGCTGGGCAACGACGCGGGGGTGATCGGCTCGGCGGGAGTAGCCTGGCAGGAGTGCGGCTCGTAGGCGGCACAAGGGCGGGAGCCGGTGACGACAATGAGCATCCGTTTCAGGTGCAGTTGCGGGCGCGAGTTCAAGGTTCCGGACAGCGCCGCCGGCAAGAAGGCCAAGTGCCTCAACTGCGGCGCCCAGCTCACCGTGCCTCGCCCGCACCGCACGCCGGCTTCGCAGCGCGCAGCGCCCCCGCCGGACGACGTCCCCGTCGCCAGGCTCGTCCCGGAAGAGGACGTTCCCGTGGCCGCCATCGTCCCCGAGCGGCCCCCTCGCGGACACGCACGGATCAGGCGCCGGCGCAGCTCCATGCCCTCCGTGCAGGTCGCGGCGGGCATCGGCTTCGTGATCATGGCGGCCGTGGTGATCGACACGGTCGTCGCCCTTGCCGAGGCCCGTCAAACCGGCGCAAAAGGCCTGGAGATGATTCACGCGGCCTGGGTGCCGCTGCTGGTGGTGGGTTTTTTCGTCGCCGCGGCCGCCATGAAGGGCAGCCGCCTGTGCATCGGCATCCTCATCGGCGGGGCGATTCGCGGGCTGTTCCTCAACGGCCCCGCGCTGCTGGCAACGCCGCTGATCCTGCGCGGCCTGGCCCGCGACGTGCGGATCGCGCTGATGATCGCCGGCTGGGCCGCACTGGCGCTGGGGGCCGTCTACGTCGTGCTGCTGCTGATGGTCAGGCAGACGAGGCAGCACCTTTCCGGCCACGGCGGGACCGTGACGGCCGGCGCGGTGATCGGCTTCCTCTTCGGGGGCGCGGTGGCGCTGACGTCCCTGCCGAGCCCCTCGCTGATGTTCACCCGCACGATCGCCCGCCCGGGCGCCAGCATCACCGTGGCCCGGGCCCTGGAGGCGCCGGAGCTCATCGGCAAGGCCGGAAAGGAGGAAGTCCGCGCCATCGTCAAGAGCAACATGAGCGACATCATGTCTGCCCTGCACATGTACCTGAACGAGCACCGCAACTACCTCCCCGCCGATCTGGGCGAGCTGGTATCTGAGGATTACCCCCCCGAGAAGTTCATCTGCCCCGGCAGCGGCAAGGATGCGCCCAAGGTCAACAAGAAGACAGGCAAGTTCGAGGGCCCCGTCGACATCATCTACCTTTTTCCCCGTTATCACCTCTACGACCTGCCCGAGGACAAGGACGAGCTCGGACTGCTGATCGTCTGCTACTCCGACCCGAACTGCCATTTCGGCGAGGGCTCCGTCGTCATCCACCCGCCCGTTGCGGGGATTGACCCCGTCGTGCGCTGGTTGGACAAGGAGGACCTGGATCTCAGGCTGGGCGACACCCGCAGGTGGCTCGCCAGCAACAAGCCCAGGCCCCCGATGAAGCTCCAGAAGACCGACTGACGCAGCCCGCCCCGCAAGCGCCCCCCACCTCCTCTTCCCTCTCCCCTCTCCCCTCTTCCCTACTGCCTACTGCCTACTGCCTACTGCCTTTTCCATAGCCCCCGCCCGCGGAGGCGGATTACAATGCCCGCATCATGAGGCACTACTGGCCCAGCTTCGATGAATTCGCGGCCCTGGCCGAGCAGGGCAATACCATTCCCGTGTACCGCCAGCTTCTGGCCGACGCGCTGACGCCGGTAACGGCCTACGAGCGTCTCGCCCGCCCGGCGACGGCCGAGCCGGCGGCCAACGCTTTCCTGCTGGAAAGCGTCGTCGGCGGCGAGAGGATTGCCCGCTTCTCGTTCACGGCCGCCGATCCGGAAACCACGATCACCGCCCGGCGCGATGAGATGACCATCCGACGGCGAGGCCGCGCCGACGAGACGATCACCACCCACGATCCGCTGGCGAAGCTGGGCAGGCTCCTGGACGACTACAGGCACGTGCACCTTCCCGCACTGCCGCGGTTCACCGGCGGACTGGTGGGCTACGCCGCCTACGACCTCATCCGCTACTACGAGGACTTCGGCGACGGCCCGCCGGACGACCGCAACCTGCCGGACCTGTCCTTCGGCCTCTACCGCACGATGGTGATCTTCGACCACGTCTCCAAGACGATCAAGGTGACGGCCAACGCCCACGTCACGGACGATCCCGCCCGGGCTTACGCCGAGGCGATCGACGCCATCGAAGAGATCATCTCGGTGCTTCGCGAGGGGCGAGGGCACTCGGTGGGCGAGATCAGCCTTCGGGACCTGCCCGCCAAGGGCTTCGAGAGCAACTTCACGCGAGACGGGTACATGAAGGTGGTCGAGGCGTGCAAGGAGTACATTCGCGCCGGGGACATCTTCCAGGTCGTCCCGTCGCAGCGGCTGGCGGTGGAGACGGCCGCCTCGCCGTTCGACATCTACCGGGCGCTTCGCGTGGTGAACCCCTCCCCGTTCATGTTCCTGCTGAACGCGCCGGACGTGACGCTGGTGGGCAGCTCGCCGGAGATCCTCTGCCGCGTCGAGGACGGGCTGATCACCAACCGCCCGCTCGCCGGCACGCGCCGCCGCGGCCGGACCGCCGAGGAAGACGAGGCGCTCGAGAAGGAGTTGCTCGCCGACGCCAAGGAACGGGCCGAGCACATCATGCTGGTGGACCTCGGCCGCAACGACGTCGGGCGGGTCGCCGAGCCCAACAGCATCGAGCTGTCGGACCTCCTGACCGTCGAGCGGTACAGCCACGTGATGCACATCGTCTCCAACGTGACCGGAAGGCTCGCCGAGGGGATGACCGCGCTGGACGCCCTTCGCGTGACGCTGCCGGTCGGGACCGTCTCGGGTGCGCCGAAGATCCGCGCGATGGAGATCATCGACGAGTTCGAGCCGACCCGCCGCGGACCCTACGCCGGGGCCGTCGGCTACCTCGACTTCTCGGGAAACATGGACACGTGCATCGCCCTGCGGACGATGGTCTTCGCGGGCGGCAAGGTCTACATCCAGGCCGGCGGGGGCATCGTCGCCGACTCCGTACCCGAGTCCGAGTACCAGGAAACCCTCAACAAGGCCCGGGCCCTCATCCGCGCGATCGAAGTCGCCGAGGCCGGCTTCGCCGAATAAGTTCCCGCCCCCCCCGCAGAGTGCGGAAAAGGTGTCAGGAACCTTTTCCGTCGTCTCACGGATGACGGGACGCGCCTGTTGCGGTATGATGCGCTGAACCGGACCACAATACTGAAGTGCGCCAACGACTACAAGACGGTCGCGACGTACACCTACGACGCCCTCGGCCGACGGGTCCGCAAGGTGATCAGCAACGGCGGCCTGACCAGCGACCTGACCGACCGCGCGACCGACTACCTCTCCAGCGGCGTGCTGGACATGTCCGCCTGGCAGCGTGCCGCGGCCGGGCTCAACTGGCGGGCAGCCCTGACGCAGCCGCAGGATGAGAAGGTCATCGCGTCGCTGCGTCCATGCACCTCGCGTGGCCGCCCGTTGGGCAGCGACTCGTTCGTGAGCAAGCTGGAAAGGCGCATGGGCTGCCTCTGGAGGTCCTGCGTGGCAGTGTCCGCCAACTCGGCTGGCGTCTGCGAGATGAAGTCAGCCAGACGCTGACCTGGTGCGGGCGGCGGGTCTGGCTGGTGGACGGCACGA
>CAYRVX010000109.1:0-22756 GCA_964427875.1 uncultured Planctomycetaceae bacterium
TCAACGACTCCACGAGTCAACGACTCCACGAGTCAACGACTCCACGAGTCAACGAGCATCTCCCATGTTCACGCAAGAACGGTCAATTTGAGTATGTAGGTTGGCGATGCGCGCGAGGGGCTCAGCCGGTGGGGGGCGCGCCGAGCGGTTGGATGACGGTCATTCGCCGGCCGTGACGAAGGAGCTGGACCTTCACCGTCTGCATTGCCCCGGCGGAGCGGATCGCGCCGACGAACTGGCCGGTGTTCTTTATGGCGTGATTGTTGAACTTCTCGATGATGTCGCCGACGCGGATTCGCCCGGCGACCTTCGCGGCGCTGCCGGGGACCATGCCCACCACCTTCACGCCCTGGGCGACCTTCTGGACCTTCAGGCCCAGCCGGGCCTGCTGGAGGCGGTACTCTGACGAGGGCATGCGGAGCGAGAGCACCCACTTCCGCCAGGCCGGCTCGATCAGGAAGATCCGGCTGCCCAGGGCCGCCTCGAAGGCCTTCAGCCCGTTCGGATCGTGCGTGAAGTTGGCCTTGTAGCGTTTGTACCACTGGCCCAGCCGGCCTCGATCGTGCAGGTAGTACATGACGTAGCGTGCCTGTGCGTAGGCCAGCGCGGCATCTTTCAGGAAGGGGTCGCGGCCCATGGTCAGCAGCCGCTTGAGGGGAATGGCCTTGTTGGCCTTCACGGCCCGCTGGACGGTCGGCAGGCGGCGGTCGAGCTGGGGCTCGAGGCCCGAAGGGGTGATCCGGCTGGCCTCGAAGAGGGTGGCCAGCCCCTCGCACACCCAGATCGGGTGGATTTGTCTGGCCGCGGCGACGTCGGCATGGTGCAGGGCGTGGGTGAACTCGTGGAGAAGCGTCCTGCCTCGATCGATCGACACGAGCCGCTTTCCGGCGGGGCTGTAGAAGCCCGCGCAGTTGGGGAATGGCAGCGTCAGCTTCTTGTAGTCGTCCACGGCCGGCAGAACGATGGTCACGTTCCAGGCCGGGCGGGTCGACGGCAGCGTCCTGCGGTAGGCGTCCGTGAAGGCCGAAAGGAGCTGGATGGTCTCGCGGAGGTGGCCGTCGTCCAGGGCACTTATGTAGACGATGTGTCGGCTGGGGTCTATGTGGGCGGCGTAGCTCTCGCCGAACTTCTCGATCTGCCGGCGAGCAACGCACCTGGCCTGGGCGTTGAGGTCGGTGGCGCCCGGGGCGGCGGACGGCCCGGCCAGGATACAGCCCAGCGTAACGGCCATTGCGACGCGGAGAGTCCGATTGACGGCCCGTGGGTCCATAACGCCTCCGTGATATCGTTATCGTCCTTTCGAGGGGGCAGTTTAAGGAAGGCTCCACGCAGCGGGCCTGGCCGGCGGCCCCCGGGCGCGACGGCAGGGCGTGGCGGCCGTTGACCCGGCGTCGCCGGAGGGGTGCAGCCGGGCGGGCGGGGGGGGGCTGGCGCTGCGGCCCGGAAAGCGGCATCAGTTTTCCTTGACACCCAAGATATGGACGCCTAGACTTGCGAACGTGCCATATGTTGGAGCACCTGCCGTCCGGAGATGTCCTGCGATGCAGTGTCCATTCTGTGGCCAGGATAACGATCGGGTCGTCGATTCCCGCAGCAGCGAGGGTGGCAAGGTGGTTCGCCGCCGCCGGCAGTGCGAGGCCTGCCATCGGCGCTTCACCACGTACGAGCGCCCCGAATCGACCGTCCGCCTGACCGTGATCAAGAAGGACGGCTCACGCCAGCCTTACGATCGCCAGAAGGTCATCACCGGGCTTCAGCGGGCCTGCTACAAGCGCCCCATCACGGACCGGCAGATCCGTTCCATCGTCGAGGCGGTGGAGGAGAGGATCTTCCAGAACTGGGAGAAGGACGTCCCGTCGAGCTTCATCGGCGACACGGTCGGCGGCTGTCTCCAGGAGGTGGACAAGATCGCCTACATGAGGTTCGCCAGCGTCTACCGGGCCTTTGCCGACGTGGGCGAGCTGATCGAGGAGGCCCAGGAGGTCAAGGACCGCCCCGTGGTCGGTTCGGACCAGAAAGCCTTGTTTGACGATACGTAACGGTCTGTCTGACGACTTGGAGAGTTGTGCCACCAACGGAAAGGTCGGCGACGTGGACGGATCACGGAAGATCCGGGTGATCAAGCGCGACGGAGCGGAAGAGGCATTCGACGCGGCCAAGTTGGCCGGGGCGATATATCGCGCCATGCGTCAGACTTCCGGGCGGTACTACGATGCCTGCCAGCTCGCCCTCGCCATCGAGATGTACCTGGACCGCAGCGGGTGGGGCCGCATTTCCAGCGCGGCGGTCCTCGAGATGGCCGTCAAGGTCCTCCGGCAGTCCGGGCTCGCCGCCGCGGGCGATCGGCTCGATACCCGCGATCGCGGGCGGCGGGCCCGCCGACGGCGGCTTTGCATCCGCCATGACAACGGCAAGGTCACGCTCTGGGACAAGAGCTGGCTGAGCCAACTGGCCGAGCGGAGCTGGTTCCTCTCCCGCCCGACGGGGCGAGTGCTGGCCGGTGAGATCGAATCGCAACTGCTGGCCGCCAAGGCCGGCGTCGTCAGCCGAGGGGACATCCTGAACCTGCTCAATGAACGCGTGGCGCAGTACGGGCTGGCCGATGCGGTTCCCGTTCGCCTCCCGGCGGGTCGGTGACGGAAAGGACGCTCATGCCCCAGAAGAACGACGTCGTAGAGAAGATCCGCGGCGAGGCCCAGGCCGTCTACCGCCGAGTCCAACGCAGGCAGAAGCCCCAGATGAGGCTGCCCATCCGCGCGCTGTCGAACGTCCGGTATCGTCCCAAGGCCGGCTACTTCCAGCTCCGCGGGCGCAACAAGGTTCGCACGCTGACCGTCTCAACGGTCAAGACCTTCGCCCAGACGCTGAAGATGCTCGCGATGAGCAAGGAGCTGATCACCAGCGGGCGGCACTCGACCAAGCGGGAGGCGTACTACCAGGCCTACAACTGGGCGGAGGCGGCCTTCGCGTCGCAGGACGAGTCGGACACGGTGATGGACGACGTGGAGGCGATGCTCGCGGTCAATCGCGAGCGCCTGCACTTCCGCGCCGACGAGCACGGGGGCGAGGTGGCCGGCGAGCTGATCGTGATCGACCGCGACCGGCGCTCGCGCCGCCCGATCGAGATCGACTGCACCCGCTTCGGAAGCGGCGCCTACAGCGTGCCCACCGTCGTCGAGGACCTGCGGTTCCGCACCGACGCGAAGTTCGTCCTGGCCGTCGAGACCAAGGGCATGTTCGAGCGCCTGGTGGAGGAGAACTTCTTCGACAGGTTCCACTGCATCCTGGTCTCGATGGGCGGCGTGCCCAGCCGGGCGTGCCGGCGGTTCATTCGCCGCCTGGCCGACGCGAAGAGGCTCCCGGTGTACGTGTTTACCGACGGGGACCCGTACGGGTACTTCAACATCTATCGTACACTGAAGGTCGGCAGCGGCAACGCGGCGCACCTCAACGAGTTTTTCTGCGTCCCGAGGGCACGTTTCCTGGGGGTTACGCCCGATGATATAGTAGAGTACGAGTTGCCGACCCATCCGCTGAAGGAGGTCGACAGGAAACGCGCCGGCGATGCGATGAGCAACGACCCGTTCATCCGGCATCACAAGCCCTGGCAGCAGGCTGTCGAGAAGATGCTCGAGATGGGCGTTCGCGTGGAGCAGCAGGCGCTGGCGAAGCACGGCCTGGAGTTCGTGGCCAAGACGTATCTGCCGCGGAAGCTCAAGCAGGTTGAGGCGTTCCTGCCCTAGCGGCGGGATCGAAAGGTGGCGCGCCGATGGACGAGAAGGTGGCCCCGTCGCCGGAAGCAACCGGCCGGAACCTCGGGTGGAAGGTCGTGGTCGTTCTCGGCGTGCTGACCGTCCTGCTGGCGGTGGTGACCGTCTGGACGGTGCCCCGCCCGACGGGCGACCTGTACGTGGCCCTGGCCGCCGGGCGCGACATCTTCGACGGCAAGCTCACGAAGCTCGACGACTGGGCCTTCACCACCGAGGGGCGCGTCTGGGTCAACCAGAACTGGGGAACGCACCTGCTGTACTACCTCTTCTACCGCGCCTTCGGCGGCCGGGACGGGCACGAGACCGGCGGCGTGCCCGACGGCCAGGACAGCGGCGAGATCGGGCTGGTCGTCCTGAAGCTCCTCATCCTGCTCACCGGGGCGACCTTCCTCGTGCTCGCCTGTCATCGCCGCGGCGTGGACTGGCCTGTCGCCCTGATCGTGGCGGCGGGGATCATCGCGGCCGGGAGGAGCTTCATCGACCTCAGGCCGAACCTCACCACCCTCATGTTCGCGCCGCCCATGCTCTACCTGCTCTACCGCACGAACGACAAGCCCTCGCGAAGCTGGCTGGTCATGGTCATCTTCGGCCTCTTCTGGGCGAACCTGCACGGGGGGTTCTTTCTCGGTTTGGGGACGATGCTCGTCTGGACGGGCTGCATGCTGGCCCCGCCGATACTCAAGGAGAGATTCCTCCGCAGGTTGCTGCTGAGTCTCCTGATCGGAATGGCAGCGGGAGCAGCAGGTTGGCAGTTTGGCGTGGCGATGGGGCTGCGTAAGCAGAGCATCCACGTGGGGGTGGGCCTGGGCGTGGCGGCCTTGGCGGCTGACATTATCTTCATGCTGAAACGCCGCATAGCGGCCTCCTCGGCGACCGCAGTGAAGGCCGAGTTTCGAGCAGCCGTCGCTGCCTCCCTTGGGACGCGCTGGCCTTACTTAGCCGCCCTTATCGGCGCCTTCGTGCTCGCCGGCGTCGTCTCGCCGTTCGGCATCCACAACCTCTTCCGTGACTATTCCAAGCTGACGATGTCGTTCTCGGAGTTGTGGAACCTCAGCCATCCCTTCGTGATAATGGCCGGGGGGGCCAGGGACCTCTGGCAGAGCGTGATCGAGTGGCACTCGATCTTCACGGCCTCGCCGCGGACCTTCGGCACGTCGTGGGAGTTCTTCGGGATCGTCGGCCTCTTCGCCGTGCTCGTGCCACTGCACGTTGCGGTGAAGCTCGTCAAGCGCCGGCCGGTGGACCTGGAGGACCTCGTCCTGGTGATCGGCGTGGTCGTCTTGGCGGTGGCCGTCTTCGGCCGGGCCCAGCCGATGTGGGGCAAGTTCGCCCGCTCCGTGGCCGCTCTCAGCAGGACTCCGGCGGCCAAGCTGGAATTGGCCCGTGTCGTGGGGCAGAGGTACGGCTGGCTTACGGTGACGATCGTATACCCCTGTATCGGCCTGTTTGCCGCCGGCGTGGCCATCACCGCGGGCGCCAAGTTGCTCTTCGGCGGCCACAAGCTCGAGCGATTCTCCGCACGCCGGATCGGCATGCTGGGCTTCGACGTGTTCATGATCGCCTTCGGGATCTTCTACCTGGCGTTCGACGCGCGGCGGTTCATCCCGCTGTGTTTGATCCTCCTGGCCCCGCTGCTGGCCAGGCGGGTGCAGTGGCTTCTGCGGGAGCTGGTCCGCGCCCGCTGCTGGGAACAGCTCCCGGCGCGGGTCCTCTGGTGGGTGCTGCTGTCCGCGGCGACCGTGCTGGCCGTGCTGTTCCTGGAGGCCCCCAAGGTGTTCGCCTGGTTCTTCGGGGCGCCCCGCGTCGGCCTGGGAGGCCGGGCGCTCGTGGCCGCTCCGCTGGTGGTGATGTGGCTCTGGATGCTCGCTGCCAGGCTCCTGCCGGCGCTGCGGCGGGCCTGGCCGGCATTTGTCGTGGGCACGGTCGTGTTCTTCGTGATCGGCGTCCAGACCCGAAGCAACCTCATGCGCTATCTGCCCTTCAACCCGATGGTGCGGAACCGGGGCATGTTGCGGAACATGATCGTCTACCGGGAATTCCCGCCCGGCTGCCGCGACTTCCTCTACGACAACAACCTCAAGGGGCGGGTCTTCAACGAGTGGCGATGGGAGGGGTACCTTCACTGGTACTGCCCCGGCCTGAAGGTGTACCTCGGCGGAAGGGCCCAGCAGGCCTACCACGTGGATACCTACAAGCTCCAGCGGCGGCTGCTCACCGGGCGCGAGTCGCCGTCCGCGCTGGAGGAGATGAAAGTCCGGTGGATCGTCGTGCCCATGACGAAAGCGGGCTACGTAAAGCTGCTGCGTGCGGCCGTCTACTCCAACGCGGCCAAGTGGGTGCCCGTTTACTGCGACGGGGAGAACATCGTGCTGGCCAACTCCCTCCTGCCGGAATCCCGGGACGTGATCGCCCGCTGCGCCGAGGGCAGGGTCGTGATCGGCCGCCGCGAGGCCGGCAAGCTCACGTATCGAAGTGCCGCCCTCGCGGCGCTCAGCAGGGGTTTCTGCTTCAGTGCGCGACCGCTCCAGTCGCCCTCGAAGGCGATTGCCGCCATCAAGGAATCCCAGCAGCATCCGCAGGATTGGCCGATCTTCCAGTCCTATTCGGCCCTGCGAGACCTCTACAGGGTCACGCCCGTGAAGGCAAAGGACGAGATCGCGTACTTCGAGGCGGAGAACGAACGGCTGGCCGCCATGGATTACCGCCGCCGAGGAGGCGTGGAGGTCCTGCGGTGCCGCGAGTGGGTGTTGGGCCTGCTGGCGGACCTCTACAGGGCCGACAAGAACGTCCAGAAGTTCACCTGGGCCCGGCGGGAGATCAAGAAGGTCAGCAACGAGATCAGGGCCGTCGTTGACGACTGGACGTGACGGCTGATCGCCCCCGGAATCAGCCCGCACCTGGGCCGGCGGACCCGATTGCCTCTGCCAGCGGCTCAAGCAGGAACAGGCGGCCAATGAGGAAGAGGCACACGGCCAGCACCGCCGCGACGGGGACTGTAACAAGCCACGAGCTGAAGATGTTCCGGGTCACTCTGAGGTTGATTGCCCCCAAGCCGCGGGCGAGACCTATCCCGAGGATGGCGCCCACAAGCGTATGGGTGGTCGAGACCGGCAGCTTCAGCCGCGTGCAGACCAACACGGTTGTCATCGCGGCAACGTCAGCCGCAACGCCTCGAGTAGGCGTGATCTGAGTTATCTTCGTGCCGACCGTGCGCATCACCCGGTAGCCGTAGGTGCTCAGACCAAGGGTGATGCCCACTCCTCCCATGACAAGCACCCAAGGCGGAACGTGCACTTTCATCTTTACCGTGCCCGAGCGCACGACGTCCACCACCGCGGCCAGCGGGCCGATGGCATTGGCCACGTCGTTTGAGCCGTGAGCGAAGGCGACGCAACAGGAAGTGATCACAACCAGCGGGGCGAAGATGCGCTCGACCAGATCCAGCTTCTCCCCCAAGGGTCGGCCGTGCTTTCCCTCGAAGTATCGCCGAATGAGGATCGAGGCTGTGACGGCTGAGATCAGGCCCACCGCCACGGACAACAGAATAGCCACATTCCCCGTCAGCCAGGTTGCCTTCTCCGCGATGAGGTGTTTCAGGCCCTTGTACACGGTGGCTAGAGTAATCACGATGGCGGTGAGGAAAACGATCCAGGGCGTGATCCTGACCGCGGCCTTCAGTGGCCTTTCCTTGCCCAGGATGAGCCGGCTGATGAGCCTAAAGAGAACGAACGCCATCACGCCACCCGCCACGGGAGAGATGAACCAGCTCGCGACGATCTGTCCCATCTTGCCCCAGTGTATGGCCCCCCAGCCCGCCGCAATGATGCCGAAACCCGTGACGGCCCCCACAATCGAATGGGTGGTGGAGACCGGCATGCCCATCCACGTTGCGATGTGCAGCCATACCGCTGCCGCCAGCAGTGCGCACGCCATCCCCAGTACCAGTGCTTCCGGGCTGGCAGCCAGCGATTCGGGGCTCACGATCCCCTTGCGAACCGTGTCGGTGACGTGGGAGCCCACCAGAACGGCGCCCGCGAACTCGCATGTCGCGGCGGCGATTATGGCACCCTTCAGGCTGATGGAGCCGGACCCTACTGCGTCGGCCATCGAGTTCGCCACGTCATTGGCGCCGATGTTCCAGGCCATGTACAGGCCGAGCAGCAGGACGATTCCTACGATTACGAAGATCATCTCACCACCTGGCAAGAACAAGCAATCACGAAGCGGTCCTATCCCCTGACAATCATCTGCCTGAGCAACTCCCCCGTATTCTCGGCGGCGTTGGCAATCGAGCTGAGAGCCTGGAGCATCTTCTCGTAGAAGAGGATCGTTACCGGGTCGATCTCTTCCTCCAACCGGTAGATGTGCTGACTCAATTTGCGCTCCATCCTGTCGGCCTTCCACTCCCCCTCGCCGAGATCGTCTATCCGTTCCAGGACCGTCTTCGCCTCTGCCCCTCCGAAGGAGGTCTCCGCCAGGTTCTGCAGTTCCTCGGTAGCGCCGGTCAGGTTGCCGGCTACCTGCAACACCTGGTCCACGAAAGCTCTCAGCTCTTCCACGAGATCCCGGTGGATTCTGGTCTTCCGAAGGATGAGGATCACGGCGAAGTCCTCTACGCTGTCAGCAATCTTGTCCTGACAGTGCAGGAACCTCCCCAGATCCTCCTTGGGAACCGGCAGGAAATAGCGACGAGGCAGTTCCTCTCGGATCTGGTGCTTGATCAGGTCGGCCTCATACTCCAGCTTCGAGATCCTGTCCTGTAGAGCGTGCACTTCCTCGAAATCCTCCTTCAACAGCGCTTCCAACACCGGCTTGACCAGTTTCACGCACTCGTGCACCTTCTTCGCATGCTCCACCAATGGCCCGAAAGGCGTCCTTCCAAACATCTTCCCGATGAGAGTCATTGGCCTCACTCCCTGAATCTGCCTGACCGGTCTTGAGCGGCCCCGGGTTCTTGACAGTTCTGCCTCATGGATGAAGACGGGGTCAATGTTGCGCGAATCCTAACCCCTCCGCATGAACTGGACAAGGCGGAAAAGCGCTAACATTTCGTTAAGTGCTCAGCCGCCTGCCCCGCGGCGGCGGACCGGACGCGTTCCGGGGCCGGGAAAGCCCTTGCACTCCGGATCGGCAAGCATTAAGAAAGCGTTATTGCTTGGTTAAGAATGCGCCAAGGGCCTGTCAATCCCTATGGGATTGGGTCGGCGGGAAGGCTCCAGCCTGCCAAGGAAGGAAGGAGAGAATGAGCATGCTTGATCGAATGAGCATCTTTGGCCGCTCGCCGTTCGAGCCGCTCGTCGAGCACGCCAGGAAAGTACACGAATGCGTCTCCATGATCCGCCCGATCGCCGAAGCCATCCTGGCGGCGGACACGGAGAAACTCTTCCAACTCCAGCACGACATGTCGAAGACGGAGTATGAGGCGGACCTGCTGAAGGACCGTGTCCGGCAGAACCTGCCCAAACGGTATTTCCTGCCCGTTCGCAGGGAGGACGTGGCCAGGTTCCTGACCGAGATGGACAAGATCGCCGACGCCGCGGAGGACTTTGCCGTCACGGCGACGCTGCGGTCGCTGAGTCTGCCGGAGGAACTGCACCGAGACTTCCTCGCGCTCGTCACGAAGGTCGTCGAGGTCAGCGAGGCGCTGCTGGGCGTGGCCGAACACCTCGCCGAGCTTCAGAAGGAGTCGTTCGTGGGCTCGGAAGCCGACGACGTGCTGATGAAGATCCAGCAGGTCTGCCACATGGAATGGGAATGCGACAAGCTCAACCGGAAAGTTGCCCGCCACGCCTACGGGATCCTCGACCTGGACGCGGTGACGTTGATGCTGCTGGAGAAGCTTTGCAGGGCCCTGAGCGAACTGGCCGACCACGCCGAGAACGTCGGCAAGAACCTGCGCCTGATGATCACTCGCAAGTAGCCCCCCGGTTTAGGCAAGGAAGTCGAAGTTGTTAACGACGCTCGTTCTGATGGCAGCCATCGCGGTCGGCCTGTACATGGCCTGGAACATCGGCGCCAACGACGTGGCCAACGCGATGGGCACGTCGGTGGGCTCCGGGGCCCTGACGCTCAGACAGGCGGTCGTCCTTGCGGGCATCTTCGAGTTCGCCGGGGCGTTCTTCGTGGGAAGCCACGTCGCCGAGACGATTCGCAAGGGCATCGTCGACATTGACGTGCTTCGCGCCTCGTCGCCCGTCCGGCGGCAGGCCCCCGTCCCGGCCACGCGCTCGTCGAGCGGCCCCGCCGACGAATCCGTGGAGCTGCGGCCCCCCGCAACGCGCCCGGGCACGTGGGGCCAGCGGGATCCTCTCCGAGTCAAGCTCGTCATGGGCATGCTGGCGGCCCTCCTTGCCGCGGCCATCTGGCTCAACGTAGCCACCTTCTTCAGCCAGCCGGTCTCCACCACGCACGCCATCGTCGGCGCGGTCATCGGCTTTGCAGTAATGGCAGCCGGGCTGGGAACCGTCGTGTGGTCGAAGGTGAGCAAGATTGCCGCCAGTTGGGTCCTCTCGCCCGTGGTGGGGGGGGTATTGGCCTTCATCATCTATCGCGTGATCCAGAAGTACGTGCTGAGACACCGCCATCCCGTCTTCATGGCCAAGCGGGCCGTGCCCATCTGCTTCGGGTCGGTCGCATCCATCCTGGGCCTCTTGATTCTCTACAAGGTCCTGCGCGTCGAGAAGGGAACCATCTACGTCGCGCTGCCTCTGGCGGCGGTCTTCGGCATGGCGGTCGGCTTGATCGCCCGCGCCGTGCTGCTCCGGCGAACGGCGAAGCTCCGTTACCGCCGAAGGGACCGGTATGCCGTGGTGGAAAAATGGTTCGGGCGGATTCAGCCCATCACCGCCTGCTACATGGCCTTCGCTCACGGCGCAAACGACGTGGCCAATGCGATCGGCCCGCTGGCCGGCGTGATCCACTTCGCCCGGGGCGGCGCGATCGGCAGCAAGGCGCCCGTGCCGCTGTGGCTGCTGGCCCTCGGCGGGGTGGGCATTGTGGTCGGCCTGGCCACCTACGGCTACAAGGTCATCAGGGCCATCGGGAGGAAGATCACCGAGATCACGCCGACGCGCGGCTTTGCCGCCGAGTTCGGCACGGCCTCGACCGTGCTGATCTGCTCCCTGATGGGCCTGCCCATTTCCACCACGCTCGTGCTCGTCGGGGCGGTCATGGGCGTGGGCCTGGCACGCGGGTTCGGTGCCATCGACCTGAAGGTCATCCGCAGGATCTTCGCCTCCTGGCTCATCACCATCCCCGTCTCGGCGATCTTCGCGGCGGTCATCTACAAGATCCTGATGTCGTTCGTGTAGGGCCCCGCTCCACGAGCCCTGCGCGAGGGAGTCCCGGCGCTGCAATCCTGTTCCCAGGCATCCCTCCGGCCACTATACTGCCGCTGTCAGGAGTGAAGGTCATCTTGATCCAACGCTTGGACCGGCAGGCCCCAAAGCCGCATGCCTGAGGACGGACAATGACGGAACTGACCAGCCGGGAACGGATCTCGCGCATCCTGGGGCGCCGGCCCGTGGATCGCATCGGCGTGCACGAGGGCTTCTGGGGCGACACGCAGAAGGCCTGGACGCAGCAGGGCCACCTCTCGCAAGGCCAGTCCATCCCCGATCACTTCGGCCTGGACATCCGCTGCGGCGGCTGGCTGAAGATGGTCTGCGACCTCGACTTCGAGGACCAGATCGTCGAGGAGACCGACGAGACCAAGCTCGTCAGAAGCGGCAACGGGGCGCTGCTTCGCTGGTGGAAGCATCACGACGGCACGCCCGAGCACGTGGACTTCCTCGTCAAGGACCGCGCCGGCTGGCAGGAGCACGCCCGCCGGCACCTGGTCCGCTGCGACGACTACCGCCGCCGCATCAACTTCGAGGGCTATCGCCGGGCCCGCGCCCACGCCGCCGAAAAGGAACTGTTCTTCTGCTGGGGCGGCGTCAACGTCTTCGAGTGCATGCACCCCGTCTGCGGGCACGAGTACATGCTGATGGGCATGGCCCTCGATCCGGACTGGGTCAAGGACATGTGCAGCGTCTACGCCGACCTCATTATCAACTGCCTCGAGATCCTCTTCGCCGAGGAGGGGCCGCCCGACGGGCTGTTCTTCTACGAGGACATGGGCTTCAAGCAAAAGCCCTTCATGTCGCCGGCGATGTACAAGGACATCGTCTGGCCGGCCCACAGGAGGACGTTCGACTTCGGCCACTCCAAGGGCCTGCCGATCATCCTGCACTCGTGCGGCTACGTCGAGCCGCTCGTGCCCGGCCTCATCGAGGCCGGCATGGACTGTCTCCAGGCCATGGAGGTCAAGGCCGGCATGGACCTCGTCAAGCTCAAGCGGCAGTACGGCGACCGGATCGCCTTCATGGGCGGCATCGACATCCGCGCGCTCGAATCCAACGACCCAGAGCAGGTCGAGGCCGAATTGCAGGCCAAGGTCCCCATCGCCATGGAAGGCGGCGGCTACTGCCTTCACACGGACCACAGCGTCTCCAGCCGCGTCGAGTACGACACGTACAAGTTCTTCGTCGACCGCGGCCTGGAGATCGGCACGTACAAAAAAGGGGACGGGAGTCTTTTATGAAAAAGACTCCCGTCCCCTTTTCCGCCTCATGGAGGTCAAGGCCGGCATGGACCTCGTCAAGCTCAAGCGGCAATACGGCGACCGGATCGCCTTCATGGGCGGCATCGACATCCGCGCGCTCGAATCCAACGACCCAGAGCAGGTCGAGGCCGAATTGCAGGCCAAGGTCCCCATCGCCATGGAAGGCGGCGGCTACTGCCTTCACACGGACCACAGCGTCTCCAGCCGCGTCGAGTACGACACGTACAAGTTCTTCGTCGACCGCGGCCTGGAGATCGGCACGTACAGAAAAGGGGACGGGAGTCTTTTATGAAAACGACTCCCGTCCCCTTTTCCGCCTTTTCTCTTGCCCGCGACAGTGCAAGCCGATAGCTTGCAGACATGCCCAGACGAGCAAGAGCAATCGTCGGTGGGATGGTCTATCATGTCCTGAACCGGTCCAACGGGCGCGCGGGGATCTTTCAAAGTGCCGGGGACTACGCCGCCTTTGAGCAAGTCCTGCGGGAAGCACATGAACGCGAGCCGCTGCGGATTCTCGGCTACAGCGTCATGCCCAACCACTGGCACATGGTGGTCTGGCCGCGGCGAGGTGCGGACCGCCAGGTTTCTGAGTTCATGCGATGGATGACGGTCACGCACACACAGAGGCATCACGCCTTTCACGGTACTGCCGGCACGGGCCACCTGTACCAGGGCCGGTTCAAGTCCTTCCCCATTCAGGACGATGGGCATCTTCTCACCGTTCTGAGATATGTGGAGCGCAACCCGCTGCGCGCCCGCCTCGTTGCGCGGGCGGAGGACTGGCGCTGGTGCAGCCTGTGGCGCCGGAAGTACGGGGATGACGAACATCGACTCCTATTGAGCGATTGGCCTCTCAGCAGGCCGAGCAACTGGATCGAGCGAGTGAATAGGCCGCAATCCGAAGCCGAGCTGGCAGCGTTGCGCCGGTGCGTCGTGCGCGGGCGCCCCTATGGCGACGACGGGTGGCTCCTGCGGGTCGTCCGTCGATTGGGCCTCGAATACACCATTCGCAGTCGTGGCAGGCCGAAGAAAAGGCGGAAAAGGGGACGGGAGTCTTTTCCGTCCAATAAACACGGGGGGTAACGCCGGCAAAAAAGACTCCCGTCCCCTTTTCTGAGCGGTAACGCCCGCAAAAAAGACTCCCGTCCCCTTTTTCACACCGTTTTGAGCCACGCGGCTGCGGGAGCTTTGACGGCGATGTTGTGGGCCAGGATGCGGTCGTGGAGGTCCTTGACGACCTTCGTGTATCTGGGGTCGCCGTATAAGTTGTTCATCTGGTGGGGGTCGTTCAGGCGGTCGAAGAGGGTGTGGTCGCCGCCCCGGACGAGGCGGAAAAGGGGACGGGAGTCTTTTCCGTCCAATAAACACGGGGGGTAACGCCGGCAAAAAAGACTCCCGTCCCCTTTTCTGAGCGGTAACGCCCGCAAAAAAGACTCCCGTCCCCTTTTTCACACCGTTTTGAGCCACGCGGCTGCGGGAGCTTTGACGGCGATGTTGTGGGCCAGGATGCGGTCGTGGAGGTCCTTGACGACCTTCGTGTATCTGGGGTCGCCGTATAAGTTGTTCATCTGGTGGGGGTCGTTCAGGCGGTCGAAGAGGATGTGGTCGCCGCCCTGGACGAAGGCCAGCTCATAGCGGGGCGTGAAGATGCCCGCGCGTGCCAGGGAGGAGTGGTGGAGGAAGGACTCGTCCGTCCAGTCGATCGTCTTGCCGGTCAGCAGGCCGCTTGCGTCCCTGCCCTGCTCCCGGCCGGACGGCTTGATGCCCATCAGCGCGAGGATCGTGGGCTGGAAATCGACCGTGCTGACGACGTTGCCGATCGCGGTCCCGCCAGGGATGCGTTTCGGCCAGCGGATGAGCATGGGGATCCGGTAGGCCGTCTCGTAGAGGTTGTTCTTGCCCATCAGCCCGTGCTCGCCCATGTACTCGCCGTGGTCGGTGGTGAACACGACGATCGTCTCGTCGAGGGCGCCGCGGTCCTTGAGGCACTTGAGGATGCGCCCGACGCTATCGTCGATGCACTTGACCTGGCCGCAATACCTGGCCTTGGAGGCGCGGAGACGCGCTTCGCGCTGTCGGCGCGTCTGTGCGGCCGGCCTCGTTCCGGGCCGTTTTCGCTTGCCCCCGGCGCGGGCCCAGGCGGGCAGATCGGCCTGATCGAAGCTCACCGGGACAGGCATGTCGGCGGGCTTGAACATGGTGTCGTATGGCGTGCGAACGGTGAACGGCGGGTGCGGATCGGGAATGGAGACCATGAAGAAGAAGGGCTTGTTTCGCGGCTCCCTGATGAACTCGATCGTCCTGCTCGCCAGCCAATCGGTGGTGAAGGTGTTCTCGTCGCCGATCCGCCCGTAGGGCAGCACCTTGGCGGTCCCGTCGGGGTCTTCGAGGATGGTCTTCCAGTGCCCGCGATTGAACATGTGCCGGCAGTCGTCGAAGCCCATGGAGCGCTGAGGCCTCATCCACCCGGGCTTGGGCGTGCCGTCGAGGTGCCACTTCCCGGCATAGCCGGTGTCGTAGCCGGCCTGCTTCAGGACACGCGCGATCGTCTGCTCGTCACGGTTCAGCTCGATGTTGTTCCTGTAGGCGCCGTGGCTGTGCGGGTATCGCCCGGTGACAAGGCAGCCGCGCGAGGGCGTGCAGACCGCGCTGTTCGTGAAGAAGTTGGTGAGGATCGAGCCTTGCCGGGCGAGCGAATCGATGTGCGGCGTGGAGACGAGCCCGCCGCCGTAGGCTCCGATCGTCCAGCAGCTCTGCTGGTCGGTGTGGATGACGAGCAGGTTGCAGCGCCGATCTTTCCGCCTGTCCTCGGGCGGGGCCGCTTCGCCGCTCCGCAAGCCCAGCGCCGCCGTGCCGGCCGTCACGATACTTCGCTTCAGGAACTGTCGTCGCTTCATGATCAATTCACCTCGCGCTCGATCCATACCATACTCAGACTGACCGACGGGCATTGGCCTATGGCGTGTCGGTTGACTCGTTGATTCGTTGACTCGTTAACTGGGAAGAGCTTGTTCACATTGCTGGAGCTCTTCGTTCCGTGGCTGCCCGGCGGGCGGGCCCTGCTGGCCGCGGTCCTCCGTCCGCTGAACGCGCGGGTGTCGTCACATCGCAGTTGTTCTCGAATCAACAAGTTAACCAGTTCACGAGTCAACGAGGACCGCTCAGTAAGGGACGAAATCGGTCACTTTGAATACCATATTACCGGCGACCGGCCGGTTTTCAAAGGGCAGTCTACCGGTTAAGCTCCAGGGGCGCCGGGCGGGAGACCGCCGCCGGGCGGCCCGGGCGCGCCCGTCAAGGAACAGGAGCACCTGCAATGCCAATGAAGAGAAGCCTGACGCGTCGCCGCTTCCTGAAGGCCACGGGGCTGGCGGCCGGGTACGTGGCCATGCCGACAGCGCTGCCGGCCGGGCCCGCCGCCGCCGGGAAGCCGAACGTGATCCTGGTCATGACCGACGACCAGGGCTACGGCGACCTGGCCTGCCACGGCAACAAGGTCATCCGCACGCCGAGCCTCGACGGGCTTTACGGCCGGAGCGTGCGGCTGACCGACTTCCACGTTGCTCCGTTGTGCACGCCGACCCGCGCGCAGTTGATGACCGGCCGGGACGCCGTGCGCACGGGCGCGTGGGGCACGACCTGGGGCCGGTCGCTGCCGCGGAGGGAGCTGGCCACGATGGCGGACGTGTTCGCGGCGGCCGGATACAGGACCGGGCATTTCGGCAAGTGGCACCTGGGCGACAACTACCCCTACCGCCCGGAGGATCGGGGCTTCCAGGAGGTCCTGCGCCACGGCGGCGGCGGGGTGGGCCAGACGCCCGACTACTGGGGCAACGACTACTTCGACGACACGTACTGCCACAACGGGAAATGGACCGCCTACACCGGCTACTGCACCGACGTGTGGTTCGGCGAGGCGATGAAGTTCATCGAGGCGAACAGGGACCGGCCGTTCTTCTGCTACGTCCCCACGAACGCGCCGCACGGCCCGTACCTGGTGGCCGGGAAGTACAAGGACATGTACAAGGCCGCGGGCGGCCGGAGCGCCGCCTTCTACGGCATGATCACGAACATCGACGACAACATGGCCCGTCTGGACCGGAAGCTGAAGGACCTGGGCCTCGTGGCGAACACCATCCTGATCTTCACGACGGACAACGGCTCGAGCGCGGGCACCCACGCGGCCGGCCTGCGGGGCAGGAAGGGCAGCCTCTACGACGGCGGGCACCGCGTGCCGTGTTTCATTCGCTGGCCCGCGGGCGGGCTGACCGGGCCGCGCGATCTCGGCGAGCTGACCTGCTGCCAGGACCTCCTGCCGACGCTCATCTCCCTGTGCGGCCTGACCAGACCCAAGGAAGCCAAGTTCGACGGCATCGACATCTCGCCGCTGCTGCGCGGCACGACGGATTCCCTGCCGGAGCGAATGCTGGTGGTGCAATACTCCCAGACGGCGTCGCCGCCGCCGAAGTGGCGGTCCACCGTGATGTTCGGCCGCTGGCGGCTCGTGCTCGGCAACGAGCTGTATGACGTGCGGGCCGACCCGGGCCAGAAGAACGACGTCGCGGCCGGGCACGGCGACGTCGTCGCGAAGATGCGCGACCATTACGAACGCTGGTGGTCGCAGGTGTCGCGGCGGTTCGGCGAGATGTCTCACGTCGTCATCGGCAGCGACAGGGCGGACCCGGTCCGTCTGACGGGATTCGACTGGCACGCGAGGACGCCGTGGAATCAGTCTCACGTCCGCCGGGGCGCCGGCGGCAGCGGATTCTGGGCCGTCGAGGTCGAGCGGGACGGCACGTATCAGTTCGCCCTGCGGCGCTGGCCGGAGGAGGTCAACAGGCCCGTGGCCGCGTCGGACGGCGCCGGCGGCCGGGCGCTGCCGATAGCCAAGGCGAGGCTCAAGCTCGCGGGCGTCGACCGGACAGCGAAGGTCCGGCCCGAGGACGTCGCAGCCACCTTCACCGTGAAGCTGAGCGCCGGCAAGACGAAGCTGCAAACGTCGTTCCTGAACGAGAAGGGCAAGGAGCTCTGCGGGGCGTACTACGTTTACGTCAAAAGGCTGTAG
This sequence comes from uncultured Planctomycetaceae bacterium, assembly GCA_964427875.1. Taxonomy (GTDB): domain Bacteria; phylum Planctomycetota; class Phycisphaerae; order SM23-33; family SM23-33; genus CAYRVX01. Next base: position 17,441 of record CAYRVX010000109.1, read on the forward strand.
ATCAGGGAGCCGGCGACATCGTCAGCTTGTCCCGCCCGTCGGTGAGCCACTGGAGCGTGAGGCGGGCGAAGGTGATGGTCCTGTAGCCGTCCTTCTCGAAAAGGCAGCCGACGGCGCCGTCGGGCAGGGCTGCGAGGGACGAGTAGGCATAGCCGCCGGGCCAGAGCGTTTTGGAGACGCCCCAGGTGCGGCCTTCGTCGTAGCTCAGGCGGATCGTGCCGTTGCGGCGAGCCCTCGTTGAAGCGGGGTTGGAGAAGAGGATCCGGCCCTTGCCGCCTTTCGGCGGGTCGGTGTAGCGCAGCAGACTGCCCTGGCAGCTCGGCTCGATGAGCTCGCGCACGTCGCTCATGGCGGACCACGTCTGTCCGCCGTCGGCGCTCACCGCGGCACGGCGGCACGCGAGCGGGCGGCGGGGGCTGTTGTTCCGGCAGTTCATCAGGATGGACCCGTCGGCCCGTTCCGCGACCGTCGGCTCGGCGGCGCAGTCCTGGTCCTTCGGGGCGTTGACGGGGGCCTCGTCGCCCATCTGCCACGTCTTCCCGCCGTCGTCGCTGTAGCAGACGTAGGACCGGCGGACCCCGCGGCCGGTGCCGTGACACTGAATCATCGGGACGATCAGGCGGCCGGCGTGTTTGCCGCGCCGAAGCGCGATCCCCGTCCCGGGCGTCGAGACGGCCCACTTGACTTCCCGGCGCTTGAAGCGCCGCGTGACGTCCGCGGGCGCCGACCACGTCTTGCCGTCGTCGGCGCTGGTGACCATGTAGATGCGGTTCGCGCGGGCGTCGCTGTAGCCGGGGGCGCACTTGTCGGTGTGGTAGCCGCGAGCGAAGCGGTTGTAGACCGCGAAGATGCGGCCGCTCTTGGGGTCGACCAGCGAGCAGACGTTGTTGAGGCTGTTGTCGCCGTCGTCGTGGAGCGTCGCGAGCGGCCCCCACGTCCTGCCGCCGTCGGTGCTTCTGCGGAGAACGATGTCGTTCTTCGAATGGTCGCCGAGCGTCTGCCGTCCCTCGCAGAACGCCAGCAGCGCCCCGCCGGCGGTGACCACGAGCGAGGGAATCCGGTAGTTGGGATAGCCCAGCTCGCCGCGGCTGAACACGTCAACCATCGTCGGGCTCATCCTGGCAAGGGCGTCCAGCTCACCCATCTTGAAGCGAACGCTGACGATGTAGGGCTGCTCGCCGGGCGTCCAGTGGCCGTAGGTGGTGGCCACGAACGTGCCGTCCGGGAGCAGCTCGAGCCCCGGGTACGCGCAGTCCCGGCGGCGATGGTTGTCCATCAGGCGGACGCGATACCGGCCCTCGCGCCCCTTGGCGATGTCTTCATATGTGCCGACCCACATGACCCAGTCGCCCCCGGTGGGGGACTGGAGCGTCGTGTCGCGGAACGTGGCGACGAGCCGGCCGTCCGGGGCGTAGCGCAGCGTGTGGCGGTCGCCGGTGAGGCTGGCGGGCAGCTCGCGCGGGGCGGTCCAGGTGCGGCCCTCGTCGTCGGTGAAGATCACGTGAGAGTTCCGCCGGCGCAAGTTCTCGCGCAGCAGCGCCGCGATCTGCCCGCCGTCCGGCGAGCGGACCGTGCCCGGCTCGCAGAGGTGCACGTCCGATCGGGCGAGGACCTCCTTCGGGCGCCCCCACGTCAGCCCGCCGTCGGCCGAGAAGGTCGCGTAGAGACGGAAAACGTTCGTCCGCTTGCCGTTCTTGCCGAAGAACCGCCCGTCGTCGTGGAACATGGCCATGTAGCGGCCGGGCGCCTTCAGCTTGACCACGTCGCCCATCGCGACGATCCCGCCGAAGTCGCCGATGGGCCTCAGCTCGCTCCACGTGCCGCCGTCGTCTTCGCTGACGGCCATGCGGATCGGATACAGCCCCGAGAACAGGATCAGCCGCTTGACCCCATCGGGGTCGATTACGCGGTGGATGGTGGGCACCTCCCTGGACGTCGCCCAGCTTTTCGGCGTCGGCAGGCGGGCGGACCAGGTCTTCCCGCCGTCCGTGCTGCGCTTCATCACGATCGCCCCGCGCCCGTGCCCCTTCGGGTAGACGCAGATCATCGTCCGGTTGTCTTCCAGCAGGACCGTGCTCACGTGGCCGAGGTACTGGCCCTTCTGGCGATCGACGATCACCTGTCGATGTCTCTGACCAGCCAGGTCGATGGTGGGAATCGTGTATCCCCGGGGCATCTTACCGGGCGCCGTCCGCGCCTCGGCGGCCAGGGCCGCGAGCAGGACCAGGCCGACCAGCAGATCGGCGCGCCTGCCTGCCTTCGCTGCCGCAGGCGAGCGCATCAGACAATCTGCACGCGCCGCCCGCGGCGGCGCTTCCTGTTGATGAGCCTTCGGCCGTTCTTGGTGCGCATTCGGGCACGGAAGCCGAACTTGCGGACTCGCTTCTTCCTCGAAACTCTGCGCGGATAATGCATCGCCGCCGCCTCACAACGTCGTACTCGTTTTCCGCCAAGCGGTGCAAACACAACATGATATCCTTGTCGGCCGGGCCTGACAAGGGTATTCCCCGGCCGCGATCGCGGTTTTTCTGACAAAAACGCTGGAATTGTCTTGCCGATCCGCCCCGGGCGGATAATGCTCGCCGGACGAATGCTTTTCTGCCCGGGTGTGCCCCGTTCGGGCGGCGGGGCGAGGTCGGCTCCATGTCGTTGCGGCACAGGTCGTACGAGGTCCTCCCGGCGCTGAGCGTCCGAAAGGCGGAGCTGCGCCGTTCGCTTCGCCTCGTGACGGCCGCCTGGGGGCTGGGCATCATCTGGATGACCTGCATCTCCGGCAGTTGGATGAACAGCTTCCGGCGGATGCTCGGCTTCGACGACTTCCATTTCGGACTGATGCAGGCCCTGCCGTTTATCGCCACGTTCTGGAACCTCCCCTCGACCGTTCTCATCGAGCGCACCGGGCTGCGGAAGTACCTGTTCATCTCCTGCATGGTGATCTCCCGGGCGCTGTGGCTTCTGGTCGCCGTCATCCTCGTCCTCGTGCCTCCCGGCCCGGTCGCCATCTGGATGGTGCTGATCGTCCTCCTGACCTGCTGGTCGCTCTCGGCCTTGGGCATGCCCGCGTGGTTCTCGTGGATGGGCGACCTGATCCCCCGCCGCATCCGCGGGCGTTACCTGGCCACCCGCCAGCGAGTCACTCGGCTGCTCCAGTTCCCGATCGCCATCGGCCTGGCCATCTTCATGGACCGGGTCATCGACGACGCCCTGCCGTTCACCCCGGAGGCCCAGCCGGCCCTGCGATGGGCGCTGTTCGGGCTCTTCGTCGCGGCGGCCGTCTTCGGGACCCTCGACGTCCTCATGTTCCTGCGCCTGCGGGAGGTGACGCCGACCACGCCTGCCGAGCCGCGCCGCCCGGCCGTCAACATCTCCGTGGCCGGCTCGCCTCGGCCGGGCATCGCCGGGGCGATCGCGCACGCCGGGCGCTACCTCCTCGCGGCGGCCAACGAGCTGCTCGTCGTGCCCCTGAGGGACCGTGTCTTCCGGCGATACGTCCTGTACGGGGCGACGGCCATGTTCGCCATGGCCGTCGGCGGGCCGTTCTACATCCGAAACATGCGAGAGAACCTCGGCTTCAGCCACCTGGCGCTGAACGTGATGTTCATGCTGCTCGGCCCGCTGGTGTCCATCCTGGCGATCAAGAGGTGGGGCAGGCTGATCGACCGGTGGGGCCGCCGCCCCATGCTCATGCTGGCGACCGCCCTGGCCGTCTTCGGCGTCGCGCCGTACTTCTTCGCCTCGAAGTACACGCCGAGCCCGCAGTTCGTTTCCGACGCGGTGAACGGCGTGGCCGGCGCCGCGGGCGGGGGGGTCGCCTGGCTGGCGGCGCGGCTCGGCGCCTCCGTCGAATGGTCCCACTGGCGGCTGATCCCGCCGGGCGCGCCGGTCGGGGCCTGGCTGATCTGCTCGACGACGATCTTCTTCGGCTTTGTGGGCTGGACGGGCGTGATGCTCGGCCAGCAGGGGATCATCCTGGGCTTTGCCGACGGCGCCGGAAGGAGCAAGTACGTCGCGGCCCATTCGGTCCTGGTCGGCGTCGGAGGCGTGCTGGGCGGCCTGGTCGGCGGGCTGGTGGCCGACGGCATCTACAATGCCTCGTGGTATCGCCCGCTGAGGTTTGGCGTCTTCGAGTGGAACCACTGGCACGCGACATTCGTGCTGTCGATGCTGGCCCGCATGCTGGCCTTCTACTGGGTGATCGGCATGCCCGACCCCGGCGCCCGCCGCGTGCGCGACATGGTCCGCACGATCGGCATCGAGATGTACAACCTGACGGCCGCCCGCCTGTTTTATCCCTGGCGCCTCTTCCTACGGGCCCGCCGGCGCCGACGCCAGCGGCGAAACAATGCCGGCCCACCCCCGGCCCCCCCGCCAACGCCCAACTGACGCACGCCCAAGAAAAGGGGACGGGAGTCTTTTTCGGGCGAAGAAAAGGGGACGGGAAGAAAAGGGGACGGGAGTCTTTTTTGCCCTGGTGACACGTCTGGTGACGGCCCCGGGCACGTGGCCGCCAGCGGGCGGCACGGCAACGGCGGCAGAAAAGACTCCCGTCCCCTTTTAGGCGCCGAAAGAAAAGGGGACGGAGCCCGGGCACGTGGCGGCCAGCGGGCGGCACGGCAACGGCGGCAGAAAAGACTCCCGTCCCCTTTTCGGCGTTGCCCGCTGCGGACGAAAGGGGCGCGGTTTTCGCTTGACGCGGCCGGTTTCGGTGGTATACTCGTTATTGCTCTAGCCTAAGTTCGCCAGCAACGGGATTCTGAAAAAAATCTTCGCTCATCGGCGGACGGTTCCGCGGGACTTACGGCGCCTTTGGCGGGCTGAGGAGGCGCGGATCGCCCGAATCGGGATGTAGTGAAGACCCACGGGGTTGCCTGGCGTTCCGACGGCTCGACAATGGGGGCGTGTTCATCCGACCGTGCCACCGAACGAAGGACGGCAAGCGACACGCCTATTGGGCCCTCGTCGAATCGTATCGAACGGCGCGCGGGCCACGGCAACGTGTGGTGGCGTATCTCGGCCAGATGGCCAAACCCAAGCGGCGCGGCGTTGAGCGTGCGGCGGGAGGCAAGGCCGCGCCGCCGCTGTTCGACGACGCGGTGGCGGAGTGGGTCGAGGTCGACGTCAAACGGCTTCGCGTGGAACGCTGCCTGGACTTCGGCGGTCCCTGGTTGGCCCTGCAACTCCTGCGGCGGCTGGAGTTGATCGACTTCCTGGAGGAGATCATGCCGGTCAGCCGGGCGGAGGTCCCCTGGCCGCTGATGGCCGCGGTGCTGGTGCTGTGCCGATGGTGTCGGCCGTCCAGCGAACTGTACATTGCCG
>CAYRVX010000110.1:0-22507 GCA_964427875.1 uncultured Planctomycetaceae bacterium
GATCAGACACCAAGGATACGCCGCTTTCTTTCACGCCGCCAATCCACAAGATTCGACAATGCCTCCGTGGACAATTTGAGATTCGATACAACTTTGCGGATCTGCCTGCTGATGTGCCTCGGCGTCGGCCCCCAATCTTCCCCTTCAGATGCCGTCCATTCTCGTGTGCCGCTCCGGCCTCAGGCCGACCTCGAAACGGACCGTCTTATCGTCCAGCGTCGTTTCGACTTGCCCCGGGTGGACGGTCACCTTCAGCGTGTACGCACCCACCTTCGGCAGCAGGAACACCCGTCCACCAGCTTCCGGGAGCGTGTTGGAGTGCGTGTCGAACGTGAACGCCTGCTCGGCGCGGGCGTCCATGCCTGAGCCCCAACTGCCGCCGGCGCGGAACAGCAGCTTGCCGTCGGCGTCGTGGATGTGCAGCACGTAGTACGGCCCCACCTCGTTGACCGGGGCCGCGTAGCTGGGGCCGACGTTGCGGATCGTGAGGCTGCCCGTGCACTGGCGCTCCACGATCGCCGGGTCCACCTTCAGCTTGCGCACCTCCAGCCGGACCTTGCGCGGGTCGAACCGGGCGCGGGGGATCGGGTAGAAGCTCGCCAGCCCGTACCGCTCCAGGCTGCGGATCCACCACCGGCGGGAGCCGCTGTTGCACTTCCTGTCCTTGCCGCTCTTGCGGTCGAAGACGAACACGCCGCCGGCCGTGTTTCGCGTCCGGCTGTACGGCACGCCCTTGCCGTCGTAGATGTATTCCGTCGTTTCCTCGTACATGCCCCTGTTGACGAACCGTTGGACGCCGAAGACCTCGAAGTCGTCCGTCAGGCGCACCACGCGGCGGAGCAGGCCCTGCTTGTCGTAGTCGCCCCAGGCATAGCGGGCCGCCGCGCCGGGGGTGTCCTTCACGCACAGCACGCATCGCCCGGCGGCGTCGTACCAGAGGCGATGCAGCCGCCGGCCCTCGCCGCTGTCGACGAACTGAACCTCCGTCACCCGCCCGCCGCAGTACCGCCAGACGTAATACTCGCGCACGTCGGGCCGGTCTCTCTGCGGCACGGACGGCCTGGGGATCCAGCCATCGAAGTGCGCGATGCCGTCGCTGTAGCGCACGACCCGCTTGCCGACCGGCTCGCCCCCCGTCGCAAGCAGCCGGCGGACCTCCGCGCGGATCGTCACCCGCTCGGCCTCGGGCACGACGTACGTGGCCTTCAGCAGCGGGTCGGAATCCTCGTGCGGGCAGCGGCCCTCGATCTGCCCCACCGCCCACGACGACCAGTGCGTCACCGCCGGGTGCCGGCTGCCGGCAAGGTCCTTGATGAGCCCCAGCCACTCCGGGCCCGCCAGGCTGCCGACGGCCATGAAACAGTACGACCGCACGTTCGGCTCGTCGGCCGCCTCCACGAGCGTTGTCACGAACAGACCCAGCAGCGGCCGAAACTTCGCCGGCGGCTTCTTGCCCGCCTTGTGGTAGGCGTCGTAGATCCAGTTCGCCAGGCTCATCACCGCTTGGAGCGCGTCCTCGCCGCCGGCCTTCCGCCCCTGCACCGCCTCGGCCAGGATCGGCAGGCCCGTCATCTCCCGCAGATTGCCGATCGCCTTCAGCGCCCTGTCCCGCTCGTTCGCGTCGCCGGAGCGGGCCTGCCCGGCCAGCTTGCCGTAGTTGGCCGCGAACGCCTCCGGCTCCAGCCCGCGCAGGTACGCCGGCAGCCCTTCCAACTCCGCGTCGACTTTCCTCTTCAACTCCGGATGCGCCCGCCAGAGGCCCGGCCGCGGCGCATCCCGCCCCGCGCGCAACCCCGCCCCCACCACCAACAGCGCCGCGACGCTCACCACGGCCGCCCGAACCCGCCCGATCGATGCATGTCTCATCTGACGTTCCCTGTCCCAATAGGTCACCGCCCAATTGGACGGCCCGACGGCCGGGGAGTTCCCGGACCCAACGCAACTTCGCGGAGAGATCTCATGAACCACAGGGGACACAGCACAGCCTGCGGCCGCAACCAAATGCTTAATGTCTAATGCTCAATGCTTACTGACGAATGTCGAACCTGCCTGCCGGCAGGCAGGTTTGGCCGGGGGCGCGAGCCGGCGGAATGGGAGCAATGAGGAAACAAGCCCCGGCGGGGCGGAAGGAACATCATCGCACAAAGGACGATCTTGAGCCCTTGTGTTACAGAGAGCACTGGGGGAACCGGCCGGTCGGCATGGCGTGGATCGGTCGTACGTAGGCCGGACGCTCAAGCTGAGCGGCCTCGCGCCCGCCATCGTGGAGGCCATCCTGCCAGGAGATTCAGCCCCAGAGCAATGAGCCTCTCTCCGCCTCGGTTCCTGCCGATGGCCGCTTCAATCTGCTGAATGATCGCTTTTGCTCTCCCTTCCTCAACTTCTGCCAGTTGGGAGTGTTTGTCATATTCCTGCTTGAGGCGTTGCAGCTTAGTGGCCCGGTCGTTCAGCCCGGACTCGAGTTCCGCAATGAGCTCGGAAGTTCCAGTCAGTGACTTCCGGGCATGGGTGATCACTCACCATAGCGGGTGCAGCTCAGCGTTGCATTGCCCAATTGCCGTCGGCGGCGGATGGACCCTTGCCAGGACCAACAACGCACTTGCCGGGGCGCGGAAACAACATGGAATCGTCGAAGAGGCCCGCGATGGCGGTGGGCCGGGGCCTGTCCGGGACGCCGAAGGCGCCGCGAAGCGAGATCCCGGGTAGAATGGCACGGCAGTGCGGGAAAAGGAGAACCTGATGATCCGCCATACGTTGATGCCGAAATCCGTCGTCCCGGCCGCCTGCTTTCTTGCTGCCCTGGCCGGCTGCGCGGCCGCGCCGAGTGCAGCCAAACTCGTCATTGTCAAGGCCGTCTACGGCGACCTGCCCGACGGACCCTCGACGGACGTCACGGCCCAGGTGGCCGCCATGGTGAAGGACAACACCCTCAGCGTCGACGCCTCGAACGACCTCTTCGGCGACCCGGCCGACAGCAGGCTCAAGAGACTCCGCGTGGACTACACCCTCGACGGCGTCGCGGCCTCCAGGACCGTCCGCGAGGACGAGACGCTGACCCTCCCGGCGGACGAGAAGCCCCCGGTCGGCAGACTGGTCATCGTCAAGGCGGTCTATGGCGACCTGGCCGGCGGCGACGTGATCGACGTGACCGCCGAGGTGGCCGCCATGGTCAAGGACAACGCCCTCACCGTGGTGCCGTCGAACGAGAACTTCGACGACCCGGCGACGGGGGTTTACAAGCGCCTGCGCGTGGACTACACGATTGGCCAGGTGGCCCGGCGCAAGACCGTCGGCGAGAATCGGAAGCTGACCATCTCGGGCAATCCCCGTTGAGTGGATTGTGACGCCGCTTTGCTGGAGGCCCCCTGTGCCCGCACGCTCTCCGGCCGGCACCTCCCGCGGCCGCGGCGGGAATCCGGGCTTGCGGGAATGGGAAACCGAGGTAGAATCATCGCGGAGACCCACGATGGTCGTGGGGCAGAGCCCATCCGGGACATTCCGGTTTGGTCCAGTTCTAAAAGGAGCGTGACATGATCCGAGTTCGAAGTGTGCTGGTGATGGCGCTGGTGTTGGGGGCTGCGTTCGTTGCCGCCGCCCAGGGGCAGGAACAGGCCCCCCAAAGGACCCGGCGCGGGTCCGGCAGGGGACTGAGTCGCGGCAGCCTCTTGGGCCTGCTGAGGCTGGAGCAGGTGCAGAAGGAGCTGAAGCTCAGCGAGGAGCAGCTCGCAAAGGTCAAGAAGGTCAGCGAAGAGCTCACGGCGGAGATGAGGAAGCAGTACACCGCCCTGCGGGAGATCGAGGACCGACAGAAGCGGCTGGCGAAGATGACCGAGCTGGCGGACCAGTACGACCAGAAGGCCCGCGAGAAACTTCGCGACGTGCTGGCCAGAGAGCAGACGATGCGGCTGTACCAGATCCGCATGCAGGTCCGCGCCGTGCTGGACAGCCTGACCGGCAGGTACGTCGCGGGCAGACTGAAACTCACGGACGAGCAGAAGAAGAAGCTGGCCAAGATCAGCAAGGACATGCAGGCGAAACGCTCTGAGCTGTTCCGCAACATGCGCGACGCAAGTCGGGAACAGCGGACGGAGGCGTTCCAGAAGTATCGCAAGCTCCGCAGCGAGGCGGACAAGGAGGCCCTCGCCGTGCTGACCGCCGAGCAGAAGAAGGCCTTCGAGGAAATGAAAGGCAAGAAGATCGAGCTGGAGATGCGTCGCGCCCAGCCGCGACCCGCCTGACCGGCTGAGCAGCAATCGGCAAGGGCCTGGCGGCATTCACGGGGGCGGCCTCGTCTTCGGCTCGCGGGAGCCGAGGCCGCCCCGCGCTATTTCCATTGCAGGCTCAGGGCCCTGTCCTCCTCCAGCTTCACCCGGGCGCCCGATCGCAGGCACTCGCGGTCCAGCTTCTTCCGCAGCCACTCGGTGTCCTGACGGGAAGCGCGGCGCAGCCGGAACCGGTGCATTTGCGTCGGGACCATCCGCAGGGCCTTCAGTTCGCCGGTGGAAGGTGCCAGGCTCGCGAAGTACATCAGCCCCAGGTCGCCGCGAAAGGCCTCCCGGCCGGAGATGCCCTCGTAATCGTTGATGAGGTCCCCGCAGCCGTACAGGATCAACTTGCCCCGGTGCACCTCGATGCCTTTGACGTGATGCGAGGAGTGCCCGTGGACCAGGTCCACCCCGGCCGTCTCGATCAGCCCGCGGGCGAATCGCCTTTGCTCGGCGGGGATCTCGTAGCCCCAGTTGCCTCCCCAGTGGATCGACGCGACGACGATATCGCCGCGGCGGCGGTGCTGCCGCACCAACCGGGCCGCGGACCGCCCGGAGGCATCGGAGAGGGCCGGCAGGAAATGCACGCCCGCTCGGGCGTTCCCGGCGGCCCAACTGCGGGGCACGCCGCTGGAGGGGCACCCGAAGGAGAACACCAGTACCCGCGTGTCCGGTGCGACCTTGCAGATGGCCGGGGCCCGCGCCTCGGCGAGGTCCTTGCCCGCGCCGGCCGTCTTCACGCCGGCCCGCGCCAGCGTCTTCAGCGTCTCGGCCAGGCCGGCGTAGCCCCAGTCGAGGACGTGGTTGTTTCCCAGCACGCAGACGTCGACGCCGGCGGCGGTGATGCACCGGACGTTCTCCGGGCCCATCCGGTAGTTGATCCCCTTGCCCTTCCAGTAGTCGCCGCTGCGGGTGATGCTGGTCTCCAGGTTGATGATCCGGACGTGCGTGCGCACCCGCCGCAGCACCTCCAGCCCGTCGCCCCATATATACGGGAAATCGACGGGCCGGTCGATTCGCCCGTTCGCCCGCTCGGCCAGGGCGACGTACCCCCTGGCGCTCTTCATATAGTGCTCGTGGATCCGCGGGTCGCAGGGGCGTGGCAGCACCTGGTCTATCCCCCTTCCGGTCATCACGTCTCCGCAGAGGAACAAGGTGACGCTCTCAAGGGGCGTGGCCGGCGTGGTGGCGGGGCCGGCGGCGGGCCGGCGGGCCCGGGCGCCCGTTGCCTCTCCGGTCCCGGGCGGCGAGTCAGGCGGCGGCTTCGGGTCGCCCGCGCCGGCTGCGCAGGTCAGGATCGCCGACAAGACCAGCACTGCCACGGCGGCGGTCAGGGCGGGACATGACATGGAAGCTTCTCTTCAGCCGGTCCTCTCCCGTGCGGTCGTTTCGCGTACTTCCATGATAGCGCAGGTGCCGGCCGATTGCCACAGGGCGATGCGAGCAGGGGCTCCGGGCTTGCGGCCGGGGGAAACCAGGGTAGAATCAGCGTGGGACCGCCCACGGCGGTCGTGGGCGCACGGTCCTGTGGAAGACGTCGGCTCAAGCAACGGAAAGGGGCAGCCACGATGGGATCAGGCAAGTTGACCGCGTCCGGGCGATCTTCGCGACGGGAGTTCCTCAAGACCTCGGCGGCCGCGGCCTCCGGCGCGGCGCTGGCCACGGCGGGGCTCGACAGCCGCCTCCACGCGGCGGGCAGCGGCGTCATCAAGATCGGCATGATAGGCTGCGGCGGGCGCTGCACCGGCGCCGCCATCAACGCCATGAACGTCGAGCGGGGCGCACGCCTGGTTGCCATGTGCGATATGTTCATGGACCGCGTGCACGCCCGGCGCAAGCACCTCAAGAGCAAGAAGCCCGACCAGGTGGCCGTGGACGACGACCACTGCTTCGACGGCTTCGACGGCTACAAGAAGGTCATCGAGAGCGTCGACGTGGTGCTCATCGCCAACGCGGCGAAGTTCCATCCCTTGCACATGAAGGCCGCCCTCGAGGCCGGCAGGCACGTCTTCGTCGAGAAGCCCCACGCCATCGACCCCCGCGGCGTCAAGACGGTCATCGCCGCCTGCGAGCTCGCCGAACGGAAGAAGCTCAGCGTCGTCTCCGGCCTCCAGAGCCGCTACCACGCCGGCTACCAGGAGACGATCCGGCGCATCCACGACGGGGCCATCGGCGACATCGTGGCCATCGAGGAGAACTTCCTCCGCGGGCCGTACGGCCTGCACCGCCGCAAGGCCGGCCTCAACGAGGTGCAGTACCAGTGCTCGAACCAGTACCACTTCACCTGGCTCAGCGGCGACGACGTTCCGCAGAGCCTCATCCACAACGTCGACCGCTCGATCTGGGCGATGAAGGACGAGACGCCGGTCAAGTGCCACGGCCTCGCCGGGCGCTCGTCCATGACCGACGAGATCTACGGCAACGTCTTCGACCACCACTCGGTCGTCTACGAGTTCGCCGGCGGCGCGAAGCTCTACGCCTTCTGCCGCACCACGACCGGCTGCTACAATGAGAACTCCAGCCTCATCCTCGGCACCAAGGGGCGCGCCAACCTCACGAGGTGCCGCATCCAGGGCGAGACGAGCTGGCAGTGGAAAGGGCCGCGCTGCAACCCCTACGACGAAGAGCATCGGGCGCTCTTCGAGTCCATCCGCAAGGGCCGGCCCGTCAACAGCGGCTACCACATGGCCAAGAGCACCCTGACCACCGTCATGGGCCAGCTCAGTTGCTACACCGGCAAGGAGGTGACCTGGGAGAAGGCCGCCAAGAGCGACTTCCACTACCCGCCGAAGCCCGAGGAGTGCACCATCGACATGGAGCCTCCCGTCAAGCCCGGCCCGGACGGCAGCTACCCCGTCCGCATCCCCGGAAAGACCAGGCTGCTGTGACGACGCGAAGCGGGAGGGCAACCCAGGCGCTGCCCCCCGGCGGCTCGTCCCGGTCCGGGGTCTTGAAGGTTCTTTTGGGTATTCTGCAATAAGTGACCACCCGGCGGCGTTTGGCGCATATAGCAGGGAGGGACTCTGTGGCGGCCTGACTCGGCCGCCGGGGACAAGACCACGCAGAAAACGCCACAAGTCTTTTTACGAAACAAAGCCATTTTCGGCCCGATCGTCTATAAGCTCTGGGTTAACTGGCACTTATATCAACACATCTCGGATTTTGCCTTGAGCATTTGACTGCCGCCGGAACGGAGCTTGGCGTCCCCTGTCTTGAACATCCCCTATCTACACGGTTCCGGAACCGGTATGGTATGGCGGGTATGACGTGCTCGGACTTCACATGTTCGGAGATGGCTCATGAGCTCTGTTGGCCCTGAATCGGACGGCGGCAAGGACGGCGCGAGGGAAGTGCCCGGGCAGGGATCGCGCGCCGTGGCGGGCTTGCTTCTCGGTCTCCTCGGCGCCGCGGTGGGTGGTTTCCTGGGCTATTGGCTGTTCTTCGTGATTGTCCGGCAGGGCTTCTACGGCATCGTCCTGCCGGGAGCGCTCATTGGCATTGGCTGTGGATGCCTCTCCGGACGAAAGTCCAATGCCTTGGGGATCCTCTGCGGCATTCTCGGCCTGCTGGCGGGCGTCCTCGCGGAGTGGCAATTCGCGCCCTTCGTGAGCGACGGAAGCCTGTGGTACTTCCTCACCCATCTTCACAGACTCAGCGGCGTCACGCAGGTCCTGATCCTGCTTGGCGCCGTTCTGGCGTTCTGGTTCGGTCGGGGCCGCGAGGGAGGTGTCTGGCTGCGGAGGCGGAAGCCGCCCTCGAAGGAAACAGGCGGCACGTCATGACCGGCACACAAACCGCCCGCACCGTTCACGCGATTGCGAATCGCCGCGATGTCCCGGGGAGAATTCCGGGTTGCAGCGGGCGGGTGTGGTGATAGGATCGTGGTGAACCGCCGCCGCCGGCCGTGAGCGAAGGACAGATGGGAGACTCCCGTTTCAGGCATGCCTGAGCGGCCCCAGCGAGGGCCGGAAACCATGCGAAGCACACTGTGGATCGCTGTCCTGGGCCTGCTCGCCGGGGCCGGACGGGCCTACGAGAACTGGCCGGAGCTCCGCGGGCCGACGGGCGACGGACACTCGCGGGCGGCCGGGCTGGCACTGGAATGGAGCCAGACCCGCAACGTGAAGTGGAAGACGGCGATCCACGGCCGCGGGTGGTCCTCGCCGGTGATCTGGGCCGGGCAGATCTGGCTGACCACGGCCACCGAGGACGGCAAGGAGCTGTTCGCCGTCTGTGTGGATCGCCGGACCGGCGAGGTCACGCGCGACGTGAAGGTCTTCGACGTGGCCAGGCCGCAGTCGATCTCCAGGATCAACAGCTACGCCTCGCCGACGCCGGCCGTCGAGGCGGGGCGCGTATACGTGCACTTCGGCACCTACGGGACGGCATGCCTCGACACCCGGACGGGCAAGACGCTCTGGACGCGGCGGGACCTCAACTGCGACCACCACATGGGGGCGGGCGCCTCGCCGATCCTCTTCGAGGACCTGCTGATCTTCAACGTCGACGGCTGCGACGTGCAGTACGTCGTCGCGCTGGACAAGGCCACCGGCAAGACGGCCTGGAAGACCAACCGCTCCGTGGACTACAGCCGGGTGAACCGATATCACCGCAAGGCCTTCTGCACGCCGGCCGTCGTGAAGTCGCAAGGGCGGCTCCAGCTCGTCAGCCCCGGCTCGAAGGCCGTGATGGCCTACGACCCGCGGACCGGCCGGGAGCTGTGGAAGGTCCGCTACGGCGGCTGGTCCATGACGCCGCGCCCGCTGTTCGGCCACGGGCTCGTGTTCCTCATCATGGACTACGACTTTCCCGAGCTGTGGGCGATCCGCCCGGACGGCAAGGGCGACGTGACGGATACCCACGTGGCCTGGAAGATCCCGAGAGGAAAGCGCATGCCCGCCGCGCCGTCGCAACTGCTGATCGGGGACCTGCTGTTCATGGTCAGCAGTAAGGGCACGGCCTCGTGCGTCGAGGCGAAGACGGGGCGGATCGTCTGGAGCAAGCGCCTCGGCGGGCAGTACTGGGCCTCGCCGATCTGCGCCGGCGGGCGGATCTACTTCTTCAGCTACGACTGCGTGAGCACCGTGATCGAGCCGGCCCGGCAGTACAAGCAGTTGGCCGTCAACCGCCTCGACGGCCGCATGATGGCGTCACCCGCGGTAGCCGGCAAGGCGCTCTTCCTGCGGACGGAGAGGCATCTCTATCGGATCGAAGAGTGACAACGGTGAAACGGACGGGTCATGGGCGTGAACCGCAGCGCGGAGCCCGCACGTGGGTGCTTCAACCACTTGCTCTTCTCGGATTGGGCATGTCCTCCTGCTGCGGGCACGTTGCCGAGGCGCTGCGAGCGGGTGACCGCGACGCGAACACCGTGCTGGTGGCGGCGGTTCAGTGTGCCAGCGAGTTCGGCGACCCGGCCGGCAATCGCAGGAAGCTCGCGCGGCTCATCGAGCGGGCCGCGGCGGCCGGGGCGAAGATCGTCGTGCTTCCCGAGGCCGCGGTGACGGGCTACCTGACGGCGGACATCAAGACCACCTGGCAGGTCGGCGGGCGCGAGATCAGCGCCGGGCTGAAGGGCGCCGATCCGAAACAAGCCGCCGAGACGGTTCCCGGCCCTTCGACGAAGACGTTCGGGCGGCTCGCGAAGAAGCTGGGCATCTACCTGACCGTTCCGCTGGTCGAGGTCGATCGCGGGACCGGCAAGTACTACAACACCTCGGTCCTGATGGGACCCGGCGGGCGGAGGCTGATCCACTACCGCAAGCGCAACCCGTGGATGTGGGCCGAGCGGGGCTGGGCCGCAGAGGGCAACCTGGGCAACCCCGTGGTGGACACGCCGTTCGGGCGGCTGGGGCTGCTCATCTGCTACGACGTCCACGAGCAGTTTGAAGTGATGAGCCGGAAGCGCGTCGGCACGCTGCTGTATTCCATCGCCTGGGTCGACGACGCCGACAGCGACTGGTTCTCGAAGCAACTGCCCGCCAGGGCGAAGAGGTTCGGGTTCAACATCGTGGGCGCGAACTGGACCGTGCCCGGGTCTCCCGCGCCGGACTGGCACGGCTACGGCAAGAGCCGGATCATCTCGGCCGGCGGGCGGATCCTGGCCGAGGCAAGCGACGACCTGCGGGAAGAGATCGTCCTGGCCGAGGTCCCGATAGTCGTGCACGGCCGGGCGCCCCACGTGACCCCGAGCCCCACCCGGGATTAGAATGCGCCCGCCGGCGGGAAGCGCGTGACTCGGCCTGCTGCCATAATCCTTGATACGGGAGCGGTGCAGGGAACGCGTCGAATGCCCGAGATTGCGGGAGGCAACGAAATTGCTCTTTCCTATGTCCCGGGGCAGAGGAAACGGTCCAGGATTCGGAGGCAAACCAGCACGCCGGAAACATGTTGACAGCCAGGAGCCCAGGCGTAGGATGGGTACGCTTCTTGCATGCAGCATATGGGGAGCGAAAGGCAATGGCGAAGTCCCGGCTGTATCTCAACGCAACGGCCGCGCTGGGTGCGCGGCAGGCCGATTGGGCAAGAGCGGAAGCCCATCTCAGCACCGTTGCCGGTCCCGACCCGGACAGGCCGAACGAAGATGGGGCGGCGGTCGTAGCAATGATACAGACGGAGAACCACCTGTCCGAGGACCTCAAGAAGGCGGCGCCAAAGCCCATGTCCGAACTCCTGGCAGATCTGGCTTCAGCCCCGTGGAACAGCGACCCGGCGGAGGTCAGAGACACGTACAACCAGATCGTCGGCAAGCACGTGCTGCGAGGCAAACCGATCGACCACAGCCCCGACCAGCATCTGCGCTACATCAACGGCCCCGACATGCTGGCCAAGTGGATTCCTGATGCCCTGGCGAAGGCTGGGGCAACGGCCATCGCCAATGCTCTGCGCATGCTCATTGACGACGCGGAGCACGGAACCGGGGGGACGACTTGGCGAGACGTGCTCGATGATGTGCAGGATGCCGCTGTGTGGAGTTCCCTGCCTGGGGACCAGGTGTCCCTGACCAGACCGGCCAACGCGAGCATGTTCGTCACGTTCGATGATCCGAAAGCCCCCATGAACCGGGACAGCGCCGGAGAGGTGCACGCGGCCTTGGCCCTGCGCCTGCCCCGGCACGGCGATTGCTTTCTGGAGGCGACGCTGCCGACTGCGGGCACCGACCAACTGCGAATACCCACCTTCGCAGACGCCGGGTGGTCCTGCTTCTTCCGCAGTGCTCCGCCGGACGCTCCGTGCGGCCGGACGCAACCGCATTGGCACCCCGCGAATCCGCCTGCGCAGCCGGAGGCCGTGCGCGAGCCCGGCACGCTCGCGGAGTTGCAATCGTCATCGGATTTGCGCATATTGCCGATGTAGAATGCTGTAGATGTATGCGCGGAGATCGACGTGAGCGCAGGAACAGACAGACCGAGGATCATGCGGGCGGGCGCACAGGAACTGCGCGCAGGCGCCGGGCTTGTGCTGCAGACGACGGCTGACGGGCGGATCGACCTGGAGGCCCTGGAGGGCTCGGCGACCACTCCACGCATGGAAGACTGGCTCCGCAGACGCCTCCAGGGACAGGATCCGTATTGGTCGGTTGATCCCGATAGTCCCGAGGCCGCGGAACGCGTGTTCCTCCGGATCTGGAAGGCTTCCGCCCCGACGAGCCGCGTACGACACGCCCTGGGGGAGGCCTGCGCGGCGCTGCTGCGCGAAGCGTGGGGCGGGCCGCCCGAGCAGTGGCACGGCGAGCTTCTCGCCCTGGTGCGCGTCATCCGCCCGGATAGCTGCCGGCCCGCGCTCCGGCGGGCGGTCGAGGCCGGCCGGTTCACCGATGATCACCTAACGATGGATCTGGACCAGCACTGGCTGAACGCGGCCGCCGCATACCGCTGGGATGCGGCCGCCGTCATCGACGCGTGGAAGAGGCTGCTAGCAACCCCGCCGTACAACGTGATCGCCTACCGCGCCCTGGCCCACGACCTTGAACTGGGCATCTGGTACCTGCCGCACCTGTATCATGGGCTGAAGGAGCAGGAGCGGCCCTTTGTGCTGCGCCAGGCCGTCAGGCTGCTGCTGCACCACGTCCAGAGCGACTGGGCCGCCCGTCTACGCTGGCGGGAAGGGCATCTGGCAGTCCATGCAGGCCTCTGCGAGGCCGTCGATGCGGCCCTCCGGGAGCTCAACCGGCCGCCGGTGTTCGAAAGAGCGACTTCCTCGCCTCCGTCGGGAGCGGTACCCGAGGACACGGGTGGCAAGTTCGCGGGTATCGCGGCGGTGCAAGCGGCTTCCTGAATGAGCGGCTTTCCCTACATCTTCACGTTCTACAGCTACAAGGGGGGCGTGGGTCGAAGCATGGCCTTGCTCAACACGGCCTATGCTTTGGCGGGGCGAGGGCGGCACGTGCTCGTTATCGACGCCGACCTGGACGCCCCCGGACTGAGCGAATTCCTCTCGCACGCCGAAGGAGAGGTGGCCGGGTCGAGCGAGCTGGACATAGTTGACCTGCTCTCCTGGGCGTTGCAGATGGGTAATACGCTGGGCGAGAAGGCTGATCAGGGGGATCTGGACGTTTCCGAGGCGCCGATCCTGGCGAGCTTTGCCGCCCCGGCCCCCCCGGAGCAACTGAAGAAGATGGCGCCGCGCCTGGGCTGGGTGGGACGCCTGGACTTCATCACTGCCGATTTGGAGCGAGACTACTTCGCTCGCCTGGAGAAGATCGGCTTGCCGTCCATGAACCGGGACCACCTCCTTCGCGCTGCAAAGGTGATCCGGCGCTACCTGAAGACGCGCCGGATCGAGACGACGTTTCCCGGCGTCGAGGACCTGATTGGCCCGGAGGAGGTCCCCTATGACTACATCCTCGTGGACAGCCGAACCGGCCTGACCGCAGCAGGGGGGCTATGCATCGGGCCGCTGGCCGACCGTCTGGTTGTCGTCACGGCGCTGAACGACCAGAACGTGCGCGGGACGAAGCGATTCCTGGACATCGTCGGCCTCGACCGCCGACGCGAGGACGTGACCAAGCCCTGGGATGCCGCCGATGTGCCGCCCTCGGCCCCCGAAGCGCCGCCTCGCCTTGCGCCCAAGCCTACACTGATCGTGGCCAGCCCTGTCCCTGTCGGGGAACTTGAGTACAAGCACCGGCGCCTGGAAGAGGTCGGCGCGTCGATAGGCCCCGTGGCCGCGAAGCTGTCGTACCATACACGGATGGCCGTAGTGGAGACAGTCTTCGTCCGGGACTTCCCTGACGAGTACCTTGCCAAAGAGTACGATGAGTTGGCCGACCGGATGATGGCGGCCGTCGACGACCACGCCGCACAACTGGCCCGCCATTCCCAGAAGCTGTGGAACGACGAAAAACGCTATGCCGACGCCGTGGAGAAGGTAGTCCGCCTGACGCCTCACCAGCCGGATCTTGGCGAGTCTCTACTTAGGGACTTGAGCAACCGCTTTGAGCTCAGCGATGAGACCAACTTCGCGACAGTCTACCGTCTCTATGCATGCCTGTCGGGAGAGGGGGCTCACGACCGCGACATCGCTCTTGGGAGGTGGGGATCTGCGCTCTCGCGTGAGGCGAAGACGAAGCATGGCGCGGAGGCGGATGCGCTGTTCGAGAAGGCGTACGAGAAATACGCCGAGGCGGTCGAAATCAAGCCCGACAAGACTGTGACGTTGAACAATTGGGGGGTAGCTCTGTCAGATCAGGCGGAGACGAAACAGGGGCCGGAAGCTGACCGCCTTTTCGAGGAGGCGTACGACAAGTTCGCCGAGGCCAGCCGGATCGAGCCTGACCAGCACGAGGTCTTCGGGAACTGGGGCGATGCGCTCTCGCGTCAGGGGAAGACGAAGGAGGGCGCGGAGGCAGATGCGTTGTTTGAGGAGGCGTACCAGAAATGCGCCAAGGCCGTCGAAATCAAGCCCGACTTCCACCACGGGTTCAACAACTGGGGTGCGGCGCTTGTTCGGCAGGGCGAGACGAAGGACGGGGTAGAGGCCGACGCGCTCTTTGCGAAGGCCTATGAGAAGCTCGCCGAGGCGCTGCGGATCAAGCCTGACATGCATAAGGCCTTGAGCAACTGGGGTGCCGGTCTGTGCGCTCAAGCGGAGACCAAGCAAGGTTCAGAGGCTGATGCGCTCTTCGAGGAGGCCTGCCAGAAACTCAGTGAGGCCGTGCGTTTCAAACCGGACTACGCCGCGACATTCAATAACTGGGGCCATGCCCTGCTTGGGCGGGGCCGGACGAGGCAGGGCGCCGAGGCTGAGCGGCTGTTTGAGGAGGCGCGCGCCAAACTGAGTCGTGTGGAGGAGATCGAGGCCGGGGCGGGCAGCTACAATCTCGCGTGCCTGGCTGCGCTGCAAGGTCGCGGCGACGAATGCAGGGAATGGCTCATCAGGGCTGGGGAGACAGGGCGCCTGCACTCTGCCGAGAAGCTCGCGCAAGACGCGGACTTGGACAACGTCCGTGAGACGGAGTGGTTCAAGGAGTTCCTGGCGGGGCTGGCCTGATCTCCTGCCCCTCGCTCTGTACCCATTGCCTCTTGCGGCATGCGGAGGCGGGAGACTGCCATGAGACGAAGCACCACGAGGCGGGAGTTTCTGAAGGACGCGGCGGTGATCGGGGCGGCCGTGGGGGCTGTGCGGGCGGCGGATGGGGCCGCGGCGAAGCCGGCGGCGGGCAGGCTGCCGAAGATCAGGCTCGGCAAGCTGGAGGTCTCGCGGCTGATCCTGGGGAGCAATCCGTTCTTCGGCTTCTCCCACGGCAACCCCCAGGCGTCCGGCGGGGAGATGCGGAAGTACTACACCGCCGAGCGGATCATGGCCGTGATGGACAAGGCGGCCGAGCAGGGCATCGACGCCGTCTGGACGCCGAGCTACGACCACTGGATCAAGCTGTGGAACCGGTACCGCGAGAAGGGGGGCAAGCTGAAGGTCTGGATCGGCCAGCCGGACAAGTTCGGCGCGATGAAGCAGCACATCACCGCCTGCGCGAAGAACGGGAGCAAGGCGATCTGCGTCCAGGGCGAATCCGTCGACCGGGCGTTCCGCGAGGGCAAGCACGATCTCGTGAAGGAATGGCTGGAGCTGATCCACAGCTTCGGCCTGCCCGCGGGCATCGCCGCGCACAGCCCCCGGACCCACCTGATCGCCGAGGAGAAGAAGCTGCCCGTCGACTTCTACCACCAGTGCATGTACCAGCCGGAGAACTACAGCACGAAGTGCCGCGACCAGGCCATCGCCACGATCCGCAAGCTCGGCAAGCCGGTGGTGGCGTACAAGGTGCTGGCGGCGGGCCGGCTGGCGCCCAAGGATGCGTTTGCCCACCTGCTCGAGCACTTGCGCCCGAAGGACGGCCTGTGCGTGGGCGTCTTCCCGAAGAAGAAGGATGAGATCACGGAGAACGCCGCGCTGACGGCGAAGCTCTCGGCGAAGACCGGGCGCCGCGCGGCATTAGCCGCTGCATCCGCGCGCCGGCGCCGATAGAATAGCGGCGGAGAGTCGCGTGATCCCGCGTCGGACAGAGGGAGCAGCTTGCATGAGGATGGATCGGTTGGCCCCGGCGGCGTTGCTCGCGGCGGCGTTGGCGCTGTCTGTCGGCGTCCGGCCGTGCCCGGCGAAGCCGCCGAAGAAGCCCCGCCCGGCCGCCGATCGCCCGGTGGCGCCGAGGGAGTTCGCGTCACTGCGCCGGGCGATCGTCGATCTCGTGGCGACGTTCGGGCGGCGGTATCCCGCCGGCGCGAAGTTCCTCGCGCGGCTCGATGCGCTGGAGAAGGCCAAGGGCCCACCGGCGGCGCAGCGGGACCGGGAGTTTCGCAGGCTCCGCGCCCGGGCGCTCCTGGCGAACCCGCTGCTGGACTTCGGGCGGCTGCTGCTCGTCAGGCGGGCCGTGCGGAACAGCGGCGACTGGAAGCAGCTCGGCATGCCGTCCAACCACGAGTGCAACTCGTCGCTGCGGCGGACCGGCTACGACAACGAGATCGCCGTGCTGTCGCCGATCCGCCCGGACGGGAAGCTCACGACGCTGTATAAGCCGAAGGGCGGCGGATACGTCGGCGAGACCGACCTGCACTGGGACGCCGATCGCCTGCTGTTTACGAAGTCCGACCGCGACAACTGGAAGGTCTGGGAGCTGCGCACCGACGGCACCGCCCTCCGGCAGGTGTCCAAAGCGCCCGAGGACGTGGACTGCTTCGACGCCTGTTACCTGCCGGGCGGAGGGATCGTCTTCGGCAGCACCGCGACGTTCCAGTCGGTCCCGTGCTGGCACGGCCAGAAGAGGGTCAGCAGCCTCTACGCCATAAACGCCGACGGCTCGGGCGTGCGACAGCTCTGCTTCGACCAGGACCACAACTTCCATCCGTGCGTGCTGGCCAGCGGGCAGGTCCTCTTCCACCGCTGGGACTACACGGGCATCAGTCACATCTTCCTTCGCCAGTTGATGGTGATGAACCCCGACGGCACGGGCCAGCGGGCCGTCTACGGGAGCAACTCGTGGTATCCGAACTCGCTGTACTTCCCCCGGCCGCTTCCCGCCGAGTGCGGCAAGCTCGTCTGCATCCTCTCGGGGTATCACGGCGTGCACCGCATGGGCCAGCTCGTGCTGGTGGACACCGACCGCGGCTTCTACGGGGCCGACGGCCTCGTCCAGCGGATCTCCGGGCGGGGAGAGCCGATCCGCCCGGCCATCCGCGACAACCTGGTGGACAAGGACTGGCCGAAGTTCCTGCATCCGTATCCCCTGTCGGCGAAGTACTTCCTCGTCTCGTGCTGGCAGGGCGGCAGGAGCCCGTGGGGAATCTACCTGGCCGACGTCTTCGACAACCTCGTGCTCGTCCGCGCCGAGCCGGGCTGGGCGCTGCTGGAGCCCGTGCCGATTCGCCGGCGGCCGACACCGCGGCTCATTCCCGACAGGGTGGACCTCTCGCGCAAGGACGGGGTTATCTACCTGCACGACGTATACGCCGGTCCGGGGCTGGGCGGCGTGCCGCGCGGGACGATCGAGAAGCTGCGCATCGTCGCGTACCACTTCGGCTACCTGCATCTGGCCGGGCCCGACAAGGTCGGCTACGGCGGGCCGTGGGAGGTGATGCGAATCCTGGGCACCGTGCCGCTCGATGCCGACGGCTCGGCCGTCTTCCGCGTGCCGGCCAACACGCCGATCGCCGTCCAGGCGCTCGACGCCGAGGGCAAGGCCGTCCAACTGATGCGGAGCTGGCTGACGCTCATGCCCGCGGAGAAGCTCTCGTGCATCGGCTGCCACGAGCGCACGTCGGAGACGCCGGCAGTCCACCTGGCCGAGGCGATGCGCGAGCCGGACGAGATCCGGCCGTGGTACGGCCCGGCGAGGGGCTTTGACTTCCAGCGCGAGGTCCAGCCGGTCCTGGACAAGTACTGCGCGGGCTGCCACGACGGCCGTCAGGGCCGGCCGGACCTGCGCAGCGAGAAGCTCGTGAAGGAATACAAGGGGCGCCGGATCAGCGGCCTCGGCAGCGGGCGGATGCACCCGAAAATGAAGGCGGAGACGAAGGGGTTCATTCGCTATACGCCCGCCTATGACGCCCTGCTGCCGTACGTCCGCCGCGTGAGCATCGAGGACGACGTGAGCCTGCTGACGCCCGGGGAATACCACGCCGACACGAGCGAGCTGATCCAGATGCTCAGGAAAGGCCACAGCGGCGTCCAACTGGACCGGCAGGCCTGGGATCGCCTCGTCACGTGGATCGACCTCAACGCCCCGTGCCACGGGACGTGGGGCGACGTGCATCCCCATCCGACGAACGCCCATCAGCGGTCCATGGAGATGCGCAGGCTCTACGGCGGTCCGGCCGGGGACCCCGAGGCCGTCCCGGACGTTGCCTCTGCGGCGGTCAAACCGGTCGCGCCGAAGCCGCTGCCCCAGGTGGGGAAGGTGACCGCGCCCGGCTGGCCGTTCGACGCCGCCGAGGCGAAGCGGCGCCAGGCGGCCCTCGGCCGGCGCGAGAAGACCATCGACCTCGGCGGCGGCGCGACGATGAGGCTCGTGCGCATCCCGGCCGGGGAGTTCGTCATGGGCGATCCGAGGGGGCAGCCGGATGAATGGCCGCTGGCGCGCGTGGCCGTCCGCAGGCCGTTCTGGATGGGCGCCTGCGAGGTGACCAACGAGCAGTTCCGGCGCTTCGCCCCGACGTTTCACTGCGGCTACTACTCCAAGCTGCACGTCCGCCGCGACGATCGCGGCCTGCCGCTCGACGGCCCCAGGCAGCCGGCCGTCCGCGTCTCCTGGGAGCAGGCGACGGCGTTCTGCCGCTGGCTGTCCGGGCGGACGGGCCTGACCTTCTCGCTGCCCACGGAGGCCCAGTGGGAGTACGCCTGCCGGGCCGGCAGCGCCGCGCCGCTGTCCTACGGCGGCGTCGAAGCCGACTTCTCGCGATGGGCCAACTTGGGCGACGTCTCCTACACCGCCAAGGTCATCACCGGCGGCGTGGAGCATCTCGACCCCTCCGGCCGGGCGCTGTGCGAGACGCGCTTCGACGACCGCTCGCCGGTAACGGCGGCGGTCGGCGGCTACCAGCCCAACGCCTGGGGCCTCCACGACATGCACGGCAACGCCGCCGAGTGGACCGGCTCGACGTACCGCCCGTACCCCTACCGTGACGACGACGGTCGCAGCGACCCGCGCGCCGCCGGCCGAAAGGTCGTCCGCGGCGGGTCGTTCTTCGACCGGCCCAAGCGCTGCCGAAGCGCATTGCGGCTGGACTACCCGCCGTGGCAGCGCGTCTTCAACGTCGGCTTCCGCGTGGTGTGCCGCGACGCCGGCGGCACGGGGACGCGCACGAGAGGGAAACCGCAATGAGGGCAATGCGGCGATGTTTCGTTCCGGCCGCCGGCGTGCTGCTGCTGGCGGCGGGCCTGGCCGGGGCCGGGATCGTCGACGCGTCGTACCAGCAGGCCGAGACGATGGACCTGACCAGTGTGGGCGCCATCGACTGGTGCGTGTACCGCGTCGAGGACGTCCGGAAGCGGACCTTCGCGGCGGCGGACTGGAAGAAGGCCGGCTCGGGCATCGCCAGGAAGATCGGCGTCCGGGGGCGGATCAACAAGGTCGAGGACACGCAGTGGACGGGCGTGGGCTGGGGCTGGACCGACGGCACGAAGCTCGCCGCGAAGGAGGCCGGCAAGCTCGGCGAGATCGACTACCTGAAGGCGGCGACGGACTTCGCCGACTGCATGATCGCCCACGGCCGGGACCGCTACGGCAAGGTGCACAGCCCGCTCTTCGCCGTTCTCCTGACCCGCGGGAAGCGGCCGCGGATCGGCCCGCAGCCGTACTTCGAGCGGCCGAGCCCCTACAACACCAGCAACATGAAGACACCCTTCCGGAAGTACAACTTCAACCGGTGCCTGAACTATCCCGGCGGCCTCGGCGGCGAGGGCCCGCACAAGGTCACCGTCTTCGGCTGCGACGTGTACGAGGATCGGGACCTCTACAGGATGCTGATCGACCTCAGCCGCATCACGCACGAAGGCAAGTACAAGGCCGAGGCCGAGAAGGCGCTGACCTGGTGGTTCACCCGAACGCTCGGGCCGGCGGACCTGTACCCCTGGGGCGAGCACCTCGGCTGGGACTTCGAGAACGAGTGCCCCACGTACTTCAAGGGCCCCAGCCGGTACCTCTACGCCGCCTGCTACCACGAGATCAAGGACCGCGTGCCGTTTCTCGACTTCCTTGCCCAGCTCCCGGCGGAGCGGCCCGGTGAGCCGACCTGCCTGGAGCGGTACGCGCTGGGCGTCTGGAACGCCCACTACTGGGATCAGGACAACGCGGTCTACTGCCGTCACGGAGACTACACGGGCAAGGACGATCGCAAGGGCAGCTATGCGGGGTTCCCGGCCCACCAGGGGGCGCACCTGCGCCTGTGGGTCGCGGCCTTCCTTCACGCCCGCAGCGCCGGGATGAAGAAGAAGGTCGAGCGGATCCTCAACAAGGTCCTGGACGTGCAGATCGCCCGGGCGAAGAAGTACGGCTTCGTGCCCTTCACGTTCGATCCGGATTACAGGGGCAGCGACCCCGGCAAGAAGGCGCCCGGCCAGTCGATCCGCCTGGCCCACCACGCCGCCGAGCTGTCCGTCAGGATGAGAGGCGCCGACGCTCCGCTGGCCGCCAAGCTGGAAGAGCTGGCCCGCCTGCATCTGGGCCGCGAGAAGCTCAAGCAGGCCGCAAAGAACATGGAGATGTACCTCGCCACCGGCGACCGCGCCTACCTGCAAGGAGAGCGTGACGAGGGGGCCAAACCGCCCCCCGCGGTGGCGGACCTCTCCAAGGCCGACGCGCCGGCGAAGCACGCAGCGGAGATCATCCGTCGCCTTCAGTGGTACGGGACGTACGGCGACGCGGCGTATCTCAAGGCGGCCGAGCGGCAGGCCCGCCTGGCCTGCGTGAGGTTCCTGGACGAGACCTGCCCCCTGCCGAAGGCCTACGCCGGCCCGCCGCGCAAGACCGTCGCGGGCGAGGCGTTCGGGGACTTCTACTTCCGAGGCGCCAAGCTCATGCACGCCTTCGCCCTGCTGGGGGAAGCTCTGCGCAAAGGCAGGCCGACCGGGTGAAGCCGGCGCTCCACGGGCGGGCGATTCAGAGGTTCACCGATATGACCCCGGCGGCCACGAGGGCGCGGAAGATGATCGTCAGGCCGATGGCCATGATGACGGCCGAGCTGGCGATCGGCAGCTTGCGGATCCACCCGCGGTCCTCGCTGAAGCGGCGGACCAGCCTGGAGGCCGTCACCGTGAGCACCCCGATGAGGATCAGCACGCCGGCCAGCCCCACGCTGAACGCGAGGATCATCGCCAGGCCCAAAGCGACCCGGTTCAGCGTCACCGCCAGAAGGAGCACGACCAGGGCCGTCGGGCAGGGAACCATCCCCCCGGCGATGCCGAGCGAGATCATGCTGCCCAACGTGACCTTCCCGCCGGGGACGTGCGGGTGCGGATGCGAATGCCCGTCGTGGGCGTGGCTGTGCGCGCCGGTCTCCCCGCCGTGCGGATGATCGTGTGGGCGTGCATGGTCGTGGTCGGGACGGGTGCGGCCCGCTCCTCCGGCCGTGCGAACCAGCAGCCAGAAGCCCACGACGACGATCAGGGCGCCGCTGGCGGCGGAGATCCACGGGAAGAGCTTCTGGGGCACGACGAACTTCGAGAGGACCAGGGCGATCACGCCGATGATCAAGACGCTGGCGACGTGGGTGAAGGTCACCACCCCGCCGAGCAGGACGGCGTCGCGGACGCGCCCTCGACTGCCGACGAGATAGGCCGCGACCATCGCCTTCCCGTGGCCGGGGCTCAGGGCGTGCACCGCGCCCAGGACGAGCGCTGCGCCCAGCGCCAGGAGCACGGTCCCGAAGGTCAGGTCCGCTTTCTCAAGAAACGCCGTCATGGCCGACATCGCCCGATCGCCCTCGACGGGGCGAGTGGACGGACGGGGCTCGGCGGCCCTGGAGGTCGCGTCCGGCCGCGTCGTTGCGGTGCGGTCGACGCGGAAGCTCACGGCCCGCCCGCCCTTCTCGCGCCGGACCTCGCCGATGCGATCGCCCGCGAGGACCCGGAACTGCGGCAGGTCGCCCTCATCCACGTGCGGGTTGCCGTCCATGACGAACAGCCTCGTCTGCCGGGAGGGCCAGGCCTCGATCCCGGCGACGTAGACGACCGTGACGCAGACACCGCCGGCGACGGGCCGGCAGGACCGGCTGAGGGTAACGAGCGGCATGATGGCGTCGTCGAGCCTCAGCGTCAGAGAGGGGTAGGCCATGCCGTCGACCTGCTGGGCGATGCACTCCCGGTCGCCGTCGGTCAGCTCGGTGAGGGGCTTGCTCCCAACGCCCAGGAGGATCAGCAGGAGCTTGCCCACCTGCGCCTCGTATTCCACCGCGACGCTCCTGCCCGTCACGCGAACGTGGATCCGGCGCCGCTGGAGGTGAACGCCATGCCCGTGCGCCGCGGCGGCGAGCGCGAGCAGGATCGCGGCGACCGGCACGAAACATCGGCGAAGAGACAAGGACCTCATCGGGCGTTTCCCAGGCAGCCTCGCGGCGAGCTCGGCAGGCCCTGCTGTTTATAGACTACCCATGCAGGGGATGTCCATCCCATGTTGCCGTCGGCCCGGAGGCGGGACCGGCCCTCGCGCAATAATCTTGAAATCTCTGCAATCTTCTCTCCCGGTTCGTCGTCTAAGCCGAAGTTCCGTAGATAGGGCAGCGGTATCTCGTTGCCAACACCACACCTGCGGC
>CAYRVX010000111.1:0-22484 GCA_964427875.1 uncultured Planctomycetaceae bacterium
GCTTGCCCCCGTGGGGCCATGATTGGTGAACTACCAGGCCGACTCTCCCCAACCCAGGCCCCCACGGGGCTTGCCCCCGTGGGGCCATGATTGGTGAACTACCAGACCGGCTCTGGCCAACCCAGGCCACCACGGGGCTTGCCCCCGTGGTCTGGTCTTTGGCGGTTTTGGGCGATGGCCATGGGGCACCTTTTCGGGTCCGAGGCCCCGAATCTCAGCCCGTCGCGGCGTAGACGACGGCCGATGCCAGTGGCAGCGCGAATTGCGCGGATTTCGTGTTGGCCTCCACGGGAGGCGCGAAGTGGTCGTAATTCTCCACCAGGTCCTCCAGCGCATGGCCCCAGACCTCGTGACGCAACTGCTGGATCAATTCCTGAGTGGAGATCCGGACCCTCTCCCCGTCGCTGCGCCACTTCGGCAACGGCAGAGACGTGCGGGGGGCATCGAGCCCGAAGGCCCGTGCCCCCGCCAGCAGAAGCATCGAGTAGCTCGCCACGGCAAACGCCGGCTGGCGATCGACCGAGCGCGGCGATCGAACCTGCGCCTCGCCCACGCCGATCAACTGTTTCTCGTCGCGGTGATTGACCTCGATATCCCACCTCCAAAGGTAGTATTGCAGGAGCCTGCCCAACGGCAGGTCGGTGTCGGTACAGATCAGGTAGGCAGGCTGGCGGTACAGCAGCTTGCTGCCCTTTCGCAGCCGGTAGCCCACCGGGGCGATGACCACCAGCCGTAAGGGATGGTCGTGCCCGGCCTTCTTCCAGAGAACCGGCGCGATCGTCTTGACCCGGAAGTCATGGACCTTGCCGGCGCCATGCGCCTGGACCGGTTGCCACGGCACCGACGAGTCCGTACGCAGCGTTTCGGGCGTCGGCGCGGGGTCGCCGTACTTGAGCTTGGGTCCCCGAATGGACGGCTCCCGCGGGGCCGGGAGGTAGAACAACTTCGCATCCTTTCGGACCCGCCCGATCAGCACCGTCCGTTCGGGCAGGTTCTTCAGGACCGTCTTGTTCGTGTAACTGCCATCCACACCGGCAATCAGCACGCGGCCGCGTGCGTCGTGGTGCTGATCCAACTCCTGGCGGACGTCATGAAGGACGCCTACGGCACGCGTGCTGAGGTTCTCCTGACGGCATCGCGCGCGGTACGCCTTCCAGTCCTCCTGCGAGGCGGTGCGGGCCGGCTTGGGAACCGGCGGGGCGTGCACGTACCGGATGGGCAGCGCCCGGCCGGGGGCCGGCGGCCCGTCGGGCGAGAGGATGGCCGACAGTTGGAGGAAGCGTTGGGCTCGGATGAGATTGCAGTGGAATGGCGGGGAGAGAGGATCCCGTCGATAGGCTACACCGGGCGTCTTCTTGCCCGTCTTTCTGAGGTGGGTGTCGTCGAGGGCCGTCACGAACACCGACGGCTCCTGCGACATCTCCACAACGCCCCGCACGACGGGCCGGAACAGCCGCTCGGGGTCCCACCGGTCGGCGGAGAACAGCCGGTAGTCGGCCGACCAGTCTCGGAACTCCCGCCCGCAGGTACACAGGACGTTGGTCACCGTGTGCCGGCCGGGGCAGACCAACTGGGCCAGGCCCAGCCGATACGCTCGCAGTCCGGTGCGGTGTTGCAGGAATGCGTCCATGCATTCGCTCCATAGGCCGCGGAGCTCGGGCAGGAGGCCTAGCGTTTTTTTTTCCGTCGGGCCTGCCGGCCTGCGTTCGCCGGGGACACGCGGCGCAGGACGAGGGTGTCCCTGTCTTGAACGGTCCACTCGATGACCTCGCCCTTGCGGAACTCCATGGCGCCGGCGAGGGCGGCGGGGAAGTTGACGTACCACTGCTGGCTGGCCTTCCGCTGGATGAGCTGGACTCGGGTTGGGTATCCCATGGCCGTCTCCTTGTTCGAAGCTATATCTAGTGATACAACCAGATACCAGCGCGGCCACGCAGTCAAGCGAAAAAGGGCCTTTGGATCAGCCGATCCGGCGCGGAGGCCCGTCACCCCCGTGTAACTCCCGCAACCTCGTCAAATCGCCAAAGACGGGAAGGGCGCTAAAGCGCCCTAAGGAATTGTATGGCCCGATGTTAACCACGGCTGAACCTGCCTGCCGGCAGGCAGGGCCGTGGCCTAATACACGGCAAGACTGCGATCCGTCGCCCTCGATAAGATTGTGGGTAATGACAAGGGCGCGAGCCCGTGGCATGCAGGGCGTTATCAGCGGAGCCCCCGCAGGGGGGTGTTTGAGGCCTTCACTCGCCCCCGTGCGGGGGCTCTCTATTATGGCAACTCCAGCTCCACGGGCTCTCGCCGTTCGGCTGAGCTCACGACCGAAGGGCGAGGCTACCGGCAGTCGGGCCTGCGGCCCTCCAGAAGCGACTGCTTCCCCAAAACGCTTATGCTCTCCGAGGCGAGGCGGACGGCTGCGCGCGCGGCTGGCGGAGGGCGCGGATCACCTCGCGGGGGCGAAGGTGACGGTCACGCGCTCGCCGGCCGGGCGGGCGGTCGGGTTGGGGAGCTGAACCCGCACGCTGAGCGTTCCGCTTTTCGGGTCGGCGGTCGAGGCGATCGAGACGATCCTGCCGCGAACGGCGGCGCCCCTGCCGGCCCGGCGGATGATCGCGACCTGGCCGGCCCTGAGCTTCGCGGCCTGCGGGAGCGGGGCGGGCACGTCGATCCAGAGGGCGTCGCCGCGGACCTTCACGACGCGGACCACCGGCGCGAGGGCGTCAACGGACTCCCCGACCCGCGCGAAGACCTTCTCGACCTTCCCGTTGATGGGGCTCAGCAGGCGCATCCGCTCGAGCTGGATCCGGGCCGTGCGGTGACTGTGGTTGTGCCTGGCGAGCTGGGACTTCGCCAGCTCCACGGAGTACCGGGCGAT
Source organism: uncultured Planctomycetaceae bacterium (assembly GCA_964427875.1). Taxonomy (GTDB): domain Bacteria; phylum Planctomycetota; class Phycisphaerae; order SM23-33; family SM23-33; genus CAYRVX01. The sequence goes on from CAYRVX010000111.1 coordinate 2,870, forward strand.
CTTGACGTCGAGCCGGGCCCGCTCGACGTCGGACTTCGTCACTGCGGCCGCGTCGGCGGAGCTTTCCAGGGCCTTGAGCTCCCCGATTCTCTGGACCAGTTGCGCCTCGGCCGCCTGGACACGTATTCTGTCCGACTGATCCGTCTCGAGCTGCGCGATCTGCTCCCGCTCGAGCGCGTCGTCCAGGCGGACGAGCTCCTGGCCGGCCTTGACCCGCTCGCCCTCCTTGACCAGCACCTTGGCGATCTTCCCGGGGCCGATGAAGGCGAGCGTGCGGGTGCTGCCGGGGGGCAGGGCCGTGACGGCCTCGATGCCCTTCTCGCCTGCGCCCGGCGCCGGGGGCGCCAGGTCGCTGAGTGTGGAGATGGTGACCACGCCGCCGTCGACGGCGTAGACCGGCCCGTCGCCCGCCGCCAGGGCGCTGATGTCCCACAGGATCACCTCCAGCGCCCGCTTGACCGTGACCTTTGCGAGATCGACGGTGACGTCCGTGTCGGGCTCGACGCCGGCGGCGGCCAGGGCCCGCCAGTTCACGTGGACGTTGGCGTCGGAGTACTCCCGCAGGAACTGGACGACGTCCTTCAGGTCGATGTCGGCGAAGCTCAGCCGATTGATCCGTCTTTTGAGCTTCTCGCGAAGGGGCCGGTTGGCCTTGTCGTCCCCGGCATGGGGCAGCCGGACCTCCTTGCCGACCCAGGCCCTCTGCGGCGAGAGGTCGTACCGGGTGGAGACGACCGTCACGCCGCCACCGATTGCCCAGGTGAGCTTGGCGTCCTCGTCGGCGATGCCCCCGCTGACGTCCCGCAGGATCAGCTCGATGGCCCGGCGGACCGCGATCCTCCGGACGTTGACACTGACCTTGGTGCCGGGCTCGACGCCGGCGGCGGCCAGGGCCCGCCAGTTCACGTGCAGGTTGGCGTCGGAGTACTCGCGCAGGAACTGGATGACGTCCTTGAGGTCGATGTCGGCGAAGGAGAGCCTCTCGATCTCCCGGGCGAGCTTCTCATGAACCTCGGCGTCGGCCTTGGCCGGCTTGGGCTTGGCCTTCGGCGCATCGGCCTTGCCGGCTGTCTTCGCCGTCGCGGGCGGGTCCGCCTGTGCGTCGGTCAGCGCGAACAGGCCGAGGGCCAACAGCAGCCCGATCCCCAGCACCGACCGGCGGGGCCTGCTCCTTGTGAATCCGGCAATCATCTCGATTCTCCTTTTCATCTGGTTTCTGCTCTCTACGACGGCGACCACACCCGCCGGCCGAACGGGCCGGAGGAGGCCCTCCAGCAGCTTGACGATCGTCTGCCCGTAGCTCCTCGCGTCGGCGTCGGGCGTGCGGACGAGGACGGCCTCGTCGCACGCCAGCTCGCGGTCGAGCCGCATGCGCCTCAGCGCCAGCCAGATGAGCGGGTTGAACCAGTGCAGTACCGACAGGACGGTGGCCAGCCAGTCCAGCGGCACGTCCAGGCGCCTGAGGTGTGCCAGCTCGTGGCGGAACACGTGCCGCAGTTGGCCCGCCGTGAGCCTCTCCGTCAGGCCCTCCGGCAGCAGGAGCCTCGGGCGGAAGAGGCCGAAGAGGGCGGGGATCTCCACCGCGGGCGTCTCGAGCACGTCAAGGCGCCGCCGAACGTGCATCTCGGCCTTGCACCGCCGGAGCAGCTCGAGGGCGTCGGCAGCGGGCGTCGCGGAGAGCCGACCGACCTTCCGGTGGAACCGGACGTTGCACAGCACCAGCCGCAGGCCCAGCACCATCACCCCGGCGGCCCAGAGGATCAGGAAGACCTCGCCCGCCCGCTGCGTCCAGGCCGTTCGGCTCGCGATCTCCTGCCCCCCGGTCAAGGCGAGCGCGGCCGGCGAGGCGGTCGCCCCGACACCCGGCTCGGGACGGGGCCCTGCGGGGTCGACCGTTGCCGCCAAGGCCTCCGGCGCGATCGGCCCGGCCGGCGCCGCGGGCGTTCTGGCCGGTTCGCCGGCCCGGTGCGGCGCCGAGGCGGTGCCCTCGAAGGCCCTGGGAAGGTTGAACAGGCTCCAGCGCGTCTCGGGGGCCAGCGGCAAGGCCAAGCGCACCAGGACCAGCAGCCACAGCGCATGCCGCCACCGCGCCGACAGCCATCGGCGCAGCAGCCACTGCGCCGCCAGGACCAGCACGATCAGCGCCGACGCCTGGAGGCTCGACCGCACCAGCCAGGCGCCAAACAACCCCATCTGTTCCCAAGCCGCGGCCATCGTCAGGACTCCCTCTTCTCGTCCAGGATTCGCCGGAGGGTCTCGACGTCGCTGTCGGAGAGCCGGCTGTTCCTGACGAAGTGCACGAGCATCGGCCCGGCCGCCCCTTCGAAGACGCGGTGCAGGAACGACTGGCTCTCCCTGTGAACGCACTCCTGGCGGCTGACGGTCGGGCTGTAGAGGTACCGCTTGCCCTGGGTCCGGAACGTCAGGGCGCCCTTGCGGACCAGCCGGTTCAGCAGGGTCTTGACCGTCCTGGGCGACCAGTCCCTCCGCCCGGCGAGCCGGTCGACGACCTCGCTGGCGGGGATCGGGTGCTTCTCCCAGATCACCTTGATGACTTCCCATTCCGCCTCGGAAATGCTTGGCACTGCCCTTCTCGATTTGCCGGCCATGGGCTTCTCCAAAGATTACGCCTGTAATCACAGTAATATTACACGTGTAATCGGCCGCGGACAAGGGCATTCCGGGCAAAAAAGGAGTTTTTCTCGCGATCCCCGCAGAGCGACACTCCCCGAGCCGCTTGCGTTCCTCCCCGCCAAAGGGGACCTGCTCCGGCCGGGCCTTTGCCTGCTCCAGGCCTTGCGTCTCCCGGGCGGGCAGCTCAGGTCAGCGACCTTTGTCTGGCCCCTCGGCCGGGAAGCTGACGGTGACGCGTTCGCCGGCCGGCCGCCCGGTTGGGTTGGGGACCTCCACCTGCACGTTCAGCGTCTGGCCGGTTGGCTCCGCTGTCGCCGAGACGCACACGATCTTCCCGCGAACGGGCACCCACCTGCCGCCGAGGCGAACGAGAGCGGGCTGGCCTTCCTTCAGGGCCAGGGCTTGGCTGAAGGGCACGGGCACTTCGATCCAGAGGGGATCGCTGCCGACCTTCACGACGCGCACCACCGGTTCCAGCAGGCCGACGCACTCGCCGGAACTCGCGAAGATTCGCTCGACCTTCCCGTCGATGGGGCTGATGAGGCGCATCCGGTCGACCTCGATCCTGGATTCGCGATACTTGTGCTCGTCGATCTTCCGCTGGGTCCTGGCGAGCTCCACCGAGATCTCGCTGATCCTCAATTCCAGCTTTGCGCTTTCGAGCTCCGGCATGGTGGCCTCGCCCTTCTTCGTCGCCGCGTCGACTCTCTCCACATAGAACTTCCTCTGGGCCAACTGCGCTTGCGCGGCCCGGACGCGAACGTCGGAGTATTCCAGCTCGAGCTGTGCCAGTTTCTCCAGCTCGGCCGCGTCGTCCAGGCGGACCAGCTCCTGGGCGGCCTTGACGATCTGGCCTTCTCTGACCGACACCTTCGCGATCTTGCCCGGCCGGGTGAAGGAAAGAGTGCGGCTGTGGCCGGGGGCGAGTGAGGTGACCGCCTCGCGCCACGGCCTGCCGTGCGCCGCGTCTATCCTGCGCGTCAGCTCGCCATAGGTGGAAATGGTCAGCCTGCCCCCGTCGATCGTGTAGGCCAGAGCGGCCTTCGTCTCGGCCGTGCCGCTGGCGTCCCGGAGGATCAGCTCGAGTCCCTGCCTGAAGGTTATGTTCCTGAGATCCACGGAGATCTTCGTGTCCGCCCAGCCAACTGGCAACCGGGTCCCGCGGTAACTGATGAGGGCATACTCAGCAAAGAACTGCATAACGTCCTTGAGGTCGATCTCGCTGAGGCTGAGCCGTTCCACCATGCCGGCGAGCTTCTCGCGCACGCCTGCGCTCATGCGGGTCTCCTCGGCGGCCCAGTTCGGGACCTCCTTCCCGACTACCCACCTGTCCTCTGCCAAGTTGGACCTGGTGGAGACGATGATCACGCTATCCTCAATCCTGTAGGCCAGCTCGGAATCCGCTCCCGCTGCCGCGCCGCTGACATCCTCCAGGGTCGATGCCAGCGCCCGTGCGACACTGCCGCGCCGGGCATCCACGGTGACCTTGGTATCCGGATCGATGCCGGCGGCCTTCAAGGCCCGCCAGTTCACGTAGATGTTCGCGCCGGAGGACTCCCGGAGGAACCGCACAACGTCCTTGAAATCAATGTCCGCGAAGCTCACCCGCTTGATTTCCCTCCGTAGCTTCCCGCGGACGACGGCCTCGGTGTCGGGCGCCCCGGCCGGTGACGTTGTAGCCGCCCTGCGTGTGGGCTTCGTCGCACGCGTCTTGCCGGCCGGTTCCGCCGCCGCATGGGCCGGTACTGCCAGTCCCACGGCGAGGAGCAGCACGAGGGCGGGCGCCCGGGCCATTTCTCTCATCTGGTGGTAACCGCTGGGCATCTTCGGTTCTCCCTTCTCCCCTCCAGGACTCCCCGCAGCGCTTCGATGGTACGGCCGGACAGTCCCGCAGGCCGAGGGATTCAGATCCCTGGCCCCCGGAGTCTGTGGGTCCGCACCGCGTCGGGCAACATCCTATGACCAGTCGCCGGAGGCGATGTACTCGCGGAAGGCGGCGAGGAGCTTCTGGGTGATGGGGCCTGCCTTTCCGCCGCCGATCGTCGTGCCGTTGATCTTCGTCACGGCGATGACCTCCGCGGCCGTGCCGGTCAGGAAGCACTCATCGGCGCCCAGGAGACGCTCGACGACGATGTCCTCCACGCCCGCGGGGATTCCGAGCTTCCCGGCCAGCGAGAGGACCACGCCGCGGGTGATCCCCGGCAGGATGCCCGCCGACAGCGGCGGGGTGACGATGCCGCCGTTCTCTACGATGAAGATGTTGTCCCCCGTGCACTCGGCGACGTGGCCGTCCACGTTGAGCATGATGGCCTCGGCCACGCCCGCGTCGATGGCCTCGATCTTGGCCACGATGTTGTTGAGGTAGTTGAGGCTCTTGACGCCGGGGTTGAGCATGTTCGCGGACATGCGGAGCGTCCTGGCGATGATGACGGCCATGCCGTTGTCGTACATCTCCTGCGGGTACAGCGCGATCTGGTCGGCTATGACGTACACGCACGGGTCGGCGCACTTGAAGGGGCTCAGCCCCAGCGTGCCGGGCCCGCGCGTGACGACGAGGCGGATGTAGCCGTCCGTCAGGGCGTTGGCGCGGATGGCCTCGCGCATCGCGTCGACGATCTCCTGCTTGGTGTAGGGGATGGCCAGTCGGATCTGCCTGGCCGAGCTGAACAGGCGGTCCACGTGCGCCTGGCACTGGAAGACCCGCCCGCCGTAGATGCGGATGCCCTCGAAGACGCCGTCGCCGTAGAGGACCCCGTGATCGAAGACGGAGATCCTGGCGTCTTCCTTGTCCACGAGCTTGCCGTCAAGCCAGACCTTCATAATGTGCTCCTGGACTGATGGTTTGGTGCATCATGATACGTAATGAGGATCAGGTCGGCAATCCGGCTGTGCAGGTCAATTAGAAATGTAAAGGATTCCTTGACACGTCCGGGCGCCGGGCCGATAATACTTCAAGTCAATAGGGCCCACGTGGGACGGCGAAGCGTTTCGCCGCGCGTGGGTATAGTCCGGGCGGCAGCCGGACTTGTTTGCAGAACGAATGACGCATCGCAACAGTGGTCTTCGCGGGACGTTCCTCGGGGTTCTTGCGCAGTTTGCATGTCTCCTCGGATGGCCCCTCGGGCAGTGCGCGTGTCCATCCCTTGCAAATCCGCATCGCGCCGCATCTGAGAAGGAGCCATATCCATGGCAAACGGTACAGTGAAGTGGTTCAACGATTCCAAGGGCTTCGGGTTCATCTCGGTCGATGACGGCACCGAGGTGTTCGTCCACCACAACGACATCCAGGGCCAGGGCTTCAAGTCCCTCGCCGAGGGCGACCAGGTGACGTTTGACGTCGTCCAGGGCGACAAGGGCCCCCGGGCCACCAACGTGGTCAAGGCCTGAGCGGCCTCGGCACGAATCGGACAGAGAAAGGGCGCCGTCCGCGGCGCCCTTTTTCCTGTCCCCCCGGATCGTGCTCCACGAGGCAGGCCGGGAGAAGGGGGCGACGGCAGAGCGGTCCATGAGACGCGGCGCGGCGCCTGCACTATGAGGCCCTGAGGCGGCGCTTGGCCTCGGAGAGCTTGGCGAGGAACGCGTCCTTCTTGAAAGCGGCCTTCCAGCGGCGGAGGGTCAGCCAGCCACCGGTCCGGTCGATGTTGTTCCACCAGCGGCGAGACCAGCGGCGCCAACCGTAGCGAAGCCCGTGCAGCCAGAACACTATCACCGGGAAGGACAGAATGCTCAGCGCGATGGAGAGCATGTGCCGCGGCCGGTAGAAGCGGCCCATGATGCGGCGGACGCCCGCCTGCATGCCCTCCGGCGTGAGCGGCTCGTCCGGCCTGAAGACGGGGAAGTTGCCGTCGTAGTACTCCAGGCCCACACAATCCGTCGCGTAGATGCGGTCCTGCTCCCGCAAGCGGCGGGTCAGCTCGGTCCCGGGCAGCGGCACGGGCAGCAGCACCTGCACGGTGTCTATGCGGGCCCGTTGGATGAACCGTCGAAAATGGCCGATGCGCTCGCCGGAAGGCATGTGGAAGGACTGGCCCTCCCGCATGGGGTAGCCGAAGATGAACATGCCGTGGACCCGGAACCCGGCCCGGCGGTACAGGCCCGTCAGGGCGATCATCTCCGCCGGGTCCAGCCGCTTGTTCATGGCCCGGAGCTCCTCGGCGATGGGCGACTCAAAGCCGATCGCAAGGACCCTGACGCCGGCCTGGCGCATGGCCTGAAGCAAGTCGGCATCGCGTGCCTTGTCCAGGCGGATCTGCACCGTGACGCTGAAGCGCGCGCCGACCTGCTCCTGGTAGTCCCGGAGCATGTTGCACAGGCGGATCGTCTCGTCGCGGTTCTGCCCGAACAGGTCGTCCACGATGAAGAATATCCGGCCGCGCCACTTCTCATAGGCCGAGGCGAACTGCTCCATGACGCGCTCCGGCGACGCCCACCGCGGCCGGCCCTTCACGGTGCAGAACTCGCAGTCCATGCCGCAGCCTCGCACACCGGAGACGGGGAAGAGCTTCATCCGGGCATAGCGAAGGACCGAGAAGTCGGGGATCGGAAGGGCGTCGAAGTCCGTCAGCGGGGGTCGATCGGGCGTGCAGACGACACGGCCGGCGTCCAGGTATGCGATGCCGCGAATCGCTGCCGGATCGCCCCCGCAGCGCCGGCAGCGCAGCAGCTCGCCGATGGTCTGCTCGCCCTCGCCTCGAACGATCACGTCGATGCCCTCACGGAGGCCCTCGGCGATGTTGTCCTCGACGAAGTGCTGGCCGCCGGCGACCGTACGAACGCCCAGGTCCTTGTAGAGGCGCCCGACGTCGTAGAGGCGGGGTATGGTGCTCGTCAGGCCGCCGTAGAGGCCGACGACGTCGGCCGGCCGGGCACGCTGAAGCGCCTCGTGGTCGGGCAGGCCGTCTCGCCCCCGCGGACCGCGGCGGTAGTTGTTCTCGTCGATCACCTCGACGTCCCAGCCATCGAGGTCGTTGACCGCCGTCGCGACGCAGATCGGCCCGAGGGCGGTAGTGATGCGCGCGATGCGCGAGTAGATGTTGAGGGCGGGATAGGCGGGGCAGATCAGCCGAAAGAGCGCCCTTCCAGCCCGGTCCCCCTGTGGCGGCGTACGTCCGAACGGCATGGTCTCCATCCTTCGCTGCGGCTGATTCGGCGCGACCATGTCCGTGGCAGCCGCGGGCCACGTGCTCACACTATATCGATCCGACCGGGGCGAAGTAAAGCTGCGCGAGGCGCCGGGGCGGGGATTCATGCTCACGCGTGGCAGGGCGCTTCGAGGATCGCCGCGCAGGCGGCTGCGTAGCCCTCCGGCGTCCCGGCGTCGAAACACTGCCCGGCGATTCGAACCAGGAAGTAGTCCTCCGGGTGCCTGCGGCGGAGGATCGCCTGGGCGTCGGTGAGCTGGAGCTCCTCGCCCGCCGGACGGTACGCCGTCGTCAACTCGCGCAGGCAGTCGAAGATCTCCGGCGTGAACAGGTAGATGCCGCCGTGGGCGAGAAAGCGCTCCTCGCCCAGGTCCGGGCTGACGAGCCGCTGCCGCGCGGTGGCCGCGTCCGGCTTCTCGATCAGCTCCCCGCATACGTACACGTTGTCCTTCACGAGGCGCCCCCGGGCGACGCCGACGGTGGAGAGCCTCTCGGGCCCCACGACCTGCATGCCGACCATGGCCGCCCCGCGGCGCTCGGCAAACGCCTCGACCACCTGCGCCCCGCACGGGCGGGAGCGGTCGTCGGAGACGTACACGTGATCGCCCAGCAGGAGCATGAACGCCTCGGAGCCCACGAAGTTCTGTGCCAGCATCAGCGCGTCGCCCAGCCCGCGCGGCGACGGCTGGGTGATGAAGTCGATGTTCACCGGCAGCTCCACCGCCGATTCCCGGCTCGCCGCCGCGAAGTAGCGGTGCAGCAGGTCGATCGTCAGCGGCGAGACGATCAGCGCCACCCGGTCGATGCCCGCCGCGGAGGCCTCCATGCAGATGTGATGGACCGTGGGCCTCAGCCGCCCGCGGGAATCGACCAGCGGGAACATCGCCTTCGGCACGGCCTTGGTGATCGGGCCCATCCGCGTGCCCTGCCCGGCGACCGGAATGACCGCCTTCTTGATGATTCGGTGTTTCGCCTTCATCCGGATTGCTCCTTCGCCCGTTCGCGTCCGCGCCATTATCCCGAAAACCGAGCCGTTGTGAAGGGCTTCCCCGGGCGCTACAATGGCGGCGAGAGACCAACGGACCTGACATGGCCGCCGAACAGAGACTCGTCCGCTTCTTCGGAGACGTTCAGGGCGTGGGATTCCGCTACACGGCCTGCCGGCTGGCCGGCGGCTACGACGTCACCGGATACGTCCGCAACATGCCGGACGGCAGCGTCGAGTGCCTCGTCGAGGGCAGCGGCGAGGAGATCGACGCGTTCCTGGAGGCCATGGGCGAACGCATGCGAGCCTACATCCGCCGCCGGGAGCAGCAGACCGCCGTCGCCGGCGGGGAGTACCGCTCCTTCGGCGTGAGGTTTTAGGCCCCAGCACCCTTGGCCGCAAAGATGCCCGCTCGTGAATCGACAGCTCGCGCGACGCTGACGCCCAGGTCGGTCACCTGGATCGGCATCGCCGTCGACGCGCTGCTGGGCGCCGCGAAGATTCTCGCCGGCTGGCTCTTGAACAGCCAGGCCATCCTTGCCGACGGGTTCCACAGCACCTCCGACCTGATCACCGACGCGGCCGTGCTGGCGGGACTGAGGGCTTCCGAGAAGCCGGCCGACGGCCGCCATCCCTACGGCCACCGCCGCATCAGCACGCTGGTGGCGATGTTCGTCGGCGCGGCCCTGGCGGTCGTGGCGGCGTCCATCGCCTACAACGCGGTCGTCTCGTTCCGCCGCCCGCACGGGCCCCTGACCAGCCTGCTGCCCCTGTCGCTGGCCGTGGCGACCATCCCGGTCAAGGAGCTGCTGTTTCATCTCACCCGGCACGTCGGGCGCAAGGCCGCGGACGTGTCACTTCTGGCCAACGCGTGGCATCACCGCAGCGACGCGTTCACTTCCATCGCCGCCGCGGCGGGGCTCTCGATCGTCGCCGTCGGCGGGCCCGGCTGGGCCTTCGTGGACGAGCTTACCGCGCTGGTGCTCTCGGCGTTCCTGGCCGTCGCGGCGGTCCGGATCGTCCGGACCAGCTCGGCCGAGCTGATCGACCGGGCGCCGGGCCCGGCCACGCTGGCCGCCATCGAGCAGGCCGTCGCCAGGACCGACGGCGTGCACGACTACCACGCCGTTCGCGCCAGGCAGGTCGGCGGAAAGATCGCCATGGACATCCACGTGCTGGTCGACCCGGAGTTGACGGTCCGCGACGGTCACGACGTCGCGTCGGCCGTGGAGGCGAGCGTCCGGCAGGCCGACACCAACGTCGTCGAGGTAATCGTCCACATCGAGCCGCACGAGCACGACGAGCCGACCGGGCCGGCCGATCGGCCCGGGCCGTCGGAAGAGACCCCAGAGGAGCGGGCGACAGAACTCTTGTGATTCAGGAGACCGCGCAATGGCAGACAAGCACCCCTCCCTCGGCCCGGAGATGGCCGCCCTGGCGACCGTGGCCGAGCTGATGTGCCTGGCCGCCCGCACCGCCCCCAAGGCCCGCGGGCTGGACAACCTGTACATCGCCGTCGTTCGCGGCCAGGAGAAGTCCAAGGTCACCGCCCGAATGCGCCGGATCGCCGCCGACCATGACGTGGGCTTCTTCGCGCGCGACGCCGACAACTGCGACGCCGCCCCGCTGGTGGTGCTCGTTGGCACCAAGGTCGGGCCCCTCAACATCCCGCACTGCGGCTACTGCGGCTTCGAGGACTGCGCCGCCTGCGCCGCCGCCGGCGGACGCTGCGCCTATAACAGCGGCGACCTGGGCATCGCGCTGGGCTCGGCCGCCGCCGTCGCGGCCGCCCACCACGCCGACAACCGCATGATGTTCTCCTTCGGCAAGTCGGCCATCGAGGCGGGTGTCCTCCCGCCGGAGATCGAGATCGCCGTCGGCATCCCCCTAAGCGGCACGGGCAAGAGCCCGTTCTTCGATCGCAAGTAGCGCCACATCGCCACGTGCGCCGCGACGAGCGCTCCGAGCTGAGCTTTCAGCCGTCAGCCATCAGCAAGAAGAGAAACATCCGGGAAGCTGTGGTTGCGAAAAGGGGACGGGAGTCTTTTTGGCCCCCAAAAAGACTCCCGTCCCCTTTTCTGCCCCGCTCAGCCGTGCGTGGTCGTGCCGTTGGCGCGGGGCTTCCAGTGGGTCTCCCAGCGGCTCTCGATGCCGGCGCGCCATGCCTCGGCGGCTGCCTTCAGCTCGGCGGTCACGTCGGGGTGTTTCTCGGCGAGGTTGACGCTCTCGGCCGGGTCGTGCTCGAGGTCGGCCAGGTGGACGTCGTCCTCCGGCGGGGCGCCCTCGACGAGCCGCCCGTTGAGGACGAGCTTCCACTTGCCGCGCCGCACGGCCGTCTGATCGTCCATCTCCCAGAACAGGTCGCGCCGAGAAAAGGGGACGGGAGTCTTTTTTGGCCGAAAAAGACTCCCGTCCCCTTTTTCGGGCAGGATGTCGGTTCCGTCGAGCTCGCAGGCCGAGGGGTCGCCGGCGGCGGCGGCGAGGATCGTGGGGAAGACGTCCATGGAGGCGACGGGTGCGTGGATCACCTGCCCGGCAGGGATTCGCCCGGGCCAGTGGCAGATGGCCGGCTCGCGGATGCCGCCTTCGTACAGGCTGAACTTGTGGCCCTTGAGCCGGCCGGTCGTGCCGCCGTAGTACGGGTCGAGCTTGCCGTCGAGCCAGTTGCGGCTTTCCCGGCTGGGGCCGTTGTCGGACGTGAAGAACGTGCAGGTGCTGTCGGCCAGCCCCAGCCGCTCGACCTCGGCCATGATCTCGCCGACGCCGTCGTCCACGGCGCCGAGCATGGCGGCCATGACCTGGCGGTCCCACGGCAGATGAGCGAAGCGGTCCATGTACTTCGGCGGCGCGTGCATGGGGTAATGCGGCGCGTTGTAGGCCACGTAGAGGAAGAACGGCCGATCGGCCTTCGCGGCGGCGCGGATATACTCGACGGCCTTCCGCGTGGCCGCCGTGGTGAAGTACTGGCCGTTGTTCCATACTTCCCGGCCGTCCTCCCACAGGTCGTGGGTGGGGTTCTGCCCGGGCCCGCCTTGGTTCATGCCCCAGTAGAAGATGTGGGAGTAGTAGTCGATGCATCCGGCGAGGAAGCCGTACCAGTGGTCGAAGCCGTGGTCCTCCGGGCGGGAGCCGGGGGTGAGCCCCAGGTGCCACTTGCCGGACATGTACGTCTGGTAGCCGAGCTCCTTCAGCGCCGTCGCGATGGTGGGCACTTCCGGCGGCAGGCCGGTGGCGGTCCGGTGCCCGGCCAGTATCGCCCGCACGCCCGCGTTGCCGGGGTACCGCCCCGTCAGCAGGCTCGCCCGCGACGGCGAGCAGACGGGCGAGTTGGAGTACCAGTCGGTGAACCGCGCCCCGCCGGCGGCGAGGCGGTCCAGGTGCGGCGTCCGGAGATCCGTCGGCCCCATGCACGACAGGTCGCCGTAGCCCTGGTCGTCCGTCAGGAACACGATGAAGTTCGGCCTGCTCATCGGCTCAGCTCCCCTTGGCCTTGCCGGCGTCCGGAGGGCTCGCCGGCGTGATCTTCACGGTGACCGCGGCCTTCGCGACGGGCCCGGTGAGGCGGATCCCCACCCGCGTCGGCTGCGACCGCGTCCGAACGTCCTCCTTGATCTTCTCGGCGAGAAGCTCGTACGGGCGCCCGCCCGTGTCGATCTCGACGCGGACCGCCTCGCCGGAGTCCCAGACCGTCAGCGAGCCGTCGCCGTCCTTCCGCCATTTGCCGAGCGTGATCAGTGCCGTCTCGAAGTCTTTCGGGGCGCTGAAGGCGGCCTCGTCGGTCACCGTGAGCGACCCGGCCGCCCGCCGCGAGTAGACGAACGTCCGCCGAAGCGTCTTGAGCCCCGCCACGCCGTAGGCGGAGGAGATGTCCAGCACGAGCGTGTCGGCCGCGCCGGTGAACTCCGTCCGCAGGATGCGCCCCCGGGCCCTGCTGCCCGACCGCTGGAGGCCGCCCGCCACCTTCGGCACGGGATGGCCGTAGGAGTTCAGCACGTTGCTGTCGTAGCGCTTGCTGCTGAAGGTGCGGCCGGTGTAGACCTCGGCCCCGGGGTCGAGCAGGACCGGCCGTTTGCCCACGACGACGACGTAGGAGCCCACGTCGTTGTGGTTGTGATGTTCGGCGTTGTGCCCGCCCTTGAGCGCGACGCCCATACGGCAGGCCTTGTTCTCGCCTGGCCGGCATATGAGCACGCCGCCTTGCTCGAAGAACGTCCTGGGGCCCAGCTCGTCGCCGGCCTGCCCGGCGGGCGGGGCCTTGGTCGCGGAGCTCGGAAACGAGTACATCATCGCCGCCCCCAGCGAGCTGGCGGCATGGACCATGTACCGGTCGCGGGCCGCCTCGGCCCCGAGCCCGTAGCGCCGGCTGAGGAAGTGCACCAGCCGCGACGACGGCTGGGCGGAGACGCTGCAATCGGCGAAGGCCGGGTACACGCCGTTGATGATCTCGATCCGCGTGGCGAAGGTCGCGGGCGCCCGGACCTGCTCGCGTGCCAGCAGGTCGACCTTCCCGCCGGTGGCCTGACTGATCGCCTCGGCCAGCAGCACGTAATGGCCGAAGCCGTAGCCCCAGTAGCCCAGCCCCTCGCTGCAATAGCCGTCGGGGGTGAAGCCCTTGAGGAAGTTGAGAGAGTAGTCCTGCGCGGCGGCGACGAACCTCGCCCGCTCGTCGCGGGATTCGATCGTCGCCAGGGCCGAGCCGGTCACGCCGGCCAGGCAGACGGCGTTCCAGTTGTTCGTCGTTCGCGTCCACCAGTTGGCCTTGCGCTTGCCCGCCGCCATCGCCAGGTACGGCTCGAAGATCCGCCGGCGGAGGTTGTCGCGGATGAGCTTCCGCGTCTCGGCGTCGAGCTTCTCGCCCAGCAGGTAGCGGCAGGTCGCCAGGTCCCACGCCAGGTGCGCCGCGCCGAGGTCGATGTCGATCGACGTTCCCCTGAAGTTCGACAGGCTGCGATCGTGTGCGGGCATCACCCACGTCCGCTCGGCGCATATGGCGGCGACGGCCTGCCGCAGCGCGGGCAGGAACCGGCCCTTTGCCTGGAGGCACTCGGCGATCGTGAGGTACCCGATCCGGCTGCGGCGCTGCGAGGCCACCCGCTGCCACCGCGAGCGGTTGCCCGTCTTGGAGAAGTCCAGGTACAGCTCGTCGGGCGAGTCGGGGATGGGCTGCTTGCTGAGCCCCTCGGCCCGGCGCAGGGCGCCCTGGTAGGAGCGGCTGGCGGCGAGCTTCTTCCACGCGGCGCGATCGGTGATCGGCCGCCCGAACCCGGCGGGCTTCTCCGCAAGCAGCGAGGCGATCCTGCTTGCGGACCCTGCCGCCCCTTCGGCCGCGGCGCGGGCGGCCAGGGCCAACATCAGCACGGCGATGCAATACATGGTTCTCATCGTACGGTTCCTTTCCGGCACACGGATCGGTCCCGGGCCGCGAGGGCCGGGTGTCTGTTGCTCGATGGCACCGCCCGGTGCGGCACGCCGCGAAGTCACCTTCCTCGCCGGGCGGTGCGATGGGGACAGAGCCCCCGGTCAAAGGGCGGCTTGGCCTCGACGACCTTCCGCAGGAACTCCCGGAACGCCGCGGCCGCGGGGGTGATGTCCGGCCAATCGTCCATCTCGGCCAGGGCCTCCAGCGGCACCAGGCCCGCGCGGTAGGTAAGGCGGAAGGCCTCCTTGATCTGCCGGCGGTCCTCGTCGGAGATGTCCGGCGCCCTTCGCAGCCCGATGGAGTTGAGGCCGACGACGTTGTTCACGTCGGCCATGATCGTGTACGGGGGCACGTGGGCGGTCGCGCCGGAGTTTCCCTGCATGAAGACCATCTCGCCGATCCACGTGAACTGGTGGACGCCCGCGCCCCCGGCGAGGATCGCCCGCCGGCCGATCGTGGCGTGCCCGCCGGCGGCGGCGCTGTTGGTCAGGACGACCTCGTCCTCGACGGTGGCGTCGTGCCCGGCGTGGGAGTTGGCCATCCAGTAGGTGTGGCTCCCGACGACCGTCGCGCCGCCGGGCGTCGTGGCGCGGGAGATGGTCACCGACTCCCGGAACACGTTGTGGCCGCCGATCCGCAGGCGGCTCGGGGTGGCCGGGTCGAACTTCAGGTCCTGCGGCAGGCCGCCCAGCACGCAGAACGAATCGACCAGGTTGCCTTCGCCGAGCGTGGTGAAGCGGCGGACGATCGCGTTGGGGCGCAGCTCGCAGGCAGGGCCGATCTCGACGCCGGCCTCTATGATGCAGTAGGCGCCGACGATCACGTCGTCGGCGAGGCGGGCGTCGGGGTCAACGATGGCGGTCGGGTGTATCTGAGGCATATACGGGCTCCCGGCGCATACGGCAGCCGACGCGCGCCGGCGGCATTATAGCGTTCGGCCCGGACCCGGCCAATGGCGCGTTCGCGCCGCGTGGAAGATTCGCCGCCACCGGCCGAGCAGCCCTGTTGAACCCGCGACGGGGTCGGTATAATGGACGGCCTGTGCAGCACGCAGTGCCGAAGCCGCAGCCCGCCGCAGGTGTGGCGGGCGTGTTCACGTACGGGCCGAACCATGACCGAGAACAGCCAGGCGGCATCATTGTCCGCGATGCTGGCGCCGTACGCCCGCCGAACGGAGGCGGACCTGGCGCGATGGCTCGTCGAGCCGGACGTGCCGGAAACGCTCGCCGAGGCCATGCGGTACTGCACGCTGGGCGTGGGCAAGCGGCTGCGGCCGGCCGTGGTGTGGATGTCCGCCGAGGCCGTCACCGGCGGCGAGATCCGCGACGAGGAATCGACGGCCCGGGCGGCGGCGGCCGTCGAACTGGTCCACTGCTACAGCCTCGTCCACGACGACCTGCCGGCAATGGACGACGACGCGCTTCGCCGCGGGCGCGCGACGGCGCACGTCCGCTTCGGCGAGGCGATGGCCGTCCTCGCCGGCGACGCGCTGCTGACGAGGGCCTTCCACGTCCTCTGCGAGCCCGCCGTCGAGGCGAAGCGCTCGGCCGAACTGGTGAGGATTCTGGGCGCCGGCGCCGGCGCGGCCGGCATGATCGCCGGGCAGGTCGCCGACATGGACCTCTGCCCGCTGCCCGAGGGCCTCGAGGCCGTGCGGTTCATCCACCTGCGCAAGACCGCCGCCCTCATCCGCGCCGCGGCGAGGATGGGTGCGGTCTGCGGCCAGGCCAAACCGGCCGAGCTCCTCGGCCTGACCCGCTGGGCCGAGGACCTCGGCCTGGCTTACCAGCTCGTCGACGACGTGCTCGACGTGACCGGCAGCGCCCGGCAGTTGGGCAAGACGCCCGGGAAGGACCTCGGGGCCGGCAAGCGCACGGCGGTGGCCGAGCTTGGCCAACAGGCCGCCGAGGAGATGACTCGGGAACTGACCGACCGGGCCGTCGCCGCGCTGGACCCACTCGGCGAAAGCGCCGATAGACTCAAGGAACTGACCCATCTGCTGGTTCGTAGAACACACTGAGCGAAGCGGCGGGCTTTCGGCGCCTTGGGGGCGGTGCTGAAAGGGCGCCGGCCCCCCGGGAGCCCAGAGGGAGACGGGAAGTGCCGAAGCAAGACGACCAGCCGCCGAACGACAGGCTCCTGGAGCGGATCACGACGCCCCATCAGCTCCGCCGGCTGGGCACGGACGAGCTGGGCCGGCTCGCCGAGGAGCTTCGCGAGCGGATCATCGAGGTCGTTTCCCGGCGGGGCGGGCACCTCGCCAGCAACCTGGGCATCGCCGAACTGACGATCGCGCTGCACTACGTGTTCGACTTCTCCCACGATCGCCTGCTCTGGGACGTGGGCCACCAGTGCTACGCCCACAAGATTCTCACCGGGCGGAACGAGCCGTTCGACACGCTCCGCCAGCGGGGCGGCATCAGCGGCTTCCCCTCCCCCGCCGAGAGCCGCTACGACCTGTTCGCCACCGGCCACGCCGGCACGGCCATCTCCACCGCCATGGGTCTGGCCTGGGCCGACCAGGCCAGCGGCGCCGATACGAAGACCATCGCCGTGGTGGGCGACGCGAGCATCGTCAACGGCATGTCGCTGGAGGCCATCAACAACCTCGGGCGGCTGGACCGCCAGCTCCTGATCGTCCTGAACGACAACTCGATGGCCATCGACCACACGCCGGGCGGCCTGGCCCAGGTGCTCGATCGCATCCGCATGACCCACACGTACAGCGACCTGAAGGCCTCGACCGAGCGGCTGCTTCATCGCCTGCCCGGCGGCGAGGGCATGACCGGCGCGATCCGCCACTTCAAGGACGGCCTCCGCACGACGATCCACGGCGGCGGCGTGTTCGAGGCGCTGGGGATCTCGTACTTCGGGCCGGTCGACGGGCACCACGTCCCCACGCTCATCCGCGTGCTGCGCAGGCTCTCGAAGCTCCAGCGCCCCGCGCTGCTGCACGTTCACACGCAGAAGGGCCGCGGCTGCAAGTACGCCGTCGAGGACCCCCGTCTGTTCCACAGCCCCTCGGCCTACACGGTCGAGAACGGCCAGGCCGTCTTCCCCAAGCGCAAACGCCCCACGTGGACGAACATCTTCGCCGAGGCCCTGATTGACCTGGCCGGGCGGGACGAGAGGATCGTCGCCATCACCGCCGCCATGCCCCACGGCACGGGACTGGCGAAGTTCCGCGAGAGCTTCCCCGAGAGGACCATCGACGTGGGAATCTGCGAGTCGCACGCGGTGGCGATGGCGGCGGGCCTGGCCAGGGGCGGCCTGCGGCCCGTCGTCGCCATCTACTCCACCTTCCTCCAGCGGGCCATGGACCAGGTCTTCCAGGAGATCTCGCTCCAGAAGCTCCCCGTCGTGCTGTGCATGGACCGCGCCGGGCTCGTCGGCTCCGACGGCGCCGTCCACCACGGCTTCATGGACATCGCCTACCTCCGCCCGCTGCCGGGGATGGTCCTGATGGCCCCGGCCGACGCGGCGGAACTGCGGGCGGCGCTTCAGTTCGCCCTCTCCGGCGACTTCCCCGCCGCCATACGATACCCGCGCGACGTCGTGCCGCCGGAACTTCCCGGCAAGTGCCCGCCGTTTGAGCTGGGCCGCGCCCGGGTCACGCGCGCCGGCGACGACGGGACGCTTCTGTGCTACGGCACGGCCGTCGAACCGGCCATGGCGGCCGCAGACATCCTCCACAACGAGCAGGGCATCGAGGTCGCCGTCGTCAACGCACGGTTCGCCAAGCCCCTGGACACACCCCGTATCACCCGCCTGATCAACGCGGGAAAACCCGTCCTGGTCTGCGAGGACCATTCGACGATCGGCGGCTTCGGTGCGGCCGTCATGGAGCTCGCCGCCGCCCGGGGCCTGCGGGCCGACAACGTCCGCCTGCTCGGCCTGCCGGACCGCTTCATCGCCCACGCCGCCCGAGGCGAGCAGCTCGCCGAGGCCGGCCTGGACGCCGCCAACCTCGCCGCCGAGATCGGCGACATGATCCGCCAAGCCGCCGAGCACACCGCGCGGAAGTACCTCTGAACGACCGTGCGGGGTCCGGCGCCGGTCGGTTCAGCGGCGGGCGGCACGCCCGCCTTCCCGAGTGTCCGGCGGCGGGCGGCGGGTTACTTCTCCGTCTCCGCCAGCTCCTTTCGGATGGCGTCGTTGACCTTTCGCATGAGGTCCACGTACTCGACCTGGGCGGCGGTGAACTTCTTGAACACGTCCGACGCCACGAGATTGTCGTTGAGCTGCTGGAGCTTGTGCTTGTCCTCCACCCCGACGGGCTTCTGCTCGCGCTCGAGCCCGGCGATCTTGTCCGCCTGTTTCTGGTATTCCCCAAGCGTGGTGGTCAGCTCGGGCTCGGCTTTGAGCGCCTCTCGCGCGGCGCGCAGCGCGACGGCCTCCGGCGAGTCGGCCATGGCCTTTCCCAGCCGGGCGGCCAGTTCGATGCAGTCGGTCACGTTGGTTTCTCCCAAGAGGGCGTTCACGGGACCCGTAGACCATACCCCCCCGCGGCGAATGCCGCAAGAGCGCCCGTCGGCCGGCGCGCGGGCCGCAGGAATCTCTCCGCAACGAGCGTCGGCGGGCCATGTTAAACTACGTACGGCGGCCGGCGTGAAGGTCCCGGCCCGCTTGAACGAGGCTCAGCACGTGGAGATGTCGATGAGGTCGTGTGCCCTGGCGGCTGCGACGGCCCTGCTCGTGGGGCTCTCGTGGCCCGGCGCGTCAGCGGAAGTGAAGGGCGCCGAGCGCCGCGGCAAGCGCGGCCGCCGAGTGACGGAATTGCCCCCGGCGGGCACCTGCCAGACGCTGCGTGCGGCGATCGCGGACCTGACGGCCACGTTCGGCCGGCGGTATCCCGACGGCGCGACGTACCTGGCGAGGCTGGGCGACATCGAGCGGCGGCTGAAGACGGCCGAAGGCCGGGCGCGCGACAAGCTCCAGGGGGATTTCCTCGCCCTTCAGCGCGAGGCGCTGATCGCGAGCCCTCTGGTCTCGGCCCGGGCGATCCTCTTCGTCGTGCGCCAGCAGTACCGCGGCGACCACCACAACACGGCCACGATGTTCCAGACGGGCGAGATCAACACGGGCAGCTTCCGGGGCAAGGGGGCGCTCAAGGCCGTTGACGTCCGCAGCGGCGAGGTGCGCACGCTGCTGGAAGCGCCCGCCGGCGTGATCCGCGACCCGGAGGTGAGCTTCGACGGCCGGAAGGTGCTCTTCTCCATGCGCCGCGACGTCAAGGACGATTACCACATCCACGAGATCAAGGCCGACGGGAGCGGCCTGAGTCAGCTCACGTTCGGCGGCGGCGTGAGCGACTTCGACCCGCTGTACCTCCCGGACGGGCGGATCGCGTTCAGCTCGACCCGCGAGCCGAAGTTCTGCATGTGCAACCGCCACATCATGGGCAACCTGTTCCGCATGGACGCCGACGGGGCGAAC
>CAYRVX010000112.1:0-22483 GCA_964427875.1 uncultured Planctomycetaceae bacterium
CCGCCCCGTAGCTGTGCCGGATTGACATCCCCGTTCGAGGCATGGTTCAGGACGATCGCATGTCCGGTAACACTTGCCGCATGACCACAAAGTGGCTCGCGCCGACTGAATCGTAGCCAGTAGCCCGTAGCCAGTGGCCGGTAACAGCCTTTGGGTACAGGTTCATACGGTTTCCCCGCCTGGGGGCGAACTGGCTACGGGCTGCTGGATACCGGCTACTGCCGGCTTCAATGCCGCTACGTGCCCATGTCGAACGAGGTGAGGTACTTTTTCTGCTCGGGCGTGAGCTTGTCGATGGCGAGGCCCATGGTCTTGAGCTTCAGGCGGGCGACCCAGTCGTCGATGCGTTTGGGCACGGGGTGGACGGCCACGTCGAGCTTGCCGGCGCTGGCGAGGGCGTACTCGGTGGTGAGGGCCTGGCCGGCGAAGGACATGTCCATGACGCAGGCGGGGTGGCCCTCGGCGCAGGCGAGGTTGACCAGCCGGCCCTGGGCGAGCAGGAAGATCCGCTTTCCGCCGGCGAGGGTGTACTGCTGAACGTTCCTGCGGACCTCGACGGGCTTGCCCTTGGCGAGCCTGGCCAGGGCGGGCAGGTTCAGCTCGACGTTGAAGTGCCCGCTGTTGCAGACGACCGCGCCGTCCTTCATGGCCCTGAAGTGCGCCTCGTCGATGACGTGGATGTCGCCGCTGACGGTAATGAACAGGTCGCCGATCCTCGCGGCCTGCTTCATGGGCATCACGCGGAAGCCGTCCATCGCCGCCTCCAGGGCGCGGACGGGATCGACCTCGCAGATGATGACGTTGGCCCCGGCCCCCCGCGCGCGGGTGCTGACGCCGCGGCCGCACCATCCGTAGCCCACCACCACGACGTTCTTGCCGGCCAGCAGGATGTCCGTCGCGCGGATGATGCCGTCGATCGTGCTCTGGCCGGTGCCGTACCGGTTGTCGAAGAGGTGCTTGGTGGCCGCGTCGTTGACGGCGATGACGGGGAACTTGAGCACGCCGGCCTCGGCCATCGCGCGGAGGCGGATCACGCCGGTGGTGGTCTCCTCCATCGAGGCGATGACGTCGCCGGCACAGCGGCTCATCTCGCCGTGCAGGGCGTTGACCAGGTCGGCCCCGTCGTCCATGGTCACCGACGGGCGGTGCTCGCAGGCGGCCCGGATGTGATCGTAGTAGGTCCTGCGGCCCTCGCCGGTGATGGCGTAGACCTTGGTGCCGAAGTCCTTGACGAGGCTGGCGGCCACGTCGTCCTGCGTGCTGAGCGGGTTGGACGCGCAGAGCACGAGGTCGGCCCCGCCGGCGGTCAGGGTGCGGCAGAGGTTGGCGGTCTCGGCCGTCACGTGCAGGCACGCGCTCATTCGCCGGCCCGCCAGCGGCTTGTCCTTCGTGAACCGCCGGCGGACCCGCGCGAGGACGGGCATGTCGTTGTCCGCCCAGAGTATCCGCCGCTTGCCCTCGGCGGCCAGCTTCAGGTCCTTGACGTCATACCGTTTTGCTCTTGCCATCGTCTCAACTCCTGTATTGGGTCACGTGACGTTCTGTCTCTTTGGCATCGGCTTGCTTCCACGGCTTCGTGCCCGTGGCGATGAAGGCCCGCAGCCTCGCGGGGGAATCCGGCTCGCGCGGAGACGGGACCGGCGCGGAGGAGTACTGCACGTCCGCCAGGCCGGCCGCCGCGAGCCACCGGCGGACCTGCTGCTCGTCAAAGCCCAGCCACACGTCGGCCATCACCTCGCGCGTCCAGTCGTAATCGTGCTTCACCAGGTCGCTGATGACGACCTTCCCGCCCGGGCGGACGATCCGCGCCATCTCCCGCACGCCGCCGGCCGGGTCGGCCAGGTGGTGCAGCAGCATGCTGCTGAACGCCGTGTCGCATTCGCCGTCCGCGATGGGCAGGCCCTCGGCGTCGCCGAGGCGCAGCTCGACGTTCTCCAGGCCGCCGCGGCGGATGCGCCGGCGGCAGACCTCCAGCATGCTCTCGGAGTGGTCCACGGCGATGACCTTCGCAGCGGCGGAGGCGAGGGAGACGAGCATCTCGCCCGTGCCGGGGCCCAGATCGGCCACCACCGCGTCGGGGCGGACCAGGCTGGACGCCACCACCAGCGAAAGGACATCGTCGATGTAGGTCCGGCGAATATGGTCCCACTCCGTCCGCACGGCGTCAAAGTATGCCTTACTGCGGGCCTTGCGCTTGGCCAGCGCGTCCTTGAGGCGCGTCAGGTCCTCCGGGAAGAACTCCGACTCGGCCTGGCTCTGGCGAATCGCCTCCCACAGCGCCCCGGCAAACGGCGAGAGGTCGGCGGCGCTCAGGCGGTAGTACACCCAGTTGCCCTCGCGACGATCCTGGACCAGACCGGCGTTCCGCAGGACCGCAAGGTGCCGCGAGACCCGAGACTGGCGAACGCCGAGTATATCCACAAGCTCTGTCACCGCAAATTCTTGCATGGAGACCAGCCGGAGGATCCGCAGCCGGGTGTTCTCGGCCAAGGCCTTCAGAGTAGTGGCAGTGTCCGGCATCGTGACGGCCTTAATGACTGAAATCGAATATGCCAATATCGCCTGTGGGCCGAAATCTGTCAAGCGTTTTTCCCTGTTTTTCTCCCGGTCGAACGGGAAAAGCACGAAAATGGCACATCGGACAAGTCTTTCCGCGGTCGCGGGGCGTCTAAAGGGGCAAGTCAACGACGACAGGACGGCAGGTGGCGACGAACGACGCCCAGAGCGCTCGCGAGACGCAACCGGACGGCGGCGGCAGCGGGTCCGGGGCGGAGCCGCTGCGCCGGGCCATCGCCGAGGCGTTCGGGCCGGTGAGACGCTACATGTACCTTCAATGTGGGACATGGCACGAGGCCGAGGACGTCGCACAGGAGGCCCTGCTGAGGGCCTGGCGCAGCCGCGACAGTTTCGACGGCCGGGCCGAGGCGAGAACGTGGATCTTTACGATCGCCCGCAACCACTGGCGGGACCGGCTGCGGCGGAAGCGAAGCCGCCCGCAGGTGCAACCCATGACCGAAGCGATGGAGCTGCCCGAAGCGAGCCCGACACCTCACGCGGCCGCGGCGCGAAGCGAGTTGTGCGAGGCCGTTCGCCTCGCCGTCGCCGCACTGCCCGCCGAACAGCGCGAGGCCCTCGCCCTGCGGGAAGGCCAGGGGCTGAAGTTCCGCCAGGTCGCCGCCGTGCTGGAGATACCCATCGCGACGGCCAAGAGCCGCGTGCGATACGCCCTGCTGAAGCTGGCCGACGAGCTGAGTCGCTTCCGGCCGGAGGCACAGTCATGAACTGCGACGCCATCCGCGAGAAACTGATCGACCTGGTATACGACGAGCTGCCTGCCGAGGAGCAGGCGGCGATCCATCGGCACCTCACCGAGTGTCCGTCCTGCCGCAGGGAGGTGGAGGCGCTTCGCTTCGCCCGGTCGGCGGTGGCGGACTACGCGGCCGGCGAGCCGGCGGCGGCGGGCTTCGACGTCGCCGCGGCTAAGCGAACGCATGCGCGCGGGGCGAGCGTCTCCCAGCGGCGCTGGTTCCAGGCGGCTGCGGCGACCGCGGCGGCCATCCTGATCGCCGGCGCGTGGATCCTCCACGATCTGGCCGTCGAGACGGCCGTCGCCCAGGCCGGGCCCGTCGAGATCGAGCGCCTCGGCGTGTCGCTGACGATCCTCTCCCAGCCGGAAGGATGGCGCAGCCCGCCGGGACAGATGCAGCAATTGCACCAACACCAGCGGCTCGTGCAGATCGAGCAGCCGATGCAGATCGGCGGCCAGGCGCAGCCCATCCAACCAGTGGCGTGGTGGGGAGGCCAACCCGTCTGGCAGGGCATCGCCCTGGTGCGAGACCAGCGGCTCGTCCGCCGCCTGCCGGAGGGCGTCTCCCAGGTCCGCTTCACCAACGTGCCCAGCGGCATCCTGCCCGACACGGTCCGCCTGCGGAGCCTCGACCAGCCGGAGGCCCTGGGCATCCTCGAGCAGAACTACCAGTACGACCTGGCCTCCGCGGCGGCGGTCCTGAAGCGGCACGTCGACAAGCCGATCACCGTCGTGTTTCAGGACGGCCGGAGCGTGACCGGCACGCTGCTGAGCTTCGACGCCGCGACGCTCGTGATCCGCCCGGACGGCGCCGGGCCGCGGAACGTCTCCCGCGAGAACATACGAGGCGTCACCTTCGCCAAGCTGCCGAAGGGCCTGCTGAGCCGGCCGACGCTCGTCTGGGAGCTGGCCAACCGCGCGGCGGCCAGGCAGCAGTTCGAGGTGGCGTACCTGACCCGCGGCCTCCAGTGGCGGGCGGATTACGTGCTGAAGCTCCGCCCGGGACGCATGCGGAAGGAGCTCCGCGACGCCGAGGCCATCGCCGACATCATCGACCTGGCCGACCTCGTCGGCTACGCGACGGTGAACAACTTCTCCGGCGTGACGTACAAGGACGCCCAACTGAAGCTGATGGCCGGCGACGTGAACCTGATCAAGCCGCCCGTCCAGACCAGAGTGATCAGCTTGTTCTCTTTGAATGAGCGCGGGGAGGGACTTCGCGTTCCCGTCATGACGGAGAAGTCGTTCTTCGAGTACCACCTGTACACGGTGACTCGCCCGACGACGCTCCGCGACGCCGAGACGAAGCAGCTCGAGATGGTCAGCGGCGGCGGCCTGAAGCTCACGCGCGGCTACGTCTACAACCCGAGCGTTAACAAGACGGCCGCCCGCGTCGTCAGCGAGCTGGTCAACTCCGAGGCCAACGGCCTGGGCAAGCCGCTGCCGAAGGGCGTGGTCCGCCTCTACGCCCCCGACCCCGAAGGCCTCCAGACGTACGTGGCCAAGACCACCATCGACCACACGCCCAAGGACGAGAAGCTCCGCCTGCCGTGGGGCTTTGCCTTCGACATCGTCTGCTCGGCCAAACGAACGGACTACAGCCGCCGCGGCCACGACCATAAGGCCACGTGGCGCTACCAGGTCCGCAACCACAAGGACTACGACGTCAACGTCACGGTGATGGTCACCGTCCCCAGGAGCACCTACGCGGCCGAGTGCAAGGGCTTCCGCTGGCGCGTGCGCGAGGTGGGCACCGTCGAGATCGACGTGCCCGTCAAGGCCGACCAGGCCGTGGACGTGGACTTCACCTACCGGTGGAACCCCACCAGCGGCGGAGGCCTGAGCTCGCCGCATGATGGCGAGGAAGGCAATAGGCAGTAGGCAGTAGGGAACACAAGAACCCTCGAAGAGAAGAAGGAGCAGGAAGATGAACGTCAGATACTGGATCGCATTGGGATTGATGATGGCGATTGCCGTCCCGGCCGGCGCCCAGGAGAAGGAAGGCGTGGCCGTCACCGTCTACAACGGCGGGTACTGCGTGGTCCGCGAGATCCGCAGCCTGGACATCGCCCGAGGCGGCCTCGTGAAGTTCACCGACGTCGCCAGCCGGATCGACGCGACGACCGTGCACTTCAAGAGCCTCACGGACCCGGCGGCCAAGCTGCTGGAGCAGAACTACCAGTACGACCTGGTCTCGGCCGACAAGCTCCTGCGGAAGTACATCGACAAGCAGATAGACGTGATCTGCGAGGGCAAGGGCACATACGCCGGGGTGCTGCTGAGCTTCGACGCCCGCCAGCTCGTGCTCAAGCAGGCCGACGGCAAGATCGTCATGGTGCAGCGCCCGGACAACGTGCGGGACATCCGCTTCTCGGCGCTGCCCGGCGGGCTGCTGACGCGCCCGACGCTCGTCTGGCTGGTCGCGACGGCCAAGCCCGGCCGGCACCTCGCCGAGGTCACCTATCAGGCCAGCAACATCAGTTGGCACGCGGAGTACGTCCTCGTGCTCGGCGGCGACGATCGCCAGGCGGACCTCTCCGGCTGGGTGAGCGTGCAGAACAACTCGGGCAAGACGTATCGCGAGGCGAAGATGAAGTTCATCGCCGGCGACGTCCGCCGCGTGCAGGACCAACCCCGCGTGCTGCACCGCGCCCGCGGCATGGGGAAAGCCCCCGCCGCAGCGCCCATGCAGGAGAAGGCCTTCTTCGAGTACCACATGTACACGCTGCCGCGCCCCAGCACGGTGGCCGACAGCGAGATCAAGCAGCTCGAGATGTTCACCCCGGCCCGCGGCGTCAAGGTCGCCAAGAAGTACCTCTACAACCCGCTGGGCACCTTCCGGTGGAACTACGGCAGTCGCTACACCGACCGCGCCTACGGCGTGACCAGCCCCAAGAAGGTCAACGTCTTCATCGAGTTCAAGAACACCAGGCAGAACCAGTTGGGCATGCCCCTGCCGGCCGGGAAGGTCCGCGTCTACAAGCAGGACCCCGACGACAAGGCCCTGGAGTTCATCGGCGAAGAGAAGATCGATCACACGCCGAAGGACGAGGAGCTCAGCCTGCGGATCGGCAACGCCTTCGACATCGTCGGCGAGCGGCGGCAGACGAACTTCCGCGTCGAGAGCGGCCGCAAGTGGATGAGCGAGTCCGTCGAGATCAAGGTCCGCAACCACAAGGAGGAGGACGTCACCGTGCGGATCAAGGAGCCGCTCTACCGCTGGCTGACCTGGAAGATCGTCGAGGAGAGCCGCGAGCACACGAAGCTCGACAGCCGAACCGTCGCCTGGGACACCAAGGTCGCCAAGGACGGCGAGACGAAGGTGACCTACACGGTCGAGTACACGTGGTGATTCGTTCGCCGGCCTCTTGGCTCAGACAGACGGGGCCTCGTTGCTGTCCGGGCGGCGGGGCCCATTCCTTGCGCGGGCTTCGTGAGCATTAGCGTTTTGGGGGCGCGGGCGGCATAGCCCCGGAACGGGGCATATGTTGGTAGCCTCGGGCGCGAGCCCGTGGTATGCAGGCCGTTATGAGCCCAGCCCCCGCACGGGGGCGTTTGAGGCCTTCAGTCGCCCCCGTGCGGGGGCTCTCTACTATGGCAACTCCAGGTCCACGGGCTCGCGCCCGAGGCTACCGGCAGTCGGGCCTACGGCCCTCCAGAAGCGGCTGTTCCCCAAAACGCTCATGCCCCCGCGAGCTTCGCAGCAGTGGACTCTCACCGGATCGCGCGATAGAATGGATGTTGGGGCGGCGAGTCGTTGGGCAGCGTGCAATCCCAAGACAAGGAGACGGACCATGACAAGGGCGAGTTGGATGGTTGCGGTCTTGATTCCCGCGGCGGGCGCTGTGGCGGCGGGGCCCAAGGAGGGTGCGGCCCTGACGGTGTACCCCCGGTTCGGTGTGGTGAGCGAGACGCGCGAGCTGGAGATTCCTCCCGACGGGGAGGTGACCGTGACGAACGTCGCCGCACTGATCGATCCGACGACGGTGCGCTTCGAGAGCCTCACGGACCCTGCGGCCAAGGTGCTCGAGCAGAACTTCCAGTACGACGTGGTCTCTTCCTGGCGGCTGCTGGAGAAATACGTGGGGAAGCACGTCGTCCTCCGCGGCGAAAAGGAGTCCTACTCCGGCACGCTGCTGAGCTTTGAGGACGCGGGGGGCATATGGGAACACGGCGGGGTCTTCGCGGGCCGTCCCGGCCCGATGCCGGCGGGCGTCATCCTGATGGACAAGTCCGGCAGCCTGCTGTCCGTCTCGCAGGAGGAGATCCGCAGCGTCCGTTTCGGCGAGATGCCCAAGGGGCTTCGCACCCGCCCGACGCTGCTGTGGAAGGTCGCCACGAAGAAGCCCGGCGGGCACCTGGCGAACTTCACCTACCAGACCGACGGGCTGGCCTGGCACGCCGAGTACACGCTGGTCGTGGACCAGAAGGACGAGCGCGCCGACCTGTCCGGCTGGGTCAGCGTGGAGAACTACTCGGGCAAGACCTACGCGAGCACCCGGCTGAAATTCATCGCCGGCGAGCGCAAGCAGACGGACTACCAGGTTGAGCACGGCCAGTACTGGATGAAGGAGAGCATCGAGATCATCGTCCGGAACCACAAGGAGGAAGGCGTCGCCGTGCGGATCAAGGAGCCCATGTACCGCGAACAGAACTGGGCCATTACTGCCAAATCGCGCGACTACGTCAAGCTCGACAGCCGAACCGTCGCCTGGGACGTCCAGGTTCCCAAGGACGGCGAGACGAAGGTGACCTACACGGTCGAGTACACGTGGTGAGGCTTAGCCCGCATCTTCCGTCTACCGCAGAGGCGCAGAGGCCGCAGAGAGATTTGCTGCCTTAAGACTGGCAAACAGAGGCATCGATGTGTAGACGTCCGCCCTGGACGGCAGGGGGCCTGAAAACCCGAATAAACGGAGTGTCTCGGTGCAAACGTGCATAATCGGCCATAACGTCTTGCATTTTAAGAACCTCTGCGATCTCCGCGTCTCTGCGGTGAAGAACCCGGCCTAGAGCCAGAACTCGCTGGCGAGGACGTCGCCCTCTCGGGTGGCCTCGATGAAGCGGGCGACCTTCTTGAGGTCCTTGACGCCGGGGGCCTTTTCGACGCCGCTGGCGACGTCGACGGCCCAGGGCTTGACGAGGTCGATGGCCCGCCCGACGCAGTCGGCGTCGAGCCCGCCGGCGAGGATGATGGGGTCCAGCCCGGCCAGTCCGCCGCCGGCGCGGGCGTCGGCGACCATGTCCCAGTTGAACTGCCTGCCCGTGCCGCCGCGGGCGCTGGGGTCGTAGGCGTCCAGCAGGATCGCGGCGAGGTTGCTCGGCGCCTCGACGGCGTCGAGCCAGCTCCTCACCTGGCCCAGCCAGCCCTCGTCCCGCACGCGAAAGGCCTTGATGCACGGGCGGTCGATCAGCCCGACGATCTCCGGCGGCTCGTCGCCGTGGAGCTGCACGCAGCCGACGTGCGTCCGCTCGACGACGCGGTTGATCGTCGCGGCCTCGGCGTCGACGAAGACGCCCACCGTGGCGACCCACGGGGGCAGGACGTCCACGATGGCCCGCGCCTGCTCGGGAGAGATCCACCGGGGCGATTCGGCGAAGACCATGCCGATCGCGTCGGCGCCCATCTGCGCGATCTTCAGCGCCTCGCGCGGCTCGCGCAGCCCCTCGATCTTCACGCGCACTCTTTGAAGCATACGTCCATGATAACCGAGCGGACGCGGCCAGGGAAAGCTGTTTGCAGCGACGCTTGAAATCCCCGCGGGCCGGCCATACACTCCCTGCCTTTCGGAGACGACTTC
Organism: uncultured Planctomycetaceae bacterium; assembly: GCA_964427875.1. Taxonomy (GTDB): domain Bacteria; phylum Planctomycetota; class Phycisphaerae; order SM23-33; family SM23-33; genus CAYRVX01. The sequence goes on from CAYRVX010000112.1 coordinate 9,109, forward strand.
ACGGCAAAGCTGGAGACCGCGATGAAGAAGGTGCGATTCGGCGTCATCGGGCTGGGGAACATGGGGTCGGCCCATTCGCGCTGGTGTGCCCGCGACGGCGGCAGGGACGTGCGGCTGGGCGCCGTCTGCGACATCGTCGAGGCCAAGGCCGGGCGGTTCGGCGCCGAGCTGAACGTCCCGCACTTCACCGACGCCGCGGCGATGATGGACTCCGGGCTGATCGACGCGGTCATCATCGCCACGCCGCACTACTGGCACGCGCCGCTGGCCATCCACGCCGCCCGGCGGAGGCTGCACGTCCTGTGCGAGAAGCCGGTGGCCTCGCGGATCGGCCACGCCCGCGCGATGGTCGCCGAGTGCGGCAGGCGGCGGGTCGCCTTCGGCGTGGTCCTGCACCACCGCACGCGCGGGGACATGCGGAAGCTCAAGCGGCTCGTCGCGGGCGGGGCGATCGGCGAGGTCTTCCGCGTGGAGCTGATCTGCTCGAGCTGGTTCCGCACGCAGGCCTACTACGACAGCGGCGCGTGGCGCGGCACGTGGGACGGCGAGGGCGGCGGCGTGCTCATCAACCAGGCCCCCCACCACCTCGACCTGTTCCAGTGGATCGGCGGCATGCCGAAGCGCGTGATGGGCATGGTCCACACCCGCGCCCACCGGATCGAGGTCGAGGACACCGCCAACTTCCTGCTGGACTACGGCAAGGGCAAGGTCGGCTACATCTACGCCACCACCGCCGAGGAGCCCGGCATCGAGCAGTTCACCCTCTCGGGCGATGAGGGCACGCTGATCTGCAAGGGGCGCAAGATCACGCTCGGGAGGCTCAAGCAGCCCGTCAGCCGGCACATCACGGGCTCGAAGAAGGCCTTCGCCGGCGGGGCCGAGCAGAAGATCACGTGGAGCGAGGTCAAGCTGCCCAAGGACCCCGGCGGCAGGCACCTGATGATCATCAGGGCCTTCGCGGCGCATGTCCTGAGGGGCTCGCAGATGTACTGCACGGGCAGGGAGGGCCTCAACGAGCTGGAGCTGTCCAACGCCATGTACCTGGCGGGCTTTGAGAACAGGACCGTCGAGCTGCCGGTGAAGGCCGCCGAGATCGAGCGCCTCATCGCCCGGCTCGAGCGCGACCGCTCCACCGGCAAGGGCGGGAACATGCGCAAGATCGCCGACCGCCAGTTCAGGAGGCTCACAAAGGCCCGGTAGTCCGCCGCCTCACTTCCGCCCGCTCACCTTGAAGTTCCGGAAGTGCAGGCGCCCCTGCGGCTGCGTCGTCTCGACGTGCCCGAAGAGGAAGAACCGCCCCGGGCCGATGGTTCCCTTCACGAGCTCGAACTTCTCGGAGTAGGACCGGTCGTCGACGTGGATCGTGACCTGTCCGCCCGGCTGGCGGTACGACCAGTCGAAACGGACGCGGTACCAGCGGTCGGGCTTGAAGGCCGGGCCGATCGGGAAGATCCTCGTCGCCCGCCCTTGGAAGTGCGGCCCGTAGTTCCAGACGATGCACCGCGGCCGGTCGCCGAGGTTCGCCAGCTCGATGCGGCTGGACGGCTTGGCGCGGATCGCCTCGCGGTCGCCGCGGTCGGCCATCCAGCTCATGATCTCCAGGAAGTGCTTCCCGCCGCCCTGGGGCGCGAGGTACCCGGCGTCGAACTTGACGTCGAGCTCGACGATCCCGCCGTTGACCCTCTCCTCGCCGAGGTACGTGCCCGTGCCGTTGCGCTGGCCGAGCGTCCCGACGCCGCCGGCCTGGCTGATCTTGGCCCGCTTCCGCGTGTTCCACACCCGCCCGACCCAGTTGACGTAATGGCCCTCGCGAATGCCGGGCCAGCGCGCCTCCGCCGCCGGGGCGGGCCGGGCGAGAGATGGCGCACCGGCCGCTTTCGCCGTCGCCGGTTGGGACTCAGCCCGGCCCTTCTCATCGCGCAGCGACAGGAGCAGCCTCGCCCGCGCCCGGAGCATCTCGATCCTCCCGTGCTCGGGGGGCGCGAGCTTCGCGACGCTCTCGCCGGGCAGCGTGGCGTCGAGGCGGACGGCCTCGTCGAGCTGCCGGAGGCACTCCCGGAGGCGCTGCGTGTCGCACAGCACGCCGGCGAAGTCGATCCGCAGGCGGCTGTCCCTGGGGTTGAGCTCAACGGCGCGGGCGAGATGCTCGACGGCGTCGGCGGCCGGGCCGAACGCCGCCGGGGCCATCTCCGCACGGCTCCAGAACACCTCGGCCTCGTTCGTCCGCCCGGCGAGGAAGCCTTCGTTGCCCGTGGCGACGGCGAGGGCGAACTTCGGGCTGGCCCACATGGCCAGCGTCCAGGCGATGTTGCCCGCCATGCGGTGGTGGGCGTGATTGTCGCGGTCGCGACGAATGGCCTGTTCGGCCAGCTCGACGGCCTCCCGCGCCAGGGCGCCGCCGCGAGCCTTGGAAATCCGCATGCGGATCATGGCGACCTGCGCGGCGTCCGCGGCGGCCTGCGCGTCGAGCGGGTCGGCCGCCGCGGCCAGCCGGGCCTCCTCCACGGCCACGTGCGTGAGGTCGTGCTCCAGGCCCGACAGCATCCCGGCGGTGTGATACGTCCTTCGCCGCACCGGCAGCCAGAGAAGCACCACCGCCGCCGCGACGGCCGCGGCGCCGCCGCCGGCGACCGCCCAGGCGCCAAGGCGAAGCGTTCGCGCCCGCGCGCCGCCCGACCGGGCCGCGCACGCCCCGGCCGCCAGGTAGAACACGCTCGCCGGCGCGGGCATCCACAGGCTGTACGTCACCATGTTGTGCAGGACGAAGGCCGCGGCGCCGCAGCCCAGCGCGGCCCGCGCGGCCCCGGCCGACCAGGGGGGTATGCCCCATCGCCCGCCGCCGGACCAGCTCGTCCACGCCAGGGCCGCGGCCAGCACCGCGATCGGCACGGCCGAGCTCAGCACGGCCGGCGCCGCCCCGCCGATCGCCTGACCGTAGAGGATTCGGGCGCCCAGCGTCGCCAGCACGACCGCGGCGAGGATCATCCAGGCCCCCCGCCAGTTGACCGAGGCGTCGGCGGCGACGGGCGGCTCGGGGTCTCTCGGGCGGGCGCAGCCGACCAGCAGACAGCCCAGGACGCCCAGGTAGCAGAGCCCGCCCGGCACACCGTATTGCGCCAGCGCGTGTGCCACGACGTTGTGGGGCATCTGGATGTCTTCTTCCGCCTCGTCGCGTCGGGACTGGAGGTAGGCCGTCGAGAAGTTGCCCGGCCCGACGCCGAGCAGCGAGCGGCCGCGGATGATCCCGGCCGAGGCCGTCCAGTAGTGCCAGCGGAACGTCATCGTCTTGCCCGGAAGCGAATCGTACTTCAGCCCGTAGGCCAGGACACCGCCGCCGCCCAGTGCGGCGGCCGCGGCGAGGCCGATGAGACACTTCCGCCAGTGCCGCGCGAGCCTTCGCCCCCAGACGAGCACGGCGGTGAGCCCGAGGCCGGCCGGGACGGCCGAGAGGATCGCCCCGCGGCTTCGGGTGAGGATCAGGGCGGCGGCGACCGGCACGGCGGCGAGGGTGGCCAGGCCCGCGGCCAGCGTCGGCAGGTCCACCTCGCCCTTCTTCCGCCGCCCCTGGCGGACGCGCCGGGAGACGACCACGGCGTGGAGCTTGTCGACGGCCAGGCCCGCCGCGGCGAAGGCCAGCACGATCAGCAGCGAGCCGAACGGGTTGGCCAGCGCGAAGAAGCCGGTGACGGCCGGGCTGAGCACCCTGGCCTCGATCAAGGCCGCCTGCGGCGTGTTGGGGTCCCAGCCGAAACCCGCCAGGCGCTCGAGGCGGTGGGCCTGGAAGTCGGCCGCTCGCCTGGGCACCTCCACGGCAAGCTGCCAAAGGCCCTTTGCCGCCAGCGCGACGCCCAGGCCCGCCAGCACGGCCAGGAGCATCGCGAACCGCTTGCGGTCGGCGCACAGTTGGATCGCCAGGAAGCCCGCGCCCAGCAGGGAGAGCTGCTCGATCCACGTGCTCAGGGCGGCCCGGCGGTTCGAGGCGCCGAGGGCCGAGATCAGCGAGAGCACGGCGAACAGGAGGATCAGCACGGCGACGTGCCCGTGCCGGACGGTCAGCCTGCCCGCAGCCGCCCCGCCGAGCGCCCACAGGGCGCCCGCCGCCAGTAGCAGCACGGCGAAGGTCATTCGGGACAACTGGGACCGGTCGGCCTGGTAGGCTATCGGGTTGTCGCCGGCGGGGTCCGCGCGGACGGGGCGCGCGGCCGGGCGGTCGGGCACGAACTGAAGGGCCGATCCCTCAAACGGCAGCTCGGCCAGGAAGCACCTGGCCGCCGCGCAGGCCACGAGGAGGACGAAGGCGGCGGTGTTCAGCGTGCGGCCGCGGGCGGCCCTTGGCCCGGCCGGGACGTCATCAGTCAAGCGGGACGAGGCGGTCATGATCTCGACCTGGCGTTGGTGAATTCCAGCAGCGCCACGACCAGCAGGATCGCGCCGGTCTGCGCGAAGACGAGGACGGCGCCGACGTTGTCCACGTGCGGCAGCAGGCTGGCGGCGATGGCCGTGGCGGCCGTGCAGAGGTAGATCGTCGAGACGGCCGCCCGCGGGCTCATGCCCCGCCGGATCAGCCGATGCGAAAAGTGCCGCCGGTCGCCCACCATCGGGCTCTTGCGGTCGCGAAGGCGAAGCGTGATCACGCTGAGCATGTCGTACAGCGGCACGGCCATCAGCACCAGGGGCACGAAGGCCCTGTAAAGGTCGTACGTCCGGCCGGGCTTGATCTCGACGTAGGTGGTCAGGCAGCTCGCCACGCCCAGCAGGAAGCCGATCACGAGCGATCCGGCGTCGCCCATGAAGACCTTCGCCGGCGGGAAGTTGTACGGAAGGAAGCCCAGCAGCGCCCCGAGCATCACGCAGAGCCACGCCGAGACGAACAACTGCCCCATGCCGGCCGCGGCGCCCAGAAGCGCCGCGCAGCAGATCGCCGCCACGCCCGCCGACAGGCCGTCCATGTTGTCCAGGAAGTTGAAGGCGTTGGTGATCGTGATCAGCCAGACGATGGTCAGGAGGATGCTCGGCCAGTTGCCGATGGCCGTCAGCACCCGGACGCCCAGCAGCAGGACGGCGGCCGAGCAGACGACGGCCTGGGCGACGAGCTTGAGCCACGGCCCGAGCTGCTTGCGGTCGTCGATGAGCCCGACGACGTGCAGGACGAGCGCGCAGGCGAGGATGCCGACGGCCTGCGGCGCCTTGGACGCCGCCCCGTGCACGTGGATGGCGACATCTTCCGGCAGCCAGCCGGGCGGGCCCTCGGAGGCCCAGATGGCCGCCAGCGACAGCGCCAGCAGGGCGGGCATCAGCACCGCCGCGAAGATCGCGCAGCCGCCCAGCAGCGGCGTCGGACGCCGGTGCCCCTTGTGCCGCCCGGGCACGTCCACCATGCCGAAGCGGTGCGCCATGCGGACGGCGATCGGCACGGCCAGGAAGGAGATCGCACACGCCAGGACGGCGGCGGCGGCGGCCAGCATCGCGATCATCTTCCTGGCTCCTTGCCGGCGGCCCCGCCCCCCCGGCCGCGGACCGCGGTGAGAAAGCCGTCGTACCGACCCGACGCGTAATCCGGGAACGTCCACGGCAGCGGCTCCCAGCGGCCACGCCGGTACAGCAGCGTCACCTCGCCGTACACGCCGCCGTCGAGGTAGATGCGGTGCGAGAAGTTCTTCATGCTGGCCAGGACGAGCTTGGAGCTCTCGACGTATCCGGGGTCGAGGTTGATCGGCCGGGGGGCGCCGGCGCCGCGGCGCCGGGCGAAGTCGGCCTCGATGGCGTTGGTCCGCAGCTTCGCATCGGCCAGCGCGCCGGCCCGGAACGGCTCGGCGAAGCCCACGAACCGCCGGTACAGCGGCGCGCCCATCTGCTCGTCGTAGTAGTGCGTGAAGTCGAAGTCCATCGTCTCGCTGGTATGATCGATCGGGCCGAACGCCCGCGACAGCTCCTCCGCGGCCGCGTCGAACAGCTCCACGCGCGACGAGATCATCCCGCAGATCAGCTTCACAACAGGAGACTCGGAAGCTTCCGCCATAGCAGGATCATTGTCCCGCCGCGCAGGCGCCGTGTCAAATCCGCGGGCTAAGCAAGCGTCAGGAAACAAGTTCAGCAATTGGAGCTCTGAATGACGAATGAAAAATGCCGAATGCCGAATGAAAGGAGGCCGATTCGCTCGGAGAACGCAACTATTGCCGGCGTTCGTCATTCGTCATTTGGCATTCGTCATTGGACATCTGCTTAGTTTATTCGTTGACGGTTACTAACGGGGAGCATCAGCGCCTGGACGCCCAGCCGGAGCGGGATGGCCGGCTATCTCTGCGGCGACTCGGGAGGTCCCATCCCTATCGTTCCGTTGGTGGCGACGTCGCGCTTTCCCTCGATCTTGAGGTCGGGCGCCGTGGTCAGGAGGACGCGATCGAGCAGCGCGCCGTCCTCACGCATCCACACCGAGAGGGTGCGCACGCCCGCCTCGCGGATCTCGAAGGGCCGCGGGTGCCTCATCCAGACGTACTTGCCCCTGCCCGTCTGGACGTTGCGGCCCCAGTCGGCCGGCTCGAGGTCCAGCCCGGCGTGAATCGAATCGGTGTTGGGGTTCGAGCCGAAGCCGCGCACCCAGATCCAGTGACGCCCCTTCCTGGTGAACTCGATGACGTAGTCCATTCGCGGGCTGTGCGCCGCGAAGTCGCCGTCGTGCTGCGTTCCCCGGTTGGGCAGCGCCTTCATGGCGCCGGTGCCGCCGTATCCCTTGCGTGCGGTGTCGAGCTTCCACTCGTGCCCGTCGGGCGCGGCGACCTTGCGGGTGAAGTGCTCGGCCTCGATAACCACCAGGCCCTCTCGGCCGGTGCTCTGGACAAACGCCTTGGGCTTCTCGCAGATGAGGGCGGCGGCCTTCGACCACTTCGTCTCGTTGCCGTGGGCGTCTCGCATCTTGAGCCGATAGGAGTACCGTGAGCCGGCCCGCAGCCCGTCGTCGCGGAACACGGGCGACTTCCGCCACCCGCTGTCGTCGCCGCCGGGGCCGCCGGTCGTCTCCTCGAAGAGGTACTCCACGCCGCCCAGCGGGTCCTTGCCGGTCGCGGCGCGCATCACGGCGGCCGAGTCGGTGACCATCACGGGGGCGATGGCCCATTCGGCGGGGTCGGGCGCCGGCGGCTTCTCGTCGACCAGCGCCACGCTGTAGATGCTCACACCCTCGAGCTCGCCCGCGAAGAAGTCGCCCGCCAGGCCGCGCCCGATGAAGCAACTCGTCGCGCGCAGATCGTCCGGGTTCAGCGTGATCCGATCGTCTCGCGCGACGGTCTTCCCGTCGATCTGGAGGATGCCCGTATCGCCGCTGAGCACGACCGTCAGCTCGGCCCATTTGCCCTGCGGGACCGGGGCCGAAGACCGCAGCATCTGCGTCCGCCCGCCCTTGGTGACGACCAGCGCGGGCCGCCCGGTCGCGTCGGCGCAGGTCAGGTACATCCGCGCGGCGGCGTCGGCGGCAAACTCGACGAGCCGCTGATCGGGCTTGCCGCCGGTGTGCTTCACGGTGACGGCGATGGACATGTCGTGCAGATCGGCGACGCCCCGGGGCAGTTCGAGCCACTGGTCACGCCCGTTGAGCACCAGCGCCGTGCCCGATGTCCGGACGCTGAGCTCCACCTTCTTCTTCCTGCCGTACGTCTGGACGTAGGAGTGCGACTTCGACGCCTTCCTGTCCGGGTACGTCACCGTCCCGGGCTTGCCGTGGAGAATGGCGTGCGTGGCCCCGTAGGTGTCCCACGCGAACACCGGGTGTTGGACCTCGAACAGATACTGCGCGTAGAGCCCGCCGAGCTCGATGTTGTGCTCGCCGGGGTTCTGGCCGATCCCCCAGCTCCAGGTGAACCACACGCCATTGTCGATGAGGTTGCTCTTGCGATAGTGGCCGTCGAGGATCGCCGTGCCCCCGGCGCGCCCGCCGACCCACGCGACGCCCTTGAGGGTCGCATTGCCGTAGATCTCGGCGCAGCGGCTGTCGGTGTAACCGTGCTCGAGGATCCGCGCGTTGTCGCGGACCACCGTGTTGCCGGTGACAGCAGCGTAGTCGCGGAGCTTCGCGCGGTCGCGGATCGTGGCGTTGCCGCCGACGACGGCGTGGCCGCTGACGCGCGCTTGGTCGCGCACGGTCGCGTTGTCCCTGACGACCGCGTAGTCCTCGATGCGAGCGTGGCCGAGCACCTTCGCCCTGCCGAGCACCTGGGCCCGGGGGCCGACGTGGGCGGTCGGATCGGCGTGCGCCGTGGACGCGACGAAGCCGCCGCCGTTGGCGTGCCTCGCGCCGGCCTCCGTCGGCTTGGGCGGGATCAGCACGTCGAGCGGCTCGCAGCCCGCCAGGGCGACCTTGTAGGGCAGCCGCTCCTGCTCGGGCGAGCGGAAATCGCCCGTCATCGGGACGGCCAGGATCTTCGTCGGCGTGGCGCACACCACCAGGTAGAGCTCCTTGGTGTCTTTCGGCACCTTGAATCGCAGGGTTTCTCCCAGGCCGGCGATCTTGCCATAGCGCGGCTTGCCGGCGGCGTCGACGCCCACGAAGCCCGCGCGCCAGTCGGAGCCGCGCTCCTCGTTGATGTAGCCCGACAGCTCGGCCGAGGCCTCGTCCGACGCGATCTTCAGCGGGCAGATGTTCCAGCCCAACTGTTGAGGCGCCATCTCCATCGGCGGGCGCCACCAGCCCTGCTCATAGGGGACCGGCTCGAGCAGGACGCGCCCGCAGCGCAGGATCTCGTCTCTGCCCCGCGCCGCGTCCTGCTTGTAGAGATCGGCGGGCTTGCCGCCGAAGATCTCGAAGTCCCACGTGACACACCGCTGCACCATCCTCGCCCACTCGTAGGCCAGCGGCGTGGCGGGGTCGGGGTCGAACCGCGTGAACGCCTTCCACGGGTACTCGTTCTTCTCGTCCTCCGTCCCGGCGTCGTACCAGAGCTTGGAGATGAACATCGGCCCGTACTCGGGCGTCTGCGCCAGGTGCTCGAACATGAGCCGGGCGTGGTAGTAGCACCTGCCGTTGGCGGGGAAGAACATGCAGACCCGGCTGCAGCAGGTCGGAGGAAGCGTCTGGTAGACGCCGGCGTAGGTCTGCGGGAAGTTGGCGTGGGCTTCCCAGTAGTTGCCCTGCAAGGCCCCGCCGGTCTGGCCCTGGCAGCCGTGGACGAGCTCGTGAGGATTGATGTGGCCCGCCCCCTGGCAGCCCCAGCCGAAGCCCAGCTTGCCGCTCCATCCCATCCAGCTCCCCTTGGACGGCTGGATCGGGATCTTGTACTTGATGCCGTCGCCGCGGTACTCGGGCCTGTTGCTCACGACGCCGATGCGAAGTGCGAGCTTCTCGGAGTAGAGGTGGTAGAGCTTCTCCGCCAGCTCGAACATCCCGGGAACGCGCTCGTGGAAGCGCTTACTTTCCCCTTCGTTCCACGCCGCCATCTCCTTGGTGTCCACGCAGTGGCGGAAGTGCGCCGACTCCTTGGCCCACCACTTGTCCTTCTCGGTCCGCCACCACGAGTACAGCTCCGTCCCCAGCAGGATCCCGCCGGTGAAGTTATGGGCGATCTGCTCCTCGGTCAGGGCCTTCTCGTGCAGTCGGACGACGGCCAGGTCGCCGTCGAAGGACGGCTCCCCGGCCGAGGCGCCCCCGAGCACCATCCGGTGGCCCTTGCGGACGATCATCTTTCGGCGCCCGGCGGAGACCTTCCTGCCGTCGAGATACCACGTCTCCGTGGCCGCCGTGCAGTTCACGACGACGTGGCGCCACTTGTCCGAGCCGGCGAACTGCGCGGGCCAGGTCAGCGGCGCGGACGTCTCGCGGCCGTCGGCCGACTGCCAGCCGAGGATCGCCTCCCCCTTCGACGGCTTGCGGTCGCGTAGCCACACCTCGAGCGCCATGTCCTCGCCGCCGGCGGCGGCGTCCTCGACGGCGAAGTTCCCCTTCATGATGTCGCCGCCGTCGAACCGGACCGCCGGTGACTGCGAGGTGGACACGCAGTGAGGGTACTCCTCGTCCCTCCGGGCGTGGGGCACGTGCAGCCCGAAGTCGCCGAAGGACCCGCCGACCTCGTTGCGCCTGCCGCCGCCTGAGTACCCGCAGTTGTACCAGTGCAGCGCCGTGTCCTTGTCGAAGGTGCGGGACACCATGAACACGGCATGCAGGTCGATATCGAGCCTGCCGGCCACCGCGAGCTTGCCGATGCGCTCGCCGGTCACCAGCGACTTCTCAAGCTCCATGCCCATGCCCGTTCCCGCAAACAGAAGGGCAAGAGCCACGATCCCTGCGACAGCCCCGCATACCGGCATCGACCTGATCATTCGACATTGCTCCTGTGGAGGTTCACCGCAGGCCATTCCAAGTCTCGCGTGGTCGCCGGGATCGCCGTTGCCTGCAACTCGGCGCCCTGGCTGGGACCCTCGGCGGGCCGGCGGTGCGCTTCGCGGTAACGTACGAAGACCGGTGGATTCAGCTCGATCCTTCCGGCGGGACGATCGTCTCGAGCGCAGCCACCAGCGCCGGCAGGTTAACGGTGACGGTGTCCCAGACGCGGTCAAGGTCGATCGCGAAGTAGCCGTGAACCAGCCTGTTCCGCATCCCGACGACCGCCGACCACGGAATCTCGCTGTGCGCTTCCCGCGTCTCCTCGGTGATCCGCGCCGCGGCTTCGCCGACGATCTCGATGCACTTCAGCAGAGCAAGGGTGAGCTTCCGGTCCGTGTCCAGGTCCTCGCGCGACGAGTCCGCAGCGAAGCCGACGGCTTCTCTGGCCGCCTCCAGCATGTGTCGCAGACGTGCCGCGTCATCCACGTACATACTGAAGCTCCGCAGCGTCCATCACTTCCTGGCGGAAATGCCGGCTGATCTCCGCGGGGGTTCGCAGGTCCACCCTTCGACCGAGGAGCCCCGTCAACTCGATCTGCATGGACGCCATGTCGAGGAAGCCGACCTTCGCCCCCGGTTCGAACTCCACCAGGACATCCACGTCGCTCTCCGGCCCGAAGTGGTCGTTCAGGACCGATCCGAACAGCCAGAGCTTCCGGATCCGATTCGCCCGGCAGAAAGCGGCTATCTGCTCCTCGTGTATCTCGATCTGAACCGTCAATTGATCACATCAATCTTGAGTGGCGAATCCGAGCTGCCGCGGCCATTGTAATACAATCGGCCGGACTGCGACAAGGCCGCAGGGGATTCCGGTGACGGGCGGGGAGCATTAGCGTTTTTGGGGGCGCAGGCGCTATAGCCCCGGAACGGGGCCTATGTTGGTAGCCTCGGGCGCGAGCCCGTGGTATGCAGGCCCGTTAGCAGCGGAGCCCCCGCACGGGGGCGTTTGAGGCCTTCAGTCGCCCCCGTGCGGGGGCTCTCTATATTATGGCAACTCCAGCTCCACGGGCTCGCGCCCGAGGCTACCGGCAATCGGGCCTTCGGCCCTCCGGCAGCGACCGCTTCCCCAAAACGCTTGTGCTCCCTCACGGCCGGCGCAAAAAGCCCGTGAAATCGGGGCGGGCACGTGCAATCATTGTGCCGATCCGTGCGGGGGCTGGCGCGGATCGCAGCGGACTTGCAGGACACGCTTCATGATCGACATCAAGCTGATTCGTGACGACCCGGACAGGTACATCGAGGCCGCCCGGGCGAAGCTCATCGACGCGGACATCCCGGGGCTGCTGGAGGTCGACGCCGCCCTCCGCGACGCCCGGCGGCAGCTCCAGGAGGCCCGCACCGCCCAGAACGCCGCGGGCAAGAGGATCGCCGGGCTCACCGGTGACGAGAAGGCCGCCGCCATCGCCGAGATGCAGGGCCTCAAGGCGGAGGTCAAACGGCTCGGCGAGACCATCGACGAGCTGGAGCCGAAGCTCAACGACCTGATGCTGCTGGCCGCCCAGCCGGCCGCGGCGGACGTGCCCGTCGGCAGGGACGACAGCGAGAACGTCCTGATCCGCAAGGAGGGCGAGCCCCGCCGGTTCGACTTCCAGCCGAAGGACCACGTCGAGCTGGGAACGGCGCTGGACATCATCGACATCCCGCGCGGCGTCAAGCTCGCCGGGTCGCGCAACTTCATCCTCAAGGGCGCGGGGGCGCTGCTTCACCACGCGATCCTCCGCCTGGCCGTCGACCGGATGACCGCGAAGGGCTACACGCTGCTGACCGTACCCGTGCTGGTCAACGAGTCGGTGATGTACGGCACGGGCTGGTTCCCCGTCGGGCGCGACCAGGCCTATCTCGTCGAGCGCGATCGGCTCAGCCTGGTCGGCACGGCCGAGGTGCCCGTGACGGCCTACCACGCCGACGAGGTACTCGACGAGGCCGACCTGCCGAAGAAGTACGTCGCGCTGAGCACGTGCTTCCGCCGCGAGGCCGGGGCGGCCGGCAAGGACACCTACGGGCTCTATCGCATCCACTACTTCGACAAGGTCGAGCAGGTCGTCATCTGCCGCAACGACGAGCAGGCCTCCCTCGACCACCACCGGGCGATCCTCGCCAACGCCGAGGACGTGCTCAAGGTGCTGGGCCTGCCCTACCGCGTGATGAACGTCTGCACGGGCGACCTCGGCCAGGGGCAGGTGCAAAAGTTCGACATCGAGACGTGGATGCCCTCGCGCGAAAGCTACGGCGAGACGCACTCGGCCAGCCGGTTCCACGAGTTCCAGGCCCGCCGGCTCAACATGCGGTACCGCGACGCCAAGGGCAAGGTGCGCTTCTGCCACACGCTCAACAACACCGTCATCGCCAGCCCGCGAATCCTCATCTCCCTGCTGGAGCTCTGCCAGAACGCCGACGGCAGCGTGACCGTCCCCGAGGCCCTCCGCCCGTACATGAACGGCCTGGAGAAGATCGAGCCGAAATGCTGAAATCCCTTCGCCGCTTGGACGATATGATGGTATAATGTGTTCAATGCGGCACGGCCGTATACGCCGGCCGGGCGGAAACGTGCTATGAGCAGCGGCAAACACACGACCGACTTGACGTACAGCAGCGAGGATGCAAGGGCTGATCTTGAGCCGACTGGCAGGCTCGGTCGGCCCGTTGTGTTTGCCGGCGCCCGGACCCGGCGCGAAGGGGTCACGTCCGATTACGCCTACCCCTGGGGCTGGCGCAGCCGGTAACCCTGCCGGTTGAGTCCGCGTCAGCCCGCGCCGAACGTCGTCTTTTCCGGTCCGTTCCCTGAACCCATCCGACATGGGAGCCTTTCCATGGTGATCGTCATGAAACACGGAGCTACGAAAGAGCAGGTCGAGCACGTCATCGAGCTGGTGCGCGAGCACGGGCTGAAGGATCACGTCATCCACGGCAGCGACCGCACGGTGGTGGCGTGCATCGGCAACAAGCGAAAAGTGGACAAGGGCGCGATCGAGAACGCCCCGATGGTCGAGCGGGTCGTGCCGATCC
>CAYRVX010000113.1:0-22348 GCA_964427875.1 uncultured Planctomycetaceae bacterium
ACTCGCGGGGCGATGCCCCCGCGAGTCGAATGGAGATGAGGGGACTCGAACCCCTGACCTGCTGATTGCGAACCAGCCGCTCTCCCAACTGAGCTACATCCCCACCTTCACGGGAGTGTATACCAAACCGCATCCGGTTGTGAAGGCGAATTCGCCCACGCCCGCAAGAAATCAGGGCAGTTGAGTGTGAAGCCCCGGTCGTTTAGGTTGGGCTCGCCGTCTTCAGGCGCCAGGCCTGCTCGCTTCGGCGAGGCAGGAATCAGGAGCAAGTAGCATGTCTGATCAAACCGCCAGAGCACATGCCAGATACATCTGGAGCGATCCCAAAGGCGAGGGCCGCAATCGGTGGGTCCTCTTCCGCCATGAGTTCGCCTTGGCCGGCCAGCCGGTCTCAGGAACGCTGAACATCTTCGCCGACACGCGATACCGGCTGCGAGTCAACGGACGCGTCGCATGTCACGGCCCGGCGCGGTTCTTCGTCGCCAGGCCGGAGTACGACACGATCGATCTCGCGCCGTATCTTCGGCGGGGGCGCAATGCCATCGGGGTGATCGTCAACAGCTACGGCTGCGCGAGCTTCCACAGTGAGATCAGCGTGGGGGCCCTTGTCGCCTGGGGCACCGCGGCGGACGATGCGGGCAAGGCGGTGCGAATCGCGACGGACGAGACGTGGCGGGCGATCGAGTCTCCCGCGCACCGCCCGGACACGCCGGCCCTGTCCTTCGCGCTGAATCCCGCGGAGCTCCTGGACGCCCGCGCCCTGCCGGCAGGATGGGCCGAGAGCGGCTTCGACGACGCGGACTGGCCGAACGCCGTCGCCTGCGCGCATCCCCGCCACTGGGGGCCGCTGCATCCGCGGTCCATCCCTCTGCTGGACGAGCGGCCGGTCGGCCCTGGCAGACGGGCCGGCACGTGGGTCGCCCGTCAGGACGGCGGCGAGGAGCTCTATTCATTCATCGTCGCCTCGCCCGGCGGGCGGGCGCGCCGGCGCGTCGCTGCCATGACGTACATCCATTCGCCCCAACGCCGGGAGATCACCCTCGGCGCCTGGTCGGGGACGTACTGCCTCAACGGCGAGGAGCTGACTCCGCGGGCTCGCGACGACGTGGCCATGCGCCAGGACTTCCCTGCGACGCTGCGGGCCGGGTGGAACCTGCTGGAGGTGCAAGAGGCGATCCAGCACGGCTGGTGGGACTTCTACCTGGCCCTGCCGGCCGATGCGGGGCTCTCGGTGAGCGCGAACAGGGAGATGGACTCGCCCCACACGTTTCTCATCGGCGGGCCGTGGGCGGGCGAGCAGGCCGACGCGGCCGATGCCATGGAACTGCCGCTGGGCGATCCGTCGGCCCTGCCGGCGGAGCTGGGCCCGTGGCTCCGCTGGCCTCGCGGCAAAGGCGCCGAATCGCCCTGCCGCGAACGGGCGTGGAAGAGCTTCGAGAGGATCGCCGGCGATCCCTCGCGGCACGTCAGCGTGCGGGAGCTGGCGGCGGAGGTCGGCCGTCACACGCTGTCGCTCCTGCTGGACTTCGGCGGCGAGGTCCTCGGCCGACCGGTGATCGACTTCACCGCGGCGGCGGGAACGGTGGTGGACCTGACGTACACCGAGCGCCTCAAGGCCGACGGCACCGCCGACGTGCACGAGCGGCGCTTCGTGGACATGGCCGACCGCTGCGTCGCCCGTGACGGCCGGCAGACGTGGCACGTCTTCCACCCGCGGGGCTTCCGCTACCTGGAGGTGCTTGTCAAGGGCGATCTGTCGGCGTTCGAGCTGCACGACGCAGCCGTGACGCGGGCCAGCTACCCGGTGGAGAACGTCGGCAGCTTCGAGTGCTCCGACGGTGTCCTGAACGACATCTGGGCGCTCGGCCGGGCAACGCTCCAGGCGTGCATGGAGGACGCGTACCTGGACTGCCCGTGGCGCGAGCGCGGGCTGTACGCCGGCGACTTCCTCGTGCAGTTCTTCAGCAACCTGGCGGCCTACGGCGACACGGCGCTGTTCCGGCGGTGCATCGAGCTGTTCCTGCTGGGCCAGGGCGACGGCGGCCTGGTGCCGCCGAGCGCCCACGGGCTGCCTCCCGGGCGGCATCCGGACTACTCGGCGATCATCCCGCAGGCGCTGTGGCACTACTGGGCCCGAACGGGGGATGAGGGCTTCCTTCGCGAGTCGCTGCCGCGGTTGAGAAAGCTCGCCGCCGGCCTGGAGGCGCTTCGGGCCGAAGGCGGCGACCTGCTCGACGGGACGGACCTCCAGCCCTACGTCGACCTGAGCCGCATGGACAAGTCCGGCGTGAACTGCGCGTTGAACTGCTTCTATCAGCGCGGCTTCCACGATGCCTCGCGGGTCTTCGAGCTTCTCGGCGACCGCGAGGCGGCAGGGGAGTATGCCGAGAAGGCCCGGCGACTTGCTGAGGCGATCCGCCGCGAGTTCTGGGACGACGGCCGCGGCGCCTTCGTCGACCGGTTGAGGGCCGAAGTCCCGGATACCGGCCCCTCCGTGCCGGCTAACGCCCTGGCGCTGCTGTACGGTATTGCTTCCGACGCTCAGGCGCCCCGGGCGCTGGAGTGGCTCGTCGAGGCCATGCTCAACAACTTCCGCGTGCCCGAGCCCACGGAGAACACCGACTGCAACGTCACGTCTTACTTCGCCTTCTACGGGCTGGGGGCGCTGTATCGCTTCGGCAGGGCGCTCGAGGCCGAGCGGTTCATCCGGACCTGCTGGGGCCGCATGCTGGACCGCGGCGCCTGGACGTGCTGGGAGTACTTCGTGGACCGCCCGGGCGCCAGCCGGTGCCACGCCTGGTCGTCCAGCCCGACGCATTACCTCTCGACGCGGGTGCTGGGCGTGACGTTTCCCGAGCCGGGGGACCCCAACGTCGTCGAGGTCCGCCCGCAGCCGGGGTCGCTCCAGTGGGCCCGAGGCGACTACCCGCACCCGGCGGGCACGATCCGCGTTGCGTGGCGGCTGAGGGCCGGCGAGCTGCTGGTGGATGTGGCCGCGCCGCCAGGCATAAAGGCAACAGTGCGGAAGGAAAGAGCATGATACGCATTGCCGTCATCGGCGCCGGGCGCTGGTCGCAGGCGGGAAACGGCACGGCGGCGGCACGCCGCCGCTCCGCCCGAATGTGTCGAGGGCGCCCCGGGTGCCACCGTTGGCGAGCTCGCACCCCAATGGCCGAGCCGCGGCGTGTCGCCGCGGTGCTTTTCCCCCACTTCACCGAAGGACTTCTTGCGATGGTTGTCGTTGAGGCAATGCACGCGGGAGAAGACCGGAAGATCCGTTGAGAACGCCGGCCGAGGGAGCGAGGACGGGAACATTTCAAGAGGGTGTCTGTCATAGGTGATAGTGACGGATTCGGGCATCGGCCGGTAGATAGGTGCGCCCGGCGGGCCACTGCATCGGAGAAGAGAACATGACGCGTAGAGCGAGAGTCCTGATCGGCCTTGCGGCGGCTGGCCTTGCGGCCGTGGTGGTTGGCGGGTTCGCGGCACGGGCCGCCGACGAGGCGAGAATCGACACGCCCGAGGCGCTTCGCAAGGCCGTCAAGCCGGCGGACAAGCTGTTCGACGACAAGAACTACAAGGAGGCGGCCGCGAAGTACGAGCGCATGGCGGCCGGGCTCGCCAAGGCCGATCCGAAGGCCGCGCCGTTCGTCAAGGAGTGGCGTCACGCCAGCCGGCGCGTGGTGATCTGCAAGCTGCGCCTCCAGTTGTTCGACGATGCGATCGCGGCGGCCGAAACGTTCCTGAAGCGCTGCAAGGGCACGCCCTACGAGGCCCGCGCCGAGCGCCAGGCGGGCAACCTGTACATGCTGATCCCGCACTGGGGCACGCGCGCCGGCGGGAAGTTCCACCGGGCACAGCACAAGCAGGGCATCCGCGTGCGGTCCTGCCAGTACGACAAGAAGCACGCCCTGAAGCACCTCGACCGCGCCCGCGAGCTCTACGCCGCCTGCGACGGCGACCCCAAGCTGCTGGCCAAGCTGCCGGACGACGAGCGGAAGGGCTGGCACAACGAGCGGATCGAGTGCATCTTCGACCTGGCCAGCACGTGCAGCCGCTTCGGCATCTACGAGAACGCGTGGCACTTCTGGTGGCACTACTGGGGCGAGCGGGACGAGTTCATCGCAGGCACGGCGGGGGAGAAGGACTTCGACGAGTACTACAGCTACTGGCATCGCCAGCGCAAGCGCCCGATCGGCCTGCGCATCGGCCCGGACGGGAAGCCCATCTTCCCCTCGGAGCCCAGGAACTACGGCAAGGACCTCTCCGACGACCAGAAGATCCTCTACCTGCTGGCCGAGGCCCGCCGGCTGGACAAGACGGACAACCGCAAGTACACGGGCCTGAGCCGCTACCGCCAGGCGATGCTCGCCCGCAGCCGGTTCGGCATGGACCGGCTGAATAGCTACGCCAGCCTGTACTGGTACGGCGGGAAGTACCCGCTGAAGGAGGAGCTCGGCAAGTTCAACCCGTGGGAGATGAAGGACGGCGAGGCCCTCGTGCTCGCCGGCGGGAAGATCCGCAAGGTCAAGCTGCCCGCCCGGTACGACGTGCTGAAGCTCCTGCGCCTCGTCGAGGGCGAGTACCGCAGGAGCGGCATCGCCGACGAGGCCCAGTACGCGACCGGCCTGTACTACCAGAGCCGCCAGCAGTACCTCACGGCGCTGAGGGAATACGGCAAGTTCAAGAAGACCTATCCCAAGGGCCGCCGCAGCAACGACGTCGGCACGCAGATCGGGCGGATCAAGGCGCCGCAGGTTCGCATCAGCCAGGCCGGGGCGCAACTGCCCGGCCGGCCGGCGAAGCTCCAGCTCAGCTACCGGAACGTCTCGAAGGTCTGGTTCGTCGCCCGCGAGATCGATCCGGAAGGCTTCATGAACGAGATCCGCAACGGCAAGGTCGATCAGTACAAGGGCCTGCCGGGCTTCTGGGGGCTGAGGAACTGGCACTACTACTTCGTCTACGACTACAACCGCAACGACGTCCCCTGGCGGATGGTGCCCAAGTACGTCGGCAAGGAGGTCGCCCGCTGGTCCGACGAGGTCAAGGATGACGGCACGCACCGCTACGCCCACGTGACGCTCCAGACGAAGCTCTCCAAGCGGGGAGCGTACCTCGTGTACGCCTACTTCGATAAGGCCCCGGCGGAGCACGCCGAGAAGGCCGGCCGCGACGCCCTGAAGCTCGGCAACAGCCGGGCCGTCCTGTGTCTGGCCGACCTGGCCATCGTCGACAAGAAGGTCAAGCAGGGCAACCTGTACTTCATCAGCGACGCCAGAACGGGCAAGCCCCTCCCCGGGGCCAAGGTGGACGTGCTGGAGATCTGGAGCGTCCACGACAGCAAGAAGCGAAAGAGCATCTACCACAAGGCGATGCACCACCTGACGACGGACAGGGACGGCCTGGCCGTCCTGAAGAGGCCCACCCGCCGAACCGGCAGCCTTCACGCGCTGGTCAAGGCAAAGGGCCCGAAGGACAGCGCCGACCGCCTGGCGTGGACGGGCATGACGTACTGGAGCCATTACTACCCGTCGCGGATGCGGAGCGGGCTGTTCGCCTACTGCATCACCGACCGCCCGGTCTATCGGCCGGAGCAGACGGTGCGGTTCAAGATCTGGCTGCGGCAGATGAACAACGGCATCCTGGAGAACCGCCCGAACCAGAACGTCTCGATCACGATCCACGATCCGAAGGGCAACAAGGTCCACAACGTCTCGAAACACGCCGACCAGTACGGCGGGCTGGACGGGGAGTTCACGCTCGGCGCCGAGCCGAAGCTGGGCGTGTATCGCATCTATGTCCACGGGCGCGTATACGCCGGCGGGCAGAACTTCCGCGTCGAGGAATACAAGAAGCCCGAGTTCGAGGTCACCGTCGAGCCGGGCAAGACGCACACGAAGCTGGGCGACGAGGTCACGGCCGTCATCAAGGCCGAGTACTACTTCGGCGGACCCGTCACCGACGCCACGGTGAAGTACAAGGTCTTCCGCGAGGAGTACACCCACAGCTACTACTTCCCGGGCAGATGGGACTGGCTCTACGGTCCGGGCTACGGGTGGTGCTGGTATGAGTACCCCTGGTTCGGCTGGTGGGGGCGGGTCAGGTGCTGCTGGATGCCGCCGAGCTGGTGGTGGGGCTGCTTCGGCCGCGGCGCGCCGAACCCGGTGCGCGAGCTCGTCCAGCAGGGCAGCACGCGGATCGGCGCCGACGGGACGGTGAAGGTGAAGATCGACACGAAGCCGGCCCTCCGCGACCACGGCGACCGCGACCACCGCTACGTGATCCAGGCCGAGGTCCGCGACGCGAGCCGGCGCGTCATTACCGGCGAGGGGGCCGTCAAGGTCACCCGGCAGGCGTACTACGCGTTCGTCCAGGCCGACGGCGGCTACTATCGCCCGGGCGACGAAATGGTCATCCGCGTCCGCTGCCTGACGCCGGACAACAAGCCCGTTCAGACCGAAGGGCAGATCACCGTCTCCTCGGTCGTCTTCGGCGGGCCGGAAAACGCCCGCATCGAGGAAAAGGAGCTGAAGCGCTGGAAGGCGGCCACGAACGAGCTGGGGCAGTTGGAGTTCCGCCTGCGACACGAGAAGAGCGGGCAGCTCAAGATCAAGTTCGTCGCGCCGGACAAGTGGGGCGGCGTGGTGGAGGGCTACGGCCTGGTGTGGGTCTGCGGGCGCGACTTCGACGGGAGGCTGTACCGCTTCAACAACCTCGAGATCCTCACGGACAAGCGCACCTACCAGCCGGGCGAGACGGCCCACGTGATGATCAACACCAGCCACGCCAACAGCTACGTGCTGTTCAGCGACGACGTGGACAACAACCACCTGATCTCATGGCGGATGCTCCACCTGCCGAAGCGGCATACCGTCGTGGACATCCCCATCAACCGGCACTCGCAGCCGAACTTCTTCATCGAGGCGACCACGGTGGCGGCGACGCGCGTGCACTCGCAGTCCCGGCGGATCTGCGTGCCGCCCGAGAAGGGCGTCATCAAGGTGACGGTCGCGTCCGACAAGGCCGAGTACAAGCCGGGCGAGAAGGCCACAGTGAAGGTGACGGCCAGGACGCTGGAGGGCGAGCCCGCCAGGGCGCAGGTCACGTTAGCCGCGTTCGACAAGTCGGTGCTGTACATCCAGGGCGAGTACACGCCCAAGATCGCGAAGTTCTTCCACGGCAACCTGCGGCACCACCGCGCGGGGGTCTCCACGAACCTCACCGAGCAGTTCAGCGCGTGGGGCTACCTGCATCGGCCGTTCCAGCAGCTCTACCCCTACGCCGACAGTTGGTGGGGCGTCTGGGGGCCGACCGTGCGCGACTGGCGAACGGTCGGCGACAAGGACATGGACCGGATCGCCGGCTGGGGCGACGACTTCTTGGCGCAGAATCGGGAAGACAGCCGGACGCTGGCCCTGGCGAACGGCCAGTCCGCCAGCAGGCAAGGGGCCAAGTCGGTTTCGGGAGCCGCGCCGGCCGGCGAGGCGATGTCCTCGCCGAGACGGTCGCTCGCGAAGAGCGCCGCGGTGCGGCCGGGCGATAGAAAGGGCGGGGCAGGAGGCGAGGGCGAGCAGCTCGTCGAGGCCGAGGTCCGCAAGAAGTTCGCCGACACGGCCGTCTGGCTGACCACGCTGACGACCGATGACGACGGCACGGCCGGCGCGACGTTCGAGATGCCCGAGAACCTCACCACGTGGAAGATGAACGCCTGGGGCATGACGAAGGCCACGCGCGTCGGCCAGGCGACCACCTCGGCCGTCACGACGAAGAACCTGCTCGTCCGCCTCCAGGCGCCGCGGTTCTTCATGGAATACGACGAAGTCGTCATCAGCGCGAACGTGCACAACTACCTCAAGAGCGCAAAGAAGGCCCGCGTCAGCCTGTCCGTTCCCGATCACCTGCTGAAGATGATCGGCAAGACGGCGGCCACCACCGACGTGACGGTCCCCGCCGGCGGGGAGAAACGAGTGGACTGGCGCGTGAAGGTCCTCAAGGAAGGCGTCGCGAAGATCACCGTCAAGGCCCTGACGAACGAAGAATCCGACGCGATGCAGATGGCCTTCCCGGTGCTGGTCCACGGCATCACCAAGCAGGTTGCCACCACCGGCTCCATGCGGCCGGACGAGAGGAAGAAAACCCTCACCGTCCAGCTCGACGTGCCCGACAAGCGCCGCCCCGAGCTGACCTACCTCGAGGTCAAGTACGCGCCCAGCCTGATCGGGGCGATGATGGACGCTCTGCCGTACTGCATCTACTACCCGTACGGCTGCACGGAGCAGACGATGAGCCGCTTCCTGCCGGCCGTCATGACCCGCAAGACGATCCAGAACATGGGCATCGACCTGGCGGACGTGAAGAAGATCCGCGGCCGGCTGGACGAGATCCGCCGCATCGAGAAGGGCGAGAACCGCTCGATCTACTGGATGAGCCCGATCTTCGACGACGCCGAGCTGAACAGGATGATCAAGATGGGCCTCTCGCGGATCAGCAACATGCAGCACGGCGACGGCGGCTGGGGCTGGTGGACGAGGGGCGATTCCAGCAGCTACCTGACCAGCTACGTCCTGTTCGCGCTGTGCACGGCCCGGCAGTGCGACGTGCAGGTCAACGAGAACATGATCTCCCGGGGCATGAACTGGCTGAAGAACTGGGAGATCGGGCGAATGAAGGACCCCCTCTGGCGGCCGCACGCCAACCACGCGTACGTCGCCTACGTGCTCTCGCTGAAGAAGATCAAGGCCACCTACAAGCCCTCGAAGGGCGACAAGCGCCCCGGCGATCTCATAGAGCGGCTCTGGCTCGGGCGGGACAAGCTGAGCCTCTACGGCAAGGCGCTGCTGTCGATGGCGATGGCGAACCTGGACGACGAGGTCCGCGCCCGCACCGTCCTGCGGAACATCATGCAGTACAAGCAGGAGAACGCCGAGACCCAGGTCGCCTGGTTCCGCACGCCGCGGGCGGGGTGGTGGTACTGGTGGAACAACGACATCGAGACGAACGCCTGGGTGCTGCGGGCCATCGTCCGCCTGGAGCCCAAGAGCGACGTGGCCCCGCGCCTCGTGAAGTGGCTGCTGAACAACCGCAGAAACGGCTACTACTGGCGGAGCACCCGCGACACGACCATGTGCATCGCGGCCATGAGCGACTTCGTGGTAAAGAGCGGCGAGGGAAAGCCCGACTACACGCTCACGCTCGACTTCGACAACGGCACGATCGTCAAGAAGATCAAGATCAACAAGGACAACTTCTTCACGTACAACAACTCCCTCGTGCTCAAGGGCGCGGCCCTGGGCGGGGGAAGGCACACGCTGAAGGTCACCAAGGACGGCCCCGGCGCCCTGTACTTCAACACGTACCTGCGGTACTTCACGAAGGAGGAGCACATCACGGCGGCCGGGCACGAGCTGAAGGTGGACCGCAAGTACTTCAAGCTGGTGCAGATTCCCTACGTCGTCGAGGTCGAGGGCGCCGACGGGCAGAAGCTCAGGGAGAAGCGCCTCCGCTACCGGCGCGTGCCCGTCAAGCACGGCGACACCGTCAAGAGCGGCGACGTGATCCAGGTCGAGCTGAAGGTCACTTCCGACAACGACTACACGTACCTGTGCTTCGAGGACATGAAGCCGGCCGGCTGCGAGCCGACGCAACTGCGCTCCGGCGGGAAGGGCCAGGAAGGCTTCTGGAGCTACATGGAGCTCCGCGACGAGAAAGTCGTATTCTTCCTCGGGGCGCTCCAGCAGGGCGAGCACCTGCTGCGGTATCGCCTGCGGGCGGAGATCCCCGGCGTCTTCCACGCCCTGCCCACCGTCCTCTACGGCATGTACGTCCCCGAGCTGCGGGCCAACGCCAACGAGCACGTCATCAAGATCGTGGACTGAGCAAGCGATGATGCAGCAAGAGATAGGCCAATCGTGCAAGCCAAGCGCGCCGTCCAACGACTCATCCTCGTGAGCGGGCTGGTCCTGGTGCCGGTCTCAGCCTCGCCCGGCACGCCGGCTACACGGCCCAGTGCTCAACGCGCGATACCGGCGACCCATCGTCGGCAACTGGCCGGACAGGGCATCGAGCCCACAACGGAAGGGCTTCGGCAGTACCTTATGTCGTGGGTGCCTGGCAAGATCGACTCGAATCGGATCGCGAAGTTGATCCTGCAACTGGGCGATGACCGCTACCAGGTGCGTGAGCAAGCCACCCGAGCCCTGATTTTCATGTGGCCGGGCTCGAAGGCCGCCGTCCGGAAGGCCGTCACGTCGGATGACCCCGAGGTGCAAGTCCGCGCGGCAAGGATCCTCGAAAGGGGCCTGTCACGATCCCAGGACCTGGCTCTCGTCTTGAGAGTTATCGAGCACGGGCGACTTCGGGGGATGGTCCCGATACTGCTGAACGTGTTGCCGCACTGCCCGGATGATTCGGCCAGCCGGCGGATATGGTCGACAATCTCCACCCTCGCAGGACCTGCCGACGAAGAGGTGCTCGTCAAGGCGCTGGGCAGCGATCACGATGCGGTCAAGGTTGCGGCGGCCATCGGAATGCTCGAGCTTGGCAAGGGCGGCGCTCTGGCGGGACTGGAACCGACAAGCAACAAGGGGTCCGATATGGCTCGTCTGAGGACGGCGCGCCTGACGTGCTTTGCCGGGCGGCGGGAGTCGCTGGCCGTCCTGTGTGGGTTCCTCAACTCGCCAGACGCCGAGGTCCGGTCCGCCGCTGCGCTCGCGCTATACGATTTGACCGGCAAGCCAATGCCGTTCCATGCTTTCGAGCAGGCCGCCTCCGCCGGGCTGGCCGAGCGATGGACACAATGGCTGGGCAAGAATCCGCCGCGGCTGCCCCCGGCGCTTGGGGCACTCTCATCCCATTGGCCGCGCAACATCGCCCTGGACAAGGCGGTCACCTCGGCCGTACCGGAGTCGGCGAAGTATTGCCTGGGCACAGGCCGTCAGGCATCGCGTTTGACCGACGGCCGATTGTGCGACCCGTCGGCCTACCCGGGGTCGCTCCGCATCGATTACCGCATTGACCTGCGGCGCACGTCCGACGGACTGGACGTCTCGACGGAGCTGCCGCGGGGATATCGAATCAATCGTATCGTCGTTCATTGGAGGCACTTCGGCGGCACCAGGCCCAACGAGAGGGGCGGGGTGTTCCATTACGCTCGCGAATACGAGCTGACGTATCAACCGGTGGGATCGCGGCAGTGGCTGAGAATCCATCGGTGTAACGTGGCGCCCGTGAAGGAGCCGGAGCAGTTGTCCCGTTCCCCGCTGGTCCTCAAGTACGTCCCCGATAAGCGACAGTCGATGATCGCCGGACTCGACCTGCGGCACGCGGCCCAACTGCGCCTGACAGCCAGCGGACGGAACTGGATGGGCGCTTACGAACTGGAAGCGTACGGAGTGCCGGAACAGGACCGCGCGGCACGCCCCGGAGCCGATGGTCGATGATGTGCCCTTCATCGGTGCCCGCGTCCTTGCCGTGAGCCGGGAGCGAGCCGTTTCGGGCGAGCCGCTCGGCGGACGGGCCTATGGGACCACCGTGGAGATGTGGAACGGGTCGGTGCCGAAGTGCCGCCTGGGAGAAGCGGAGACCGGCTTCGAGATCGCCCCGGCCACACGGCTGAGCATCCGGACGGCGCGGCTCGTCTCGATCACGTGAGCTCAGTCGTCGCCGCCCGCTGCCGCGCGGGCGCGCGATAATCGGCAGTACAAAAAGCCGGGGGAGTGGTTTACATGCACTGGACCCCACCGGGACAGACGGGATACGCCATCAGACAGGGACCGCGCAGATGAGCACTTACGGCAGGAAACTCAGCAGAAGGGACTTCGTTCGTGGCGCCGGCGCCGGTGCGGCCGTGTTTACGATCGTGCCGGGTCACGTGCTGTCGGCCCCGGGCCGGCGCGCCCCGAGCGACAAGCTGAACCTCGCCTGCATCGGCGTTGGCGGGCGGGGAGCGAAGAACGTCGCGGGCGTCCGCGGCGAGAACATCGTCGCCCTGTGCGACGTGGACGATGGCCGGGCGGCCGGGACGTTCAAGCAACTACCCCGGGCCAAACGATACCGCGACTTCCGCAAGATGCTCGACGAGATGCACAAGCAGATCGACGCGGTTGTGGTGGCCACGCCGGATCACACGCACGCGGTGGCGTGCATGGCCGCCATCCGGCGGGGCAAGCACGTGTACTGCGAGAAGCCGCTGGCCCACTCGATCCACGAGGTCCGCCGGCTCATGGAAGCCGCCCGGAAGCACAAGGTCATCACGCAACTGGGCAACCAGGGCCATTCGTCCGACCGCATCCGCATGTTCTGCGAGTGGATCTGGGACGGCGCGATCGGCAAGGTGACGGAAGTGCACGCCCTGTGCGGCTGCGGCCCGAAGCCCGGCAGCTACAGCCGGATCGGCCTTCTGGCTCGCCTGAAGGAGAAGCACACCCCTCCGGGCTCGCTGGACTGGGACCTCTGGCTGGGGCCGGCCAAGCGGCGGGCGTACCATCCCATGTTCCTACCCGGGGCGTGGCGCGGATGGCTGTGGTTCGGCACGGGCATGATCGGGGACTGGGTCTGCCACGTGGTCGATCCGTCGTTCTGGGCGCTCGATCTTGGCGCCCCGCGGACGATCCAGGCCGAGGCCAACGGGTACGACCCGCGAAAACACGCCATCGTGTACCCGCCGGGCACCAAGGTCACCTACGAGTTCCCCGCCACGCCCAAGCGCGGGCCGGTCAAGCTCATCTGGTTCGACGGCAACATGATGCCCCCGCGGCCGAAGGAGCTGGGCAAGGGCCGCAGCCTGCCTCGAACCGGGGCGATCGTTTACGGCCGGAGCGGCGCGATCATGCACGGCTCGCACGGCGCCGGCGGCGCGAGGATCATTCCCGAGAGCAAGATGCGCGCGTATAAGCAGCCGGAGCCCTCGATACCTCGCGCCCGAGGCCACCACCACGACTGGCTTGAGGCCATCCGCAAGGGGCGTCAGGCCGGGTCGAACTTCGACTACGGCGGCCCGCTGACCGAGATCGCCCTGCTGGGCCTGATCGCCGTCCGCATGCTCGGGCGCAAGCTCGAGTGGGACGCGAAGAACATGCGGTTCACCAACTGCCCGGCCGCCAACCAGTACGTCAACCCGCCGTACCGCCAGGGATGGACGCTGTCAGAGGCCGGAGGTCCACGGGCATGACCGGGAGGCGAGCTTCGATGGGGATCCACAGGCGTGAGCTCGGGCTTGGGCGTGCTCGTGTCGGTCCCTGACGCTGAGGGTCCGTGCTCTTCGATGGGCGGGCCTCAGGGCTCTTTCCGGGCGCCCCGGAAGCCCGGCATGTCGGCGCTGGGGTTCGCGAGCATGAGGGTCCTGCCGGCCTCGATCGCCTTGCGCAGGGTCTGGTAGTCGCCGTCGGAGGTATCTCGGAAGACCGGCGGGCGCTTGCCGTTTTGGGTCTTGGTGATGCCCCCGCCGGCCGGCTTGGCCAGGTGCGCGGTCAG
The DNA here is from genome assembly GCA_964427875.1 of uncultured Planctomycetaceae bacterium. Classification (GTDB taxonomy): domain Bacteria; phylum Planctomycetota; class Phycisphaerae; order SM23-33; family SM23-33; genus CAYRVX01. The sequence continues at coordinate 13,471 of CAYRVX010000113.1, forward strand.
GGCCGGGCTCAGCGCCGGGTTGGAGAAGTTGATCCACGCCAGCCGGCCGTCCCAGATGTTGCGGTGATCGTTAGGCTGCGGGTACCGGCCGTGACAGGAAGCGCACATACGATTGTAGACGCCCAGGAAGTCGCGCGCGAACCAGGCCGACGGCCGCCCGGTCTCCACGTCGGTGCAGAGGTCCCGCCGCCCCGGCGACTTGGGGCGGCTGTGGGCGTACGTGCCGTAATAGGGCACGTCGGCGTCGATCCAGAGGTAGATCCGTTGGCGATCCTCCAGGGGAATCTCGCGCCCGCAGTGCGTGGTGTCGATGCGCTCGAGCAGGCGGCTGGCGTGCGAGCCGGTGCAGAGCGGCAGGTTCACCGCCGTCGGCGTGCGCAGCAGCCAGAAGAAATGCACCAGCGGCTTGCCCCTACCCTTCTCCTGCGGGAGCATCTCGCCCGTGGCCATGTCGTGCTGGCGATACGATCGGCTGCGCCCGAGCAGGTTGTCGTAGGCCATGTTGAACAAGCGGGTCTTGTCGCCGGTGAGGGTCATGCCGCCCTTCGGCCGCGGGCCGGAGTGGCACTTGACGCAGTACTTGTCCAGCACGGGCTGGACGACCGTGGGGAAGTCGACGATGCCGTCGCGGGTGAAGTGTGGCTTGCGGGGCAGGACGGGCCGGCGGCGTGCGGCGAGCGGCGCCCGGGCGGCCGGCGGCGCCCAGTGCCGCGGCTCGTGGCAGCCGATACAGCCGAGAGACTGCCCCGGCATGATCTGGGCGGCCGACGTCATCCGCTGGAGCTCGCGGCCCTCGGCGTCGAGGAGCTGGAAGTAAATCTCCCGCATGGCCGGGGCCTTGAAGCAGGCGGACTTGTCGGCGGCCAGCTCGACCGTCCCCCAGCACCGTTTGGCGTAGTACGTGCCGTAGCTCATGACCGGCGACTGGTCGTACGCGCGGGAGACGAGGTCTTCGCTCTTGCGGACCTGCTCCATGATGCGAAGGGACTTGACCCGGCTTCGCTCCACGCCGGCGAGCCCGTAGCAGGCGTCCTGGAGGAGGAACGTGCCGTACGCGCCGCCCTTCGGACCGCGGATGGAGGCGATCACCGGCGGGGCGGGCACGGGCCGCAGTGGCAGCGGGTTGTAGCAGCCCATGGCGGGATCCTCATACACCAGCCGCCCCTGGCCGCGCGCGTTGAGCACGAAGATGCGGAACCGCCGGGCGCCGCCGCCGTAGGAGACCAGGAACGTCGAATCGCTCAACGGGAACGGATCGCGGAACGACCACTCGTGCGCGGTGTCACCGACGTGGCGAGGCTCCCGCGAGATCCACGCGAAGCCCTTGCCCCGCGGCCCTTCGGGCCCATATCGCGTGTCGATATACCCGATCGCGCCGTGCGGCCAGCCGTGGTGCGGGGCGAAGGTCGCCACGAGGCGGTCCGACCGCCCGGGCAGCGGCCTGGCCTGCCAGAACGTCCCGACGTCACGAATCGTGTTGCCGAAGTAGAGCTGATAGCCCGTGCCGTCGGGGTTCTGCGTCCAGAGGCTCTGGCGATACGTCAGGTCGCGGTCGATGTACTCCCACCGGGTGAAGAGGACGCGCCCGTCCGGCAGCATGTGGGGGCTGAAGTCGGCCAGCGTGTTCATGCTCACGCAGCGGATGTTGCTCCCGTCGGGGCCCATCCGGTGGAGGTTGGAGGCCGGGCCGGGCTGGCAGAGCGTGTAGCCCCCTCGCCGCGTCGAGACGAACAGGATGTCGCCGTCCGGCAGGAGCACGGGGCTGATGTCGTAATGGGGCCCGTCCGTCAACTGCCTCCAGCCGCTGCCGTCGGTGGCGATCCGGCAGATGTGCCAATGGGGATCGTCTTTGCGTCGGTACGAGAAGAACAGCACGCGGGCGTCGTACGAGACGTTCATGTCGTAGATGCAGCCGTCATCGTCCCGGAAGATCGTCCGGGCGGGCCCCTCGGGCCGCGCCGGGTCGAAGATCCGGATGCTGCACCCGTTCTTGCGGGGGCGGCTCTGCCAGATGTCGCAGTTGATCGCGTTGGGGCGGCTCAGCGGGTGGCGCGTGATTAGGGCAATAGGGGGCAGCGACTTCAGCGACAAGCCCCGGCCCGCTTCAGCAGTCGGGGATTCCTGAACGAACGCGAGAGATCGCTTTCGCCCGGACGCGGCGAACCAGAGGTTCCGGAAGGCCGCCGGGCGCGACCAGGGGCGCAGGCCCACCGCGCCCGCCGGCAGGGGGTCCTGGTCGTCCTGCCAGCTCAGCACGTTCTTGCCGTCCACGTCGACTTCGATCCGCCTGCCCTTCATCCGGACGGTGAGGGCGATCCAGCGTCGCACCGGCACGGGCGCGCTGACGTCGCGAAGGAGGGTGAAGTTGTGCCGGTGCCTCCCCAGGCGAACGACGCCGCGCCGCGGGTCCAGGGCGATCTCGTATCCGATGAACGCGTCGGCGCCCACAGACGCCTCCCGGACGTGGACAATCAGCCCGGCGTTGCCGCTGCGACGGTCGGCGAAGAAGACCTCCACGCCCGCCTCGCCGTCGGCGAACCGGAACCCGTCGGCCAGAAGCTTGGGACCCGGGCCGCCGTCGACGTGCAGCGCGCCGTCACGCACGACCCACCGGCCGCCATGGGAGGTGAACCCCCGGATCGAGGGTGCCCCCAGCGGCTCGGCGCACGGTGAATCACCGCCCGCCAGGCCCGCCGCACAACACAGGGCGATCGTCGCGATCCGGCGTCTCATGCCGTTGGCTCCTGGCGCCCGTCAGTTTCCCGAGGACGCCTTGGGCGATGCGCCCTTCACCGGCCGGGCCTTCACGCCGGAGACCACTGTCTTGAGGATGCCCGCCAGCTCGGCGGCCTCGGGCTGCTGGGTCTCGTCGATCACGGTGACCTCCAGCCACTGCCTGGGGTCGCTCTTGATGGCCGCGGCGGCGTGGACGAACAGCGCCGAGACCCAGCCTCGCCGCCGGTCGGGGTAGGTGATGGAGCCGATCTTCATCTGCCAGGTCCGCCCGCCGGCCTCGAGGCGGCCGGTGTGATAGAGCTGGTAAAGCATGCCCCTCAAGATCGTCTGCTCTTCCTCGACCTTCAGGACGGCGGTCATGGGCTGCTCGGTCCTGCGTGCGTCGCAGCGGACGTGGATGGGCCACTTCTCGTGCTCGGCGCGGATCTGGGTGATGGGCCGGTCGGCGGAATCGGCCTTGTCCTCCTTCCTGGACCGCTGGAAGTTCGGCGGGGCCGGCACGCTCAGTCGGAAGATCTCGCCGTCCTTGGTGGCGAGCTGCGCCCCGGCGGCCGGCTTGGCCGCGGCGATGGCCTTGGGCAGGGCGGCGGCAGTCTTGGCGAACATCTTCGCGACGGCCGCCTTCTGCGGATCGGGAATCGGCGCGGGGTGCTTGCCGGCCAGCACCGCATCGAGCCAGCCGCCCAGCCCCTTGGGCGGCGGGAGGTAGTGCGACACCGGCCCCAGCACCGGCAGAATCGAGATGCTCGCGCCCGAGCCGCGGCGCCGCGCGCGGACCTGCCGCCAGTACTGAAGCGCCGCCCCCTGCGTGATGTGATTGACGACGAAGTACGGGCACCTCTTCGCGGTGGCCTTGCTGGGGTAGAACCACTCGTGGTGCCGGCCGCGAACCACCACCGGGTTGGTCGAAATGACGATGACCGCGCGGAACCGCTGGGGCGCGTGGTCCACGAGGAACAGCCCCGTCTGCCCGCCGCCGGAGACGCCCATGAGGAGGACTCGCTTCGGATCGGTCCCGTATCGCTTCTCGACGTCGGCGATGACGTCCACGATGTACCCGGCGTCCTGGTAGCGCCATTTGAGCTTGTCGTCGGTCTTCGGCAGGGCGATGAGGCACCCTCGCTTGGCCAGCAGGGGGCGGTAGTCGGCCTTGAACCGCTCAAGGTTCGGCTTGCCCGACCCGTGCAGGAAGACCAGCAGCGGCCGGCCCTTGGTATCGGAGTCGGGCAGAAGCGCTTCGTAGGAGCGCTTCGAATCGGCCAGGGCGTGCGTGGCGGACCTGCCGGCGGCTGAGGCAGCCGGCTGCGCCCCGGCCGCCGTCAGCAGCCACAGAGGAGTCAGGAGTACGCTGCGCCGCCGTGCGGGATGGCTCGTCGTGTCCATGTCTCGTATTCTACGGGCTGAGCAGTGAAGATTGCAGCGGTTCCTGGCGGTTCCCGGGTGGCGTGAGAATCCGTGCAATCCGCCGGCTGCGCGCCCGACCACACCAAGGGCCGGCCCGGCGGCCTGCGACGGGCGGAAGGCACGAGCCTCGTCGAGCCGGGCGAATATTCTGTCCGAGGCATGGGTCTCATGGATAGAGTACGAGCGGCGCCCGATCGGCCGAGCCGCGCGGGGGCAACGGCCTGGGAGAGAAATGTCGATTCGAATCCTGTGCGATTGCGGACGCGTGATGGACTGGGACGACTCCGCCGCCGGGCAGAGCGTGACCTGCCCGGTCTGCGGGGCCGTGCTGACCCTCCCCGGGATCTCCCCGTCGCCCGAGGCAGCGGAACCGCCGGCTGCTCCGCCCGCGCCGCCGCCCGTGGTGGCCCCGTGGGTCCTCAAGAAGCCGCGGAAGGGCCTGGCGATCGCCTCCATGGTCGTCGGGCTGGTGAGCTGCTTTCCCTGCCTGTCGCTGGGGTGCGGCTTCCTGGGGATCATAGGCGGCATCGTCGCCATCGGACTGGGGATCCCCGCGATGATCGGCAAGACCGCCGGCAGGGGGTTCGGCATCACCGGCGTGGCCACGGGCATCGCCGCCGTCATCATCTCGCTGCTGCCTTTCGGATTGCTGGGGTTGGTCAGCACGTTAAGGCCGTTCGGCGGCGGGCCGACGTCGATGCCGGCCGGCGTGACGGCCGCGGATTCGCCGGGCGGGGTCTCGCCGCCCGTATTGACCGGTGGGGAGGTGACGACGCTCCTTACCGCCCCGTTGAAGCGCACCGCGAACGCCGCCCAGGCCCAGGCGGAACTGCGAAAGGCATTGACGGCATACCCAAAACGCCGATCGGACGGTCTCTATCTCTACGAGTGCGTGCAGAACTTCCGCCTGCACCTGGCCTATGCGGGCAGGGACCGGCCGGAGGAGCCCGAGCATCAGCGGATGTTCCAGCAGGCCAGCGACGATCTGGTGGACAGGGTGCTGGAGAAGTACCAGGAGGCGGGCGAGCTCCAGCGGGACGGGAAGTGGTCGCGGGCCATCGGGAAGTACCGGGAGGTGATCGAGCTCGTGCCCGCTCGCAGTGATGCGGTCCACAAGAACGTGAAGGCGCACATGGACTACTGCCGGCGCCGCATGCGAGACGATGAGGAAGGATAGAACGCCGGCCGGACGAGGCCGACGGCGAGGGCGAAGATGGAAGTCGAGTTCACGTGTGAGTGCGGGCAGGTGATGCGTGCCGACATCGGCGCGGGGCCCGGGAAGGTACGGTGCCCGGCCTGCGGGCAGGTGCTGACGGTGGGCGTCCCGCAGCCGGCGTACGCGCCGCCCGCGAGGAAGCCGACAAGCGCCAAGGCCGTCGCGGCGCTGGTGTTCGGCCTTTGCAGTTTCATTCCGGGGATCGGGCTGCTGTGCGCGCCGGTGGGCATCGGCCTGGGGATCGCCGTGCTCGTGAAGAAGCTCCAGGGCAAAGGGTTCGGCATCGCGGGCATCGCGACGGGCGGGGTCGGGCTCGTCGCCCAGACGTTCCTGGGACTGTGGGTCTACATGATGGTCGTGCTCTTCACGGGGATGGCTCGGACGATGACGGCCATGGCTACCACCGCGCCGACCTCCGCAGCGGCGCAGCAGCTTACGCAGACGGACCTCAACCAGGCCCTGAAGCTCCGGTTCAGCCGCATCCTGGACGACAAGGCCGCCGAGGCGGAGCTGGCCGAGGCCCGATCGCTTTACGCCCGCCGCGACGAGGCGCCCGGCAACGCCTACCGGTCTCTCAAGCACTTCGCCCTCCATCTGGCGCACAAGGGGATCGAGGAGCCCGAGGACCCGAAGGACGCGGCCACGTGCAAGGCCCTCCGCGAGGAGCTCGCCGGGAAGATCCGCCGGAAACTCGACGAGGCCGAGCGGCTCCAGCAGCGGGGCGAGTGGCGCAAGGCCGAGGGCGCCTACAGGGAGCTGATGGAGCTCGTGCCGGATGCCGACAACGTCATCCACACGATCGCGGCATCGAGGAAGGAGACCTGTCGGATGTTTCGGGACATGCCGCAGCCGGACGTCCTCCCGGAGGAGGAGCCGTAGGGGCAGCGAAGATCGTTGACAAGCCCACGGGCGGGCCGGAACAATCAGGCCGTCGGATGAATCCGTTCTCGCAAGGAGCCGGAAGATGGCGTCGCTGTTTCACATCCGCGAGCGGCAGAGCACGCCCGGCCGGGAGATCATCGGCGGGCTCACCACGTTCATGGCGATGAGCTACATCCTGTTCGTTCAGCCGGCGGTGCTGAGCATCGCGGGGATGGACAGCGGCGGGGTCTTCATGGCCACGTGCATCGCCTCGGCCGCCGCGTGCGTGCTGATGGGGCTGGCGTCGAACTATCCGATCGCCCTGGCCCCGGGGATGGGTGAGAACTTCTTCTTCGTCTTCACGCTGTGCGGCGTGGGTGCGGCGGCCGGTGCGTTCACGCTCACCTGGCAGGAGGCCCTGGCCCTGACGGCGGCCGTGGGCGTGGTCTTCCTGCTGCTGTCCACCGTGGGCCTGCGATCGACGCTCCTCAACGCGATTCCCGACGCCCTCAAGAGCGGCATCGCCGCGGGGATCGGCCTGTTCATCGCCCTGATCGGCTTTGAGTGGGGCAACCTGATCCGCGGCGACACGGGCACGCTTGTCCATCTGGCCGACATCCGAGGCAACTACGTGGCGGGCCTGACGCTGCTGGGCCTGGCGATGACGCTCGCACTGATGGCCTTCCGCGTGCGGGGAGCGATCCTGATCGGCATTCTTGCGACCACGGCCGCCACCTGGGCCGCCGGCCGCATCTGCGCCTTCACGACGATCGAGCTCCACGGCGTGGTAGGCGTTCCGCACGGCCTGGCCGCCACGGCCGGGGCGTTCTGGACCGGGTTCGGCACGCTGGGGGGCAAGCTCCTCGGCGGGCACGGGCTGGAGGTGATCGGCTTCGCCTTCATCCTGCTGTTCATGGACCTGTTCGACACGGTGGGCACGCTGGTAGGCGTTGCCAGCCGGGCCGACCTCATGCGGGATGGCAAGCTGCCCAGGGCCGAGCACGCACTGATGGCCGACGCGGTCGGCACGGTGGCCGGAGGGTGCCTGGGGACCAGCACGGTCACGAGCTTCATCGAATCGGTCACCGGCGTCGCCTCCGGCGCGCGGACGGGGCTGGCGGCCATCGTGGCCGGGCTGTGCATGCTTGCGGCCCTGCTGTTCCAGCCGCTCGTGCAGATGATCGGTGGGGGGGTGAACATCGCTTCGGCGACGGCCGAGCCCATTCTGCGCTACCCGATGATCGCCCCGGCGCTGATCGTGGTCGGCGCGATGATGATGCGGGCCATGCGCGAGGTCGAGTGGGATGAGATCACCGAGGCGCTGCCCGCCTTCCTGGCCATGGTGAGCATCCCGTTCACCTTCTCGATCGCGACGGGGATCGCCATCGGCTTCGTCAGCTACGCCTTCGGCAAGCTCGTCTCCGGGCGCCCCAGGCAGTGCCCGATCATCGTGTACGTCTTCGCCGTCCTGTTCGTCCTGCAATACGTGATGGGGGCGATGACGAGGGCGATTCACTGAGAGGGAGATGGGAGGGTCCTCTCCTGTTGCGGACATTGCCCCGGGCAACTTCGGATTGTCCCCGGCCACCTCGGGCCGGGCGCTAGGGGACTTGAGGAGATCCACCGGAAGGTCCGGCGCCTGTGCGCCGAGATGGGCCGCGGCGGCGGCTACATCCTCGCCCCGGCCAAGCACCTCCAGATCGAGACCCCCACCGAGAACGCTGTCGCCGTATTCGAGGCGCTCACGAACCAGACCAGTTTGCAGTGAGCAACGGTTCCATGCTGTCGTTCGACGAGCCCGTCGCCGGGCCTTGGACATGTCTGTTTATCCGGCTCCGCCAGACACTGCTCAGCCCGCAGGGAAGAGCGCAACGCAGCGTGGGCCTTGGCACACTGTAATGAACGCCAGCAACCCTCAAGGCAGGAGCTTGGGATCAGGAACCCTCTCTGACGGGCTCAAGCGCCAGGTTTGCTTTCTCGGCAGTGGCAGCGACAAGTGAGGAGGTGATGTTGATCACCGCGGCAATGGTACTCCCCATCTGGCGAATCAGTTCATTGCGCTCAGGCTCCGGCATCCTTCCGAAGAGATCCATGTCAATTGCCTTGATCTCCCAAGGGGGCCAGCTCCCGAGAAGCGTCCCAGCGTCGTTCACGATGGCGAACGTGGTGTGCTCGTCCAGGCCACTCTCCGCGTCGAGGAACGGACCGATAGCTTCGCATTTGTTGTCCCAGTGAGCGAAGAAGTAGTCTCGGATCCTATGGATCAGCCGGACATGACGAGGTGGGTTCTCCCCCATTATCACATCCCACGCCTGAAGTGCGCTCTGGCCCTTGCGGGCGTCTTCTCCAGAATAGCCACGGGTTGCGACTTCCACCGCAAGCATCTGTCTCGTTATTAGGCCTTTCCGCATTGCCCTTTTCGGCAAGCAGATCGCCTGCCCCGCTCGCCCCGCTGCTGAGATGAGGGCCCAGTGCCGATCTCTATGCTCCTCTGGCCCCATTTCCTCAGGGAAACCGGGGACAGTCACCTACCTTGCGATGGTGAAATAGGTGACTGTCCCTATTTTCGGGCGTCGCCAGGACGCAGCTCTTGACGAATTAACGAGTCAACGACTCCACGAGTCAACGACTCCACGAGTCAACGACTCCACGAGTCAACGA
>CAYRVX010000114.1:0-21691 GCA_964427875.1 uncultured Planctomycetaceae bacterium
TCGTCCGTCACGAACGCCGCGGCGATCATCGAGCAGAAGAGCTGGGTGGTCTGGGCCGGCTCGCCGTCGACGGCGACCCGCGTGTAGTTCAGCCCGATCCGCGACGCGGTCCGGGGCATCCCCGGAGACAGCAGCCCGAACGTCTCGCAGAGGAACTGCCCGGAGATGTTGAACTCGGCCCACGGGTTCAGCGCCACTCGCCCGGTCATCGGCGGCTCGATGCCCAGGTCCATCAGATGACGCGCATACCGATTCGAGCACCAGATGCCGCGGTTGATCCGCTTCTTCCAGAGCCGGGCGATGCGCCCGGGCGGCAGCAGGACGCGGTCCTCTCGCTGCATCGCCACGACGTAGACCCACTCGAAGTCCGTATCGTCGTCCGTCCTTGCGCCGTTCGGCAGCGCCGGCGTGTACTGCCTGACGTCGCCGGGCTCGTTGATGTACTTCATCTCGTGTTGCAGGCCGTTGAGGTTGCCCAGGATCTGGCCGAGCAGCCCGCCGCGGATCTTGTCCCTCAGGACGTCGGCGGGCATGTCGATGGTCTGCGGAGCCTCGCCCGTCCGGGCAGGCCCGGCGACGGGCGGCAGGACCACGGCAACCAGAAGCACAGCGTTGGCGGCGTTCACGGGGCTCTCCTCAGTTGGGGACCCGGACGAACTTCACCTCGCCGCTATCGCCGGGCGAGCGGAAGTGCTGATCCCGGAAGACGGCCGGGGGGCGGACCGGCCGGGCCAATCACAGGGCCCGCATGAATGCCACCAGGGCCTTCTTCTCCGCGTCCGTGAGCTTGAGCTGCTGGATGAGGTTGAAGAACTCGACGGTATCCTCGAGCGTCAGCAGCCGCCCGTCGTGCAGGTACGGGGGCGAGTCCTTGATGCCCCGCAGCGGGAAGGTCTTGATCGGCCCGTCGGCGGAGGCCATCCGGCCGTGGATCATCCGCGGCTTGAAGAACCGCTCCGCCTTGAGGTTGTGCATCAGGTTGTCGGTGTAGTACGGCGCCTGATGGCACACGGCGCAGCGGGCCTTGCCGAAGAAGACCTCCTGGCCGAGCATCTCCTGCCGGCCGGCCTTCTCGGGGTCGAGCTTGCCGTAGAGGTCCAGCTTCACCGCCGGGGGGAAGTCCAGGATGTTCATGATCTCGCCCATGAAGTGCACCTGGCTGGCGCGCTCCAGCACGTTGACGCCCTTCTTGGTGGCGATGACCGGGTCGCCGTCGAAGTAGGCCGCCCGCTGCTCGAACTCCGTGAAGTCCTCCACGCTCTTCAGGCCGCGCTGGGAGCCGAACAGGCGCTGGATGTTCACGCCGCGGAGCGTCGGCGTGTCGAGCCGATGCCGGAACTCCTGCGGGCGGATGTCGCCCACCAGGTGCGTCGTGCCGTTGGTGTGGCCGTTGACGTGGCAGTCGAAGCACGTCACGCCCAGGCTCGGCCGGGCCGAACGGCGATCCTCCGTCGCGTTGAACTGCTGCTGGGGAAAGGGGGTCACCAGCAGCCGCAGGCCCTCAAGCTGCTTGGGGTTCAGGATGCCGTTGAACAGCTCGTGGAAGTTGTCGATCGTTACGAGCTTGCCCTTCGATACGTCGCCGAGGTCCGTGCGCGTCGTCAGGTAGATCGCCGCGGGGAAGTCGGCCAGGAAGTGGTCGGGCAGGTCGAAGTCGAGGTCGAACCGGGTCAGGTCCCGGCCGGTTTGCTTCTTGATCTCCTCGATGTGAGACTTCGGGAAGACCATGCCGCCTTCCGGATGGTTCGGGTGCGGCAGCGGCAGCAGGCCCGCCGGCCAGAGGTCCTTCCGGCGAATCTCCTCCGGCGACATCTCCGCGAGCTGCTGCCACGTCGTCCCCTTGGGCGGCTTGACCCGCACGCCCTCCTGGACGGCCTTGCCGCGCGACATCGTGACGCCCTTGGCCGGCCGGTCGCTCAAGTCGTAGCGCTGCTTCAGCAGGGCCATGTGCCGCTTCATGACGGCGGCCCTGGCGGCCGACATGCGGGCCATGGTCTTCTCGAACGACTCCTTCGCCACCACCGGCGAGTAGCTCGACGGGGGCTTCTCCGCCGCCTCCTGGGCGTGGCCGGTCAACAGGGCCAGGCCCACCCCGCAGGCGACGGCCACCAACATCCACTTGAACTGCGTTACCTTTCGTTCCATGGCAGTTCTCCTTACCATCGGGTCCTCAGGACATGGGATTGCCTCATCCACACGGCCAACGCGCGGAGGTCGTCTCCGCACGTTCGCAGTGCACTGCGGAATCATATGTACCCGTTCGACTCCTCCCTGCTCACTTGGCGGTGGCCTTGACCCGCTCCTCTTGAGACATCGAGGCCAGGCGCTCGACCTTCGCCGGGTCCAGGCCGAGCCCGTCGGCCACGCGCCGGCCGTAGTCCGGATCGGCCTTGTAGAACACCGCCGACTGGCGAAGCTGGATTCGCTTCTGCGCCCCGCCGAGGTGGGCGACGATATTGCCGATCAGGTGATCGCGGTCGGTGTCGGTCATGACGCGGCGGTAGAGCTCGCCGGCCTGGAAGAAGTCGTCGTCGGTGAGCTCCTGCGGGTGGCGCGCGGCGTCGCCTTCCAGTTCGATGGGCGGCTCGGCGACGGAGGGGTCGGGCCCGGCGCCGCCCATGGAGTTGGGCCAGTAGTTCGGCCCGCCGCCGGCGTTGCCGTCAAACCGCATGTGGCCGTCCCGCTGGTAGTTCTCGGCCTTGCAGCCCCTCGGGGCGTTGACGGGCAGGAGCTGGTAGTTGGGGCCCAGGCGGTAGAGGTGGGCGTCGTGGTAGGAGATCACCCGCGCCTGGAGCATCTTGTCGGCCGACGCCGCGATGCCGGGCACGAAGTTCCCCGGGCTGAACGCCGACTGCTCCACGTCCGCGAAGTAGTTTTCGGGATTGCGGTTCAGGACCATGCGGCCGATCTCGATCAGCGGGTAGTCGGCGTGCGGCCAGACCTTCGTGATGTCGAAGATGTTCCACCGGTACGTCCTGGCCTCCTCCGGCGGCATGATCTGCACGCAGACGCGCCAGGAGGGGCAGTCCCCGCGCTGGATGGCCTGGTAGAGGTCGGTCGTGGCGTGGTTGGGGTCTTCGCCGGCCAGCCGCGTCGCCTCCTCGCGCGTCAGGTTCTCGATGCCCTGCTCGGTCTTGAAGTGATACTGCACCCAGCAGTGCTGGCCCTTGGCGTTGTACCACTTGAAGGTGTGGCTGCTGTAGCCGTTCATGTGGCGGTAGGTGCGGGGCGTGCCGCGGTCGGAGAAGAGGATCGTGACCTGATGGATCGACTCCGGCGTCAGCGAGAGGAAGTCCCAGAACATGTCCGGGTTGGGCGCGTTGGTGGCCGGGTCGCGCTTCTGGGTGTGGATGAAGTCCGGGAACTTCAGCGGGTCGCGGATGAAGAAGACCGGCGTGTTGTTGCCGGTCATGTCGTAGTTGCCCTCCTCGGTGTAGAACTTCACGGCGAAGCCGCGCGGGTCCCTCGCGGCGTCGGCCGAGCCCTTCTCCCCGCCCACCGTCGAGAACCGCGCCAACACCTCCGTCTTCTCGCCCGCCTCCGAGAGGAACTTCGCGCGCGTGTACTGGCTCATGTCGGCCGTGCACTCGAACGTGCCGTACGCCCCGGCGCCCTTCGCGTGGACGACCCGCTCGGGGATCCGCTCGCGGTTGAAGTGCGCGAGCTTCTCCATCAGATGCACGTCCTGCATCAGGGCCGGCCCGCGCGGCCCGGCGGTCATGGTGTTCTGATCGTCGTCGACCGGCGCCCCCGACGCCGTGGTCAACCTCTTCCGTTTCTTCGCCATTTGCGGTCTCCCTATTCCGAGCTCTTCCGAAATCGTGGATGTTTGCGTGAACTGAGGTCCCGGGCCTCTTAATCATAGGCACGAGGCCGACGCGGAACCCCGCCTTTCTTGAGATCGTTTGTCCGGGGTCCTCTCCGCGGATGCCGCCGGGCGAGGTCGACGGCCAGCGCGGTGACGGCCCCGCGCCCGACGAGGAGCGCGAGCCTCGCGGCGACGGCCTTGGAGACCATCTCCCCCGAGAGGCGGCCCGTCGTGAGCATCAGCTTGTCGGCGGTGTCGATGCCTTCCAGGAACGCCCGGCCGATCACCTTGTCGAAGGCGTTGTGCCGGCCGACGTCCTCGGCCACGATGATCGGGCGCTCGCCGTCGGCCAGGGCGCAGGCGTGCACGCCGCCGGTTCGTTTCCAGAGGTCCATGGTCTTTTGGAACCGGCGGGTGATCTCCAGCAGCGTCTCGGCGCGGACGACGGGGCCCTCGCCCGACGTGCTGGCGGCTCGACCGGTTGGCCCGGTCGCTGAAGGACGCGGCCAGTCTCTTCGACTGGCTCTCGAAGAAGGGCATTCGCCTGGTTTCCATCACCGAAGGCGTTGATCTGTCCACAGCCGTCGGGCGGATGCTGGCGGGAATCCTAGTACACCGTCAACTATGAACTTATAAGTTCGCCGGGCGGCCACAGAGGCACTGAGCCTGCCTGCCGGCAGGCAGGGCCCAGAGAAACCGTTTGGCCAAAGACAAGAATCATAACGACTTGCTCTGAGTCTCTGCGCCTCTGCGGCGACATCACAGGACCTACTGCCACCCACAGTTTGGATATTGACATAGCACCAGTGAAGAAGAGGTTTGACACTTTGGCCTGGATCCGCGGGGTCCGCGACGGCCAGTACCGCCAGCAGCAAGGGCTATCTGCTGAGGAAAGGACCCGGCAGACTCAGGCTGCGGCGGAGCGCTTCAGGACTTCCCGGCTTGGGCGGCGCGCCCCCAAGCCGTTTCAGGAGTAACCGGACCCGGGCACTGCCAGGCCCGGCAGCACGGACCTGCCGCGGCGCCCTGGCGCTTGGCGTTACTGCTCCTTCTTCTTCGTTCTCCTCTTCCTCCCCTTGGCCTTCTGCGGCTTTGCCGTGGGATCGTAGGAGGGGTTCTTCGTCGTGGCCACGGGCGCGCCGATGGACTTCTGCCAGCTCAGCAGGTCCCCCAGCAGCTCGTCTCGCTTGGCCTTGTCGGCGCCGGCGAGGTCCTTCGACTCGCCGATGTCGTCGGCGAGGTTGTAGAGCTCCACGGCCTTGTTGGTGTCCCGGGCGTCCCATCCGCCGTCGAGCGACCACTCCTCGTGGAACAGGTGGAGCTTCCAGTCGCCCTTGCGGATCACGCTGACCGGCGGCGTCCGCCAGCGCGGGCTTCTCGCGCCCGGCCAGGTGCGGTCGAGATAGCCCGGAAAGTGCCAGAAGACCGCCTCCCGAGCCAGGGCGCCGGCGCCCTTGAACAGCGGCATGAGGCTGACGCCGTCGAGGACCTTGCCCTTGGGCCTCGCGGCGCCCGCGGCCTCCAGGAACGTCGGGTAGAAGTCGATCGCCATGACCGGCGCGTCGCACTTCGAGCCGGGCTTGATCACGGCCGGCCAGCGCACGACCATCGGCTCGCGGATGCCGCCTTCGTAGTACATGCCCTTGTGGCCGCGAAGGGGCGCGGCCGAGCTGGAGCCCGTCGGGCCGTTGTCCGAGAAGAACACGACGATGGTGTTCTTCTCCAGGTCCAGCTCCTTGAGCTTGGCGAGGACCTTCCCGACGCCGTCGTCAGCGTGCTCGATGCAGGCGGCGTACCTGGCGTTCTGGTGGACGTCCCGGACCTTCTTGGCCTCGTACTTCCGGATGATCTCCGGGCGCGCCTGGAGGGGCGAATGGATGGCATGATGGGCCAGGTAGATGAAGAACGGCCTGTCTTTGTTGTCTTCCATGAACCGATTGGCCGCGTCCGTGAAGGCGTAGATACTCTTGGGATCGCCGCCTGGCTGGGACTTCCCGCCCTTGCCGCGGGTGACGACCTTGTCGAAGCCCTGCGCGCCCGGCTGCGTGTCCGGGCTCGTGCCAAGGTGCCACTTGCCGATGAAGCACGTCGCGTACCCGGCCGCCTTCAGCGCGTCGGCCATCGTCGCCTCGCCGGGCTTGAGGGAGTGCGCTTCGGGAACGCCGGTCACGTCCAGCCGCTTGAAGGCGTCCCGGCCGCGGCGGATGCTGCCCACGGCGTAGACCCTGTGGCGCGGCGTGTACTGGCCGGAGATCAGGCACGCCCGGCTCGGCGCGCAGTTGCCCGCGTTGACGTAGGCCTGGTGGAAGATCATCCCCCCGGCCGCCAGCCGGTCGACGTTCGGCGTCTCGTAGAACTTGCAGCCGTTGTAGCTGACGTCCTTCCAGCCGAGATCGTCCATGAAGATGAACACGATGTTGGGCTTGCGTTGCGGCTTGTCTTCGCCCAGAAGTCGGCGCGTCAGACCAAGTGCCGCCGCGCCGCCCAAGGCGGCAAGGAAGTCACGTCGGGAGATCGCATGCATGGTTGGCCATCCTTCCTGTTGGTGGATTCTTCGCCGTGAGAGAATACCATCTGCCGGAGGCGTTCGCTACGAAGAACAGCCACTGCGCAGCCGCCCGACAACTTCCCGCGCCGGGCCGCCCCGCTCGCGTAACCGGCGGCCAGCGCCTACTTGCTCGCCGCGGCGGCACGGGCCTTGAGCATCTCTCGCTGCCAGGAGGCTTGCAGTCGAGCGCACGTACGGGTACAAGGTTGGTGGCTGGTAGGGCCTGTTTCAGCGGCGACGGCCGGATTGCGGCGGCGCTGCGCGAAGGATCATTCCGCTTCTCTGAGGCGAGTCAAATGGGCGAGAGACTCACAATCAAGGGCTTCGCTGGTTTGAAGCAGCTATCCATCGACCTGCGGAAGATCAACGTCTTCATCGGCCCGCAAGCGACGGGCAAGAGCGTTGTCGCCAAGCTGCTATACTTCTTCAGATCGATCCCCGAGCGATTGCTGTTACAGGCCGCATACGAAGGCAGCACTGAAGAGAGACTTAGGAGCAGTTGCCTGGAGAGGTTCGAGGAGTACTTCCCGCGAAGCACTTGGGGGGAAGCTGGCTTCTCGGCTCGGTACGACTGCGGTAACGAGTTCGTGAGGATACAGAGAGGAAGCGGGAAGCGACGGGACCTCAGGGCGTCGTGGTCGGGGTACTATGGCAACCTGCTTGGAACGCTGGCAGGGCTTGTGGGTCGCAGCAGACAGGAACACCCAGTTGCACAGGCCATAGACGGATCCGACAGATACCGCATCTACACAGAGCTGTCTCGCCTAGCCGCTGACAAAGGGGTACCAGAATTCCACTTCACACAGCTTTTCGTGGCCGCCAACAGATCGTTCTTCGCACAAGTCAAGAGCAATATCCTCGGGTTGCTCCGAGAGCGTGTCTCTATTGATCCGTTCTTCCTTGCATTTAGCGAAGTCTACGATACCTGGAAGCATTTCCTCTCGCGTGCGCGCTCGGAAAGGCGGGGCCGAATGAACTCGGATTGGGCCGTGACCGATGAGTTCCTCAAGGAGGTCCTTGGCGCCCGCTACGTCCTCAAGGACGGTGAAGACTTCCTCGAGTTCTCTGACGGCCGCGTCGTTGACATGGGCCATGCTTCATCCGGCCAGCAGGAAGCTCTGCCTCTGGCGATTATCCTGCAGACTTTAGCCCTAGTTGCGTCGGATACTAATGGCCGGATTGTCTACATCGAAGAGCCCGAGGCTCACCTCTTCCCGATCACGCAGAGGCGCGTCGTCGAGTTCATGGCAACGGTGTTCAACGGAGAACCTGATCGGCTTCAATTCGTTGTCACAACACACAGTCCCTATATCCTCACAGCCCTGAACAACCTTCTCCAGGCGGGCCGACTGGCAAAGGAGTTGAAAGGGAAGTCCTCCGCACTCAAACGACTGCATCAGGTTGTCCCCAAGACACAGCTCCTGTCGGCGGACGACGTCTCGGCGTACCATTTCGACGGAAAGAGCGCGCGTTCCATCATGGCGCCGGAGGGGCTCATCGGGGCAGAGGAGATTGATTCGGTCTCGGAGGACCTGGCCGTCCAGTTCGACAAGATACTGGACATCGGGGGGTAATGCATGCCGGACTTCGGTGAGTGCGAGGAGCAGGTCCGCGACCGCCAGATTGTGCGGAGGGACCCTGACGGAAGCAAGGGGAAGAGCAGCCCAAAGTTCGTGATCCAGAATCCCGACCGCGCTTGCGTGCGGGTGGTTCAGATCGACAACTGCGTCATCACCGATGGTCTCCGGTGCGACTGGCTGTTCGTCGCGATGGGAGATCCCACAGAGATATACGTCGAGCTGAAGGGATCGGATGTGGGCCACGCGATCGAGCAGATTGGGGAAACGATTGCGAAAGTGTCCGAGGACGTGCGCACAGCACCCAAGCGCTGCTACATCGTGTGTACACACGTGCGACCGCAACTCCTCACGAAGATCCAACGTGCGCAAGCCAGCTTCCGTAGGGACTGCAACGCCGAGCTGAAGGTAAGAAACATGGTGGTCCGGCAAGAGCTGAGAAGGACCGCCGGCTCCCCACGTTGGGCCTGACATGCTGCCCGGCTACGGGTTGGCGGGCTTGGCGGCTTTGGCGCGGGCCTTGAGCATCTCTCGCTGGCGGCGGACCTCAGCGGCCTTGCGGGCCTTGCGGACGGCGAGCATGTCGTGCTCGGGGACGAGCCTGGTCAGGGCCTCGATGCAATCGCCCAGGTTGCGGCGGGCGTTGAGGAGGACCTTCGGCTGCCAGGTCCATTCGGTGAAGCTCATGGGGCAGACCTCGTCGGGGACCTTCAGGACCTCGCGGGCGCGGGCGAGCAGGGCGGCGGTCTGCTTGCGCAGGGCGGGGTCCTTCTTCAGCTTCGCGGCCAGGGCGTCGGCGTAGTCTCGCAGGACGTAGTGGCTCTCCCAGTCCTCGATGCCGTCGCGGATGTTCTCGAGGCGCAGCGAGCTGAACGGCCCGTCGGGGCCGGGGTAGAACAGCATGCCGTCTCCGTTGGTCTCGCCCCAGCCGCGGGGGTAGAAGGGCTTTTCCGGCCAGCGGCGGCCGTCCTTGCCCGGGGTGTTGTGGCTCCAGATGTTGTAGCAGTAGTACTCGAAGCCCGTCACGCCGAACTTCCAGGTCATCCAGAACAGCACGCGGGAGGCGATCAGCGGGTCTTCCATCTGCACGTTTGGGCAGGGCAGCATCGGCCCGGCCGCGACGTACCAGAAGAAGCTCTCGCCCTTGGCCTGCGACGCGCCGATCAGCGGGCGCATCTCATCGGCGGGGAGGCTGTAGACCCGGTTCGTACGCCGGTCGATCTGCGGGTCGTAGATGTCGATAACGCCGTCCAGCTCCCTGCGGGGGAACGAGCCGCCGATCATTATCATCAGCTCGGGGCAGGCGCGGCGGATGCGGTCGCTGCGGCGGCGCATCTCGGCCCAGTCCTTCGTCTCGTCGCCGATGTAGACCAGCGCGTGATCGATCAGCCCGAGTTTCTTGACGGCGTCGTACCGCTCCTTCAGCCTGTCGAGGGGTGACTTGCTCGTGAAGTTGCCCGACAGGTAGATCGTGTTGCCGCCGCGCTGGAAGCAGTAGGGGATGTCCTCCAGGTCGGGCGAGAGCTTCTCGATGTACTGCTCCGTCGGGTTGAAGCGGTGGTCCAGCAGGAAGTCGACGTACCTCCGCTTCAGCTCGCCCGTGAGCTTCTTGTGGCAGCGGCGGATGTACTGCCAGCACGTCTGGCCCATCGTGCGGAAGTTCCATTTCTCGGGAATCTTGTAGTCCCAGACGCGGACGGTCAGCTCCAGCTCGCGCGGCTTGGCGTTGGCCGGCTTGACCGTGATCCTGCCGCGATACAGGCCCGCCTTCGTCCCCGGCCGCGTGCGAACGGTGAACCAGAACGGCGTGGACATGTGGACGGGCAGGTCCATCGGCCGGGCCGCCGTCAGCGGGTCCGGCACGTCGAAGTTCTTCCCGTGGAAGTACCAGTCCTTGATCTTGTTGTTCGGGTGCAGGTGGAAGACGTCCTGCACGCGATACTCGATGTCGGTCTTCGGGATCTTCGCGCCGCCGGGGCCCGTCAGGTCCGTCCAGTCCAGCGCAACGCCCTTCAGCGGCGCCGCCATCGGGTATACGAGCACCTGGAAGCCCTCGAGCTCGTTGCGGGCCATGGCCAGCTCGTACTTCTCGACGAACGGCCCGAAGAAGCGGTATCGCGTGTCCCGGTCGCAGTGCTTGCTGAGCGTGTGGGTCATGCCGACGCGGTAGGGCTGCTTGAGCGGCTCGAAGTCCAGCACGAGCCGCGGGCGGTGCGCCGTGTCCTTGCTCGCGGCGCCGGGGATGTCGATTTCAATGGCGTCGATCTCCCGGTTGAACCGCCGGTCGCCGAGGTGCAGCCCCGTCAGGACGACGCCGCGGTTGGCCTTCTCATCGGCGAGCCACTTTCGGACGAGCGGCGTGACGTTCAGGTCGATCCACTTGCCGCCGGCGGGCACGCCCAGGAAGGCGTACTTGTGCGGGAAGTACCTGCCGCTGAGCTCCCACAGGGAATACGAGTCCACCGCGCCGGGCGGGCGGCCTGCGCGGTACTCGGTGACCATGTCCGCCAGGCCGCCGGGCCAACTGCGAAGGACCTCGCGGCAGGCGATCTCGCAGATCATCCGCAGCTTCCGCGCCTCGGGCACGAACACCTCCAGCCGGGCGCGGGCGAGGCGCTTGTTTCTCACCTCAGCCGGCAGCTCGAACCGCAGCCGGAGGTAGTTCCTCGACCCGCGGAACGCCATCACGCCCCCCAGCGCCGCCTGCCCCTCGCCCGCGCGGGATATGGTCTCCGTGATGCACCCGTCGTAGCCGCCGGCCCCCTGCTGAAGCGTGACGGTCTCCCCAAGCAGCACAGAGGCACCAAACAGCGTTGAGAGAATCAAGCCCGTGACAAACCAGCGTGTGACAGTGGATTTCATAATGCGCCTCAAGGGGTGGCCACTTCAGTGGCCGCCTTTGGATCTCATGTGCCCGCCCTCGAACGAAACGCCGGGTGGACATCCTCGCTCGTCAACCCCAGCTCCTCTGCATAGGGCCCCAGCTTCAGCACCTCCGCGATCGTCTCCAGCCTGTGCGCGTCGCTGGTGAAGTGGAAGAAGCACCCCGCGTGCTTGGCCAGCGACATGATGCGAAGGAACGTCTCGTCGCTGAAGCCCTTCTTCTCATCGCCCCCGCGGCCGGGGAACATCCCCGCGTGCAGCTCGATGCTCACCTCGGCGTCGGCGGCCCGGGCGAAGCAGTCCAGGAACTGCTCGTCCGGGATCCGGGCGAGGATTCCGTCCAGCCCCTCCTCGAAGCCCAGCGTCAGGAACGGGTGGGCCACGCCCGTCGCCAGCCCGGAGGCGACCACCTCGTTGAAGCGCCGCACCAGCTCAGCCGCGACGTCGGCCGGGTCGCGGAGGTCCTCCGGTATGGTGAAGCCCCTCATGTGGAAGTGGCTGTGCGGGATGAGGACGTAGTCGAGCCGCCCAGCCGCGGCGGGCGAGATGCCGAACTTCCCGTCGCCGCAGTACTCGGTCTCGCAGCCGATCAGCACGCGAACGCCGCCGGTGTCGGCGGGGACCTGCCGGCGGATGCTGAGCACGTGCTCCAGGTTCTGCGGGGCGTACCAGTCCGAGGCGCCCGGCACGGCGGCGTCCCACATATGGTTGGCGAAGCCGACGGTCGTCAGCCCCAGCCGCCTCGCCCGTTCGATGACGGCCGCGGCGTCCATCGCGGGATCGTGGCTGCAACTGGAGAGATTCGTATGGATGTGCACGTCGTGGTCGATGATCATCGGTAGTCCTGGAATGAGTGCCTTCTCCTTGAGGACACGCCGTCGCAGGCCGTCTCGCCGGCCAAACGAGCCTTGAAGCGGCCCGGCGCCGTGCTATCCTCGCGGGCAGGCGTCTCGCAACGGCCGTCGAAGAGATTCTACGCGGAACGCCGGCCAAGGGAAAGCGACGAGGTGACCCATGAACCGAAGAGACTTTCTGAAGGCGATCGGGCTCGGCGCCGCGGCGCTGGGCGTGAGACGAATCTCTCTTGGAGCGGCGGCCGGGGGCAGCTCGGGTGGGCGGCCGAACGTCGTTCTCTGCATGACCGACGACCAGGGATGGGGCGACGTCGGCTACAACGGCCACAAGCACCTCAAGACGCCCGTGCTGGACGAGATGGCCCGGTCCGGCTTGAGGTTCGACCGGTTTTACGCGGCCGCGCCGGTATGCTCGCCGACGCGGGGCAGCGTCATGACCGGCCGGCACCCGAACCGCTTCGGATGCTTCCTCTACAACTATTCCATCCGCCCGGAGGAGGTGACGCTGGCCGAGGCCCTCAAGCCGGCCGGCTATGCCACGGGGCACTTCGGCAAGTGGCACCTCGGGCCGGTCAAGGCCGCCTCGCCCGTCTGCCCGGGGGCCTGCGGGTTCGACGAGTGGCTGTCGCACGACAACTTCTTCGAGCTCAACCCGTCGCTCAGCCGCAACGGCGCCGAGCCGCAGACGATCCGGGGCGAGAGCTCCGAGATCGTCGTGGACGAGGCGCTGAGGTTCATCGGCAAGGCCACCGCGGCGAAGAGGCCGTTCCTGGCCGTGGTCTGGTTCGGCTCGCCGCACACGCCGCACAAGGCCCTTCCCGCCGACCGCGAGCCCTACAGCGCACTTCCGGAAAGGCAGCAC
Source organism: uncultured Planctomycetaceae bacterium (assembly GCA_964427875.1). Classification (GTDB taxonomy): domain Bacteria; phylum Planctomycetota; class Phycisphaerae; order SM23-33; family SM23-33; genus CAYRVX01. The sequence continues at coordinate 12,533 of CAYRVX010000114.1, forward strand.
CATTACCTCGGCGAGATCGCGGCAATGGACCGCGCCATGGGCACGCTACGGAAGGGGCTCGCCAGGCTGGGCGTAGCGGACGACACGCTGCTGTGGTTCTGTAGTGACAACGGGGCGACCGGGCCGGGCTCGACGGGCGGGCTGAAGGGCCGCAAGGGCGGCCTCTCCGAAGGCGGCATCCGAGTGCCGGGCGTCATCGAGTGGCCCCGGCGGGTCCGCAAGCCCTTCGTCACCGACGTCCCGTGCTGCACGTCGGACATCTACCCGACGGTCGTCGACCTGCTCGGCCTGAAGGTGGCCAACCAGGTCCAGCCGATCGACGGGATCAGCCTGCGAGACCTGATCGACGGCGGAATGAAGCGCCGCCCCAGACCGATCGCGTTCTGGAAGTACCCCAGCAAGAAGGAAAGCAGGAACCCGTCGTACCTGCCGGCCAAGGCGCTGAAGGGCTGGTGGCGCACGTTCCGCAACCTCAAGCACCCCAAGCCGGCCACGCGGGACTTCCAGGGCGAGGCCGCACTGATCGACAATCAGTACAAGCTGCACAAGTCAGGAAAGGGCGTCAAGCTCTACGACATCGCCGCCGACCCGCAAGAGAGCAAGGACCTCGCCAGCCGCCAGCCCCAGCGCGTCGCGAAGATGAAGGTCGTCCTGGAGGCCTGGCAGGCGTCGGTCGAGAAGAGCCTCAGCGGGATGGACTACCCCCGCGCAAAGGGCTGATGGAGCGGCCCTCAAAGCCCCGGCCCTGCGCGGCCGGGGATGCGGATCCGAGTACGAGTACGAGTACGAGTACGAGTACGAGGACGATTGGGGGAGCTAACACTACAACGAAAGATCGTCAATTCGTTAACTCGTTAACTCGTTGTCTCGGCGGTAGTTGTTGATCGCAGGCGCAAGAGCGGGCGCCGAAAGGCTTTGCGACACGGAGCATCTTACGAATCAACGAGTTAACGGATCCACGAGTCAACGAAGTCTCGTTGTAGGGCTAACACCCCTCCAGGAACCGCCGACCCAGTGTCAGGCCCAGCTTCTCGCCTTCCTCGGTGCCGTTGAAGTTGGCGTCCTCCAGCTCGATGGAGACGTACCCGTCGTAGCCGGCCGCCGCGAGGACCTCGAGCGCCCGGCTCCAGCGCACCCGCCCGTGGCCGGGAATGCAGTACCGCCAGTGCGCCCCGCCGAATGCGATCGGCTCGGCGAAGGTGGCCGGCTGTTCCGTGCCCAGCTCGTAGAGCCGCTCGGGGAGGACCTCGGTGTCCTTGCCGTGGACGTGGCCGACGCGGCCGGCGAACTCGGCCAGGAACCGAAGCGGGTGGATGCCCATGCGGATCAGGTGCGACGGGTCGTAGTTCAGGCCCATCGTCGGCGAGTCCACGGCATCGAGGAACGCCCGGATCGTCTCCGGCGTGCAGCACAGGGCCCCGGGCCCGGGCCAGCCCTCGATCACGATCCGCCCGCCGCACTCGCCGAGCACGTCTCTCAGCCGGCTGAAGCCGTCCACCATGGCCTTGAAGTTCTCCTTGCGGGGCAGGTCGGGATCTTCCGGCAGCATGACGACGAAGAAGTTCCTCGCGAGCCCCTTGCAGGCGCGGATGTACTCGGCACTCTCGGCGGCGGCCTCCTCGCGCCGCGCCTTGTCCGGCGAGATCAGCCCCTTCGCAGCCGGCAGGTCGGCCGAGCCGACGCCCAGCCCGCTCTCGACAACCTGACGGACGGCGTCGGCGCCTCGCACGTCGATGCACTCGAAGTCGTTCGCCCTGGCCCAGTCGATCAGGCCGGCCAGGTCTTTCTGCCACGCCCCGCCGCCCCTGCGAAAACCGATCCCGAACCGCCCGGTACGTGTGCGACTCATGTTGCGGTGTCTCCTGGGTCAAGCGGGCAAGCCGCAGCCACCACGGCTGCGCCCGAGGCCATACACGCCGGCCTGATTGTGCGCCGGGAGGGCGGCCGCCGCAATCCCCTGCGCGAGCCTACTCGGCGCCGGGCGGGCCGTCTCGCTTCTTGAGGAAGTTCTCGAAGGACGTCGAGAGCGACTCCAGCAGGCGGGGCACCTGCGGCGCGGACATGTACACCCGCGCCGAGACGGCCGCGGTCGGGAAGAAACGCGTGATGAAGTCGAAGTAGAACTCCGAGGGCGAGTGCGCGATCCTCACCGTGTTGGCGTAGGCGCCGCTGAGGACGCCGTCGGGCAGCTTGAGCCCCTCGTAGATCTCCTTGGCGCTCGGCCGGCGGTCCGCGTTCCGTCGGGGCAGTTCCGGCGGCTTGCCGAACGCCTCCTCGTATTTGCGGAGGTTCGCCTTCAGCGCGTCGATGAACTGGGACATGACGCGTGGGTTCAGGACGATCCTGGCCGCGATGCGCGGCGGGCGGGCCACGCCCTGGACGAAGTCCACGACGAACTCCTCCCGGCCGTCCAGAACAATGACGCCCGTGCTGAACACGCCCTGGGCGACGTGGTCCGGCACCCTCGCGCCGATCGGCGAGTACTTCACCGGCTCCATGTCCGGCCCGCGGTCAGGAGCCTCCGGATCTCCGTTCGCCGAATTGTCGCCCTCGTCGCTCATATATGCAGAGTATAATGGCACTCGGCGATTCCGTCCAGGGGGCCCTTTCGCCGATTCCGGCGGAATGCAAGGGATGCCGGCCCTTCTTCCATTGGCACACCGCGCTTCGCGCGAGCATCAGCCCCCGTGCCGCCATCCCAGGACGGCGGTGATGGGGAAGTGGTCGGAGGGGTACCGCCCGTTGCGCCGGTCGCGGTCGATGTCCGCATGGGCAGTCGTGAAGTGCCGCGTGTGGAGGATCCAGTCGATGCGCCGGCGGGCGCGCCGGCCGCTCGGGCCGTGCCACGTGCCCTCGTACCGCTCCTTCTGGCGGTGCACCGAGCGGTAGGCGTCGATCAGCTCCAGCCCGCCGTCGTCCATGCCCCTCAAGACGGTGGAGTACGTCTTGTTGCCCGCCTGCGTGTTGAAGTCGCCGGTGACGATCACCGGCAGGGGGCCGGCGAGGCGAACGATCTGCTGGCGCAGCACCCAGACGGACCGCATGCGGGCGCGCCAGGAGAGCGGGTCGAAATGCACGTTGAACAGGAACAGCCGCCGATCGCCCGCCAGGTCGCCCAGGTGGACCCACGAGACCATACGCGGCAGGACGCTGCCCCAGTTCCGGCTGCCGGGGGTATCGGGCCTCTTGCTCAGCCAGAAATGGCCCTCATCGAGCTTCTCGAAGCGATCGGACCGAAAGAGGATCGCGACGCTCTCGCCGGCGAACCTCCGGTTGTTCCGCCCGGCCGAGACGAAGCCGTACTCCCGAAACTCGCCCCGGAGGTAGTCCGCCTGGAAGCTCTGGACCTCCTGTGCGCCCAGCAGGTCCGGCCCGAAGGCCTGGACGGCCCCGGCCACCGACTGCTTACGGGCGTCCCACGGCCCCGACCGGCGGTCGGACCTCGCCTTCATGATGTTGAAGCTCATCACCCGCAGCTCCGCGCCTCGCCCAGCCACGTTCGCGTCTCCACCGCAACCGCCGGCCCTTCGCTTTCAGCTTACGGGATCGCGCGTCTCTTCGCCAGCGGCTCATGCTGCCGGGGCGCGTCGGCGTTTTGGGGTCCCCGGCGGTATGGCCCCGCCACGGGGCATATGTCGGTAGCGTCGGAGGGCACGCCCGTGGTATGCAGGCCCTCATCAGCGGAACTCCCGCAAGAGGGTGATTGAGGCCCCCATTCGGCCCCGCGCGGGGACTCCCGGCAGAGACAATCCTAACGCCACTTCCTACAACAGCGAAGCCATGATAGGAAGGTGGAGTATTACATACATGGCGAAGACCACCAGCGACCAGATTCTCGATGGTCCATCGCCAATCAGCAGCGCGGTATTCACGACGAACCCAGAGAAAACCAAGAGCGATGTGACGGCAGCAGACGCTACTCGGCCAAGACCTGGGAAGCATCCGCTCATATCGACAAGGAATGAAGCTACTATTGCGATCAAGAGAATGGCGATGTTGATGACCCACAGTCGCCGAGCTGTATGCTCAGAGTACACCCGCACCATCCTACCATCCGGATCTGGAAAGAGGGACAGATAACGCCATGAGAAGATAGGAAAGGGTGCGGTCGGCTGGCGATGGCGGGCGAGGCCCTGGCATCACCGTCGGGCTTGTCCCGGCGGGATGATGAGTGCCATCCAGCAGGGATCGCCTGTCAACCACGCCTCCGTCGGGCTTGGCCCGGCGGGGCGACGATTGGCCCACGGCCGGTTGTGCTCGGCTGACAAGTCATGGCCCCGCCGGGGCGAGGGCGACGGTGGCCTGATAGAGCAGGAGGCTGCGTGCTGGACGTCAATCACGGCCCCGCCGGGATAGACCCGGCGGTGGCCAAGCCACCGGGTATTGCCAGCGAACACCGACCACACGCTAGGGAAGGTCGCGGTCGTGTTGCGGCGGGAATTGGCCGCCAGGCAGGCTCGCAGGCAGGCGCTGTGTACGCTCGATCGCTGGCGGGAGACCCGCTAGAATCATGCACGGCCGCCCGTGGGGGACGTGCGCAGGGGGCGGACCGGTCGCCATCGAAAGGGACATGCACATGACTACGACGCGACTCCGGACGGCTTGGCCCTGTGCCTGCATGCTGCTGATCGCATCCGCGGCGGGCGCGGGGAACTGGCCGCAGTGGCGCGGGCCGGCGTTCAACGGCTCGACCACCGAGACCGGCCTGCCGACGAAGTTCTCGCCGACGGAGAACGTGACGTGGTCGGCCGACCTGCCCGGCATCGGCGGGTCCACGCCGATCGTCTGGGACGGCTGCGTCTTCGTCACGGCCCAGGAGCCGCAGAGCAGGAAGCTCTGGGCCCTGTCAATCAATCGCGCCGACGGGACGGTCCGCTGGCGGAAGCCCATGGGCACGGGCTTCACGAACCGCTACGGCAACACCGGTGCGTCGCCCTCGCCCATCACCGACGGCAAGACGGTGTGGTTCTACTTTGGCACGGGCGAGCTGGCCGCGTTCGACTTCGCCGGCAGGGAGATCTGGCGGAGGAACATCTCCAGGGATCACGGCCCGTTCGACATCCTCTGGAACTACGGCTCGACCGGCCTGCTGCACGGCGGGAAGCTGTACATCCCGGTGATCCACGGCCCCCTCCGCGCCGGCGGGCGGCGGGCAGGCGGCAAGCGCGGCGGCAAACGCGGCAAGAGCGATGCGGGCGCCACGCTCGACCTGACGCGAACGGGCTTCCTCCTGTGCGTCGATCCCGCGACGGGCAAGGACATCTGGAAGCGCATCCGCCCGAGCGCGGCCTTCTTCGAGGCCAAGCAGGCCTACACCACGCCGGTCCCGCACACGCTCGGCGGCAAGGACGTAGTACTCCTGAAGGGCGCGGACTACATCACCGCCCACGACGCGGCCACCGGCGAGGAGCTGTGGCGCTCGCCGAATTACAATCCGCGGAACGACAAGAACTATCGCACGATCGTCTCGCCCGTCGCGGCCGGCGGAATGGCCATCGTCTGCCCGCCGCGCGGCGCCCAGCACGTGTACGGCGCAGCGATCGGCCGCGACTCGAAGGATTGGGCCTGGAGCATCCGGTTCCCATCCCCGGACGTCCCCACGCCGCTGGTCTACGGCGGAAAGGTCTTCGTCCTCGCCGGCGGCCGCAAGAAGATGCGGTGCCTGGACCCCCAAACCGGCCGGACCGTCTGGCAGGGCGACCTGGGCGGCAACGCCGTGTTCCAGGCCTCGCCCACCGGCGCCGACGGAAAGATCTACTGCATCAACATGAAGGGCGAGGCCGTGGTGCTCTCAGCCGGCGAGAGCTTCCAGGTCCTCCACCGCGTGAACATGGGCGGCTCCGACTGCCGCTCGACCATCACCGCCACCGACGGCCAGCTCTTCCTCCGCACCGACACAAAGCTCTTTTGCATCGGCACGCGGCGGCGATGACCTCCGCTTGTACCACAGCCGTTCCGACTGTGGCTTGTTGGCTGGGGCCCGCGATGAACGCGCCCCAGGCCGGCGATGTCACACGTCTTGATGTCCGTCGGCCGTCTGCGACAACGGTCGCAGGCATATCGCGTGGACCGTTTTCTGAATTTTCCGCATAACGCCGGCCGCCCCTGCGCAAATAGATGCATGTAAGGCCATCGATGATGTTCGCGAAAGGGACCGTCTATGGATGAGGCCTCTGACAAGATTGCCGAAGGGTTGCGACAGGGATATCGCGACGCGTGGTCTTCGCTGTACGACCTGTATGCCGAAAGAGCGTGGCGTGAAGCGGCGCGTCTGCTCGGGGGCAATCGACAGGAGACAGCCGACGTCGTTCAGGAGGTCTTCATGGCCGCCGCGGAGTCGGCGCGGCGCTTCGACGCCGCGCGCGGAACGCTCTGGAACTGGCTGGCGGGGATCGTCAGGAACAAGGTCGCTCTGCGGTTCCGCCAGAACGCCGCCCGCATCTCGGCCGCCAAACGGTGGTGGAACAGGATGAACGACATGTCCCGTCAGTGGCTGGCCGGCAGGCGAGACGCCCCCGACGGGGCGCTCGAGGCCCAGGAACTGGCCACCCTCGTCAGGTGCACGTTGCTAGAGATCTCCGACGAGCACCGGACGCTGCTGGTGGGCAAGTACATCGAGGACCTGTCGGCCGAGCAGTTGGCGAGCCAGTCCGGCAGCACGGCCGGTGCGATACGGGGCAGACTCCTGCGTGCACGCCAGGCGTTTCGCAAGGCCTTTGAGGCCAGGGCTGACGAGCCCGAACCAACAAGGAGTAAGCCATGAATCATGATTCGCGGGAAAACGGAGAACAGCGTCTGCGGGAGATCATTGTCACCGCCGACAGGAATGCATCACAGCCGGACAGGGAGTTCCTGGCCGGCCTCAAGACGCGGTCGACGCAGCGATTCGTCGAAGCGGCTGCGAGAAACAGCAAGAGGAGCCGGATCATGGCCAGGATAAAGAGGATTGCGCCGCGGGCGATGGCGGCAGGGGTGTTGGTGGCGATAGGCACCGTGGTTGTCATGCTGACAACCGGGGGCAGGAACGGCGTGGCCTGGGCGGACGTTCGGGATCGCATCGAGCAGGCAAAGGCCATGAAGATGAAGGTCAGCGTGACCACGCCCGACAAGATGACCGTCCAGGGCCACACCGTGATGGCCACCGGCGGCCGGATGCGGCAGGAGATGTCCGTCAACGGCCAGAAGATGGTGATGATATTCGATCTCGGCAAGGGGGCCATGTTGAACCTCCTGCCCGACCAGAAGATCGCCGTGACCATGCACCTGAAGGACATACCCAAGGCCATGCGCGACCAGATGACCAGGCAGGGCGATCACTTCGCCGAGCTGAAAAAGATGGTCCGCAATGCCCAGGAGGAGCTCGGCGAGAAGACGATTGACGGCATCAAGGCCAAGGGGTATCGCGTGGCGAACGACAGCATGACGGTGGACATCTGGGTCGACGCCGAGACCGCCATGCCCGTCCGGATGGAAAGCGAGATGACCGACACGGGGATGAAGGTCGTGATGTCCGATATCGAGATCGTCGAGACGGTTGATCCCGGCCTGTTCAGCGTCGAGGTGCCCAAGGGCTACACCGTCAAGCCGCAGCAGAACGTCTCGATGAAGCCCGCCGGCGTCAAGGAGCTGACCGAGCTGTTCAAGGCCTGGGCCGAGGTCACCGACGGTGTGTTCCCCGACGCGATAAACCCGGGGCTGTTCGTGACCGCCGCGAAGGACCACGCGAAGAAACTCGCCGAAAAAGGCGTCTCCTCCGAGCAGCGCGAGGCCCTGATTAAGCGCGTCTCGCAGACCGTCTCTGCCCGCCTGGTCAACGCCTTGATGCTCCAGCAGTCCAACCAGACGTTCCACTATCAGGGCAAGGGCGTCAAGTTCGGCGACAAGGCCACGCCCGTCCTGTGGTACAAGCCCGAAGGCGAGGACAAGTACGTCGTCATGTACGGCGACCTGCACGTCGAGCGAGTGGCGAAGAAGGACCTCCCGCCGAAGAGAAAACCCGCCCCAACAAGGCCCGCGCCCGAAAGGACCCCCGAAACCAGAGACGCCCAACCGCCGGATACCAGGGCCGCGGCGCCCAAGGGCTACACCGTCAAGCCGCAGCAGAACATCTCGATGAGGCCCGCCGGCGTCAAGGAACTGACCGAGCTGTTCAAGGCCTGGGCCGAGGTCACCGACGGTGTGTTCCCCGACGCGATAAACCCGGGGCTGTTCGTGACCGCCGCGAAGGACCACGCGAAGAAACTCGCCGAAAAAGGCGTCTCCTCCGAGCAGCGCGAGGCCCTGATTAAGCGCGTCTCGCAGACCGTCTCTGCCCGCCTGGTCAACGCCTTGATGCTCATGCAGTCCAACCAGACGTTCCACTACCAGGGCAAGGGCGTCAAGTTCGGCGACAAGGCCACGCCCGTCTTGTGGTACAGGCCCGGAGGCGAGGACAAGTACGTCGTCATGCACGGCGACCTGCACGTCGAGCGAGTGGCGAAGAAGGACCTCCCGCCGAAGAGACACAACCTGCTCCCGCAAGGCCCGCGCCCGAAAAGACCATCGAAACCAGAGACGCCCAACCGCCGGATACCAGCGCCGCCGCGGCGCCAGCCCCCAAGTAACCGGGCAACGGGCGCCGTGGGCTGTGGAGTTTCCTGGGGATGTAACGCACGTGTCCCTATCGGGAGCGTCATCCGCACGGGAAGCAGCGGCCCTGCGGGGCCGGTCGGGATGACCGGCGCGTGATCGCAGTGGTCAAGCGCGATTGCGGTTTCCGGCCCGCGCCGACTGCCGCTCGACCATCACCGCCACCGACGGCCAATTCTTCCTCCGCACCGACACAAAGCTCTTCTGCATCGGCATGCGGCGAGAATGATCTCCGCGCCCCGCGAACGTGACACCTCTCCTATAAATAGGGGACGCTAACCGTTTTACAGGACCCGATCTTCATCGCTATTCCTTTTCCAAAAAAGCTGTTATGACGAGCAAAACCGGTTAGCGTCCCCTATTTCGGTCTGATCATGGCTGCGGCTTCGTGGCCTTACCTGTCGGGGCCGGGGAGCCGGCGGTCTGCTTGCCGAGCAGCTCGACCATGCCCTCGCCGAAGGCCTTGCCCATCCGGTAGTAGATCCTGGCGCTGCCGAGGTAGTGGTAGCCGCGCTCGGAGCCGACGTTGTA
>CAYRVX010000115.1:0-21619 GCA_964427875.1 uncultured Planctomycetaceae bacterium
TGACCGCCGGCGCCTTGACCGCCAGCGCCTTGACCGCCGGCGCCTTGACCACCGGCGCCCTGGCCGCCTGCGCCCTGACCACCGGCGCCTTGACCCCCGGCGCCTTGACCGCCGGCGCCTTGACCGCCAGCGCCTTGACCGCCAGCGCCTTGACCGCCGGCGCCCTGACCGCCTGCGCCTTGACCGCCGGCGCCTTGGCCGCCTGCGCCCTGACCGCCGGCGCCCTGGCCGCCCGCGCCCTGGCCGCCTGCGCCCTGACCGCCGGCGCCTTGACCGCCTGCGCCCTGACCGCCGGCGCCCTGGTTGCCCGCGCCTTGACCGCCGGCGCCTTGATTGCCCGCGCCTTGACCGCCGGCGCCTTGATTGCCCGCGCCTTGACCGCCGGCGCCTTGATTGCCCGCGCCCTGGCCGCCGGCGCCCTGATTGCCGGCGCCTTGGCCGGCGGCGCCCTGGTTGCCGGCGCCTTGGCCGGCGGCGCCTTGGTTGCCCGCACCCTGGCCGGCGGCGCCTTGATTGCCGGCGCCCTGTCCGGCGGCGCCTTGATTGCCAGCGCCCTGGCCACCGGCGCCCTGGCCGCCTGCGCCCTGTCCGGCGGCGCCCTGGTTGCCGGCGACCTGGCGGCCGGGATCCTGATCGCGCTCATTCTGCCGGGCGGGGTCCTGACCGGGCGGCTCGTTCCGCCGGTCCGCGCCCGCGCCATCATCCGTCCCCAGACGCTTGCGAAGCGCCTCGAGCACGTCCGCATCGCGCTTGGCGTTGGCCAGCAGGTCCTCGACGGCGTCCTCGACGTCGTCGCGGTCAACCGCGGCCAGTTGATTGGCGTCGGCCTCGGTGCCGGGCGCGTCGAGCCCGGCGTCCTGCTCCGCCTCGGCGGCGGCCTTCTCCTGGGCGATGATGTCCTCATCCGGCTGGGTGATGAGCAGTTCGAACGTTTCGCTGCGGCCGGTCTGACCGTCGGGCGGGCAGTAATCCCTTGCCTCGACTCGGCACGTCAGGAGCTGGCCGGCCTGCCCCAGCCGGACAACGGGCAGCGACAGCTCGATCGGCCGGGCCGGGACCCCCGGCGGCGGGAAGTCTTCCAGGGGCAGTCTCTTCTCGCCCCCCCCGGTGCGGGTCACCAGCACGATGTCGGCGAAGCCGAAATCGTCGCTCACTTCCCCGGCCAACCGGAGCGTATCGTTGACGGGCAGCTCGATGCGCTGCACCGGCTCGGTGAGCTTGACGGCCGGCGGCTCGTCGCTCAGCGCGGTTATCCCGCACCAGGCGGACCGCCCGTTGATCATGTCGTAGGTGCCCTTGTAGACGATCTGGAACCGGTCGTTCTCGTTGAGGATGAACCGCCCGGTCATGTGCCGGTCCCGAACGGTCATGATGGCGGGGGGCACGGTCTGGAACTTGAGCGAGGCCCTGGCGACGGGCAGGTTGGCCTCGGCCTGGACGGTAACGGCGGTTCCCTTGACGGCCTCGACGTCGAGTCGCCCACCGGAATCGGACGTTCGGCCGCGCCCGGTGTACGGCGGCCAATCGTAAGTCACGGTCATGGATCGGATCGTGGGCTTGGGCAGAACGGTAAACGAGCGGGGCTCGCTCCGCGCGTCGCCGCAGGCGATGACGAACATGGCCCGGTGGTTCTTGGCGGGGACCGCGGCCAGCCAGCGGGCGGAGCAGCCCACAGCGCCGTCCTCCGCCTGCGAGCCCTCGTGCATGGTGAGCATGTCGTTCTTCAGCCAGGTGACGCCGCCGTCCCGGCTGATCCGCACGATGACGGGACCCTCACGGTTCTTGACGAGCGCGGCGAAGTCCACGCTCTCGCCGACGAGGACGACCTTTTCCCGAGCCGGCTGAAGGACCTCGATCTTCGTCCGCGTCGGCGCCGCCAGCCCATCGTTGCCCAGCGCCCGCCGCAGTGACGGGAGGACGGGCTTGGGGCTGGCCAGGCAGTAGATCGCGAAGGCCCCGGCCGCCGCGGCAAAGACAAGGGCGGAGATCGCCACTTTCCGCGGGTTCACGGACGCCTCCACGTCGGTCTGGAAGACCTCGCTGGCGGCCCGGCGCCGGATGGCCGCCAGCATGCCGCTGTGAATGGTCCGATCGCCGGCGAGCTGGAGGGCAGCCGTCAGATCGTTGCGAAAGTCCGGGTGGGCCTTCTCGATCAGACGCGCCACGTAGAGGTCGTTGATCCGCCTGGCCAGCGGGATGATGACCCTCCAGGTGATCAGCGCCGCTTCCAGCAGCCAGAAGACCCACAGCCCCAGGTTGCGCGCCCCCGCGGGAACGCCGCCGGGCACGAAGTGATCCGCCACGACGATCCCCAGCAGGTAGGCCGCCGCCGCCGCCAATACCAGCAGGGACGCACTGGCCAGTGCGACCAGGCGAATCCGCCCCTTGGTCATCCGAAGGGAGTACTCGATGAACAGCTCGCTGTCAGAGAGGTTCCTTCGCCCAGTCATTGGCGCACACTCCCACTCCCATATTCTATCCTATTTGTCGGCTATGGGAAGGGGAAGTTCCATATCATCTGCGTGCCTGCCGGTTGTATCGACGGGAGGACCCCGGGGACTTGTAGGCGGCTCATGCCGGCCCGTGGCGGGTCGGGGTCAGTTGGGTCTCGTCGGCCGGGACGTCGGCCTCCTGGATCACGGCCACGCCGTCTTCGACGAGCTTTTCCCAGTGCCGGGAGTTGAAGATGCACCCGGGGTCGCCGGCGTGGAGCTTTCCGTAGTACGCGTCGGCCCTCGCGCGGCAGCCGCCGCAGTAGTGCTTGAACGCGCAGACCTCGCAGTGGTGAAGGCGGCGGTCGCGGTCGTTGAGCACCTCCCAGAAGACGCTCTCGCGGAAGATGTCGACGAGCCCCTTTCGGCGGACGTTGCCCATGACGCGATGAGGCAGGTAGACGCAGGGGGTGACGTTGCCGTTGGGCTCGATGCAGACGTACGTTCGCCCGGCCCCGCAGCCGCCGAGGTACTTCGCGACGACGCGGGCCTTCGCGCCCGAGCCGGAGCCCGCGTGGGAGCAGGCGGTGCGGGCCTGCTCGGTGGCCGCCCCGGCCAGGCACACCCGCCCGAGCTGCGGCGCGGTCGAGATGATGCCTATTCCGCCTTCCTGCATCTTCTCGTTCAGGATGCCGAGCAGCTCCTCGCGCTGCTGCGGGGTGATGTCGCCGGCGACCATTCGCAGCCCGCGGCCGACGGGAATGAAGTTGAAGTGCGCGAAGCAGCTCGCCCCGAGGTCTTCGGCGAGGCGGATCATCTCGCGGACCTCGTGGAAGTTGCCCCGGTGGACGCACATGGCGATCCCCAGCCGCAGGCCCTCGGTTTCGACGACGTTTCGGGCCCCGGCGACGGCGCGGGCCCACATGCCGCGAATGCCGCGAAACGCGTCGTGCCGATCGGGGTCCACCGAATCGAGCGAGATCTCCACGTACCTGAGCCCGGCCTCGGCGAGCCGGGCGGCCAGCTTCGCCGTCATCGTCGTGCCGTTGGTGGCCATGGTGGTGTGCATGCCCCACCCGCCCGCGCGCCGAAGCGCCGGGAGCAGGTCCTTCGAGATCGTCGGCTCCCCGCCGGAGAAGGCCAGCATCGGAAGGTGGCTTTCCCCGAGCTGGTCGATCAGGTCGAGCTTCTCTTGTCGCGTCAGCTCGTCGTCGAGCGTGCCGGGGGCGCTGTCCTGGTAGCAGTGCTTGCAGGCGAGGTTGCAGCGGTTGGTGAAGTTCCACACGGCGAACAGCGGCGAGACGAACCGCTGCGGGACCGTCAGGCCGAACCTGGCCACCGAGCGGGCCACGATCACCAGCCCGCGGACGGTCGGCACGTGGCAGGCCAGCCGCCTGCGGAACGTCTCGGCGTCCACGTCGCCCCGCATGCGGTCGATGAACTTGTGCAGCGGCCAGTACTTCAGGCGCTGAGAGGGCGGCACGAGCGGATTGCGATAGCTGTAGATCATCCGCTCCAGGGCGGTGGTCGCCCATCTTGCGGCAAAGCCGCGCACGGGGCGCTCGGCGGCCAGCTTGCCCAGCAGCCATCGGACCGCCCCGACGCGGAGATAGTCCTCCAGCTTGTGGTGGTAGTCGATCCGCAGCGCATCGGGCGCGACCTTGTCGGCCAGCGCCGCCCTGGTTCGGGCGTACTCGCCGCTGGAGAGAAGCCCGTCGTCGGTGCGTTCCGGCCGCTTGTCGGGGTTCGCCGAGGCGGCGAACTCGTGCAGGTACGTCTTCCCGACGGCCGCGGCCGTGGAGTGCTCAGCCGGCGCGGTATACGAACCGTCGGCCGGGCCGCGTTGTTCGGCTTGGGCACGAATCATGTCTGTGCCGGGCGAGCGGGGATCACTTCTTGGGCGCTTGGACCACAATGGCGACGGCGGGGGCGAGCTGGCCGTAGCCGTTCAGCTCGGCCGAAACGTGCAGGATCTCCCCGACGGGCCAATCCGGCTCGACCGGCACGACCAGGACGAACGTGCGGCTCTGCTTGGCCGGGAGGGTCCAGGAAAGGATGTTCGACGTGGTCGAGCGGGGGTAGAGCCGGACCTGCTCCCGCGTGAGCATGGTGTGTCGGGAGACCCTCACCACGACGGGCGCGCCCGTGGGGGAATGGATGGAGATCGGTTTGCCGGTCGTGTTGGTGGCGGTGACGGCCACGCGGAGGTTGTCGCCCGCCTTGACGTATCGCCCGGGCAGTTGGATCTGGACTTTCAGGCCGGCGGACTGGACGGAGTTGCTGGCCGTGTCGGCGTCGAGCTGCGACCGGGCGCACCCGGCGGCGGCCAGTACAGCCGGGAATACCACGCTCAGAAATGCGATTCTCATCATCGACTCTCCATTGCTTCATCGGTCCTCGGGGAAGCTGCCGCAGCACGCAGGGGTTCTCGCTTCGTTTCCTGCACATACTGCCGCTCGATGAGTTTCCTATATTCCGGCCCGCAGTTCCAGGTGCAAAATGGGAAGATCCCGCCCGGCGTGGAGTACAGGATGACGCATCGCCTGATTCGCTCGACGTCGAAGTTGTACCGGTCCTGGAAGTGCATGCCGGCGCAGAGCAGGGTCTTATAGGTGAGCTTTTCCCCGGCCCCGCGCCCGGCGGACTTGTCCACCAGGCCCTGGAGCGAGCGGACGAACCGCTCGACGGTCAGGCCGGGCGGGGCGGCGCGGGAGCGGAAGTGACGCTTGAACATCCGCAGCGCCCGGGCCCTGTCGAGCCACGTCGCCCGCCCGCGGCGCCGGACCCGCCGGGCGATGCGGTTCATGTCGCAGAACATCCCCTCCACGTCGATGACGCGCGGGAAGGGATAGGCCTTCCCGTCGGGCGAGACGAAGAAATACGTGCCGAACGCGCAGTCCGGGTGGCAGGTGGGTGAGATCTTGGGCCGCCCGCTGAGCGCCTCGAGGATCTGCGCCAGCGGCGCGACAATGCTCAGGGGATACATGTCCCGCAGCATGCTGGCGCCCGAGGCGGCGGCGATGTCGTGCGCCAGATGGCCGAGCGTGTACCGCCGGCGGGCCCGCTGGTCGTGATCGATCCGGCCGCTGAACGAGACGGGCTGGTAGCTGATCGCGCTGACCGTGTCGATGTTCTCCACGGCGAAGCGGAATATCTCGCCGACCCGGTCGTCGTTGACGCCGCGAACGATGGTCGGCACGAGGCACACCTTCACGTCCAGCTTGCGGCAGTTCTCGATCGCCGCGAGCTTCTTTTCCCAGAGGCCGGGGTAGTTCCGCGTCCGGCGGTGGGCCTCCTCTCCGACGCCGTCGAACTGGAGGTAGAACGTGTGGACGCCGGCTTCCGCCGCCGCGGCGGCGAAGTCGTAGTCGGCCAGCTTCAGGCCGTTCGTCGCGATCTGGATATGCGAGAAGCCCATCTCGCGCGCCTTCGCGACGAGCCGAAGGAATGCCGGATGAATCGTCGGCTCCCCGCCGGTGAACTGGACGGCCGTGCACGGCGTCGGGCGAAGGTCTCGCAGGGCCTGAAGGTGCCTGACGTGCTGGTCGTAGTCCGGTTCGAAGAGCCGCCCCGCCGCTCCCGCGCTGGCGAAACAGATCGGGCAGTTCATGTTGCAGCGGTTGGTCAGGTCGATCTGGGCCAGCACCGGGCCCGAAAGATGCTGGTTGCACAGCCCGCAGTCCGAGGGGCAGTCCTTCGCGCCGGTGACGCTCGGGTGCCTCAGGCCGCCACGCTCCTCGAACGTCCACCACGCCGCCTTGGAGTACAGCAGCACGTCGGAGTTGACGCAGTCGCGGAAATAGCCGTGCTCCGGGCAGACCTTCTCGATGAACACGGCGGCGTCCTCGACGAAGTACCTCCCGACGATGATGGCCGAGCAGTGCGGGCAGAGGCTCTCGACCGTCCGCGGCAGGCGGCGAACGACCGGGCGAATCCGCGAGCCGTGATAGGTGTGCGTGGCGCTGCCGGGGAAGTCGCTGACCGTCTCGGTCCAGATCGCGTCGTGATGGACCTGGCGGCTCTCGCCGCAGCGGCCGCAGTGAAACCTCAGCACGACCTGCTCGCCCACACGCTCGAACGCGGCCCCGACGACCCGGCGGCACGTCGGGCAGGTGGCCTGCGTCTCGACGGGCAGAGAGGCGAACGTCGGCCGGAACCTGCGCATTCGTTCCTTGAGCCGCCGCACTTCGTCTCCGGCCGCAGGTGCAGAGCCGGCGCCGCGACCGGCCGCTTCCCCTCTTGCCGCGTCGATCACGTTCTCGATCATCTATGGCTCCGCTGTCGCCGGCGGCCGCGGGCGGCCCGGCCCGATCCCGACTAGTGCTATGTCAATATCCAAACTGTGGGTGGCAGTACGTCCTGTGATCTTGCCGCAGAGGCACAGAGACTCAGAGCAAGTCGTTATGATTCTTGTCTTTAGCAAAACGCTTTCTCTGAGCCTCAGTGCCTCTGTGGCCGCCCGGTGAACCCATGAGTTCATAGTTGACGGTGGACTAGGATTCGAAATACGCCGGGTATCGCCGGACCTTTCGCTTGCGCTTCTGGTAGCCGGCGGCCAACTCCATGAAAATATCCAGGTCGCGCTCCATGTTCGAGCTGGTGGCGTCGAAGTAGAAGTTCCGTATGGGGATGTCGTCGTGGTCGGCGGCGACGGCGTGGTAGACGGCCTCGGAGACGATCCCGTTCATGCAACTGAACGGGCTGATGTCGATGATGCCATCGGCGCCCCGGTTGTACAGAAACACGCTCTTGCCGACCGACAGGACCATCTCTCCCAGCGCGCCGTCGGCGGGGAGGTACGGCCAGCCGGCCTGGAGCACGTCCGTGTAGATGTCATGGGGCTCTTCGCAGCCGACGAATTCGTCGGCGAACGGCTTGAAGAGCCTCTGCTCGTCGCGGCGCTGCACGGCGTTCTTGACCAGGGCGCCCGCCATCGCCAGGCTGAACGTCTTGCCGTCGCGCCGCAGCAGGCTCTTCTGCGACCAGTTGGTGTACCACACCCACTCGCTCACGTCGCTTATCCACGCCTCGCCGCCGTGCGCCTCGATCTTCCGCACCGCGTCGTAGTTGCTGAACGTGTTCAGCCGGCAGAAGATCTCTCCCACCACGCCGATCAGAGGCTTGCCCTTGACGTAGCGCGCGGGGGCGCTGCGAAACAGCTCCCGGGCCTGCTGCAAGGTGTCGGCCAGGCCCGCCAGACGGTCCCTGCTGGCCGTCCCCGGCCTCTCGAGCACGGCCTCGACGAGGCCGATGCCTCGCTCGAAGGCGTCGTCCGCCGCGCCGACCTCGGTTTCGTACGGCCGCGTCTTCAGCAGCATCTTGCGGAGGATGTCCGAGCAGACCAGCCCGCGCCACATCTGCCGCATCACGTCCTGGCCGTGGTCGGCGAAACCGTCGTAGCTGTCCCTGCTGGTCGGCGAGAAGACCGGAACGTCCTCGTAGCCCAGTTCGTCGAGCACCTGGCGGAGATAGGGCGCGTACTGGCCGAAGCGGCACGGCCCCTCGGCGGTGGGCATGAAGAAGGCCGTGCGGTCGCGGTCGAAGTCGTCGCTGTGGACGATCCGGAGGAAGTCGCCCATGGTGACCTTCTCCGGGTAGCATTCCTCGCCGCTGGAGTACAGGCCGCCGAACTCGAGGGTCCGGTCGTCCGATTCGGGCGTGGCCTCCGCGTCGATTCCGATGGAGCGAAAGACCGCCGCCATGAGCCTTGCGCCCACGTACGTCATCCGGGGAATCCAGAGCTTCCGCCCGGCAAGGCGGCTTGATGCACTTGCAGGAGCCATACGCCTCTAATACCAGAAAACACGGGCCGCCCACAAGCCCAACGCCGACCCGCTGCCTCGCCAATTCCGTTCTCTCGCCGCCCCCCCCCCGGTCCAGGCGGCAACAGCACCCGCCCACAACCAGCGGAGGGAATCGAACCCTCCTTCGCCTGCGGCTACGCAGGGCAGGCCCACAACCGCCGTCACGTGCACTCCTGCGAAGCTTCAGCGAAGCAGGAAGCCAGCGGAGGGAATCGAACCCACAACCGCCGCTTTACAAAAGCGGTGCTCTGCCGTTGAGCTACGCTGGCAAGTGCTCTATAATAAAGATGTTATCGGCAATAGCCGGTCCGGATTAGAACTTACGACAACCGTGACGGCAACCGTGCGGCCCCGCGTACTCCCGTTGGTCGTCGCAACGCCGGGTCTTCGAGGAAGGAGTACGATCATGACCAAGTCCTCTCCGCGGCGCACCATGAAGCGCCAGAGACCCGCTGAGCCCCGGCCCTCGTTCCCGCTGACCGCCCACAACGACGGCCAGTGATGCAAGAGTATCCGGGGCAAGCTGCACTTCTTCGGCGTCTGGGACGATCCGCAGGCCGCCTGCCACGCGATGCCAGTATATCCAACGGCGAAACCACGGTCAAGGATGTGGCAAATGCCTACCTCAACAGCCTTGCCATAGCCTGGAGGCAAGATACAATCATCGAAGAGGCCCGCGATGGGCGTGGGCAGAACTTCATCTGCGACATTTCGGTGGAAAAGACGTATCCGTGCCCGCCATTCCGGAAATGAGGCATCCGTTGCCCTTATTCTCTCCCTCCCATTCCAAGGACAGTCACCCATGAGTCTCAACGTATCGAATCGCCCTCGTTCGGCGCGAGCCGCCGTATTGGCCGCGGTGGCACTGGTCACAGCGGCATCCGCCGGCGCGGGGGAAGACGGCGGCAGGAGGTCCCTCTTCCTGATCGGCATGCCCGACGGGGCCTCGTGGCAGGACTTGGCATACCTTGCTGCCGTGCCGGCCGCGTCGCGCCGCACCGGGAAGAGGCCCGCGGTGATTGCAGTTCAGCCCTCCGGGAAGATCGAGCGCGAAATCGCCGACTATCTTTCCCGTTACCGCCCCGAAGAGGTCTTTGCCCTCGGGATCTCTCCGAAAACGGAGCCGCCCAAAGGACTGAAATGGACGATCATCAAGGCCGACTCGGCGGAGGAGGCCTCGCGCGAGCTCGCATCGCGTTTCTGGGGCGAGTCCGGGCGCGCGGTGGTCTGTCGCGAAGACGACTACTCATCCGCGCTGCTTGCATCTTCTCTCGCCGCGAGGCTGGGGTGTCCCCTGCTATACTGCCGGGGCAAGCAGATGTCCCCCAAGACGGTGTCGGCCCTGGACCGGCTGCGCGCGAAGACCGTAATCGCCGTCGGCGGCGTGCCGGGCGGCGGGTTCGGTCGGCGCGGCAAACCGGTGTTCCTCAAGAACGCCGTGGAAGCCGTGGGCTGGATGACGAAAAGCGGCGTCGCATGCGATTACCTCGCGATCGCCAACCCTTTCGACAGGACGGGCACGATGCAGCGGAAGCTGTCGCTCATCGCGCCGTTGTTGTGCGCCGCCCGCGGCGGCCTCGTCGTGCCGCTTGAATACGAATCGCACTGGATGAACCGGTTCGAGGCGAAGGGGGCCTCGGGCGCCCCGCCGGCGGGCGTTCCCTCGGGCAAGGAGCCGGTCCACACCGGGACCGCGACGATCGGCGGCAGGAAGATCGGTTTCGCGGTCGTGCGCGCCCCGGGCGGGCGCGGGGGAGCGAAACGCGGCGGCCCGCTCCGGCGGATCTATCTCGACGCCGACCGCAACGGCAAGTTCTCAGGGCCAAACGAAGGCCCGTTCTGGTCCACCGACACGGTGGAGATCGGCGGCAGGCGGTATACCCTCGTTGCCTCCGGGCCGGACAGGAGGAAGAAGAGAAAGAAGGTCTCGCTCAAGACATGCACTCCCACGGCGGAGGAGATTCGCCGGCGGCTGAGGAACGTCTGGCGCGCCGCGGGCCGCACACCGTCGAACCTGTGCATTGTCGGCCATCCCGACGCGATTCCATTCTGGCCGTATCTCGACGGCCCCGGGGCCGAGACGTTTGCCGAATCGGACGTGCCGTATGCAAACGCCGACGACGACCCGTTCTTCGAGATCTGCGTTGGGCGCATCATCGCCGAAAACGCGAGTTTCGCGACGCTGCACGCGTCCCGGCTGATCACGTACGAATCGCTCCTGGACCCGACGTGGAGCCACAGCGTGGGATTCGCGCGATGGGAGGACTCGCTCGGGCCTCAATTCGCAAACGTGGGCATCTACACGCAGTATCTTCACACCAAGTTCGACCGCCCGGAGGTAAAGGCCCCGGAGGCCCCAATGGCCCCCGGCGCCTCAAGGGGCAAGACGAGGCGTGCGGGAACGTTCCACGCGCACTCGCCGCTGGGGCGCGCGGCCGCGATCGTGCATGGGGCGCACTCGTGGTACCGGGGCCTCGGCGAGACATACACCGTGGATGCGAACGTGCTCCTGGCGCCGTGCGTCGTCGAGTCGGCCGGGTGCGGCACGACCGCACTGCACGCCGAGCATAAGTTCATCTCGGTCGTGTCCCGGCTGTTCCGCAACGGCGCGGTGGCATTCAACGGCAATGCCGTGCCCGCGCCGGCGCCTCACCAGGAGCTTCGCTACGCGTTCTGGCAGTCCGTGCTTGGCGGCGCGACGCTCGGGGCCGCCCACCGCGACGCGCTCAACCGCAAGATGCTCACCGTTCTCGAGCGCGATCAGCTTGAGCGCGGCGGCACCGACCGGCGGACGCTGGCAGCCCGTCATCTGTACGGCGATCCCGCGTTCAAGATGCACATTCCCGGTCCGCGCAGTGTCGCCCCCGCACGAACGGAGGTCGACGGCGACCGCCTCACCGTGCACGGCCCCAAGAGGTGGTACATCGTTCAGATCCGCGTGCCGGAGGATTGGAAGAAGTGGGCGGACAAGCCGCTGTTCGTTCTCCGCGCGCCGGGAGTCTACATCCGGGCGCAATGGTGCAAGCAACAGTACGACATCGAGGAGATCTACACCGACGTGGCGTTCACCACCCGGCGCAAGGTGAAGTCGATCAAGCAGGAGTCCGTCCTTCCCGGCCCGCTCGGATGGCGCGACAAGTACTTCGTCGATGAGAACGCCGACGGCACGCGCACCTACCGGTGGCGCGTGCGAATGGCCGACTTCGACCAGGTCGAGGGAGAGATCAGGACGAAAGCGGACCGCGTGGAGTACCGCATAACACACTGACACCGGCGCCCGGCCTGCTCGCGGGCCGACCCCATGCGCGGCGAGCAGCGTGCTGAGCGACACCAACGACCGGGCAAAGGGGAGTTCCGGGCAGCACCACAGTCCGACGGTGGACGGGTCCGGCTTGCGAGGACCGAGACCAATCTTGCCAAGGCCTGGAGGCAGGATAGAATCATCGAAGAGATCCGCGATCCCGGCGCGCCGGGACCGGCAGGCATCGTATAGCAAATGCTGAGTGAGAGGCAGTACATCATGCTGAGCAGGTTCAGGTTGGGGGTACTCGTGGCGTTGGCGGTTGCGGCGGCTGGTTCTCCTCTGTTCGCGCAGGCGCCGGTCGCCCCCGAGGAGATCGAACGCGTCTGGCGGGCCGGGAAGACGCTGCCGCTCGAAGTTGCCGCCAGGCACCGGCTGCCGAAGATGCGGCTGCGAGGCGACACGGGGATCAACGTCCTGATCGACCTGACCCACCAGTGCACGTTCGCGACGATGTGGTCCCTGCCGCGAACGCTTCAGCAGCAGGGCTTTCGCGCGGTGGGCAGCCAGGCGGCGTTGGATACCGTGCTGGCGCCCGGCAAGCCCAGCCGGGTCCGTATTCCCGTCGGCGGGTACCGGCCGTTCGCGTGGTGGCCGAATCCCAGGTACAACGTCGTCATCACGCACCAGAACGGTCCGAGGAGCCAGGACTATCTGCCCGCCGAGCGCAAGGCGGCGAAGGCCTTTGTGGAATCGGGCGGCGGGCTGATCGTTGTGGGCGCACGGCCCGGCGACGCAGCCGCCGCGAAGGATTGGA
The DNA here is from genome assembly GCA_964427875.1 of uncultured Planctomycetaceae bacterium. Classification (GTDB taxonomy): domain Bacteria; phylum Planctomycetota; class Phycisphaerae; order SM23-33; family SM23-33; genus CAYRVX01. The sequence continues at coordinate 12,295 of CAYRVX010000115.1, forward strand.
CGCTCAACGCCCTGGCGTCGCAGTTCGGCGGGACGTTCTCGACGCAGGCGGACACGTTCGCCGGCGGGCGAATGGCGGCGCTGAAGCTCGACGGTGACTGGGAGGTTCTCGAGCGCGGCGCGAGGAAGATGCCCGTCGTCGCGCGGCGGGAGTTCGGCAGAGGGCGGGTCGTGCTGCTCGGGTCGTTCAGCCCCGTTACCGCAGGCAGGAACAGTGCAGCGGCCGATCGCGCCGCCCGGACCCAACGGCTGGCGGAGATCGTTCGATGGGCCGCGGGCGGATCGGCCCCGGCCGGCGGGGAGCTGCGGCTTCCGACGGCCATGGCCGGCGGCGGGGGGATCTACCCGGAGTTGGAGCAGCGCGTCGGCAACATGGTGGTGTACTACGCGAAGAACCAGAAGGAGCACCTGCTCCGGACCGTGCGCAAGGACCTTCCCGCCGTCGGCAGGCAGCTCCAGCAGTGGCTCCCCTCGCCGATACCCGCCGAGCCGATGTTCCTGGTCCTCTCGGCCGGGGGCGGGGGCGGCTGGGCCGTAAACGCCTACCTGCCCAAGGAAGTCGGCGTGATCTCGCTGAGCGGCATGGGCGTGATCTCGATCTTCGCTCACGAGCAGGCCCACACCATGAGCGGGCCGCGGAACGCGAAGGGGCGGACGGCCGGCAACTGGCCGCACGGCAACCAGGGCGAGAGTCACGCCGGGTGGTTCCAGGGCAAGATCGTCGCCAAGTACACGGACAACAAGATCGTCAAGAACTGCAACGGCCTGTTCAGGTTCGACAAAGACGGCAGCGCCCTGGACCTGGCCCTGGGCGGCGCCGAGATGCGAGCCAAGTGGGGAAAGGGCAGGGAGTGGACGAAGATCTGGTGGGTCTTCCAGAAGCTCGACGACCGCTACGGGCCCACCTGGTACCCCCGCTGGCGGTGGGTGCAGTACACCCGCTGGCAGGATCAGCCGTCCCGCCGGCTGAGCTGGGACGACGTGGTCGAAGACATGAGCATCGCGGTCGGCGAGGATCTGTTTCCCTTCTTCCGGAAGATCGGCACGACCCTCAAGGCCGAGCGGCTGGAGCGCATCGCGTTTCACGGCAAGACGCTCGAGCTGCCCGTCGCCCCGCTGAAGGTCACTCCCGCGGGCGAGGCCAAGCTCGGGCCGATCGGCGATTACCGACTGCCGATCGCGGTTCCGCAGAGCAAGTAGACCCCCAACGCCACGCGCCGGCGGCCGCGGGCTTCCCCGCGATTGCCTCGGCGTCCATTGATTACTAGGCATGAAGAACGGAAGAAGGGCGTCAGGATGGTTCATCTGAGATATGTTGCAACAGTTATGTCCGCCGCTATGGTGTCGGTCCTGCTATTGACCGGCGCGCATGCCGATGAGTCGCCGCGTGAAATGGTGCTGCGGTATTCGCAGCCCGCCAAGGACTGGCAGCGCGAGGCCCTGCCGATCGGCAACGGTCGTATGGGCGGCATGATTTTCGGAGCAGTGCGGAAGGAACGCATCCAGTTCAACGAGGACAGCCTCTGGACAGGCGACGAGAACCCGTCGGGCAACTACAAGACGATGGGCGCTTACCAGAACTTCGGCGACCTGTTCATCGAATTGGCGGGCATCTCCTTCGTCAAGAGCCTGAAAGGTACGGGCGTTTCGAACTACCGCCGCGAACTGGACCTGTCGCGAGCGATCTGCGAGGTCCGCTATGAACGAGACACAACGAGGTACCGGCGGGAGACGTTCTGCAGCCATCCGAGCCAGGTCATCGTCTCTCGCCTGACCGCCGACAAGCCCGGGAGGTACACGGGAAGGATCTCCTTGACCGATGCGCACGGGGCAAAGACGGTGGCGGCAAGGAACAGGCTGACCGCCGCGGGATCACTACCCAACAAGTTGAAGTACGAGGCACAGGCTCTCGTGCTCAACGAAGGTGGATCGCTGGAGGCGACGAGCGGGGAGATCAGGTTCACCGGCTGCAACAGCCTGACGCTGCTGCTGGCGGCCGGGACGGACTACCTGAATGACGGCCGGAAGAAATGGCGAGGTAACGACCCTCATGGGCGGCTGACAAGGCAGCTCCAGGCGGCGGCAGCCAAGCCGTACGAGGCGCTGAAGCGTTCGCACGTGGCGGACCATCAGTCGCTCTTTCACCGAGTTCATCTGGACCTGGGGAAGACGCCTCCACGACGGCGAGACGCCCCCACCCCGGAGCGCCTGGAGGCATACGGGAAGGACGGCAACGATCGAGAGCTGGAGGCCCTTTTCTTTCAGTTCGGCCGCTACCTGCTGATCGGCTGCTCTCGGCCCGGCTCCCTGCCGGAAACCGCCTGCCCCATCTTGAAGGAGGTATGTGAATTCTGGGAAGACCGCCTCAAGAAGTTGGAGGACGGGACCCTGGTGGCCCCTAAAGGCTGGTCGCCGGAACACGGCCCGGTTGAGGACGGCGTAAGGCAGGAGAAACGTATCTCATCACCGCACAGTGAAGTAGAAGGAGCGAGGATCCGGCGAACCGGGTAATCCCCGAGCGTGAAGGAACAGAAAGATGAAACGCCGCGATTTCCTGAAGTGGATCGGCCTGGCCGCCGCAGGTCCGTTGGTTGGCACGGCCGCGGGCGCCGAGGGCGGTTCGGCCAAGCGCCCCAACGTGCTGTTCATCACCGTCGACGACATGAGCTGCGATTCGGTCGGGGTGTTCGGGTGCAAGGTGCCCGACACCACGCCTCACATCGACCGGATGGCGCGGCAGGGCCTGCGGTTCCGGTACGCCCACGTGCAGGTGGCCAACTGCATGCCCTCGCGGAACGTCATGCAGAGCGGGCTGTACCCCCACACCAGCGGCGTCGAGGGCTTCTACCAGGTCCAACATGACCATCCCCTCCTGCCCGGCGTGCTGAAGGAAAGCGGCTACTTCGTCGGCATCAAGAACAAGGTGGGCCACTCCACGCCGTACAGCCCCTGGGCGTGGGATCTCGTCGAGATGAAATCCCCCGGCCGCGGGGCCGGGCGAAGCCCCAAGGGCTTCTACGACTTCACCGCCCGGGCGATCCGGGCCAGCCGGGAGGCGGGGAAACCGTTCTACCTCGTCGTCAACATCAATGACCCCCACAAGCCGTTCTTCATCGAGCCCAGGGCGGGGGGCGACGGTTCCCGGCCCTCGCGCGTCTATCGGGAGAACGAAGTCCTGATCCCCGCGTTCCTGCCCGACCTGCCCGAGGTCCGGACGGAGATCAAGCAGTACTACGACACCGTCCGCCGGGCCGACGACTCCACCGCGGCGGTGCTCAAGGCGCTGAAGGACTCCGGCCGGGAGGACGACACGGTGGTCATGTTCCTCTCCGACCACGGCATGCCCTTTCCCTTCGCCAAGACCAACATCTACCACCACAGCACGCACACGCCGTGGATCGTCCGCTGGCCGGGCAAGGTCAAGGCGAACTCGGTCGATGCGGAGCACATGATCTCGGCGATCGATTTCATGCCGACGGTCCTTGACATCGCGGGCGTCGATCATCCGCCGGGCCTTCAGGGCAGGAGCTTTCTGCCGCTGCTGCTGGGCAAGAAGCAATCCGGCCGCGAGATGGTCATCAAGGAGTACAACGAGAACGCCGGCGGGGGCCGGCATCCCATGCGAGGCGTGCAGACGAAGAAGTACGGCTACCTCTTCAACCCCTGGTCCAGCGGCACGCGCCGGTTCCGCACGGCCACGCAGGGCACGCGGACCTACAAGCGCATGGTGGCGATCGCCGGGACGGACAGGAAGATCGCCGCCCGCCTGCGGCTGTTCGACTACCGCACGGTCGAGGAGTTCTACGACTACGAAACGGACCCCGACGCGCTGCACAACCTGATCGAGGATCCCAACTGCGCCAAGGAGGTCGACCGGCACAGGAAGATGCTGGAGGACTGGATGGTCCGCACGAAGGACCCGTGGCTCGACGCCTTCCGCAACCGCGACAAGCCGGAGGTGCTCGAAGCGTACATGAAGAAGCTCGAGGCCGCCTCCGCCGAGCGCCGCAAGAAGCGTCGCGGCAAGGGCAAGAAGCCCAGGAAGAAGGGGCTGATTGCGCTCGCGCCGCCGGGGTCCGTCTCCCGCGGCGCTGAGGCGACGGTAGTGGTGCGGCACAACATCCCCGCGGACCTCGGCGAGCAGCTCGTCCACGTGACGATCAAGGCCGCCGACGGCAAGCGGATCGGCCGGAAGGTCCTCGGCGCCAAGGGCCGGGGCGAACTGAAGGTGGCCTTCTCGGTCCCCAAAGACGCCAAGCCGGGCCAGGTGGTCTTCGCCGCCTTCATCGGAAAGGACTTCCCTAGTTGCCTCCAGCACGTCGCCAGCGGCCCCGTGCCCGTGAAGTAGCGGCACCGGCGTGCAGGCCGGCCGGAAGCTTCAGCCTGTTCGCTGCCTGCTGTGTCACATGAAAGGAAAGGTCGATGAAATGCACGAGGCGTCAGTTCCTGGGGATGGCGGCGGGCGCGGGGGCACTCGGGGCGGCGGGGGTCGGCGCGATGGCTGAGGCGCCGGCCGCCGATGCGCCGCGACCGCCGATACCGTCCGCGGCGCAGATGGCGTGGCAGGACTGCGAGATCGGGTTGCTCTACTCGTTCGACCTGGCCATCGCCGCAAAGCGCTTTGCCCGCAACAACACCGTCCGCCAGCGGCTGGACCCGAAGTTGTACAACCCGACCAAGCTGGACACCGACCAGTGGATCGAGGCGGCGAAGGCCGCGGGGGCCAAGTACGCGGTGTTCACGGCGACGCATTTCAACGGCTTCATGCAGTGGCCCAGCGACCTGTATCCGTACGGCCTGAAACAGGCCGCCTGGCGGGGCGGCAAGGGCGACGTGGTGGGCGACTTCGTCAAGAACTGCCGCAAGGCCGACATTCAGCCGGGGATCTACTTCAGCACGCATCGCAACGTCTACTGGACGGTGTGGGGCCACTACGTCGACTGGGGCAAGGGCAAGGGCACGGAGAGGCAGGCGAAGTTCAACCGCGTCGCCGAGAAGATGACCGAAGAGCTCTGCTCGCGGTACGGGCCGCTGGTGCAGATCTGGTACGACGCCGGCGTCAAGACGCCCCAGCAAGGCGGGCCGGACGTGCTGCCGATCTTCGAGAAGCACCAGCCGAAGTCGGTCTTCTATCACAGCGGCCAGCGCAGCGACCACCGGTGGATCGGCAACGAGCAGGGGCGGGCCGGCTATCCCTGCTGGGCCACGATGCCCGGCCGGGCCGGGGCGGTCTCGCACAACCACCCCACGTGGAAGCGGTTTCTCGCCAAGGGCGACCCGGCCGGGACGTACTGGTCGCCCGGCATGGTCGACGTGCCGCTGCGCGGGGCCAAGGGCGGCCACAACTGGTTCTGGAAGCCGGGCCAGGACCACGCGGCGCTTTCGGCGGACAGGCTGGTGAAGATGTACTACGAGTCGGTCGGTCGCAACTGCAACCTCATCATCGGCGAGGTGGTCACGTCCGACGGGCTCGTGCCGGCTTGCGACATCGAGCGCCTGGCCGAGTTCGGCAAGGAGGTCCGCAGGCGCTTCGGCAAGCCCGTCGCCCAGACGGCTGGGGCCGGCGGCACCGTGGAACTGAAGCTGCCCAAGCCCAAGCGCATCGACCACGTCGTCATCATGGAGCAGATCGACCGCGGCGAGCGCATCCGCCGTTACGAGGTCGAGGGTCTCCTGGCCGGCGACCGGTGGCAGACGCTCTGCCAGGGCCAGTCGGTCGGACACAAGCGGATCCAGCGGTTCGACGCGGTCGAGGTGGCCGCGGTGCGGCTGAAGGCGACCGAATCCGTCGCCACGCCGCAGATCCGCCAACTGGCCGTCTACGACACCACCGGCTGAGCTGCTGCCAGACGTTGACATACGTTGCCGGACAATGCCGCGACGCGCTGAATAGGCGCTGAATTCCGACGCTCTCGCTGCAACCGTGCTGCGTCATGTTGGGCCTTCTCCATCCGGCTCAACCCCTTTGACTTGAGCCTGCCGAGGTCAGACAATGATTTCCACCCGGGAATGGTCCCTGGGATAACGGGAGACGCGATGATGAAGACGGTACGAATGATGATGGGCCTGATTGGCCTTGCGGTGTGCGTTTTCAGGGGGCCCCTGCTTGGCGCCGACGCCTCGGGCAAGGTCAAGGTGTTCATCCTGGCCGGGCAGTCCAACATGGAGGGCAAGGCCAAGAATGAGTTGCTGGATCACCAGGCCGAGGCGACCGAGACCAAGGACCTGTTCAAGCACCTGCGCAAGGACGGCAAGTGGATTGTGCGCGACGACGTATTCATCAAGTTCTTAGGCCGCAAGGGCGGGCTGACGATCGGCTACGGCTCGCCCGGCCGCACCGGCGTGGAGCTTGAGTTCGGCACGGTGATGGGCGATCACTTCGACGAACCGGTGGTGCTGATCAAGGCGGCGTGGGGCGGCCACTCGCTGTTCAAGCTCTTCCGCCCGCCCTCGGCCGGGCTGCCCGGCGAGGCCGCGCTCCAGGCGGAACTGGATAAGGCGCAGAAGCGCGTCAAACAAACCAACGAAAAACGCAAACGCAACGACCCGCTGCCGATGATGGCAGACATCAAGAAACCGTACGGCCAGTCGTATCGCAGCATGATGAGCGAAGTCAAAGACGTCTTCGACAACTACGAAACGATGTTCCCCGCGCTGAAGGGCAAGCAGCTCGAACCGGCCGGGTTCGTCTGGTTTCAGGGCTTCAACGACATGTGGGGCGACGCACCGGCGGAGTACGCCTCCAACATGAAGCACTTCATCCGTGACGTGCGCAGGGACCTGAAGGCGCCGAAGCTGCCGTTCGTGATCGGCGCCCTCGGCCAGAACGGATCGAAGCCGGCCAAGGGCGGGATGTTGGAGGTCCGGAACGCCCAGCTCGCGATGAACGACGTGCCCGAGTTCAAGGGCGACGTCAAGGCGATCCGGACGGATGTTCTCGTGGACAAGAACGCCGAGCGCCTGATCGTCGGATGGCAGGATCACTTCGAGGAATGGAAGAAGGTCGGGTCGGACCGGCCGTACCATTACCTCGGCAGCGCGATCTGGTTCAACCGTATGGGCAAGGCGTTCGGCGAGGCCATGCTGGAGCTGCTGCCCAGGAAGTAGGGCCTGCGGTCGCCCGGGACGGACCGCCCAACGGCAGATGCCGGACGGTTCGCCGTTTCCGCGTGGCGGGTTGCGACTTGGGTAAGACGAACAACGTGGAGGCATGCCGTGGCGAAGACAGGCATCACGAGGCGTGACTTTCTCCGGACCACCGCGGCGGCCGGAGTTGCGGCAGCCGATGCAGTCGGACGCGAGGGCACCGCCGGTCGCCGGGCGAACATCCTCTTCTTCTTCACCGACGACCAACGGGCGGACACGATTCACGCGCTGGGCAACGAGACGATCATCACGCCGAACCTGGACCGGCTGGCGAAGCGTGGGTTCGTCTTCAACAACACGTACTGCCTGGGCGCCAACAGCGGCGCTGTCTGCCTTCCCAGCCGCAACATGCTGCTCAGCGGGCGGGCGTACTTCCGCTTCACGGGGGGCCTCGGGCGACGGAAGCGAATGTATGCATCGCCCGACAAGCCGAACTTCCCCGACGCCCTGAAGGCGGCGGGTTACGAGACGTATCACCACGGCAAGAGCGGCAACACGGCCCGGCTGATCCACAAGCGGTTTGACCACACGAAGTACGTCGAGCACCACAACAAGCTGAAGAACGGTGAGCCGGGCAAGGTGGTCGTCGACGACGCCATCAGCTTCCTGAAGTCACGCAAGCGGGACAAGCCGTTCTTCCTGTACCTCGCGATCTCCGAGCCGCACGACCTGCGCATCCCCGCGAAGAGGTACCTGGATCAGTACCGCCGCGAGGACATTCCCCTCCCGGCCAACTACATGCCCGTGCACCCGTTCGATAACGGCGAAATGGCAATTCGCGACGAGCGGCTCGAGGCCTGGCCGCGAACGAAAGAGGCCGTCCGCCGGCACATCCACGAGTACTACGGGATGATCACCGGGCTGGATTATCACTTCGGGCGGCTCGTCCAGGCGCTCAAGGAGCTCGGGCAGTACGACGACACCATCATCATCTTCTCCTCCGACAACGGCCTGGCCGTCGGCAGCCACGGGCTGATGGGCAAGCAGTCGGTATACGAGCACTCCGCGAAGGTCCCGTTCGTGCTGGCGGGGCCAGGCATTCCGCAGGGCCGCTGTGACGCGCTTGTGTACCTGATGGACATCTTCCCCACGGTGTGCGAGCTGGTCGGCACGCCGCTGCCCGAGGGCCTGGACGGCCGGAGCCTCGCGCCGGTAATCCATGCCAAGGCCCGGGGCGTCCGCGACACCCTGTTCTCATCCTACCGCGCGTGCCAGCGGGCGCTGCGGGATACGCGCTGGAAGCTCATCCGCTACCCGCTGATCAACCGCACGCAGCTTTTCGACCTCCAGGCCGACCCGGACGAGTTGCACGACCTCTCCGGCGAGGCAAGCCAGGCTGCCCGGATCAAGGAGATGACCGCCGCACTGCGGCAGTGGCAGAAGACCCTCGGCGACAAGCAGCCGCTGTCATCGAAGAAGCCCGCCAAGGCCGAGTGGTCCCCTTCAAGGCCGAAGAAGTAACGACGAGCTTCCCTCCCTCTGTTCGGGCCTTCTCGCATCACCTTCGCGGCCGAAGCGCGAGGATCCCGCTGCGGGCCGACCTCGCGGCGGGCCTAAGCGAGCACCTTGAAGACGGCCGCCGACGGCCGGACCGTGGACGTACACGGCTGCTCCGAAGCCTTGGCGAAGGAGCATGAACGCCTACACCCACCTCCACCTCGCCGACACCGCCGGCGCCGTCGAGGCCCTGCGGGGCATCGAACCCGGGCGCCCGGCCACCAGCCGACAATTGCTAAGCGGCGCCGAGAGCTGATGGGCGCGCGCTGGAAGGGAACACCTCCCGAGCGTCACGTGGAATCGGTAAGGTGTCCCCCGATTCCGCCGGTTCCCGGGATGATGTCGCCACGCCTCTCACTCCGATTGTGGCCGCCGCCCGCCGTGTCTCCTGACGCTCCTTTCCCATCCTGTCCCGAGGTCGGGCGGAGCAGGAAAATCGCCGAGTGCCCTCGGGCCGTTCTTCCATCCGGGAACGACCTCGTACTTGCTCTCGATTTCGCCCGGCTTGCCGAACTCCAGGATCATGTCGCCGAGAAGCCCCCGATAGAATGGAAGCCAAGTGCCCCAATCGACACGGTTGCTCCCGGAACCATCAACGGTCTGCGCTAATATCGACTTCCGGATCCCCGAAGCCCGTCTCTCGATGATACTGTTGAAGCGGTCGAGCTCCCTGTCTTTCTCAA
>CAYRVX010000116.1:0-21485 GCA_964427875.1 uncultured Planctomycetaceae bacterium
CCGGGATCATCGGCAAGTGGCACCTCACCGGCTACGCCAACCACGGCGCGAAGGAGGTCCCGCCGAGCAAGCACGGCTTCGACGAGACGATCCTCTCCGAGAACCGAGGCATCGGCGGCGGGAGCTACTTTCATCCCTACCACTTCAACCGGGAGATCGAGCAGCGGATCAAGCCCAAGGAGTATCTCGTCGATCGCGTGAACCTCGAAGCCGTCGATTTCCTCGAGCGCCACAAGAACGGGCCCTTCTTCCTGTACGTCAGCCACTATGCGGTCCACACCCGGCTGGTTGGCCGGCCGGACCTCGTGGCCAAGTACGAGAGAAAGCCCGGCGCCGGCCGCGGGCAGCGCGCCCGCCGCAACAACCCTCACCTGGCCGCTCAACTGGAACTGATCGACCACGGCGTCGGCATGATCGTCAGGAAGCTCGAGGAGCTCCAAATCGCCGACGACACGGTGATCGTCTTCACGGGCGACAACGGCGGCGAGGACCGGGTGACCAGCAACGCCCCGCTCCGCGCCGGCAAGTCGACGCTGTACGAGGGCGGCATCCGCGAGCCGCTGATCGTGCGCTGCCCGCGCGTCGCGCCGGCGGGGGCGGTCTGCAAGACGCCCACGAGCAACGTGGACTTCCACCCGACGTTCTGCGACCTGGCGGGCGTCGAGCCCGACCCGGCCCGGAAGATCGACGGCGTCAGCATCCTGCCCCTGCTGAGGGATCCCTCGGCCAGACTGAAACGCGAGGCGCTCTACTGGCACTACCCGCTCGCGCGGGCGCACTTCCTCGGCGGGCGGTCGTCCGGGGCCGTCCGCAAGGGCCGCTGGAAGCTCATCGAGCTCTTCGACACGGGCGGGTGCGAGCTGTACGACCTCGCCGGCGACCCCGGCGAGAAGACCGACCTGGCGGCGAAGATGCCGGAGAAGGCCGCCGAGCTGGCCCGCGCGCTGGCGGCCTGGCGAAAGGCCGTGGGGGCGACAATCCCCGACGATTGCAGGAACTACGACCCGAAGCGACCCCGCCCCAGGGGATAGCCGCCGCAGAGGGCCCGGGCACATATGGCCGAGCATGGCCGGCGCCCTGCCTGCCGACAGACTAAGCTCTTGTATACACAGTTTTTATATCCAAGGCCCGCAGGGAGCCAGGGCCTTGTTCTCAGCCCCCGCCGGCGACGTTCCGCCGGGGGCAAAATCCGGGCGGAGCCGCTGTAAGTTCTTACTAATACGCATTTTACGAGCCATTTTTGGAAAAATGGCTTTGTTTCGTAAAAAGGCTTATGGCACTTTCCCGGGCTCTTGCATCCTGAAGCCGAGTCACGCCCCGAGAGCCCCTTCTCCTCTCGTATTATAGATGCCAAACGGGGCCACGCCAGTGATTATTGCATAATTATCAAATAAATTCTTGTTCTGACCAACGGCGTGCACAGAAGCGTCTCCGTGGCGGCTTACGGTCGCGGGCCGACGTCTGTCCAGTTCCCTACAGCGCCCGCAGCGCCTCCTCCACCGTCGCGCCGGTGACCTCGTACGTCCGCCCGTCGATGACCTTCACGCCTCTTCGCCCGGCCGGCACCGTGCCGCGGGAGACCAGCTCCAGGCGCATGCGAACGGGATGTCTGAGTCTGTAGGGCCTGATTTGCCCGCACTGGGCGACGGCCTTCGCGGCGCCTTCGCGGATGAGCTTATGGGCTCGCCCCTTCGGCAGCAGCCGGCCGCCCTGGCAGTCCAGCCCCTTCTTGACCTGGACGGCGACGATGCCCTTGACGAATCGCCTCGCCTCGCGGCAGAGCTTGTCGTCGCCGCTGGCCATGATGGTCGGCACGCCGTGGTCGCCGGCGATCGCGGCGTCGATGGCCAGCTCGCCGCTTCGCACGCCGTTGAGCCGGAAGTTCTGCCAGCCGCGGGAGCTCATCGTGTGCTCGAGGACCGCCTGCCGCGTTCCCGCCATCGCGTGGTAGCCCAGCAGGATGAGGCCGTCGAAGGAGGCGATCTCGGGCATGCGTTCCCGGCCGGAGCGGCCCTGGATCCACTCGGCCCGCTCGTCGAGCTCGTCCCAGATGAAGTTGAACCCGCCGGCGTGGGCGTCGCGGACGACGACCTTCCTGGCCCCGCCGGCGAGGCAGCCCTCGACGCACGCGTTGGCGTCCCAGGTCATGAAGCGCCTACCCGCCTGGTAGTCGCCTTCGTCGCTCATCACCTGCGAGCTGCGGCAGATCCCGCTGATCCCTTCCATGTCCACCATGACGAAGATCTTCATCGCACTTGCTCCCTGTAAGGGTGTGGTCGGTTGTCGGTGGCAATATCCGCTGGCCAGGCCACCGCCGGGTTTATCCCGGCGGGGCCGTGATTGACGTCCAGTACGCGGGCTTCTGCCCTATCGGGCCACCGTCGGGCTCGCCCCGGCGGGGCCATGACTTGTCAACGGAGCGCACCCGGCCGCCGGCCGGTCGTCGCCCCGCCGGGCCAAGCCCGACGGCGGCGTCGATTGCCGGCGATCCCTGCTGGATGCCACTCATCATCCCGCCGGGCCAAGCCCGACGGTGATGCCAAAGTCGCACCCGCGGTGGCACGGGCATCTTGCCCGTGCGTCCCACGACCGTCCCGGTCGTGGAGTCGACCCGAGGTGCAGGGCCGGGACGGCCCTGCGACGCACGGGCGGGACGCCCGTGCCACGAAATCTTGTCACACCCTCAGAGCATTACCCGCCGGCCCGTTCGTGCCGATTCGTATGCCGCCAGTAGCATCTCGACGTTGACGCGGCCCTCGGCGGCCGTGGCGATCGGCCCGGCCTGACCGAGAAGAAACTCGACCGCCGGGCGGGCGACACCGCGGATGCGATGCCCGTGGGCCGGCGGGGTCTCGATGTCCACCGCCGTCCAGGCGTCGTCGCCGGCGAGCCTGTAGCGCAGGGCTCGCTCGGCCGGCGTCGCCGCCAGGTGCGGCGTGCAGCTCGGCCCGTCGCCCCAGCGCTGAAGGATCGTGCCGTTCGCGCCGTAGATGTTGGTCGTGTCGTCCGCGGCCGCGCACGTGAACGAGCACTCCAGGACCGCCAGCATCCCGTCGGCGTAGCGGTAGATCGCCACGGCGTTGTCGTCCGGCACCTTGGGGTTCAGGACCGTCTCGATCTCCGCCGCGACGCTCGCGGGGCGGCCGAACATCCAGTACAGCCAGTCCGCCGGGTGGGCCGCGTCGTCCATGAACATCCCCCTGTTCAGTTCGGGCTGGACGTGCCAGGAGTCCTCGAAGCCGCTCCAGAGGTGCGTCGAGAGGCAGTGCCGCCGGCGGACCATGACGATCCGCCCGAGCCTGCCGGACCGGACGAGCTCGCGCATCCACCGGTTCTGCGGGTCGCACCGCATCTGCCAGGCCATCGAGAACCGCACGCCGGCTGCGCCGACGGCCTCGGCGATGCGGTCGCAGTCGTCCAGCGTCAGGGCCATGGGCTTCTGGAGCAGGATGTCCTTGCCCGCACCCGCGGCCGCCTCGACGTGGCCGGCGTGCCTGCTGGTCTGCGAGCCGATGATGACGGCCTGGACGTCCGCCCGGGCCAGCAGCGCGTCCAGCTCCGCGACGAAGTCCGCGCCTGCCCCCTCGGCCGCCTTGCGCCCGCGGTCGGCGTCGTCGTCCCAGACGGCGACGACGTCGGCGTCGTCCATCCGCCGGATCTCGCCGGCGTAGGCGTTCACGTGCCCGTGCGCCGCCGAGATGATGCCGATGCCCAATGTCAAAGCTATCCGCTCCCTCGCCCGCCGCCGGCCGGGCGATTAGGAATCGCCCAGGAATAACCTGAACGGGCCTGCAATGAGGAATGAGGAATGACGAATGAGGAATGACGAATGATGAATGATGGATGACGAACCTGCCTGCCGGCAGGCAGGTGACGAACGCCCGGAAACACCCGCGCATTGCGTCTCAATTCGCGCTTTTCCATTCGGCATTCGGCATTCGGCATTCGGCATTCCCGGCATCGACTGCTTGAGTTATTCCTGCGCGATTGCTTAGCTCGCGGTCCTGGCCCTCTTCAGTTGCTCGATGAGCTGCTTCAGCATGGCGGCGCTGCGGCCGTTAGGCGCAAGCTCGATGGACTTCTCCATCGCCGCGATGGCCTCCTCGTTCTTGCCCGCCTTCATGTTCAGCCAGCCCATTAAGCCGTAGACGTCGGCCCGGTCGGAGAGCTTTTCGGCCTTCTTCAGCAGGAGCAAGAGCGCGTCGACGGCCTGCTGCGTCTTGGCCTTCTTGAGTGTCTCGTCGCCGGAGCGTGCGGCGCTGCGGTAGAGGCGGGAGGCCCGGACCCGGAGGACCTTCTCCAGGTATCCCTGGGCGTTCTTGGGGTCGTGACGGATGACGTCGTTCTCCAGGGCGGCGATCCGGGTCTCGTCCGCCGAGCCCGCGGCCAGGAGGAGGGCGAAGCTGGCGAGTCCGCCGTGGCCCTTCTTGAACTGCGGGTCGAGTTTCCTGACGGCGGCGGCCGCCGCGCCCGCCTTCTGCCACGAGCCCGTGGCGCTGTAGAACTCCAGCGCCTTGGCGTTGTATTCGTAGCTGCTCTTGTCGGCCTTGGCCGCGTAGGCCTGGAAGGCCTTGAGCTTCTGGAAGTTCCCGCCGGCCGTGGCCAGGTCCTCCTTGAAGGCCGCCATCGGCTTGTAGCCGAGGATCTTGTGCAGCACGTCGCCCTCGACCGTGACGATCACCAGGAACGGATATCCCCCCCCGCCGTACTTCCGCATGAGGTTCTGGTTGAAGGCGGCCGTCCCGGTAGGCCGCTGGCCGCGGGGCGCCGTGCAGTCGAGCGTCGCGCAGACGAAGGGCGACAGCGCCTTCTTGCCCTCCGGGAGCTTGTAGATGTCGTTCTCGATCCTGCGGCACCAGCCGCACCAGACCGTCGTGAAGTGCAGGTACAGCGGCTTGCCCTCCTTGCGGGCGACCTTCTCCGCGTCGGCATAGGTCTTGTGGAAGTAGTCGAAGTCGCCGGCCGCCGCAAGGCCCGCCAGCATGCCCGCCGTCAACATCATCGTCGTCATCTTTCTCACGTCTTTCTCCCTTGCAGTTGTATGTGCGGCCGGGACCCGGCGGCAGGGGGGGACGGCCTGCCGCCTCGGGTCAGCCCTTCTTCTCAATGCAGTATAGCCTCGTGCCGGCGCGGATAAAGAGCTGTCCGCAGGCGGCGACAATGCTGCTGCGGACGCCCTGGCCGCCCATCCGGGCGCGGTGGAGGACCTTGAACTCATCGCCCGCCGAGGCCACCACGGCCTCGCCGGCGAGGTTGATGCAGTAGATCTTCCCGTCGGCGCCGGTGGGGGAGGCCTGGAAGATGGGCCTCCTGGCGCCCAGCTCGCCCTCCCAGATGACCTTGCCCGTCTTGGGCTCCATGCAGAGAAGCTCCTTCTTCCGCCCGTCCAGGAGGAACAGCCTGCCCTTGTAGATCAGCGGGGTGGTGACGTCGGGGGAGTTGTACCTCGTCCGCCAGACCTCCGAGCCGGCCGGCTTTTCGTCGGCCGCGGTCGTGCGAACGGCGAAGAGGCGCCCGCCCTTCGGCGCGCAGCCGATGGCCAGGTTGCCCGTGCCCACCGCCGACGGCACGGTCCGCCACCACTTGTTCTTGCTCGGATTGTAGTCGTCCGATTTCCAGAGCACCTTCCCGTTGGCCGGGTCGTGGCCGGTGAGGTAGTCCCCGCCGAGCAGCAGGATCTGCCAGCCGCCGGGGACCTCGTGAGGGAAGGGCGTGATGAATGCCTGGCGGCTCTCCCCCCGCGCGTCGGTGATCCGCGGGCACTTCCAGACGTCCTTGCCCGTCAGCGGATCGACGCACAGCAGGTAGCTGATGTCGCGATTGGGTATGCGATGGTTCGCGTGCAGGACGGGGATGTAGAGCCTGCCCTTGTACAGCAGCCCCGTCGAGCCGTAGTCCCAGAGGATCTCGAACTTGCCGTGGTCGTTCTGGATGTTTCGCTGCCAGAGGACCCGGCCGTCCATGCCGCACGCGGCCAGCCGGCCGGTGCCGTAGTAGAACCACACACGCTTGCCGTCGGTGATCGGCGAGGGCGACGCCCCGGTGTTGCCCATGCGGTTGGCAAAGCCGCTGCCCATCGAGTGTTTCCAGAGGACCTTGCCGTCGGCGCGGTTGAGGCACAGGGCCCAGAGCTTCCTGCTGCCCGACTCCATCGCGCTGAGCAAGACGCGGTCGTCCCAGACGATCGGGGTGGCCCCGCCGGCGCCGGGCACGTCCGCCGTCCACACGACGTTCTCCGTCGGGCTGAACTTCTCGGGCAGGTTCATCTCCGTGGTGGAGCCGTTGAAGAACGGCCCGCGCCACTGCGGCCAGTTCTCCGCCCACCCCGGGCGCGCCAACAGCACCGCATACGCCGCACACAGGATGAACACTCGCCTTGTCCTCATTTCGCCGTTCCTTTCGCTCCTGCCTGCTGGAAGCGTCCGCCCCAAGGCGGTACGATGCTGAAAGCTGATCGCTGGCAGCTCCCGAAGGAGAAACCATCATGACCGCCGGGCCGGACCGACTGAGATTACACACGCGTTGGACAGAGATCGCAATGATCTGGTTAGTTCCGCTGGGCCTGGCCGTCGCCGCCGGGCCGACGGCCTGCCGCTCCTCCGACGAGACCGAGCGCCCCGCTGAGCGCGCGAGCAGGCCCCGAAAGGCCCGAACGCCTCCCGGCTCCGTCAGGCCCCGCGGGCCGGCCGGCGAGAAGACCGACGACCGGGGCTACTTCGAGACGCTCATCGCCTCCAGGAAAGCCGCCGAGACGACGGTCGACATGGTCCACATGAAGGCCCTGTGGACGAGCCTGAACATGCACGCGGTCATGCACGACGGGAAGTTCCCCGCCGCGCTGAAGGACCTCGGCAACCCCGTCCTGCTCAAGGCCCCCGGCAAGACGGGCCAGCCCTACAAGTACATCGCCGGCCAGACTTCCTCCGTGCCGAAGGCGAACATCCTGGTCTATGAGGCCAAGCCCGTTCACCGGGACGGCAAGTGCATGGTCCTCCGGGCGAACGGCGTGGTCGAGCTGGTGACGCCCGACCAGCTCAAGCAGGCCGTCGCCAAGACGCAAGAGGGCCTGTAGAGGCGGATGCCGGGGCCCCGGGCGGCCCGGATCACTGCGGCGTGTCGTCTGTCGCGGTCCCGGCGCCGCCGAGTGGGGCCAGGCCGTCCGGGGCCGCCGCCCGTGCCCGCCGTCTCGATGCCGCCAGCGGAATGGCCACCGCCAGACCAATGACCAGCCCCACGGCCGCGCCGAGCGGCAGCATGATGCTCCACTTCGGGAAGGAGGGCGCTTTGGGCCTGGCGGCGTCGTTAAGGATCGTGAAGGGCTCGTTGCCCTTCAGCAGCATTCGCAGGTCGATCAGGCGTCTGTCTATGCGGGAGATCTCCTCGGTGAGGGCCTTGTCCCGCTCATCCAGTTGGGCGTATCGGCTGCGGGTCGCTCGCAGGCTGCGAACGCTGAGGTCCACGAACCGGTACTGGTCGCGGAGCTTGGTCAGGCGGTCCAGCACCACGGCCTTGCGGGCCTCGGCGCCGGCGAGCATCGACTCGGCCGCGGAGTCGATGAGCTGAGCCTTTCGAGCCTCGATCTCCTTCTCGATGGCGGCCAGACGCTTGTCGCGGTCCGCCGGACTGAGCTGCGTCTTTCCCGCATCCCCTTCGGCAGGGAGCGGCCCGATCCGGAGCTCCGCTCGCTTGATCGCCAGTGTCGAGACCACGGGATCATTCTCGACGGCCTGAATGACCTCCGGGAGGTGGGCGATCTGGCGGGACTGAACCTGCTTGCGGATCAGCTCCAGTGTGGCCTCGCACTGTGAGTACTCGAGCTCCATCTCCGTCACCTGCGGGGCGAGGCCGTGGAGCCTCATCGTCAGCACGTTCGTGCGGTCCAGCATGTCGGGCACGTCGGCGTCTCGAAGGAGCTTGGCCTTCTCCGAACGGACGAGGTCTCGCTGCTCGACGAGGTCGGCCTTCTCGGTCGTGAGCAAGCGGATCTGGTCCTGCGTCCCCTGGGTGGCAAGCTCGCGGCCGCGGGCTACGGCTTCCCCGGCCACGGCGTTGACGATATCCGGCAGCTCGTCGTGGTCGGGGCCGCTCATCGAAACGAACACCAGGGCGCTGCCCGGGCATGACGAAACGCCCAGGTCGTCGATCAGACGCTGAATGGCATTGTCAGGATCGTTCTGGAACCACGTTGTGTTTCGGACCTCATCCCTGCTGATGGCGGCCTGGAGGACCCTCTCGCTCTTGGTGAAGCTGACGGCCTCGGCCGCCAGGCTCTCGATGTACGCGATCGGCACGATCTCCTGCCTTGGCGCGAGCATGCTCGTTTGCCCAGGCCGTACCTTCAGTACCGCTGAGGAGATGTAACTGGGTGCATACTCAAGCCGCCCCAGCGTAACCAGCACGCAAAGCACCACGCAGACCAGCACCGACAACCCAATGATCCCTATGCTCTTCATTGTCTTTCCCCAATATTCGCGAGTTGGTCTTCGGGTCTTCGTTTCCCTACGCTGCCGGGGCATCCGCAGTTCGCATCTCGCGGTGCAAGAAGAGCCAGGCCACACCCCGCTCGGGCGAACGTTTCCTTGAATGCCCGCCTGTGAGTCCCTATGGTATAGTCATCGGGCCTCGACTATCAAGGTCTGGCCGAGGTCGCTTTTCGGGAAACGGGAACCTAGTGAAAAGGAACAAGATGATGAAGGACATGACGCGACGAGACGTATTGGCGGGTTTCGGGGCCGGCGTTGCCGCATCGGTGCCCATCCTCCATTTGGGGTGCGCGCAGGAGGGCATGAGCGCGGCCGGGGGCAGGGCCCTGCCCAAGTGGAAGAACGAGGAGTTCTACAAGGACGGCAAGCTCGACGCCGAGGCCACCAAGGAGGCCTACTACAAGCTGATGGCGTACCACGACTTTCCGATCCTCCCCCTCCTGAAGACGGACGAGTTCTGGACGCTGGATTTCGCGCTGGGCAAGTTCACCGAGGTGGGCATGGGCGGCATCTTCTACCTCAACAGCAAGCGGGACAACTACCTGCTGCACGACATCTGGCTGCTGCCCGGGCAGATGATCCCCGAGCACACCCACATGAAGTGGCAGGACGTCGCCGCGAAGATGGAGGGCTGGCTGGTCCGCCACGGCATGGCCTACATCTACTCCTTCGGGAAGGGCACCGCCGAGGACGAGAAGCGGATTCCCCCGACGCACAGGAAGATCGCGCTGGCCCGCAAGGCCAAGAAGACCCTCCCCGGCGAGGTCGCCCACCTGGAGGTCGCCGAGCAGCAGCACTGGATGCTCGCCGGCCCCGAGGGCGCGATCGTCACGGAAGTGGGCACCTATCACTCCATGGAGGCGCTGGGCTTCACCCATCCGGATATAAAGCTATAGGACTGACGGAGCCGAGTGCCGCGACACCTTGGCGCTTCGCTCAGAGCCCGCGGTAGACATCCTTTCGGTGGGCGACCTTCACAACGAGGACCACCAGCCGCTCATCCTGGATCTGGTAGATGACGCGATAGTCCCCGCTGCGAAGCCGCCACATGTCGCCCCCGCCGGCACCCAGCGGCCGAGCGTTCTGCCCGCGAGGCCCCCGGGCGAGCTGCTGGATCTTTTTGTCGAGCCGGCGCTGCACTTTCCTGGGAAGGCCCGCCAGTTCCTTCCGGGCTTTCGGATGGATGTGGATCTCGTAGGTCACGTCAGGCCCAGCTCCTGGCGCACCCGTTCATAGGGGATGGGCTCCTCGCCGTCGTTCAAGCGGCGCAGGGCCTCTTCGAGATCCAGGCGATCCTCCATGGCCTCCAGGAACGCAGCATCCTCGACGGGGACAATCGCCACGACGTCCTTGCCGTGCCGACGCAGGACCACACGCTCCCCGTGATGATACACGCGGTCAATGACGCCGGCGAAGTCGCCCCTTGCCTCAGTAACCGTCAAGGCGGTCATCGCTTCTCCCTGCTTATGTACACTCTGTACCTTTCTACCCATGCTATAGGCTCGTACGTTCTGCTCGTTCTGTACGTATTGTCGGGCGATCACAGCCCGAAGTCAAGAGCGCAGAAGAGGTTTTCTTTGGCTCGGTGCGGTCGGCTGGCGGTGACGGGTGCGACTCTGGCATCACCGTGGGGCTTGTCCCGGCGGGATGATGAGTGGCATCCAGCGGGGATCGCCGGCCATCCACGCCGCCGTCGGGCTTGGCCCGGAGGGGCGAAAGATAAGTCCCATTATGCAAGTTCCTTACGCCCCTTCGGGGCTCCGGGTTCCAGGAGGCCGGGTTCCGGCGGCTCGCGCCGCCGGCCAAACCTGCCTGCCGGCAGGCAGGTCCTTCCGGCCCTTTGGGCCTCCCCCGGGCGGCGCCGCGGCCTGCGGGGGAAGCGGCGGCGGAATGTTACCCGCATCTGAACGAGGCCGAGGTTTCTGTGATCTCTGCGGCTCTGCGGTGAATAATCCGGGCTATTCATTCGCCGCGGGCTTGGGCTTCAGGATCGCCAGGGCGAAGACGCCGCCGGCCGTGCGGTGCGGGTGGCCGGCGAACTTCACGGTGACCTTCTTCTTGCCGCGGGTGAGCTTCGGGGGGATGCGGTACTCGACGTCGAAGAACTCGTCGGGCCTGTTGCGGTCGAGCTTCTGGGTGGCGATCTTCGTGTCGTCGATGAGGACGTCGAACACGCGGCCGCCGGCGTCGCCGCCCCAGTAGGTGCACAGGACCGTCATGGGCCCTTCGGGCAGGACGGCCAGCTCGTAGGCGAACCACCCGCCGCCCCTCGCGTCGCGCCACGGCCGGTCGAGGTGTCTGCCGCTGTTGCTCCCGCTGCCGCGGTACTTGTGGGCGGCCTCCGAGTCGCGCCGGCCGATCTTCACGCTGTCGACGAGGCGCGCGGCGAGGGCCTTTCGCCGGGCGGCCTCCTTCGCCTCGCGGGCCCGGCGCTGCGCCTCCATTGCGTGCAACTGCTGGTCGGTCAGGATGCGCCAGTACACGGCGTACCGCTGGCCGAAGAGCTTGTGGTAGGGGACCAGCGTGACGTCCTTCGGCCGCCCGGCGCCCACCGTGCGGAACGTCAGCGGCTTGCCCTCAACCGGCTTGATCCACGCGCTGGGGTCGTTGGCGTCGGCCACGAAGCGGGGCGCCTCGGCGAGCTTCTCGCGAGGGAAGCGGAACCAGTTGCGGCTGGTGTAGACGTCGTCTTTGGTCAGCCCCTCGCCGCCGAGCTGGCCCGCCAGCACCAGCGGGCCGTACATCAGCGCGACGAGCGTCTTGTCGTCCGGCATCGGTTTGGCGTGGAGGCCCATGGGAAGGCTCACGGTGATGCGCTCGCCGTCCCGCCAGGTCTTCCGGACGTCGGCGTAGGCGCCGGGCTTGGCCTGGAAGCCCTTGTCGTTGACGAAGACCGTGGCGCGCCCGGCCACCCAGCTCGGGATGCGGATGTGCATCCGGAAGGTGCTGGGCCTCTCCGTCCGTACGATCAGGCTGGTGCCCGCCTGCTCGGGGAAGCTCGTCTCCTGGCGGATGCGGACGCCCTTGTCCTTCCAGTGGACCTCCGAGGCGATGAAGAGGTTGACCCACACGTTGTCCTCGTCGTGGAAGTAGATCGAGTCGCCGTACTTGGCGTGGTTCTCCAGCCCGGTGCCGGTGCAGCACCAGAACGCGTCGCGCGGGACGTTGAAGTACTTCCATCGCCCCGGCGCGAGCGTCACGAAGTACATCATCATGCCCGTGGCGGGGTCCTGCGTGGCCAGGATGCTGTTGATCAGCGCAAGCTCGTAGTAGTCGGCGTACGCGCAGCGGGGCTCCCACGCGAAGAGGTGACGCGTGAGCTTCAGCATGTTGTACGTGCAGCACGTCTCCTGCGTGTGGTCGCTGAGCTGGCCGGCCAGCTTGCCCGGCTCGGAGCGCCAGTGCTCGCCGTCGCTCGTGCCGCCCGTGCAGTAGCAGCGGGCGCTGGTGACCTGCTGCCAGAAGTAGCTGACGATGTCGCGGTCGCCCTTCTCGCCGCCCAGCTCGTACTGCCTGGCCGTGCCGATGATGTTCGGGATGAACGAGTTGACGTGCTCGCCCCTCAGGCGGTCCTCGCCGCGCGACAGCGGCTCGACGTAACGCCTCTGCACGAACCGCCGCGACAGGGCCAGCCAGCGCTTCTCGCCCGTCAGGCCGCAGAGGTTCGCCAGCGCCTCGTTCATCCCCCCCTGCTCCGTGGTGTTCAGCATCCGCTGCATCTGCGCCTCGTCGAGCTTGTCGATCCGCGAGGCCGCCCACGCGGCCATGCCCTTGACCACCTCCAGCGCCTGGCCGCTGCCGCAGTGCACGTGCACGTCGATCAGGCCGGCGAAGATCTTGTGCAGCGTGTACCACGGCGCCCAGACGCGCTTATAGGCCACGACGCGGTCGATGAACGACTCGGGAAACGCGCTGAGGTAGCCGCCGCCGAGTGCCTTCTGGCACCTGGCCAGCTCGGCCACGATCGCGTCGGCCTTCGCCTTGAGCTTCTCGTCGCCCGTGCTCGCGTAGACCAACGCGCAGGCCGAGAGGTAATGCCCCATCGTGTGCCCGCGGACCTCGGCCCTCTCCCAGCCGCCCATCGGCTCGGCGGGCGCGGGCAGCCCCGCGTTCTTGCGAAAGAAATGCAGCAGCCGATCGGACTCCAGCTCGTGCAGGTACCGCTGCGTGCGCCCCATCGCATCCTTGAACGGCCCGTCGAGCAGTCGCACGTCCTCGAGCCCAAACGGCCGCGCCTTGAGCGGCACGACTTCCCTCCCGCTCGGCCACGGCGCCGCCCCCGTGACGCCGCAGCAGACCATCATGCCGGTCAATGCGCTGAGAACATGGTGCTTCATGGCTGCCTCCTTTGCTCGCCGAATGACGTCTGGTCCGGCCAAAAAGACAGCCCGTGAGCTGCTGGACTCACAGGCCTTCGGGCAACTACGCCCGACGGGACTCGAACCCACAACCTCTTGCTCCGGAGGCAAGCGCTCTATCCATTGAGCTACGGGCGCGGCTGGTTAAGCCCGGATTGTCGCCCGCCCCGGCGGGAAAGTCAACAGGCGTTCAGCTTCCAGCTATCAGCCATCAGCCGTCAGCAAGGGATCGCCGAGCGTCTTTCTTCCTGCTGAACCTGCCTGACGGCAGGCAGGAGCTGAAAGCTGATAGCTGACAGCTCACCGGCGCAGCGGATAGAATGCGGGAATGATTCTTCCCGGCATTCAGCGCAGGAAGACGCGAGCCGTGCGGGTGGGGGATGTGACCATCGGCGGCGATTCGCCGGTGGTCGTGCAGAGCATGACGAACACGCCCACGGCCGACGCGGCGGCGACGATCGCGCAGGTCGAGCGGCTGGTCGAGGCCGGCGCGGAGCTGGTGCGCGTTGCGGCGGGGACGCGGGCGGACACGGCGGCCCTGGGCGAGATCGTGGCCGCCTCGGAGGTGCCGATCGTCGCGGACGTGCACTTCCACTTCGACCGCGCGCTGGAGGCCGTCGAGGCCGGGGCGGCGAAGATCCGCCTGAACCCCGGCAACATCTCCGACCGCGATCAGGTCCGCCGTGTGATCGCCGCGGCGGCCGGGCGCGGCGCGGCCATCCGCGTCGGCGTCAACGAGGGCTCCGTCGTCGAGCGCCGCGACGAGCAGCGGCGGGCCGCCGACCTGGCCCGCCCGCTCGATCGGCTCATGGTCGAGAAGATGGCCGAGTACCTGGAAGTCTTCGACGAGGCGGGCTTCGAGGACCTGGTCCTCTCGGCCAAGAGCCACGACGCGTACACGACCGTTGCGGCGAACCGTCTGCTGGCCGAGCGGTGGGATTACCCGCTGCACCTGGGCGTGACGCACGCGGGCACGGCCGAGACGGGCGCCATCCGTTCGGCCGCGGCGCTGGGGACGCTGCTGAGCGAGGGGATCGGCGATACGATCCGCATCTCCTACGCCGGCGACCCGGTCGCGGAGGTCGAGGCCGCGCTGGAGCTGCTCTGGTCGCTTCGCCTCCGCCGCCGGCCGGGGCTGGAGCTGATCGCCTGCCCCACCTGCGGGCGGATCCAGATGGACCTCGCGCCCATCGCCGAGGCAGTCCGCTCGGCGCTTGTGGACGTGGACTTCCCCGTCACGGTGGCCGTCATGGGCTGCGTGGTCAACGGCCCCGGCGAGGCCGCCAACGCCGACGTGGCCGTCTGCTGCGGCAAGGGCACCGCCGCGATCTACCGCGCCGGCAGAAAGCTCCGCACCGTCAAGGCCGACGAGATCGTCCCCGCCATCCTGGCGGAAGTCGAAGCGCTGAGGAAGTAGTTGGCCGTCCGCGAGGTTGCCCCGGCCCGAGCACGATTCGACGAGGCCGGGGCGGGTCAGACCGCCAGGCCCACCTGGCGATCCCACAGTCGGCGGTAGATCCCGTCTTGGCGGATCAGTTCCTTGTGGACGCCTTCCTCGGCGATGCGCCCGCCGTCGAGGACGAGGATCCGGTCGGCGTCGCGCGCGATGGACAGGCGGTGGGCGATGATGAAGGTGGTCCGCCCTTTGGCCAGGCGGGCGAGGGCCTCCATGACCAGCGATTCGCTGGTGGCGTCGAGGTTGCTGGTGGGCTCGTCCATGATGAGGACGGCGGGCTCCTTCAGGAACGCCCGCGCGATGGCGATTCGCTGGATCTGCCCGCCGCTGAGCCCGACGCCGCGCTCGCCGACCTCCGCGTCGTAGCCGTTCTCCAGCCCCAGGATGAAGCTTTCGGCGTTGGCCGCCCGGGCCGCTTCGCCGATCTCCTCTTGGGTGGCGTCCATGCGCCCGTACTGGATGTTCTCCCGGATCGTCCCGCTGAAGAGGACGGGCTCCTGGGGCACGACGGCGACGGCCCGCCGCAGGCTCACCAGCCAGACGTCGCGGATGTCCTGCCCGTCCAGCAGGACCCGCCCGTCCATCACGTCGTAGAACCGCGGCAGCAGGCTCATGAGCGTGCTCTTTCCGCCGCCGCTCTCGCCGACGAGCACGAACTTCGAGCCGCCGGGCGCCTCGAAGTCGATGTCCCGCAGCACGACGACGGGGTTGCTCGTCGGGTAGCAGAACGAGACGTGCTCGAAGCGGACGGTCGGGGCCCCGTCGAGCACCAGCCGCCCGGCCTGCCTGCGGTCGCGGATATTCGGCTCGGTGTCGAAGAAGTCGAACACGCGGTCGGCGGCGGCCGCGGCGACCTGGATGCGCGTGTACAGCCCCGCGAAGAACTGCATCGGCTGGAGGACCTGCGAGGTGTACATGAAGAACAGCGGCAGCGAGCCGATCGTCACGCCGCCGCCGGAGGTGGTGATGCGGTAGATGCCGAACGCCAGCACCACCGCCAGGCCGAGCACGCGGGTGACCTCCGACGCCGACCGCAGCACGCCGCCGAGCAGGCGCTGGCGGAGGGTGTGGCGGCGCAGCTCGTTGGCCTCGTCGAGGACCTGGCGGGCCTCGTGTGGCTCGGCGGTGAAGGCCTGCACCTCGCGGATCATGCTGAATCGCTCCTGCACGAGCCCGCTCATTCGCTCGACGGTCTCTCGCTGCTTGCGCGTGGCGCGGCGCATGGGGCGGCGGAGCAGCCGCGTGGTCACGACGAACAGCGGCGTGCTCGCCAGCGCCACCAGCGCCCACTGCCAGTCCAGCGAGAACAGGATCGCCAGGATCACCGACGCTCGCAGCAGGCACTGGGCGAGCTGGATCATGATCATGTCGAAGGCCTGCTGGGCGGCCTCGACGTCGGCGATGACCCGCGCGACGATTGCGCCCGTCGGCCTCTGCGTGTGGAAGCCCAGCGACAGCCGCTGGAGGTGGCGGAACAGGCGGAAGCGCACGTCGCGGATGGCGTTGGCCGCCGCGCGGTGCGGGAAGTACCACCGCCCCAGCGTCGCGGCGCAGTGCACCACCATCACGCCGCCGAGAAACAGGCTGATCCACCCCATGCGCGACCAGGCCTCGCCCGACGAGATGACCCCGTCCACGAAGGGCTTGCCCACGTCGTCGATGACGTACTTGACGTACCAGGGCATGAACAGCCCCAGCACCATGCGAGCCAGGCCGGTGACCAGGCCGCCCACCAGCCACGGCCAGTACGGCAGCGAGAACGCCATGAAGCGCCAAAGGTGCCGGAGGCTGACACTCTCCGGCTCGTTGTCCGTTCTCTCCACGCCCGCCACCGCGCCGGTTCCCTTCGCACCAGTATAGGCCGTCTGCCTCGACGACAGGGGCCTTTCATGAAGCATCGGCCGAAAGCGGACAAACTTACACAAAGATCGGGATTTCCTCTCCGCCGCGGCGCGGCCACGTTGGCGACGGGGCCTGCGCGGAGGGACCGACTCGCTTTCATGAGGGAGCATAAGCGTTCTGGGGAAGCAGTCGCTTCTGGAGGGCCGTAGGCCCGATTGTCGGTAGCCTCGGGCGCGAGCCCGTGGAGCTGGAGTTGCCATCATGGAGAGCCCCCGCACGGGGGCGAGTGAAGGCCTCAAACGCCCCCGTGCGGGGGCTGGGCTGATAACGGCCTGCATACCACGGGCTCGCGCCCGAGGCTACCAACATGTGCCCCGTTCCGGGGCTATACCGCCCGCGCCCCCCAAAACGCTAATGCTCCCACTTTCGTGCAGGGGGGTGACGGGAGGCGGCGAATCGTGTAGTCTCTTGCCGGTCCCCGGAATCACGAGGAGGACAGACCATGTTAGAGATGACACTTCCCGCGGCGTTTGTTCTGGGCTTCGCGGCGGCGGGCATGGCCGCCAAACCCGTGCCGGTGATCCTGGACACCGACATCGGCGACGACATCGACGACACCTGGGCGCTGGTGATGCTGCTCAAGAGCCCCGAGCTGGACGTCAAGCTCGTCGTCGGCGACAAGGGCAAGGCGCTCTACCGCGCCAAGCTCATCGCCAGGCTGCTCCAGACGGCCGGGCGGACGGACGTTGCCGTGGGCGTCGGCTGCGGCGCGAGGACCGGCAGCGGCCGCCAGGCCGCGTGGGTCAAGGACTACGACCTCAAGAAGTACCCCGGCGTCGTCCACGACGACGGCGTGCAGGCGATCATCGACACGATCATGAAGTCGCCGCAGCCGATCACGCTGATCGCGATCGGCCCCATGCCGAACCTGAAGGTCGCCCTCGAGCGGGAGCCGAAGATCGCCCGGCGCGCCCGCTTCGTCGGCATGCACGGCAGCGTGCGGCGCGGCTACGGCGGCAGCAAGAAGATCTCGGCCGAGT
The DNA here is from genome assembly GCA_964427875.1 of uncultured Planctomycetaceae bacterium. Taxonomy (GTDB): domain Bacteria; phylum Planctomycetota; class Phycisphaerae; order SM23-33; family SM23-33; genus CAYRVX01. The sequence continues at coordinate 17,180 of CAYRVX010000116.1, forward strand.
ACAACGTTCGGGGCGACGTGAAGGCCGCCCAGGCCGTCTTCACCGCCGGGTGGGAGATGACCATCACCCCGCTGGACACCTGCGGGCTGGTCCATCTGAGGGGCAAGAAGTACGCCGCCGTCCGCGACGCCACCGACCCCCTCGCCGCGGCGCTCATCGAGAACTACCGCCTCTGGGCCCGCAAGCCCGCCCAGGCCGACTCCGCCAGCTCGACGCTCTTCGACACCGTGGCCGTCTACCTCGCCTTCGCCGACGCGCTGGTCAAGATCGAGACGCTCGGCATACGCGTCACCGACGACGGGCGAACCGTCATCGACCCCGCCGCCAGGAAGATGAAGGTCGCCACGCAGTGGAAGGACATGTCCGCCTTCGAGGACCTGCTCGTCAAGCGCGTCACCGCCCCCGTCGTGAAGCCCCGGCGCCGCGAGCCGGGGCGGTGAAAGGCGCCGATGAGATCCTCTTCATTCCCCCCACCAGCGGCGGGTACTGCGAGACCTTGGCGACGTTGACCGACCACGTCGTGGCCATGTAGCCGAGCATGCGGGGGTCCTTGCGGGCCAGGGAGTACTCGATGAGCGCCTCGACGGCGTCCGGCTTGTTCCAGCCGGCAGGCAGGACGCGGAAGCCCTTCTTCAGCATCATGGGTATCGAGGGGTAGTCCTTCCGCTTGTTGTAGTGCCACGGGCAGAGGATGATGTCCTTGGGGATCGTGTCGATGGCGGGTGCGGTGCCGTTGGCGGCCGCCTCCCAGCGGCCCATGCCGGTCGCCTTGGCGTCGATCAGCCGGTCGCCCCACATGAGCATCGCCGCGCCCTTCGCCTTGAGGTGCTCGTGGAAGGCGTTGATGGCCGCGGCGAGCAGCTTGGCCGGGTTGGTGCCCTTGCAGCGCGGGCAGTGCTGCGAGCCGATGAGAAAGATCTCGTCCATGCCGACGTGGAAGGCCGTCGCCTCGAAGGCGTCGATCAGCTCGTCGATCAGGGCGAAGACGACCTTGTTGACCTCCGGATGCCGCGTGCACCAACTGCGGCAGTAGATGCCCTTGTTGCCGGGGTACTTCCCGGGCGTCTCGTCGAACTGCGGGTATCGCTTCAGCAGGGCGGCGGTGTTCTGCTTCCACGACTGGTGCCCGATGCAGTTGAGCATGGGGATGACGCGGATGCCGCGGGCGCGGGCGGCCGCGGCGAACTTGCCGGCGCGGGCCTTGGTGATCGCCCCCGCGCCGCCCTTGAGCTTCGGGTGCGACTGGAAGTCGAAGCCGTAGTTCACCTCGCAGATCAGCACGTTGACGCCGAGTGCGGCGAGGTCGGGCAGTTGGGCCTCCAGGGCGTCGAGGGATCGCCTGCTGCCGGTGATAACGTGGACGGCCCGCCAGGGCTCGGGCTTCTTGGGCCCGCCGCCGGCTGCCGTGCGGTCCGCCGCCAGCGAGGCCGTGACGGTCAGGAGAATCAGCAGGATCGAGAGACAGAATGTGCCGTTCATGTCAGGACCTCCACGCGGGCGCGGGTCCTATCGCGGCCGCACGGGGGGATTATCCCGGGCGGGAGGTGCGGGGGCAATGGTTTGGTGGGGGGGGCAGAGGGGAGCACGGCGCCTGGGGTGGGCGTGGGTTTCCGACCCATTCGTCCCGGCTGCGCCGGGACTCATGGGCCGGCGTTCAAGAGATGCGCTTGGGGGGCGGGCACGACGGGCTGGGCGTCGGGCAGGACGGCCTCGAAATTGTGCCCTCGGTCCACGCGGGGCGCGGATGCGCCCCGGGCGGACAGCGACTGCATGAAAAGCATCGCAAGTTCCCCCCGGAGAAGTTGAGGCCGAACGAGACCGCCGGTTCACTCGAGTTTCGGGCCTTCAATCCTCTCGCCGCGCTGCTGGCGTTTCTGGTCGGCCGGATCGAAGGTCCCGTAGAACAGCGCGTTGGTGTCCATCCAGGTGGCCAGACGCCCGATCTCCTCGCCCGTCAGGACGACCTTGTTGTGCCCTTTCAGGAGCATTCTCATCGCGCTGCTGCCCCGCGCCCCGAAGCGGCCGGGCGTGCTGAGCGACTCGCCGTTCGTGTCGTTGGAGGAGGGCACCCGCCGGGCCAGCACGTTGTAGGAGGCGGTGTAGTGCCCCCGCGGCCGGCCGGTCAGGACGATGCCGCGCGGCGGCTTCTCGCCGCTGTGACAGCGGACGCAGTGTCTGTTCAGCACGGGCTGGACGAGTATCGGATAGCTGAACGGCTTGGAGCCGTCCGGGCCGGGAGAGATTCGCGAGGCCGCCCGGGCCAGCGCCTTGAGGGGCGTGCGAGGCAGCGGGGTCGCGGTTCGCGGCTCATGGCAGCCGACGCAGCCGGCGGTCTCTCCCGGCTGGAGATAGGTGACGCTGCGCATGATCTGGACGGCCTGGCCTCGCTCGTCGAGCACCTGGAAGAGCAGCGGGATGCCGGCCGGCGCGAGGAAACAGGCCGAGCCGTCCGGCTCCACCGGCACGGTCCCGAGGACCTGTTTTCCGGGTGACCCGCCGGCGAGCCCGACGGCCGGCCGGTCGCGGCCCTGCGTGGTCTTGGGGAGAACCTGCGTGATCCGCAGGCGCTTTACCGACCCGGCCGGCAGTGGCGGGTAACTCGCGTAGACGTTCTGGAGGACGAACGTGCCCTGGGCCTCGCCTCGCAGGTCGCACCGCGGCGGCAGCGCCCGCGGGCGCTTTCGCGGGCGCAGCGGCACCGGCCAGAGGCTGCTGATCTTCCTGTCGCGGTAGAGCAGCTCCTTGTTGCCGAAGCAGTCCACCAGGTACAGGCCGAACATGTCCGCACGGTTGCCCGACGGCTCGCCGATCAGTGCGTGGAAGCTGTACGCCGCCAGGAAGTGCTTCTGCGACAGCGGAAAGGGCGTGCGGTAGCAGTGTCCCGGCCAGCGCCTGTTCTCGGGCGGGTCCGGCCGGCGGGCGCGCACGCCGCTGGGGTTGAACCATCGCCCGACGCGGAACTCGCTCTCGGGGAACGGCACGTCGGGCGTCAGGCGGGTCAGCGGCGCCAGGCCGTCGGGGGCCTTGTCCGCATCCACGAGGATGATGGACCCGGCCGTCATCGCGTGGTGGGCCGCCGCCGTGGCCATGACCTTCCGCGAGCCCGGCACCGGCCGGGCCTCCCACGTGCCCACCGGGTTGCGGGTGAGGTTGCCGTAAAACGCCGCCGCGGCCGTGCCGTCCGGCCGCGTGGTCCAGAGGTGCTCGCCGAAGACGGCGTGACGGTCCACGTAGTCCCACCGCGTGTAGATGATCCGCCCGTCGTGAAGCACGGCCGGGTCCCACTCCTGCGTCTCGTGGAAGCTGAGCAGGCGGATGCCCGAGCCGTCGGCGTTGGCGACCGTCAGCGTGTAGACCGGGCAGCCCGGACTGCCGCAGCGATGGTAGCCCCCGCGGCGCGTCGAGATGAACACGATCCGCCCGTCGGGCAGGTATCGGGGCGAGAAGTCGTCGAACGACCCGTCGGTGAGCTGCCGCAGCTTCCCGCCGCCAGCGGTCATCTCGAACAGGTGGTAGTACCGCCCGCCGGCCTGCCGGCCGTCGATGGAGCAGTACGCAAACAGCATCCGCCGGCCGTCATAGGAGACCTCGGGATGCTGGTAGCTGCCCTCGCCGAGCGAACCGGCCGCCAGTTGCCGGCAGGCCATCGACTCGCCCGGCGCGTCCAGCACGAAGATGCCCCCGCCGGGGCGGGCGTAGCGGCCGTAGTACTGCGTGAGCTGATGGCTGAAGCTCCCGGGGACCTGCTTGACGAACAGCAGCGGCCCAACCTTGGCCAGCGGGTTGCTCAGGGCGATCCGCCGCCGCAGCACGTGGACCCGCCGCCAGAGGTCTTCCCATCGCGCCTCGACGGCGTTGTGTTCCGACAGCTTCGTGCATTCCCGTCGCAGCGTCTCCCACTGCCCGGCCGGCCGGGCCAGGTCCACGCCGGCGGATTGCAGGTCTTCGATCAGCGCTCGGCCGCGCCGCAGGAGCAGCTCGACGGCCTGGGCATAGGTCGCGGGATTCCGCGCCGTCCGGATGCCGTCCTGCATCCGCCAGTCCGCCTCGATCATCTCCTGCTCGACGGCGGTTGGCCCGGCCGCCAGGGATGCCGCCATCGCCAGAGACCAGCTCAGGGATGCCAGGCACGCGGGTGTCACGCAGCCATTCTCCGAGTTTCAGCCTTTCGTGGGCAGCTTGAGCCCGAGGCGCTCCATGACCTTCTGAAGGTCGCTCCAGACCTTCTGGCGGTTGTCGAGCGTGTACTGCCGCAGGAGGTAGGCCGGGTGAAAGGTGGGCATGACGGCCGTGCCGCCGACGCCCT
>CAYRVX010000117.1:0-21287 GCA_964427875.1 uncultured Planctomycetaceae bacterium
CAATGGAACTGAATCCCTCAGTTATGGGACGAAGCCAACTCGTTAACTGGAAAGAGCTTGTCCGGACTGCCGGACCTTCTGGCTCTCTGGCTGCCTGCCGGACAGGCTCTAGTGGCCGCGATCCTCCGCGCGATCAAGGCGCGGGTGTCGTCAGAGCGCAGGTCTTTTCGAATTAACGAGTTAACCAGTTCACGAGTCAACGCGGACCGCTGAGTAAGGGAGGAAATCGGTCACTTTGAGGTAGTAGTAACCGGCGCCCGTTACCGGGGTGGCCAACGGGTACACAACGTTTGCATAGACCCAGAGCGGCTTGTCCGTGCTGTGCAGCGGCAGCTTTGCGGTCCAGCGTCCGTCCGCCCTGGCGGCTTGCGCGTGATGCCAGAAACGATGGACCGTATTCTGACGATCCTCGGGCCTTTCATTCGGCTTGCCATGCTGAGTGTAAAACACGTCAACCGACAGAATCGGCTTTGAGGGATCGGGCCGAACAGTAATCGCCGGCACGCCGTCGTCGGAATCCAGTCTCAGCGTGGATGCAGGCGTTTGGGGGACCGCAAACGATCCCCTTAGATGCTGGTGCGACCAGCCCACGCAATGGAGACCGTCGCGTATCCACGTTTGGCATTCAGCAGACATGCCCTGTGGTCTGCGTACTGGCCGCCACCGTGGATCTGAACGAGCCCGGGGAGCTTGGTGCCGCTCTGGGACGCGTCCTTTGGAAATCCATAGATCGCGGCGAGCGTTGCCTTTAGCCCTTTGAAAACTCCAATGCGAAATCGAACGATCCGCAGAACGACGCCCTCGTCGTGCCACTATCGGAGAACTTCGACTTCGAGCGGTTGCACACTTAGTAACCGTCAACGAATAAACTAAGCAGATGTCCAATGACGAATGCCAAATGACGAATGACGAACGCCGGCAATAGCTGCGTTCTCCGAGCGAATCGGCCTCCTTTTATTCGGCATTCGGCATTTTTCATTCGTCATTCAGAGCTCCAATTGCTGAACTTGTTTCCTGACGCTTCCTTAGTACTCTGTCCGTTCAATCGGTCACTTCTTCTGCATCTCCAGCATGGCCTCGGCAAACGCCTTACCGATCAGGGCAATGGTCTTGGCGCAGCCGAGGTAGTGGTAGCCGGCGTTGGAGGCGCCGCGTTTCCACATCGCTTCCTCTTCGGGCGTGATCAGTTTCGCGCGGTACTGCTTGAGATACTCCCGCTGCTGCTGGGGCGTCATCTTGCCGTCTTCGTTGGGCTGGCCTTTGGTCTTGTTCCGCAGGTGGCGGCTCATATTCCTGACCTCGCCGAACTTGTCTGCGATGGCCTCCAAGGGCTTGTCCCAATACAGTTCGGTCCGCACGGCCGCGACATTGCTCTTGAACTCGGGCAGTCCGGTCGGGGCGGCCATGGCGGCGCGGAAGTTGGCGTGCGTCACCTTGTACCGCGGACTGGCGTACTGCTCGACCGGGCCGCCCACGCCCATCACGCCGATGACAAAGGGCATCTTGGGGGCGCCCAGGTCTTTGCGGACGTCGCGAATGAAGTCCGCCATCCACTCGCCGTACTTGGCGTACCCGCCCGGCTTGCCGCGGTTGGGATACGTGCCGCTGTCGACCATGTCGTTCCAGCCCTGAAACCAGACGAACCCGGCGATCTCGTAGCCCTGCTTGGGATCGTACTCCGGCGCCACCCGCTTGATGTCGCTCAGCACGTGCTTGACGTGTTTGATCATCAGCCGATAGTAATGGCCGGTTCGGGCGGCCTTGTCGGCCTTGGCCTGCTTGATGTCTTTGCCCCGCTTCTTGAGGTTCTCCAACTGCGCCTCGCTGAACTCGTACGGCCCGGCGCCGGGCGGGCGGAAGTCCGTATGCAGCGACTTGCCGCCCCACGCGGTCTTGATGAGCAGGATCGGTCCGTCGGTCCCCTTGGCCATGGTGAGGCCGAAGGTGAACTCCGGGCCGATCTTGCCGCCGTCCTCGGCGGGGTTTCTGCGTGCCCCGTACCCGGCCGTCAACTTTCCGAACCCCTCGCCCAGCTTGTCGCCTGACCCGGTCAGATACGAGATCCACACCTTCTCGCACACGCGCGGCTTGCCGTCGGGGCCGCGCATTTCCTTGAGCAAAGGCGCGGTGGCCGGGTCGTCGCCGATGTAGTCGAACGTCTCGACCTTGGCCTGCCCCTCCATATTGGACTGCCCGGCGAGGATGTAGACCTTCAGCGGTTTGGCCCGGGCCTCGCCGGCCAGCAGCACCGCCACGTACGCCACCATGACAACCATCAGTGATTTCTTCATGCCAGATTCCTTTTCGTTCCTATTCCGTCTGCGTAGTGGATACGGCCGTTCCCGCACACCTGCGCGGCGCGATCACGGTTTCGTGGGGTTCCTGGTGAACTCATCGAGTGTGCGCAGCTTTGGGGGGCGAGTATCGGCCTGGATGTCGGCGATGAGTTTCTCGATCGCCACGGCCATGTCGGCCTTGGCGCCCTTCCTTCGGTCGCGCTGGATGACAGCTTCGCGGAGCTTCCTCAGTTCCCCGATCAGTCCTCCAGCGTTGCCGCCGTAGCTCCGCAGGCAGGCCAGGCAGCGGGGGGCGCGGCGGCCAAAGCCCCAGCGGCTCGGCTCGACCAGTTCGACGCACAGCTTCATCCCCTCGCGAATGCGGAGCTTGGCCAGCAGTTCCAGGCCCGCCAGGCGCACGCCGTCGGCGAACATCACGTTGCTCGGCGCCATCTCACGCGTGGCGCGGATGATATCCGGCAGCAACACGCGAAGGTCCTCCGCGGTCAGCTTGCTGTAGATCGCCCCGACGTAGGATCGGGCGTGGCCGTCCTCGTTCCGCAAGATCGCTCGCACGGCCGCGTAGAGGAGCGTGCGGTCGGCCCCGTCCAGCGACTCGGTGAGCAGGCCGCCCCGGCTCGCGCCGCGCCTGCGAACGAACAGGGCCTGGCCCGCGGCGCGGGAGACTCGCCTTCTCGGGTCGGCCCGGTCGGTCGCCGCGGCGACCTTCATCAGGTCGGGTGTGACGGCCTTGCGGGTCGGCGGGTCCATTCTCGCCAGGGCCGCGATCGCAAGCGAGCGCAGCCACCGATCCTCGTCGGCCAGCAGTCCCCGCAGCGTGGGCGCGGCCGGCGCCGCCCGCGGGCCGATCTCGGCCAGGGCCTGGCACGCGCCGTAGCGCGCGTAGCGGTTCTTGCCGGCCAGCATTGCCAGCAACCGGCCCACGAAATCCTCCTCGCGCCGGCCCAGCGACCACGCCGCACGATTCCGCACGGCAGGCGACCAACTCGTCAGCGCCGCCAGCAGGTCGGACGTGCTCTTGCCGTCATAGGCGGTCCGGTTGGCCCAGAAGTCAAAGCCGCGTCCCGCGTCGATCACCTTGGCCGCCTCGGCCTGGCTCAACGGCTTGACGACCGAGGGCTTCCGCCCGGTGATGTAGAGGCTCTTTCGCGGCAGCCCATAGGCCAGCAGGTACGCGCCGGTCGAGTCCCAACGGTTGTAAGAGTGCCCGTTCCAGTTGGCCGGCGTGCCCTGGTATACGAAACTCCCGTCCCATCGGCGGGCCAGATCGTAGTACCACGCGGTTTCCTTCAGGTACGCCCCCGTCGCCGCGGGGCCGCACCGCGAGACGCCCGGCAGGGCCCACAGCACGTTGAAGAAGTTCCCCGTGTGTCCGCTCTCACGCTCGGCGTGGGCGGCCGTGCCCATCCGGGCGAAGAACCTGGCCGCCTCGGCGTCGCCGAGCAGGTCGTACAGCACGGCCGCGACGGAGCACTTGCCGTTGTCGTCATGGTCCGCCCAGGGCTCGTGGTCGCCGTAGGGGATCGCGCCCTTGTCCACGTACCAGCGCAGAAACCGAGTGGCCCGGGCGATGGCGCGGTCCAGGGCGGCGTCGCGAATGCCGGTCTCTCGCGCGAGCACCATCGACAGCGTCAGGATCAGTCCCGGCTGGTTCATCGCGCCGTACCCGTTGAGGATCCCGTCCGGCCGGGCGAACTTGTGCCCCCACGTCCCCGCGTTGCCCTGCCCGTGCGCGATCTCGCTCGTGATCCGGCGCAGCCCGCGGACCACCGACGCGTCCTTCGTGGCCAGCACGTACTCGGCCAGGAAAAGGTTCGCATACCCGTAATGCCACGACGCCATGTCCGTGCGATGGAATTCGGCCACGAGCTTGGCGTACTTGGCAAGCAGGGGCGCGCACTCCTTCTTGCCCGCCGCCAAGAGGGCCAGGGCGTTGAGGCTGTTGGGAATCGACACGTTATCCAGGCCCTTGGCGGCAATGGCCCGGCAGCCGAGATCGAAGATCCGCGCTGACTTGGTGCAGTCGTACGGCGCCCTGGGCCCGTACGACCCCAGCACGGCCAGCTTCAGCTCGATGTTCGCTGTCTTCCCCCCGCGCCAGCGGATCAGCTTCAGCCTGCCGCCGCCGGCCTGGCTTTCCGCCCGTGTGACCGCCTGGGCAAACTGCACGCGGGCGTCGGCGTCGAACGGCTTGCCGTCGACACCGAGGATCACGTCCCCCTTGGCCAGTACGCCGTCGGCGGGGGACTTCGGGGCGACCTGTGTGATCAGGATCTGCCTCGCGTCGAACGTGCGCCCCTTCCAGCCCCAGATCCACCCGCGGGCGCCCGTCGGCCCCAGCGTCCAGTCGTGCGACTTGTCCGGCTGGCCGCCGCGGGTCAGATCCGGCACGGGCGGCTTCGTTCTCGATGGGGCCGCTTGGACCCGCAGGGCAAGGGCTGTTCCCGTCAAAATCAACACAACCAAAGCTCTTCGGCTCAGTCGATCACTCATAGAGCACCTTTCCGCTCACGGCGAGGCCACGGGCCGCGAGTTCGCTCCTGCCAGTACTCCGCCGCCGGTATCGTCGGCACACTCCGATGCGTTGGCGGGGACACGAAAGCAGTCGTGGGTCCGGATCACAACGGATCGCCCTCGGTCTGGCAATGCAATCTTGCGGAAAAACCGACATGCCCGAGCAGCAAGCGGGATCGGAGATGTAGCAAGTAATGCCGGGATGATTTCGGTACGCAGACCCAGGACTTCAGCATATCCCATATTCCGACCATCTTGTTTGAAACCTCGGCGCTGCTATACTCGTTACGGTCTTTCCCACCAAGCCAGGACCGACCAAACGGAGTCGACCATGGACGTTAGAGCGATTCTGATGACAGCGGTGTCTTGTTTGTCAGGCGTTGCGTCCGTGCAAGCGGTTGATGATGACAAGCTCATCCAGGCCGTCAAGTCCACGGAGATCAGCGGCGGGCTGGTTGTCCATGTCGGCTGTGGAGACGGCGAGAGGACGATGGCCTTGCGGCTTTCAGACGCCTTCCTCGTCCACGGGCTGGACACGGATGCTCTTAACGTCGGCAAGGCCCGCGCGGCGATCCGGGCGGCTGGGAAGTACGGTCCCGTTGCGGTCGACCTCTGGGGCGGCGGGCCTCTGCCCTACGTGGATAACTGCGTCAACCTTCTCGTCGTCGATGACGACGCGGAGGCATCCCGATCCGAGTGCATGCGGGTGCTGTGTCCCAAGGGCGTGCTGATCGAACAAGCCGGCGGGCAATGGCGGCGAACCGTGAAGGACCGCCCCGGGAACATCGATGAATGGACGCATGCCCTCTATGACGCGGGGGGCAATGCGGTGAGCAAGGACCGCGTCGTGGCGCCTCCGCGGCGACTCCAGTGGCAGGGCGGGCCGAAGTGGACAAGGCACCACGAGTCGATGAGCAGCTTCCAGGCCCTGGTGTCCGCCGGCGGGCGGATCTTCTACCTCATCGACGAGGCGCCGCAGGTCTCGCTGTTCCTGCCGTCCGACTGGCGACTGGTGGCCCGCGACGCATTCAACGGCAAGATCCTGTGGAAGAAGAAGTTCGCCAGTTGGGTCACGCAATTGATGCACTATAAGTCAGGCCCCACGCAGAGCACGCGGCGGCTGGTGGCCGTGGGCGACCGCGTGTTGGTCACGCCGGGGCTGGACCAGGGCGTCCACGTGCTGGACGCCGCAACCGGCCGAACCCTGCGCATCCTGGACGGGACCGCCGCCACCGAGGAAATCCTCTGGCGAGACGGCGTCCTGTACCTGATGACCACTGACAAGCCGAACCTCTACCCGGAAAAGACGCGGTTCGGCAAGAACGACTGGCGGGGGCAGACCAAATGGCTGCGGGCGGTGGATCCGACGTCGGGCAAGCACTTGTGGGACCTCGAGACGCCAGTGGCGCCGATGTCGTTCGCGATGACCGACAAAGGGGTGTTCTTCCATGGCGGCAAGCACCTTCGATGTCTCGACCCGGCCAACGGCAGGGAGCGATGGCGGACGGCCGTCCTGTTGGACGATGTCATCCCCACCAGCAACACACCGACGCTGGTGGCCTACAAGGATGTCGTGCTCTTCATCGGAGGCAAGGACCAAGGAGACTACCGCGGTGTCAGCGGGCACTATGTCTCGAAGAACCTCCGCACGTTCACGGCCCTGTCCGCCGACACGGGCAAGGTCCTCTGGAGCTACAAGACGCCCAACACCGGCTTCGAGTGCCCCAAGGACATCCTCGTCCTGGACGACCTGGCGTGGATCGGCGACATCTTCTCCGGCGCCTCCAGCGGCGCGTTTACGGGACGCGACATCCACACCGGCCAGATCAAGCGCGAGTTCAAGCCTCCGTGGGACATCTACTGGTTCCACCAGCGTTGCTACCGCTCCAAGGCCACCGAGCGATTCATCCTCCCCGCGCGAACGGGCACGGAGTTCATCAGCCCGACCAAAGGGTGGACCTCTTTCAACCACTGGGTGCGTGGCGCGTGCCTCTACGGCACGATGCCGGCCAACGGACTGCTCTACGCGCCACCCCACCCGTGCGGCTGCTACATGGAGTCGCTGCTGCACGGTTTCAACGCGCTGGCGCCGGCCGCGGGGGGCAAGCCGAGCGCCGGCGCCCCCGGCCCGCGGCTCGAGAAGGGGCCCGGCTTCGCCACGGAGCCGACAGACCGATCCAGTACTGACCAGGAATGGCCCACCTACCGCCACGATGCCCGTCGCAGCGGATGCACCAGGGCAGCCGTCCCTTCGGACCTGAAACAAGGCTGGACCACGCGGATCGGTCAGAACCTGACGGCCCCCACCGTGGCGGGGGGCAAGGTTCTCGTGGCGGACAAGGACACGCACACCGTGCATGCCCTGGACGCCGAAACCGGCAAAGGCGTGTGGACCTTCACGGCGGGAGGACGCGTGGACTCTCCGCCGACGATCCACGCCGGACGCATCCTGTTTGGCTGCAGGGACGGCTTCGTCTACTGCCTCAACGCAAGCACGGGCGCGATGCTCTGGCGGCACCGCGCCGCATGGGACCATCGGTTCCTCGTGGCGTCGGAGCAGGTCGAGTCGGTCTGGCCCGTGCACGGCAGCGTCCTGGTCGTTGGCAACAAGTTGTACTGCGTCGCGGGACGCAACATGTTCCTCGACGGCGGGATGCGGCTGGTGTGTCTCGACGCCCGGACGGGGCGGCTCGTCAGCGAGACCGTCCTGAATGACGTGGACCCTACGACGGGCAGGGACCTCCAGTTCAAGATGCAGGACCGCAACCTCCCCACCGCCCTGCCGGACATCCTCTCCTGCAACGGCAAGGCGATCTTCATGCGATCGCAGAAGTTCACCCTCGCGGGCCGTCGCCCGACGGTGGAGACCACCCGAGATGCCGGCGACCAGTTGGGTGAAGATGCCCACCTCTTCGCCCCGGCGGGGTTCCTCGACGACACCGGTTTCCATCGGGTCTGCATGCTCTACGGCAAGACCTACACCGGCGGGGCCGGGTCCAACCATGCCGCCCAGCGGGCCGCACCGGCGGGGAAAATGCTCGTCTTCGACGATACGCGAGTGTACGGATTCTCCCGCCTGCCGCACCTGCACAGGTGGGTGCGGGAGCTCGAGTTCCACGTGTACGCCGCCAGCAAGTACGAGCGCAGACCCCGCCCGCCACGGAAGGGCAGAGCCAAGGCCAAACGGCGAAAGCCTCCCGCCACCCCGCTGCCCGCCACGGCGAAACCTCCTGTCGAGCCGACCGTCCTGCACATGAGAAGCAAGGATCCCGGCGAGCGTCAGCGGGTGCTGCGGTCGGTGTCCAGCACACAGGTCAAGTACGAGTGGTCGAACCATGACCCGGCAGTCTACGTCAACGCGATGGTCCTGGCCGGCGATTGTCTGTTCGCGGCCGGGCCGAAGGCGATACGGAACGAAGCCACGGCTGAAGCGCTGGCCCGGTGGCGAGGGGAAGGAGGCGGCATTCTGGACTGCTACTTACGACAGGACGGTCGCCTGACCCAGACCCGCAATCTTGCCGCCCCCCCGGTCTTTGACGGTATGGCCGCGGCGTATGGCAGGCTCTATCTCTGCCTGTCCGACGGATCGGTGACCTGCCTCTCGAAGAGAAGATGACCGACGCTTTGCGGCAGCGTCAGACTCTGCGGTCCGGTATGGTCGAAGCACGACTCGTTGGGTGTTCTCCCTGCGAGGCGATCCTGGGGCCGGAGCTCGTTGCGCCGGTCGAGGTCGATGATCGATATCCGCCGCATCCCGCGAGGCGGCAGGACAGACATCATGGAGCCACACAGGCGTTGAGGCCGCGCCCGGAAGAGAGCGCCACGCAATGACCTACGACCTTCACGACGTCCCCTTCAGCACGTTCGGTTCATACATGTCGGTGTCGGCGCTGACCGGCAGGCGGGCGCCCGACGACAGGCCCGGGCTGTGGGCGCGGTCCCATCACGGCGGCGCCTACCCGCTGTTCCGCATTACGCCCGTCGGCGCCGACGCCCCCATGGAAATGGAAGCCGGCCCCGCCCGCGTCCGCCTGGTCGCCTCCGGCGGCGCGATCGACCTCTGCTTCGACGGGCCGGGAACGCTCCGGCTGCGAGGATCGGGCGTCGGCGTTGCTCTCGAAGCGGCGCACGGGTCCGTGACGTACGCCACGGACGACACGCTGATGGCCATCAACGTCCGGGCCGCCACGCGACGGTACCAGGTCGAATGCCTCGCCGGCCGCCTCTCCCGCGACGCCTGGCGAGCCGCCGGCCGGTACGTCACCCAACTGGAGGTAACGCCGGACGACGATGGCGAGTGGGAAGTCGCCGTCGACGAGTTTTCGAGCACCTGGACGCCGCGCGATCGGCCGGACTTCGAGGCGTGTGTCACCGCCGCCACCGAACAGTTCGCGGCGTTCCTGGCCGCCATGCCGACCGCGCCCGACGAGTTCGCCGAGGCACGGGAGCTGGCGGCCTATATCAACTGGGCCGCGACGGTCAACCCCGAGGGCCTCCTGAAGCGCCCGGCGATGCTGATGTCGAAGAACTGGATGTGCAACGTCTGGAGTTGGGACCACTGCTTCAACGCCATGGCCCTGGCGCCGGGACGGATGGACCTTGCGTGGGACCAACTGCTCGTCGTCGCCGACCACCAAGACGCCTTCGGCTGCCTGCCCGACTCGATCAACGACGTCCACATCCATTTCAACTTCTCCAAGCCGCCCATCCACGGCTGGACCTTGGGCGAGATGCTCCGCCGCGCGCCCGCTCCCCCGCCGGCCGGCGTGTTGGCGAGCTTGTACGACTCGGTCGCCCGGCAGGTTACCTGGTGGCTGACCCACCGGCGGCGCGACGCCGACGTGCTTCCCTACTACCTGCACGGCAACGACAGCGGCTGGGACAACAGTACGATGTTCGATCGAGGCGTCCCGCTTGTCGCCCCGGACCTCGCCGCCTTCCTGGTCGTCTCATGCGACGAGTTGGCCAACCTCGCCGCCCGGCTGGGCCGTCAGGGCGATGCCCCCCGATGGCGCGACCAGGCCGACCGGCTGCTGGCGGCTCTGCTGGAGCAGCTCTGGGACGGCGACCGGTTCATCGCCCTGGCGACGCTGGTCCGCACGCCGGTGGTCTGCGAGAGCCTCATTCCGTGCATCCCGATTCTGCTGGGCACGCGCCTGCCGCAACGGGTGACCGACGCGCTGGTCGCCTCCATCCGCCGCTTCCTGACCGAGTGGGGCCTGGCGACCGAGCACCCGACGAGCGAAGCCTACGCCGACAATGGTTATTGGCGCGGCCCGATCTGGGCGCCGGCGACCTATCTGATCGTATGCGGCCTGGAGCGCAGCGGGGAACACACGCTCGCCCGCGAAATCGCCCGCCGTTTCTGCCGACTGTGCGCTACGAGCGGATTCGCCGAGAACTTCGACGCCAAGACCGGCCAAGCCCTTTGCGACCGCGCCTACACCTGGACAGCCGGCGTCTTCCTGCTGCTGGCCGAACGACTGCACGACCTTGCCCACACAGTTGCCGACGGCGAATTCACATCGCAAGTGCAACGGGTCGTTCCCAGAACACCTCGGCCGAAGTCCGATAGTTGAGGCACCTTGTCTGCCCATATCACTCGCCGTGCCGGGCTGCCTTCCTCAGCCCAAGCGACCCGGCCACCCCATGCGAGAAGCAGCATCGCAAATGCGAACGTCACATGCGCGAGCCAGTCCATACTTGATGAGTAGCGAGTCTTCATTTCGAAAGTTCTTGGTACGCCCTTGGTTTCCACAACTTCCCAACTTCCGCCAGTGTCTTGATGCTTGATTCTATGATTCTGCCATTTCGATCAGGGCCGACATTAAGCAGGAAATTGGAATTCCTGCTGTGCGCCTTAGCCATGTTGCTCATCACGCCCCTTGCACTTCCAGCGCGGAACCCCTTCTGCCAGAACCATTTCTGCTCCAGTTTCCAGCACGTTTCGCCCGGCGCCTTATTCTCCTCCGGGAAGTGCCGCAGTTCCTTTACGGCAATGTCCACAAACGGCGTACCTTTCTTGCCCCAGCTCCACCAGTTCGAACTGGCAAGCACGTTGGGGCGTACGCCTCTTATGACAGGCAGGATTTCCTCGGCGGGCATGATCTTTGGGTCAAGCGCATCGTTCCAGATGTAAAACACATCGGGATACTTGGTCAGAAGCTCGGCGATCTGCGTTTTCTGGAATTCATTCTGTTCCTTCAGAGCATGGGTCGCAGGATCGCATTCCGGCGGAAGGACCTTGAACTTCTTGGGATCGCCGAATCCCGGGTGGCGCCAGCAATAGTAAAGCCCCACCTTCAAGCCCCGGCTCTTGAAGGATTCGATGAACTGTGCGACGAGATCCTGCTGGTACGGGCAGTCGGGGTGCATGACGTCGTAGGTCGTATGCTTGCTGTCCCAGAGGCAGAAGCCTGAGACATGCTTCGCCGTCAGCACGCCGTACTTCATCCCGGCCGATTTCGCCGCGTCGGCCCAAGCGTCGGTGTCGATCTTTCCGCCCGGATTGAAGTCGGCAGGACTATGGTAGCCCGCGACCCATTGGACGCCCTTGTACGTCGCCATGTTGTAGTGGATGAACATCCCGAATTTCAGTTTCAGGAAGTCATCCTGTCGCTCCTTGACTGATTGCTTGGCGCCGGGCGTTTCCTCGGCATGCAGGTCGTCGATGGCGATGCCGTTTGCAGCCATGATCTTCGCCGCCACGGCGTTGTACTTGAGCTCGTCGCCCTTGATCCGGCCCGGTTCGCCTTCGGGCACCGGGGTGGTGCTGGCCCGCACCAGCGTGGCGCCGGTATGCTTCAGCCGGGCGACGAGCTTGCGAAGGTTCTTATCGTAGTCGACAAGCGAGGTGGTGAGCTTCCCGTCCACCTTGTCCAGGCGCCCGAAGTTCTTCGACTTGGGATTGCGGTATGCCAGGTCGTGTAGGCCCCAGTTGAAATGGATGACATCCCACTTCGTATTGCCCAACATCGTGTCGAGTTGTTCCAGTCCCCGCCCGGTGGGACCTGTCGCGCCCTTGACGACCTCTGCCTTGCCGGCAAGGGATTTGCAGACGCCCTTGTAATAGCCGCCCATGATCGAATCGCCGATCAGCAGCACCCGCGGCAGCGGCTTGCTCTGCTCAGCATTGCCCTTCTGTGCCGCCGATGCGTTGGCGACGCCCACTATGGTAGCCGCCAGCAGAAACACCGTAGCGACTGGTGGATTGCCGTTCATAACTCTGTTCTCCTCAGTCCAATCGTCCATTCGTGTTGGTTCGTGGTTCGATTCGCTCTTGATTCCGTTCCAGTTGCGTTTCATCCGGCAAGGCGTCATGCGCTGTCGGCGATGAGCTGCAGGGCGTCGGGCTTCCTGGCCGAAGACCTGGCTGGAGCACGCCGACCGCCTGGCTTCGAGCGCCGATCGGGTCCTCCCGCCGCGGTTTCATCGCCCGCTTCGCTTCACAATGTCCGTCCCGTAGGCGAAGGCCTCTTCGAACAGAGCTTCGAGGCTGGCAATCGGCGTATCGCCGGTGGTCCCGTTGCCGAGGGTGAACAGCAGCCTGCCTTCGGGGCGGTGGTAGGTGTCGAACAGGTGACGCACTTCCTGGCGGACCTCGTCGACCGTGCCGAACGGGATGGTTTGTTGGACGTCGAAGCCGGCCCAGAAGGCGAGTTGGCCGCCGAACCGCGTGGCGATGCGCGTCTCGTCCATGGCGAACTTCTGGATCGGGTGCAGCACGTCGAGGCCCAGGCCGATCAGCCTGGGCAGCAGTTCCTCGATGTCGCCGCAGCAGTGCAGCCAGAAGTGCATGCCCCGCCGGTGGGCCTCGTCGATCATCTCGGCGTAGTACGGGGCGAAGAACGTCTCGAACATCGCCGGCGAGAAGAACGGACCGGTCTGCGTGCCCAGGTCGTCGGTGACGTAGATCGCGTCGGCGCCGCATTCGTCTCGGGCGCGTTCGATGATGCGGAGGTAGAAATCCGTCAGCGCCCGGAACAGCCGGTGGACCTCGTCGGGGTTGGTGTGGTAGTCCATCAAGGCATTTGACATCCCCCGCAGCGACCAATGCCGCTCGAACAGCGTGTACCACCAATGCGCGATGCGGTACCGGCCGTCGTCGACCGGGACGCTGGGGAACAGTCCCGGATAATCGGCGCTGGGGAACGCCGCCAGCACTTCATCCAGCATGTCCCATTCGGGCAGCGGCGCGTGCGCGTCGATCGCCTTGGGGGCGGAGGTTTCGGGCCTGTCGGTGGCCATCCATCGGTACTGCGGGTCGTCGTCCGGGGCGTCGTACATTTCCACGTTCCGCCACCGAATGAAATGAGCGTCCTGCGGGTAGGCCGCGAGCAGGGCCTCGACGGCCGCGCGGTCGGCGGGATCGGCGAAGGCGCTGGGGTAGGTCCACTTGTGCAGCAGCACGGGGATCCGCCGGGCGCAGCCCCGTCCCTCGATGACGCGGACCATCTCCTCACGCGTCAGAGGTTCGTATGTAGTGCGGTCCGGCTGCGTCATGACGCGTCCTGTCGACTGCGCGGCCCCGAGTCGACCGTGTCTACCGTCACCATGGCTTCTCCGCTGGATTCTGCCCGCGCGGGCGCAGTTCGGTTCGGCGCTCCGGGTGGTGGTAGCTGCGCAAGCCGACCGGCGGGGGACCGTATTCCCGGTCAACCGCCCTTCAGAGCCTGCTTGCCCAGCATATCGCGCTGTTTGAGGATCTCGACTGCCCGCTTTGCCTCCTCGATTCTCCTGTACTCACAGCGCTCGGCGGCCTCCTTCGCCATCTCCCTGTGCTTCGCGCGGTCCCCCAGGGCATTCTCCGCCGGGTCTTCGTTCTCCGGCCAGCCCCAGCCGTTGCGATTCGCGTATGAACGCGGCCGTCGACTTGGTCCAGTGTTCGAAGTTCTGGTGGCTCTGGGTGACCCCCCCGGCGCAGAAGCCGATGACGCCCACCGGCAGGTTCGGGCCCCGGAAGTCTTCACGCCAGCCCTCGACCATGAGTTTCATGAGCACTCGGTACCGCTTCGGCCAGCAGCTTCGGCCCATGGCGTTGTTATAGCCCTGGTGAAAGAGCACGCCCTTGATATGCAAGCCTTTGAATACGCCGAACATCCCGTTGTAGCAGGAGGCGGCGTCGCTGGGGCTGCGCCCGGGCACGCTCCAGGATCGCAGGTCCTTGCGACTCGGTTTGGGCGGCAGCTTGTCCTCGGGCACGCCCTTCTTGCGCTGTTCGGCGACGGACTTCTCCCATTTCTCGATGAGGGACCTCACGGCCGCGTCCCAATCGAACTCGGCCTGGCGCTTCTCGACCCACGCCAGGTATCTGGCGGCCAGCGGGTGGTCGCCGAACTTGTGGCGAGGGACCAGGCTTTCAATAGACGCGCCGCCGCGCGCGTTGTCGATAATGCCGATGGGGATCTGCAGCGCCCGCTGCACGCGTGCCCCAAAGGTGTAGCCGATGGATGAGAATCCGCCCGCGGTCTGCGGCCTACAGACGGTCCAGACGTTGATCTTGTCGGCCGGAATGTCAACTTGCAAGGTTTCCGATTCATTGGGCGAAATGCCGATCCGGCGCAACAGAGGCAGGTGCGCCGTGGCCATTTCCATATCGGCGCGGTAGGTCTTGTACAGCCCGAAGGCCATGTTGCTCTGGCCGTTCATCACCCAGACGTCGCCGATGAGAATGTTCTCCATCTCGATCGCCTCATCGCCCGAGGTAACGGTCAGCTTCTGACCGGTGGCGTCGGCCTGCCGGGCGGAGAAGGTCACCTCCCAGCGTCCCGCCTCGCTGTCGGCCGTGGCCTCGGCTTTCTCCCGACCGAACTGGACGGACACCTTGCGGCCGGCCTGAGCCCATCCCCAGATCCTGATGGGTTTGTCACGCTGGATGACCATGTTGCTCGAGAAGACGCCATGGGTCTTGAGGGCGCCGGCGCCGCTCGTGCAAAGCGAGATGGTCAGCGAGACCAAGGAGAAGAGGGTGAATCGTCTGTTACACATAACTGTCGCCTTTGTATTGAGCACCGAACTCGGTGGTTCGCTTCGGCAATATTGCGGCAGAACGTTGTCAATCTCATGCGGCAAGGGGCGGGAGGGTTGTTACTTGACCAGCAGCACCTTCTCTTCGCCGGCCCGCAGTTGGACGAGGAGGCCTCCGTGGAGATGCTTGCCGGTGTGGGAGGCCTCGGTCGCGCTTGAAAGGTCCTTGACGGTGTAGGTCTTGTCGCCGACCACGGTGAACCACTCGGGCAGCGTGTTCATGCGGGGCCAGTCCTTTGCGAAGCCCATGTAGGCCTTGTGTCGTGGGATGTCGAAGACCAGCCGCCCGGACCACTCCTTGTCGGCCTTCAGGACGACGGTTACGCCGCCGCCCGACTCGGCGGCGCCCAAGACCAGACCGCGCCGCCACGGGCGCGCGAGCAGGCCTCGCGTATGCATCAGCGCGTGGATGAGCACCGTGCGGACGCCATTGGATTGCAGCTTCATCGTGCCCCAGAGCTTCGCGGTTGCCAGCGGGTCGCGCGAGCGGACGACATTGACGGCCATCTCCCGGTCGGCCCAGGCAAGGGCCTCGGGCACGGACAGTCGGTTCAGGATGTACAGCCCGCCTTCGATCGAATCGGCGTACCCGTCGATCGAGGCGCCTTCCCAGCGGTAGTTCTTGTACGCCGGCTTGGCCAGATTGCGCAGCGTCCGCGTCAGGTGGCCGCGATAGACGCCCTTGCCGGCGACCATGTCGTGGCAGAGATACGCGACGTAGTTGTAGCCCCACCCATCGGAGAGCCCGCTGCGGGCGTTGCCCAGCCGGTTGTACATGATGCCGTCCCCGTTGACCCCGCGCTGGAGGATCGCGTCGAGCATCTTCCGCATGCGGGGGAGCATGGTGCGGGCCTTGGCGGGGTTGTGCGTCGATTGGACGCCCAACAGCAGGCCCAGCCCGCCGATGATCTCGCATCCGTGGTCGCGAAGCCGCGTGGGCACGTAATTCGGGTCCGAAAGGTAGTAGTCCGCCAGCCGTTGCGCCCAAGCGAGGTACTTCCTCTCGCCGGTCATCGTGTACAGCCGCGCAAGGGCCTGGATCTGCTCGCCGTTGATCTCGACGTTCTTTGATGGGATCTTGCCGTAGGGAGTCTCAATCGTGGGATTCGACCAGATGTCGTCCTCGATGGCCTTCATACGGTCGAACCACTCGTCCTTTCCGGTCGCCTCCACGATGGCGATCAGGCCGTCCTTTACGTACTCGCTGCCACCGAAGGCGTTCTTGGGGTCCTTGAAGTAGCCCTTCGGGCAGTGCTTGATCTCGGCATGCAGGGCCTTGCGCACGGGGCCGTTCAGGGCGTCGAGGTCGGTGGCCCACGCGGCCCAGACGAGGAACGGGTAGCAGTCGGCCCAGGCGTCTTGGTAGTTGAAGCGGCCGTCGGGGTGGTACAGGCCCGTATCCGGCTCGATCTTCTTCAGCGCCGCCTCGTGCAGCCAGCGCTGGACCTTGGACAGGGAGTAGCCGGCGATCCCCGCCGATCGCCTGGCCTGGGTGACCGTTGCCTCTTCCGCCCCCTGCGCCGCGGCAAACCCCACACTCAGAAGCACGGCAAGCCAAAGCCACTTCGCGATTGTCATGTCGGTCCACCTTCCTTCCTGACGGCGGCGTAGCCGCCCGCCGCGACCGCGCCCTTCGCGGCCGGGCTTGTCTCGTTGCGGGCGCGCCAGCGTCACTGGTGCATCTTCCGCAACTGGTCGTACACGCTGGGGCGCACCTGGAAGTATAACTTCCGGGACGAGAATCCCTCCCATGTCCGCTCGACGCCCGCCGCGGACAGGTTCGCGCCGAGCTGGTAGATCTGCCCTTTGCCCAACTCGTCTATCCGCCGCCGTAAGCCGCTCCAGTCGTCGTCTTCCCGACCCGCCCCGGGGACCCACTGGATCATGTCCAGGCGCTCCAGCGTGCACAGGGCTTCGAGATGACGAACCGCGTCGGGCCCGTCGAGGTGGTAGATGCTCGCGTCGAGCCCGCCGACCTCGTGGGCCAGCGACGGCAGGGAGAACCGCTCGAACATCTCCGCGCTGATCATGCACGAGGCGTCGCACTGCGGAACGTCGATCACGCCCCGGCTGTACATGCCGAAGCGGTTCAAGCTCCCGTACGTCGGCACGTCCAGCGCCTGGGCCAGGGCGGCGCGGACGTCGTCGAGGGCCTTGTCCGCCTGCCGCAGGGCCTTGAGCACCTTCTCGGGCACGTCCAGCAGGTCGCACAGTACCCCTTGGGCCCCGCGCAGGGCGACCAGGCAGTCGAGCCCCCCCTGGAGGTGTGTGCCGTAGATGATCAATCGGCCGTCGCAACGGTGGCGGAAGCGCGCGATCACCTCGGCCGTGCGCTGCCACCATTTCCCCTCCGGCTGGAAGCGGATCTCCACGTCGTCCCAGTCCGCGACGAACGGCTGGATCCAGTTGGTGTAGGAGCTGCCTTTGGCGTTTCGCAGCTCGGCCCCCAGCAGCGCCGCGAAGTGGTCCGGGCCGAAGGTAACCTGGTATCCGGGGATCGCGCCGTCGAGGAACTCGTGCGAGGCCGCCCAGCCGATCGCCTGCTCGATCACCGGCTCGATATCGTGGAACGCACACACATAGCAGCCGGGCTTGGGGACCGGCTCGACACCCGGTTTCGGGCGCACGGCCCACAGCGGCGGGTGCGTACTCTCGCCGCCCCAGAACTGCGCCCAGCGTTGGCGGGCAAGCTCGAAGTCGGGTTTGAATTCCAGGTCCACTTGCTCTGTCGGGGCCTTATCTGTTCTTGCTTGTGGCGGCAGCCAGAGCCGTCGAGAAGCAGTTGCCTTCGTTCCGGTGGCGGTTCGCCACGCCCTTCGACACCGATTCCGTCACCTGTCCTTACAATGCACGGATCATGAAGGCTTCGCCCTCCCCGACGCTCAGAGTAATCATGCCATCTGCAACCGCCGCTTCACCGACCGGCTCGTGCCCCTCCAACGTGATTCTCGAAAGGTGGACCTTCCCGATGTCCTTCCAGTCCAGCGGCAGCTGCCACGTCTTGCAGTCGTACCCTTCCCTGCTGTAGGCGATGATCGTCTTCTCCTCACACCACAGCGCGGGCATGCAGATATCCCTGCCGTCGATCACCTGCTGATCGCCCTTGGGTGATTTGCTGTTCTCGTAGTACCAGGGCATGAACTCCAGGCAGAACTGTTCGAGCAACTTGGCAGGATCTTCGGGAACCGCCCTGAACTCCACACTCATCGGGCTGGTGCAGTAGAGTTCGTTGGACAGGTCCTCAATCAGGTCGTTCTGGCTGGAGGCGAAGGCCCATGGCTGAAGTCCCACAAAGCGATCGACACGGATGCCGAGCACCCATTCCGATGTGACGTCGATGCCCCGGTCCCGCCAGTAGCGATAGATCTTTCGCTGCGTCGCGGCCTCCTGCTCCTTTGTGTAGCCGACATACGGGCTGATGGGGCCTTGCTGATCGGCCGGTCGGGCGCCGAGAAACGCGTCGATCTGAATGGTCTGGCTGTCTTTCAGCTCCGGCAGCATTGCGATCAGATCATCGATTCGCTTCTGGGCCAGGCCGTGCTTCCACTCCTGGGTGTAGCTGATCTGGTAGGAGGTCATGCCGCTCCACGGTTTGCCCGGGATGAGATTGCCGTCTAAGTCCTTGGCGATGATGTCCTTCTCGACATACAGGTCCCACAGAGGGCTGTCGGGGTAAGCGTCGAACATGTTGATGTGCAGGCTGACCCGGCAGTTGTACCGCCGGGCCTCGCGCATCAGCCATCGCAGGCTCTCCACCGCGGTCTCGTCCTCGGCACGCTTGAGATGCCTGTTGACCTCGGCCCACGACGGGTACTTCGAGTCGTGGCCCTCAAATTGCCAGCCCGTCAGGTAGACCACCTGCGGGACGCCACAGGTCAGGTGGTGCAGCCGCTTGATTACCTCCAGCGCCTGCTCGAAGGTCAGGAAGACTTCCTTCATGTTGCCTTCGCCGTCGCGGATGCAGTGCATGACCCTGTAGATCAAGGTTTGGTGATACGGCAGCAGCCAAGGCCGCTCAGGCTTCATGGTGATGGTGTAGTCGTAGTACTCGCCCGATGGTTCGTCCTTCATGCCGCCTGCTCCATTCAGTATCTCACTCCTTGCTCTTGAGCCCCGCTTGCTTAGCTTCTTCCAGGCTGATCATGTCTCGGGGGGCTGTGGACTTCTCGATCTCCTTGATCATGGCATCCCAGCGCTTCTTGAACTTGCCGGCATTCACGGCTTTGGTTTGGTTCATGACCCAATGCGGGGGAACGCCTGCCGGATCTTGAGGAAGAAGTAGTCGTCGTCTCGGAAGCCGCAGGCCATTCGTTTCATCACCATGATCTTGTTGTTGATCCCCTCCAGCAGGCTCGTAGGTTCCTTCTCTGCTTACCGTTCGCATTCCTATCGGAAAGAGCGCTATCCCTTTGTGGGTCTCCCGGCCGGAAAGTACTCGTCAATAATCTCCTGCATCCGCTTCTTGATCTGCGCGGAAGTCTCCTCGTTGAATCCCTCCCACTGCTTCGTGTGCTCGCGCTCGGTCCAGTAGCCCTTGGCGCTGGGCTGTTTGCCCCACCACTTCAGCGCGAAATCGCGGAAGGCCCTGTTGTTCGCGGGCACAAGCGACTTGTAATGCACCAGAGCGTCATAAACCTTGGCCGACGGCGGCAGCTTTTCTGCCGCAACGGCGGCCTTCAGGGCCTTGGCGTCCCGGGGCGGCGTGCCCCAGAAGTGCAGCAGGGCCGTCAGGTCCACGCCGGCCTTCTGCGACAGCCGCAGGTTGAGCTTGTCGATGTCGGTACCGTGTTTCGACCAGGGCCTGCCGGCCTCGAAGTCTTCGTTCCAGGACTTCCAGAAGTCGCCCAGCACCTTCCAGCCGAACAACCGGGCGATATCAACGAACTTGGCGTGTCCCTTGAGCTGGTAGGCCTTCTCGCCCGCCTGCATCGGCTTGTTGTTCACGAAGTTGAGGCTCGTCATCCAGGCGACCGCCGTATTGTCCAGCGTGCGATGTTTGCTTTCTTGCACTTCATCGCAGTATCTCCCGTGCTTCTGTTCTGTCCGGCGGCGACGCGGCTGCCGGAAGGCTGAGTCGTTCTATCTGCTATTTGAGTTTCTCTGCCGCGAGCGTGCCGAGCTGCGTGGCGATCGCCTCAAGGCCCTTTGGCCACTGGTCGAATTCGATGCTGAGGGCGCGTTCGATGTGCGGTGTGCCGATTCCTTCCACCAAAGAAGCGGCCGGCTGGGCGTATAGGAAAGGGACCTTCTCCTGGCCGTAGGTCTCGGCGAGACTGGCGGCGTAGACTTCCAGCGACGGTGAGTACTTCGAAACGTCCTCGCTGATGTTGTCTTTAGCCGGGATCCACGTCACGCCGCGGACCGCAAACGGGGTCAGCGGACTGATGCAGAAGTTGTAGGTGTGTGTCGCGGTTTCGGTGCGGCTGGCCCATTGGTTGTAGTACGGCTGAGGGAAGGCCGGCGCCCGGTCCGCCAGTTCCGTTGGGATCTCCTCGCCCGCCTCCAGCAGGGCCGCCACCTTGCGGTTGTACTGCTTGACGGTCCCGATGTACGCGATGACGGCTCTCTTGCAGACATCGGTGTTCGGGTAGGCGAGATTGAGGTCGTCGCGTTCCTTTTCGAAACCGGCGGCCTTTTGCATGCCCTTATAGGAGACCCAGGTGAGTGGCGGGTTTACCGCACCCAGCGTGACGATGCCGACGGGCGTCCCGGGCTGCCGAACCCGGGAGGCGAAGTGGTAGGCGACCACAGACGGCGGGTCTCCGATTTCGTCAAAATCCGCAGGCTGCCAGGAAGCCACATATTTGCCGCCGCCGATCTCCATTCTCAATTTGCGCGGCGTCCGGAAGCGCCGGGCCTTGGTCTTGATGCGGAACTCGCGGACCAGGGGCAGGGCTTCAAGCGAGACCTCTTCGCCTTTCTTCGGCCGGATCAGTTCACCCGACAACTGACGGGAACCGGTCATGATCCAGACGTCACCGACGAGGACGTCCCGAACCGTGCGCGCCTCCCCGTTGCTACAGCGGATTTCAAGATCGCGTCCCTGGCTGGAGGCGGGCATGGGGTCGAGGGTGACACGCCATCGCTCGAACTCATCGACCTTGGTCTTCTTCTCTTGACCACCGAAGGCGACGGCAATCTCGGCGCCGGGAACCCCGTGTCCCCAGACGGGCGCCGGGAGGTCGCGCTGGATGACGGCGCGATCGCGGAAGAGGGTCGCCGGGAGCAGGTAGGTCTTCTTGCCCCACCTTCTCTGGGCCTCGGCCTTGGCGGCTGCGACGATCTTCGGGTCGTCCTCGTTGAACATCTGCTTGCCGTCGAAATACGCGAACGGAATCGCCGGCAGCCCGGCCCGGTTGTAGAGGTTGGCGCCCATCGGCGTCGCGCAGTAGGAATACTGCACGCCCCGCGGCTCCGGGACGGCCTTGCTGGTCACCACGACCTCGTCGC
>CAYRVX010000118.1:0-21276 GCA_964427875.1 uncultured Planctomycetaceae bacterium
GCCGTGCTGACGTACAGGCCGCTCGAGGCGTCGATGAAGTAGCAGTACCACTTGCCCTCGTGGCGGGCCAGGTCGCCCGCCCAGACGCCGTGGGCGTAGCCGGCCATCCGGTCCCAGTTGTACTTGGGGTCCCACGTCAGCTCTGCCAGACGTGGCCGATGATCCGCCAGTTCACCAGGTCCCTCGACTCCAGCAGCGTCATGCCCGGGGCGTAGTGGTTCGTCGAGGTGATCATGTAGTAGACGTCGCCCGCCTGCTCGATGTCCACGTCGGGGTAATCGGCGTTGAGTATGGGGTTGCGGTAAGTCCCGTCCCCCTGGTCGCCCCAAGTGCCCGTCCGCGCCTCGCCGGCCAGGACGGCCGACCCCACCAGCAGCGTCACGGTCACTCCGACGGCGATCATAGTTGGCATGGCAGCGCGCTCCTCTGGGCCGGCACTCGCAGACAATTCCGGCCAGGCGAATCTCCCGGCCACATCCCCCGCGATTCTACCCCCGCTCCCGCCGACACGCAAAGCCCGCGAGCAGGCCCGCTACCGCCTGGACAGGGATTTGCTCACGGATGTCCCCGGCTTCACGAGCCAGTGGCGGCGCAGCCCGCGCGAGTCGAATCAGGCTTGCGAGGCTCGAACCCCGGGCGTCATGCATGCCTTTTTCTTCGGGAACCGATGGCAACGATCTTCGGCATAACAGCTTGCGGCCGCGAAGAGGACGTTTCCGCCGATCGGAAACGGCCGCGGTCCCGCAAGGACTTACGAATGTCTACCGCCTCACTTTCAGTAGTGCTCAGCCGCGCGGGATCACCGTCGTACATCGACGGCACCGCCAGACCTTCTTCCCTGATGTAGTGTCTACAGCGCCCAGAAGAAGGGCGGTTCCGGGGTATGCCACGCTCGACCTCTGGCCCCTATGGCCGGGCGACGGGTCGCCCCACGTCACGCGGAGTTTCGCGGAGCTCGCAGGAAAGGCAAGTGGCCGTTGATCTCTCGACCGGTGTTCAGACGTTCGTGGTCCCCAGCGCGGTGCCCATGTGGCTGAAACCCCATCCGTGCGACCTGCTGCGTGCTCCGCTGAAATTCCTTCGCGGCCCGCCCCCTGGTGGCACCGTGTTGTCCCATTCTCCCGACCACGTCCGCGTCCTATGGCAACGTCCCAAGGCGCGGTTGCGCAGGCCGTTTCCGATAGTTGGCCTGTTCCACCGTGCTTGGCAGTATCCGGCCTCCGGCACATCATCCTGCCACGGTACCCAGTCAAAATCAGTGGCGTAGACCCAATAAAGCTTGCCCATGATCTTCCACTTCCCTTTCGTGCCTTGCTTCGAGGCAATCGTAACCCCCCTGATCACCCCTCGGCCCTCGTTGCGGTTCAACGTATAGTGTGCGTTGCCGACCGTGAATCTGTCATGGAAACCAAGATTGGCTGCTTCTCGAGGCACGATCACGTTCCCCACTGCATCGACATCCCAGGCCTCCCAGTATTGATTCGTGGCGAGTAGCACCGTTTGGCCGTGATCGTTATACTTCTTCTCTGTCCGCCGCACGTGCTGCACAATATGTCCCACCGCGCGGCCTACTACTAGGCCAGCAGGTACGCCGTGCACCGTGAAGTTAGCCGTTACCTCAAAGAGGTTTGGCGGGTCAGCGCCACCTATCACGAGAGACATTTGGGTCCACGTAGGAGCGTTCTGGTTAACCACGATCCATGGGCGCATGGCCTTGTCCTTTCATTCGGGATCTCCTGGATGGCCTCCGGCCGACGACCGCAGTCGGCCTTTCTGACGATCTTATCACGGCCCGCGAGATCAGCAAGCAATTCTCCTGCTCAGAGGCCGGCGCGGAGGGGCCCGAGGGCTCGGAAGCCCGGGCGGTGCTCCAAGGCGGCCGCGGGAGACTGGCCCAGGGATCGCGCCGCGGCACGGACTTCGCGGTCGGGGCCACGGAGCTGGCAGGGATTTCCGTATTCTCGTTGATCCGTTGACTCGCAGTCGCGGGACCGGCGGCACCGGCCGAACGCAGCCGGCGCCGCCGGACAAGCGGCATGCCGATGAATCGCAAAGCCTCCGCCGAGATAACCAGTCAACGACTCAACGAAACAACGAAAGAAAGCCAGTCAACGAGTGAACGGATCAACCAGATAACGCTTTCATCGTGGCGAGCGGGACACACTGACCGCCCCGTTGGTGCCCGCCGCTTCGCCCGGACGACCGCCCGGCCGGCGGCAGGCCGTCTTCGGCCGTTGAGGGTACCGCGCGGGGCGGGGGAAGTCCAGGGTTTCGGCATGGTTCAAACGCAGGTAACAGCGTTTGAACGGTGCGTAGCCCGTATCCTGTAGCCAGCAGCCCGTTGCGGCCAAGCCTTGGCACACCCGTAAGCCCAAGATCCGGAGGTTGTTACGGGCTGCCGGCTACGGGCTACCGGCTACGTTCGTCTCGTGGCGAAGGACCCCTTACCGACGAGCCGACCGTAACCACACACTGGATCCTGCTGAACCAGGCCAGTTTTTGGCATGGTTCAGATGCGGGTAACATTCCGCCGCCGCTTCGCCCGCAGCCCGCGGCGCCGCCCGGGGGAGGCCCAACTCGTGCTTCGCAGCGAAGTACTGCTTCGCAGAGTAGCAAGGGCCGGAAGGATCTGCCTGCCGGCAGGCAGGTCCTTTCGGCCCGCCGTGTGCGAGGACAAATCCGGGGAGCTTTCCTCTTCGCCCCGTATGGGGCGATACGTGGGTAGCCCAGGGCGACCGGAGGGAGCCCTGGGTACGCGTCACCCTTTGTGCGGAGCCTCGTATGGGGCGACCGTGAGGTACGGTCACCCCTGCCGGGGTTCCGCGAAATACACGCCCTGCAAACCCAGGGCTTGCGGCAAACAGCGCCGCGGCGCCCTGGGCTATCAACGTCCGCTCCTCCGGAGCTAACAGATTACAGAACCAATCGTTACGGACCGCCGGGAAACATTCTCACACACGGCCCGCCGGGCCTCGTCTGTAGACTCGTGGGTTCCCGAGACTCGCAGGCGCTGTTACGTGGGAACTATCGTTTCTGAACCAGGCCCAGTTTTTCTGCAATCTGCCGATTTTCGTTGTGCAAAAGGGCCTGCGAGATGTATATGCCTGCTACGGGGGGACCATGGTAACTCAGAGTGAGCGGTCCTCGTTGACTCGTGAACTGGTTAACTCGTTAACTCGTTAACTCGTTAATTCGAATGGAGCTGCGCTCTGAGGATGCCCTCGCATCCGGCGGAGCCAGGATCGCGGCCACCAGAGCCTGTCCGGCAGGCAGCCAGAGAACCAGAAGGTCCGGCAGTCCGGACAAGCTTTTGCCAGTTAAGGAGTTAACGAATCAACGGGTCAACCCACACGCCGTAAGCCGGTGGCCGTCGGTCAGTTTGGGATGATAAGGAAAGGTACGGCGGTGGATTGGGAAAAGAATGCGAAACGAACCCAAACGCGGATTATTCCGAGCCTGGCGTCTGGCGCGACTCGACCGCAGGACGCAAGGGCGCGGCAAACGGCATAAGTCTTTTTACGAAACAAAGCCATTTTCGGCGATATGGCATATAACACCCTGTCGGAGCGATACCTACAAGGAACATCGCAAGATTTTGCCCGGGGTGATTGGGGCCTGGTTCGGCAGGATCCAGTGTTTCGCTACAGTCGGCTCGCCGGTAACGGACCGGTCGCCACGAGACCAGCGCAGCCGGCGGCGAGATCCGCGCGGCGCGGGTAAGCCGTGCAAGCCTGCCGCTGTTACCGGCTGCCGGCTGCCGGCTGCGGTTGACTTCGCCGGAGCGGATTCATGGTCGTGGGCCAAGCGTTACGTGACATGGGATCGTCCCGGACCGTACCCTGGCTCAGGACATTGAGATAGCCCGCGTTCCAGCGGGCTATCTCAATGGAGCTGAGGGGGCTCGAACCCCTGACCTCATGCATGCCATGCATGCGCTCTCCCAACTGAGCTACAGCCCCGGGTCCAGACAATCGTCCGCCGTCGGAGAGGGCGGCCTGCATGTTCTATGTCTTCGGCAGATGCCGATGCTCACTTTTAACATTCCCGCCCCGCCCGGTCAAGCGGCTCGTGAGAATTGCCCGCGTACGGGTGCCGGCGGCGGTGCAGACAAGCCCGGCAGGGGGCTTGGCGGCGGCCCCGCCCCTCGGTCCGGGGAAACCGGCCGTCCTTTCTCCGGAGCCCCCGAAGTGAAGCGATTGAGGGCGTCAGTCGCCCCGGTCCGGGGCTCCGGTGGAGCCGATCCCGACCCCCGGGTTCCCTCCGGTCACCCGGGGCTACCCCCACGCGCCCCCGTTGGGGGGCTGCCTGGCGGGGTCGCGCCGCCCAAACGCTTGTCACCGTGGCGAGCACGACAAGGTGCTCGAGCACCTCCACCAGATGCTGGCGGAGAACGACGAGGCGCTCCAGGCGAAGGGGGTGATGCCCGGGAAGGAGAAGCCGCACGCGGCCGGCAAGCCGGCCCGCTAGAGCAGTTCACGGATGGATGTAGCGGTTTTGGTTTAGCGGCGGGCCGCAGGCCCGCCCAGCCCGGCGACGTGCCGTCGCCGGCTAAACCCCGTGCCACAGCAGCAAGACCAATACAGTAATCCGTGAACTGCTCTAAACGGCGAGACGGTCACCAGGGGTTGTTGCGGACGAGGAGGGTGCGGCCGGGGAGGTCGGCGGGCAGGCGGGCGAGAAGCCCGGCGGCCTCGGCGTCGTCGTCGCACAGCGCGAACACCGCGCTGCCGCTGCCCGTCATGGAGACGTTTGCGCTCAGGAGGGCGGGGAGGTCCTCGAGGACGCGGGCAAGCTCGTCGCTCAGGGCGATCGCGGCGGGAGTCAGATCGTTGCGCAGGCGGCCGCGCCATCGGCTCGGCGGGAGGGAGTACGGGGAGGTCGCGTCGCGCTTGGGCAGTTCGCCGTCGGCGCCCGGCAGACGGTCGAAGCTGGCGTAGACGTCGGCCGAGGAGCAGACGAGATCGGGCACGTGCAGCACGGCCACGAAGGGATGGACCGCGACGGGCTGGAGCACGTCTCCCCGCCCGGTCATTCGAGCGGCCGGCGGGCCGAGGAACATGGGCACGTCGCTGCCGAGCTCGGCCGCCAGTTTGGCCAGGGCATGCCGCGGCAGGGGGAGGCCCCACAGCTCGCCGAGCCCCTCGAGGACGGCGGCGGCGTCGGAAGAGCCTCCGGCGAGCCCTCTGCCGGGGGGGATCGACTTGGCGAGGGCGATGTCGGCCCCGGCCTTGGCGCGGGTCTGCCTGGCGAGCAGGCGAGCGGCCCGCAGGGCGAGGTTACGTTCGTCCGGCCCGCATCCGACCCCGTCGCAGCGAAACGCGATCTTCCCGTCGCCGCGCGGCCGAAGGACGACGTCGTCGTAGAGGGTCACCTTCGCGACGATGGAATCCAGCGGGTGATACCCGTCGCCGCGGCGGGGGCCGACCCGCAGGTCGAGGTTGAGCTTGGCCGGTGCGGCCAGGTGCAGGCCGCCGTCGCCCAGCGGCGTCCGTCGCGGCCGGGGCGGAAGGACCTCGGCATTACTCGCCCCGCGGTCGTCCATGCCCCTATCATCCAGACCGCCGGGGCGGATGCAATGGAGCAGTTGCGGGCAGGCCGGCGTCACCGCACGCCGTGCTCGGCGAGGAGGGCGGTGTCGGCGAGGAGCTCGGCGGCGGGGCGATCGGCGGCGATCGTGCCGTCGGCCAGCAGCGCCGCTCGCCCGCAGAGCAGGCGGACCATCTCCAGGTCGTGGGTGACCAGGAGCATCGCTTCGCCGCGGCCGGTGAGGGCGTCGATGAGCCGGCGCCGGTGCCTCGCGTCGAGGTCGCCGGTGGGCTCGTCGAGCAGCAGGACGTCGGGCGCCATGGCCAGGACGGCCGCGAGCGAGACGAGGCGCTTCTCGCCGCCGGAGAGCTTGTAGGTGATGCGGTCCTGGTAGCCGTCGAGGTCCAGGGCCGCGAGCGTCCGGCGGGCGATCTCGACGGCCTCGGCGTGGCTTCGACCGAGATTGACGGGGCCGAAGGCGACGTCCTCGACGACGGTGGGGCAGAAGAGCTGGTCCTCGGGGTCCTGGAAGAGCAGCCCGGCGCGGCGGCGGACCTCGTGGAAGTCGCGTTCGTCGCGGCGGGTCGAGCCGAAGGCCTCGATGTGGCCGGCCTGCGGGCGAAGCAGGCCCACGATGAGGTGCAGCAGCGTCGTCTTGCCGCTGCCGTTGCCCCCCAGCAGTGCGAGGCGCTCGCCGGCGCCGAGGGCGAGGTCCACGCCGTCCAGCACGGGGCGCCGCGGGGCGTAGGAGAACCCCACGCCGGAGAGGCTAATCAGCTCGGCTAGCGCCACTGGAGCCACCCCATCAGGCAGAGCAGTCCGGCGGCCGCGGCGGCGAAGACGGCGTCCAGCCTTCTCAGCGCCAGACGGTCAACGGCGCAGAAGCGCCCCTGGAAGCCGCGGCACTTCATGGCCGCCAGGATCCGGTCCGAACGGTCGAAGCTCTTGACCAGGAGCATGCCGACGAGGTACGCCAGGCTGCGGTACGTGTGAACGCTCATCCGCGGGCGGAAGCTGCGGACGGTCATGCTCCTGCGAAGCCGCTCGTACTCGTGGTGGAGCACGTCGATGTAACGGACGGTGAAGAAGTAGAGGTGGATGAGCTTGTTGGGCACGTGCAGGCGCGCCATGGCCCGGCCGAGCGCCATCAGCTCCACCGTGCCGAGCAGCGCCGTCAGGATCAGCACGATGGCGTTGGCCTTGCACGTGACGGTGGCGGCGAGGATGAGCCCCCTGCGGGTCCAGCCGACCGGGCCGACCCGGACGAGCGCCGGCGCGTGCAAGGTCAGCGGCAGCAGCAGCGCCATCAGCAGCATGAAGGCGTTGAGCGAGATCATCCTCTTGAGCGTCGGCCGGACGGGCAGCCCGGCGGTGACGGCCAGCCCTGCGGCCGCCGCCAGGGCCAGGGCGAGCACGGCGGGCCGGTCGCTCAGCGCGACCGCCACGGACAGCGCCGCGGCCGCCACGACGCGCACGCGGGCGTCGAGCCTGTGAACCAGCGAGTCTCCCTCTGAGAATGTCTCGCAGACCATGTGCGGCTTCTCTATCGGCCCGGCTGCTTCGGGCCGCGCTTCATGCGATACTTCCACAACATCACCAGCCCGACCGCGCCGAAGATATACCCGATCCCGCCGATGACGTCACGGATGCGGACCCGGTCTTCGCTGGCCTCGAGCTCCTTGCGGACGGCCCGGCCGAGCACTTCCAGCAGCGCGTCGAGCGTTTGGTCTATCGCCTCCTGCGTTGTCGGGGAGGTTGTTGGGCTCGTGGCTGCCGGCGCCGTTGCGGTCGAGGGCGCGGCGGCGGGTCGAGACGCTGCCCCGGACGGCGCGGGCAGGTCCTTCGGCAGCTCGTCGGCCTCCACGGTGTGCTCGGCCCGGTGCCCGTCGCCGGTCTCCACGACGAAGGTGTGATCGCAGCGGCTAGTCGCGAGGAAGTGGAAGACGCCCTTCTCGTCCGTGCGTGTGCGGCCGAGCTCCTCGCCGGCGGGGCCCAGGACGAGGACCTCCAGGTTCTTCGGCCTGCCGCCGCCGGAGAAGTATGCCTCGCCGCGAATGCTCCTGCCCGCGGCCACGGCGTAGACGTTGAGCTTGTGGGCGAGGGCGTCGTCCTGCACGGCCAGCAGCGCCGCGGCGGCAAGCATCGCCGTCCGGGCCGCCCTGCGCAAACGGTCAGGCATCGTTTGACTCCTTCACGTCGGCCGGCGCGGCGTTCACGTCCAGCAGCTCCGGCTTGACCTTTCTGAGAAACGCACCCAGCGAACCGGTGATGAGGCCCTCGACGAGCGCGATGGGCAGGTGCGCCAGGCCGACCAGCTCGGCGACTCGCAGGAACTCCCGCCCCGTGGTCATGAGGGCGGCGCAGACGAGCGCGGCGCTCAAGAGGATGGCGCATGACCCGGCGCAGAATCCACAGAAGAACGCCAGCGCGGGGCCGCCCTTCCGCAGGCCTCGTCCGAAGGCATAGCAGCACAGCACGGCCGGGACGCCCATCGACGTGACGTTCACGCCCAGTGTCGTCAGCCCGCCGAAGCCGAAGAGGACGGCCTGGAGCAGCAGGGCGATCAGCAGGGCGGGGAACGCCGCCCAGCCGAGCAGGATGCCCATGATGCCGTTGAGGACCAGGTGGGCGTTGGAGGGCCCGACGGGCACGTGGATGAGCGAGGCGACGAAGAAGGCCGAGGAGAGCACGGCGATTCGCGGGATCCGCTCGTCGTCGATCTTGCGCAGGCCCACCACCACCCCCGCCGCGGCCACGACGCCGCCGGCGATCAGCACGGGCGGCGAGAGGATGCCTTCGGATATGTGCAAGGCGGGCGCCTCTCGGGGCTCACTTCATGTCCGTGGTTCGCACCCACATCAGCGCGCCGAGCTCGACGTCGACGAGCTTGCCGCCGGGGCCCTTCATCTTCTCGTCGCCGTCGATCAGGGCCGCGAAGGCCCACCAGCCGGCGCGGGGCATCGCATAGCAGAACGCGCCGTGGGCGTCGGCCTTGATGACCTGCGTGACGAACGCGTCGCACGGCGCGGTCACCTTGCCGGAGACGTTATAGTACTCCACCTCGATCTCGGCGAACGGGACGCACTTGCCGCCCTTCATCACGACGCCGCGGAAGACGTTGCCCGTCCACAGGCCGTTCGGGCGGACCAGCGGGGCGATCTCCACCGGAAAGCCCACCATCTCGTCCCAGCCCTCGCCGCTGTCCATGCCGTTCACGACGGCCTTGGTGTAGTGGACGATCATCTTCTGCTCGGCCGGCTCCCAGTAGGGCGCGGGCTCGAGGTAGAAGACGTGATCGCCCGGCCGCTTGACCTCGTAGGAGGCGGTGTAGGCCGTCTTGCCCTTGACCTTCCGGGCCTTCAGCGCAGACATCAGGTCTGTCTTCTTCCCGGCGACGAGGACGCCGAACTGCCTGCACCTGGCCATCTCCATCACCGGGCCGCCCTCCATCGGGTGGGTGAAGAGGATGTCCAGCTCGACCGTGCGGTCGTCGGGCGAGACGTTGTCCCGGGAGGGGACCAGCACCTGGAAGTGGGAGTGGACGGTGGCCGCACATGCGCACAACGCGATCACCGTCACGCCAATCAGAGCTCGTTTCTTCGTCATTTCTCATTCCTCTGTAACACAATGCCGAAAGATCATCGCCTTGGAAATGATGTTCCTTCCGCCCCGCCGGGGCTCGTTTCCTGGTTGCCAGCGTTCCGGGGGCTTGCGCCCCCGGCCAAACCTGCCTGCCGGCAGGTCCTTTCGACCCTTCGGGTCTGGAAGATCCGCAATCCGCAATTCGCAATCCGCAATTCGCAATCCGCAATCCGCAATCAGTAAATGCGGGCGAAGCCCGCGCTGCGTCTATTCGTATCGCGTCAGAAGTTGATCTGTGCCCGCATGCCGACGACGACGGCGTGGTCGACGTCGTTCGTGCCGCCGGGGTTGTTGACGTACTGCACGTGCCCGCTGACGGTGAGCCAGCCGCAGACGGGCGCGCTGTAGTACATCTCCATGACGGTCTCCTGCGACGCCCGGGCGCACTCGGCGTCCCTGCTGAGAATGCCCTGGGCGACGCCGAGGCCGAGGACGTCGTCATCCCGCGTGGGGATCGGCCCCTGATACTGCCCGCCGACGGACCAGAAGCCGCTGATCTCGTTGACGTCGCTGTCGGCGCAGCCGAACCGCGCGAACAGGCCCAGCCCCTGCGTGTCCTGGGCGTCGGCGTTCTCCTTGAAGACGAGCTGATCGCAGCTCAGGTAGAAGCCGGCGTCGTCGCGCTTGACGCCGCCGCTGAAGCGGTCCTTCGGCTGGGGGTCGTACCACAGGCCCGCGCGGTACGTGCCGGGCATGCCCAGCAGGGCCGGGGCCACGCCGATCTCGAAGGCGGCGAAGAAGTGATCCTCCTCGTGGAAGGCGGTGCGGAAGCCGGTCTCTCGTGCGTCGCCCTGCGCGTCGGCGGCGCCGGCGGTGACGTAGAACCCCTCGATCGGCTCGGCGTGGATCATCGCGCCCAGCCCGTTGTCCGGGAACGGGATCGCGGGGTTGTTCACCAGCGCGCTGGAGAGAAACTGCGTGACCTCGTCGTTGGCGTAGGCGCTGCCGTCGAACGAGGCCGGGCCTCCCCGGCACTCGAAGCCGCCGGTGAGGTCGATCTTCCCCACGCGGAAGATGAGCCTGCCGCCCAGCCACTCCTGCTGGTACCACATCTCCGTGACGTCGACGACCTGATCGCCGCCGGCGTCGTCGTTGATCCCCAGCAGGCTGCCCGCCGACGAGGCGTCCAGGCCGTCCGACCAGCTCCCCTCGGCCAGGACGAAGAACGTCCCGCCCGTCAGCCGCAAGAGCTTCTCCAGGTCAAGCTCGACCTCCAGGTCGTAGCTGCCGGTGTATCGCCCCGCGTGGCGGTGTGTGGCCAGGCCGCCTTCCATGTTCAACTGGTAGATCTGCGTCAGGCCGAGGCCCAGCTTGACGCCCCGCTGCTCCAGCGCCTCTCCAAGGGCGAACCAGCCGTCGGTGAGGCTGTCGCGCTGGCAGAGGCCCGGCGCCTGCTCCGCCGCGAGACTCCCGGCGGCCAGCAACACCCCGCCCACAAGGGCACTCGCTCGCAGAAAAGCCATGCCGAGATTCCCATCCTCGTTCGGCAGGGCCCCTTGTCCCTGCAGCAACTCAGGTCCGTCGTCTGACGGCCAGGCCGCAAAGGCCGCAGGCGAGCAGCAGCATGCCCGCGGGCTCCGGCACCGCGTAGGCGACGATCGTCGTCCCCACGATCCCGTCGGTGGTCATGCCCATCATCGGATGGGTCCAGACGGGGTTCGCCTCCCATTGGGCGAACAGCAGCCAGGCGGCGTCCGGGCCGAGGCGGGGGGCGACTTCGCTCAACAGCCACGACTCGAAGTCGTCCGAGGTGCCGCCGAAGTAGCCCAGCGGGTCGTCCAGGACGGTCCGCGCCATGCCCAACGCGGTCAGCTCGGCGGCCGGGAGGATGAACCCGCTCCACGCGTAGTCGTTGAACGTCATGTCGATGCCGCCGGGGCCCGCAAACGGCGTATCGTAGTACCAGTCGAAGGTCGCAGCAAGGGCCCAGTTCGCCCCGGGCGAGGCCGCATACGAGCCGCTGTTGGGCTGACCGTCCACCGGGCCGTGGAGGCCGTCGGCGGCCGGATCGC
Source organism: uncultured Planctomycetaceae bacterium (assembly GCA_964427875.1). Classification (GTDB taxonomy): domain Bacteria; phylum Planctomycetota; class Phycisphaerae; order SM23-33; family SM23-33; genus CAYRVX01. The sequence goes on from CAYRVX010000118.1 coordinate 11,181, forward strand.
CGGGGTTGACCAACACCTGATGCGCGATCGGCTTGCCGGGGGCGACGTATCCGTCCAAGGCCAGCGATACGACGGTGAGCCCGCCGCCTGCACGGAGGTCCACGTCCAGCGTCAGGGACCCGGTCATCGAGTGGATCCCGTCGGCGTAGCCGGGCGGATAGTCCGGCGACATCACCCCGACCTGGTTCATGAAGTTGAAGCTGAAACAGCCGCCGGGATTGAGCGTGGCGCCCGGGGGGAGGTCGTCGGCGGTCCGCAGAAGGTGGTCGCCCGAGACGCCGGCGGTCCCCTTGGGCTGAGGCAGCAGTTGCACGTTGTCCGCGTGCGTCAGCAGGTGGAACTCCACGCTGTCGGCCAGGGCATTCGCCGAGAACGCCGCCGCCAGCACGATCGTGAGATACGAGCAGAGCCTTTGCATGTTCCTCCTCCGTTTCGCCTGTCTGATGTCTCCTGTCAGCCGTCTCGCGGGGCGGGGCTTCGCGTCGGTCGAGCTAACCGTCGCCGTCGTGCCGGTGGGCGCGGCCGGAATGGAAGTGGCTGTCGAGATGGCGCGACACCCACTCGGGGATCCGGGCCTCGGGATAGCTGTCGAAATTCGGGATGTAGGGTTTGATGTCCAGCACGGGCGTGCCCTCCAGCGCGTCGAGGCCCTTCACGGTGACCACGCCCGTCTGCGGGGAGAAGTCCAACAGCTCGACGGCGGAGAGCCCGATGGGATTGGGCCGGACCGGCATCCGCGTGGCGAAGACCTTCACCCCCGGCGGCTTGTGATGGTGTTTGGGCATCTTCCAGTCCCTGGCGCGGTGCACCCAGAACAGGACGATGATGTGCGAGTAGCCCTTCAGGCCGCGCAGCGCCCCGGCGTGGCGGGGCAGCAGGCGGATCCGCGAGACGTCCGCCGTCCATCCGTCGTGCGTGTGGGGCACGTCGCCGGGCTCGGCATAGGCGGACCGGACGTATCCGATAGGCCGCAGCGCCACCGGTTCCGCGGGGGCCTCGGCCACTTCCGGATTGTCTCCCGTGACCGTCATTGGCTCGCGCCGGTTCGCCTTCGGCCGATCGGCAGGCTGACCAGCAGGCCGGCCACCATGCCCAGGGCGACGTTGGCCGCGATGATGGCCGTCAGCAGCAGCACCGCCGGCCCGCCCGTTCCCTGGAGCCACGGGCCCAGAAGGGCCCAGAAGAGCGAGGCGATCAGCACTCTTGCGGCACAGAGGCCGCCTCCGGTCAACATCAGGCCCGTCCGCCGCGACGGCAGCGAGCGCAGGGCGGCCCACATCGCGTCGCCCGCGAGGTTCGCCACGATCGGCACCACGAGGAACCAGGGCGTCAGGCCGGGCGCGCCCAGGGCCAGCCTCGTCGCCACCTCGGCGATTCCGGCGGCCGTTAACGCGCCGAAACGCTTCACCCCCAGCAGAACCAGCAGCAGGATCATCGTGCGGGGAACGGCCACGACGATCGAGCCGGACAGCGGGGTCGCCCCGCCGAGTCGAATGGTCCGCCCGAGGAGCAGGCTGATCCCGGCGACGGCGGCCCCCCCTGCGGCCGCCAACGCCAGATTGCGCACCGTCAGCAGACCTGCTCGTGACCCGCCGGCCGAGAGGACAAGCTCCCGAGGCGTCGCGTCCCTTGTTCGCATCATTGTCGGTCTCCAAAAGCTCGAGGGGTTCTGTGTCGAACAAACTGCACGCTTGTGTCGGCAAACAGGACGTTTCGCCCGCCGCCCCAGCCGCCCTTCTGGCAGTGCGGGAAGACGGGGACGTCCTTGCGGACCCAGTCGCTCATGAGCCACCGCGCCGGCGAAGACCCCTGGCTGAGAAGGTGAGGGTACTCCGACAGCCGTAGCGGCAGGGGCATTCGCGTGTCTCTCCTGGTCACCGAGAAGTACTTGTAGGTGATGAAGTGCCGCTGCCAGTTCTCGTCGGTGTTGATCACGGAATCGCCGCCCGGCCCGCCATATTCATCGCTCTGGGCGTACGGCTCGATCTGGTCTGCGCTCGGGCAGTAGAACAGGCCGCGCCGGGAGACGTACAGGCCGAACAACTCGCCCACCAGCGCATCCTGCGGATTGCCGCAAAGCTCTTCAACGGGGTAGCGCCCGTGGTTGTCGGCGGAGTAGGTCCTCAGCCCTACGCCAAGATTGCGTAGATTGCTCGCACAGATGAGCTGGCGAGTCTGCTCGGTGGCCTTTCCCAGCGACGGGACCAGCATGGCCGCCAGAGCGGCCGTAATCGCCACGACCACCACCAACTCGACCAGGGTGAATCCGGACACGGGCGGGCGGCCCCGGGGGCCGAACCCAAACGGCCTTTCGAGCGATGCGTCCCTTTCTCTCATGGCGTCAGCCAGGTTCGAAGCACCAAAAAGGCTCCGGGCCTTTCGTAATACGAATCGATGTAATTTTACTACCCCGGCTCCCGGCGTTCAACCCCTAAAAGGACGGAAAGTTCGCTTTTTCCCGGAGACCAACGAGCGTTGCCAGAGGCGTCACCGGCGGTTCGCCGCCGCGTGCCGGGAATTACGGTCTCCGGGCGAGCGCCGGGGCGCGCATGTCACCTGGGTTGCAGAACGAGACCGCGGGAGCCGGGACGAAAAGTGTGCTGATCCGCCCAGGCCTGGCCGGAGTGAACTTCCCGCCGAGCCGTCGAAGACGTGATTCAGTCCCGCGTCGTGATGATGTCGGACGGACGAGGGCCCATTTCGCCCATCACGTAGGCCGCGTCGAACAAAGGCATTCCCGCCTCCGCTCGCTTGGCGTACCGTTGGACGTTCGAGTCCTTGTCGCGTTGATGGTCCTCTTCGTATTCATCCACGGGCGAAAAACGACTTGGCCGAAATGCACGCATACAGCCGCCTCCGTTTGATTTGCCCGGTTCCCTCCGGAGGAACGGTCAAATGTGCCGGCCGGGCCTCCTGCCCGGCTTCCTGGCGATGTGCTTTATAGTATTCTCCGCCTCTCGCCTCCGCTTGACAAGGGGAAAAATCACTTTTCGGGAAAATCCTCGTCGCTCTTTCCCTGCCGAACGGCCAGGACGTTCATCTCGCATTCGGCGGCCATGTCGAGGAATTCCCCGCGCTCCAGATCGCCCAGGTCCTTTCCCCTGGCATCCAGCTTCTCGTTGAACTTGATGCACTTCTCCTGCATCGACTCGTGCGTGTCCTGCGTGCCGCCGTGCAGCTCGAAGTTCTTGCCGCGGGTGATGCGAACGTGCTCGTCGTCGTTGTCCAGCCCCAGGCCGAGCAGCTTGGCTCTTCGCCGTTCAGAAACCACCACGTCACTCCTTCGCCGAGAATCCCATGCCTGTCATTCTATCGGCTCACGGCCGCCAGGCAAGCCATTGTGATGCGCAAAAGCGACTTCCCCGCGCCGTTGGCTCCAGGAGCGGCCAAGTAGCTGCCGCGGGGTGGGGAGATCCCGGATTTTCCTTGCCCAATCTTGGCCGGCACGGCCGATAAGGCCGATAAGGCAGTATCATCCGTGGACGGCACGATCGTGCCGGACGGCACGGAGGATGTTTTTAGGGATTGTTTGGAAACCTGACCGGTTGCTGGAAGTTCCAGCGCATAGGTAGCTGGGAAGGGCCGAATCCCCAGAATGCCGGAACGCGGCTTCATGGGGGAAAGGCAGCGCTGATTATATGGGCGGTTTCTCGCGGACAACCGTCGCGAGGTTGAGTCTTCGGAACCTGGCTGTTGTGTTGCTGGGGGTGGGCGTGCTCCTCCTTGGCGGCTGCGCCGAGACCATCGAGCAGTACGCGAAGTTCGGCGCCTGGTCTCGCTCCTCGAAGGACCCGATGATCTTCTCGGGCACCCCGTCTCGCGACGCGGCCGCCCACGGCGCCAGCATGGACGTGCTCACCGAGCACGACTGGGAGGTCCTCCAGAAGATCGCGCCTCGTCCGATCTGGGAGCGGATCGCGGAGCTTCGGGAGCAGTTCATGGCCGAACGGGGCCCGGCGACGTCCAAGCCTGCCGGGGAAGACAAGCCCGACCCCGTCGGGGACGCCCTCAAGCTGGCCGTGGACGTGCCCACGACGAGGCTCCCGGACGGCAAGGTCCAGATGTACTACCATCTCCGCCACTACGGGGGGGTGGGCGTCACCTCGGCTCGCGACGGCGGGACCGATCGGCGGAAGATCACGCTCGCGGCGGCCAACCTCGCCCCGCTGCTGGCTATCGTGACGGCGCAACTGGGCGAGAAGGGCACCGTCGCGGCGCTGCCCGGCGAGAACACGCTCGTGATCACGTGCGACCCGGACGTGCAGCAATCGGTCCTGACGCTGCTGGCCGGGATCGACGTGCCCCCGCGCCAGGTGGAGATCGGCGCACGAATCTTCGAGGTCGACCATGACTTCGACTTCCAGATCGGCGCCGAGACCGTCCTCGACCACATCTCCAATTCGACCAACTACCAGGCGTTCGAGAGCGGCTTCAGCACACAGTCCTTCATCGAATCGCTCTCCAGCTCCCCGGTCCCCTACCAGGGCTCGGTCCTGGAGGTGATGAAGCTGTTCCGCGACGCCGGCGTCTCGGTGAAGGCGACGTTCCACGCCCTGGCGGATACGGGCCTGATCAGGGTGGTGGCCGCCCCGCGAATGACCGTGACCGTCGGAAAGACCGGCTACATGCTCGCCGGGCAGGAGATGCCCGTTCAGTCCGCCCGGTTCCAGGGCGAGCAGATCCTCACGGAGAAGACCACCTACAAGCCCATCGGCGTGCAGCTCTACATCACCCCGCTGGTCGTCGGGCCCGAGAGCGTCAAGCTGCACGTGGTGACGATTGTCTCGGCCGTCTCGGGCTTCCGGGAACTTACCTCGATGACGCAGGCCGAGCAGGCACAGGCCATCCTGAACCCCGTCATCGACTCCCGCGAGGCCGAGACGTTCGTGGCCGTCGAGAACGAGGCCACGCTCGTCATCGGCGGGCTGCGGATGATCCGCACCATCACTCGCGAGCGGAAGGTGCCCGTGCTGGGCGACATCAAGCTCCTCGAATGGTTCTTCAAGAGCCACCGCTCCCAGAACCAGGTCAATGACCTCTATTTCTTCATCACGCCGCGGCTGATCAAGCCGAACCGCAAGCCGGCGGCCAGGAGGACGCTGAGGTCGGTGCCCGCGCTGCTGCCGGTGCCGGTCTCCGCCCGCATCGCCGTGCCCGGGCGGGCGCCGGCGCCCTCGCCGAAGCCCGCGCCGAAACCTGCCCCCGCCACCCAGCCGGCGCCGAAGCCGCCCGCCGCGGCCAAGTAGACGACCGGCCAATAAGCGGCCCGAACGCCGGGCGGGTGCTGCGATCCGCTGATGTGCTTCTTCGGTTTCCCCCGCGCCTGCGCGGTTGAACTCCGCCGGCGCATCGTGTATGCATGCCGCCATGAACACGACAACGTTTGAGGTAAGGACATCCAGCCGGGACGCTTTCCTCGACATCACCGGGCAGGTTCGCCAGGCGATCGACGCGGCCGGCGTCCGCAACGGGACGGTTACCGTCTATGTGCCGCACACCACGGCCGCCGTGACGATCAACGAGAACGCCGACCCGGACGTGATCCACGACGTGCTGAAGTCCCTGGACGCCGCCGTGCCCTGGCGGCAGGGCTTCTACCGCCACGGCGAGGGCAACTCCGCGGCCCACGTCAAGAGCTCCCTGGTCGGCTGCAACACCACCGTGCCCATCGCCGACGGGCGCATGACGCTGGGCACGTGGCAGTCGATCTTCTTCTGCGAGTTCGACGGCCCGAGAACGCGGCGCGTCGTCGTCACCGTCGCGGGCGAGTGAGGCCCGTTTCCATCAGGCCTGCTCGCTTCAGCGAGGCAGGCTCTTCTATCGCCACGAATCGATGGCGACCTTCACCTGGCTGTCGCGGTGGTCCTTGAAGCCCGCGACCTTCTCGGCGACGTCTTCCAGTCCGAACGTGCCGGTGACGATCTCCTCGCACGGGATTCGCCCGGACTCGATCATCCTGGCCGAGCGGTCCAGCGTCCCGGGCGGCATCTTGGAGCCGATGATCTTCGCCTCCCTGCGGTACATCTCGAACGGGTCGATCCGCACCTGCGAGCCGGTGGGGCAGACGCCGAAGATCAGGAACGTTCCGCCCTTGGCCAGCAGCGGTATCGACTGCTCGACGGCTTCGGGATCGCCCGTGGCGTCCACGATGAAGTCCACCCCGTCGGGCAGCCGGGCCCGCACCTGCTCGGCGAGGTCCTCGGCGCCGCCGTCGAGGACCACCTCCGCGCCCAGCCTGAGGGCCTTCTCGCGGCGGAAGGCCACGATCTCCGTCTGGAGCAGCCGGTAGCACGGGGAGCTCTTGAGCATCTGCGCCCACAGCAGCCCGACCGTGCCCGCCCCGAGGATCATCGCGCTGCTGCCGGCCGTGAAGCCCAGGCGCCCGTAGCCGTTGATCACGCACGCGAGCGTCTCGCAGAGCACCCCGCCGGCCGGGCCGACCGATTCGTCCATCGGCACGACCTTCCCCGCCGGCACGAGCACGTACTGCGCGAAGCCGCCGTTGAGCCGGTAGCCGATCACCGTGGGCGTCGCGCAGAGGTTGGGCCGCCCGCGGCGGCACATCTGGCAGCAGCCGCACCCGATCACCGGGTCCACCGCGCAGAACTGCCCCTCGCGCAGGGCGGTCACGCCTTTCCCGACGGCCTCGACGCGCGCGGCGATCTCGTGGCCGAGCACCACCGGCGGCACCACGCCGTCGGTCACCTCGCCCTCGTAGATGTGATGGTCCGTGCCGCACACGCCGCAGGCCAGCACCCGCAGCACCACCTCGCCCTCCCCCGGCGACGGCACGGGCGCCTCGCGCAGCTCCATCGTCCGGTTGCCGACAAAGAACCCCGCTCGCATGCTGTTCGTCTCCGTCATGGTACCGGGCCTCCGGCAGGTTGGCTGTTGGCTGCTTCCTCGACGTCGAGCCGTCCGGGCGTCTGCTCAGATCGGCTGGTCTTCCATGAGTATGCGTACCTCGTCGGCGGTGGGCATGGCCGACTGGGCGCCCAGCCGCGTGCAGGCCAGGGCGCCGGCCGCGTTGGCGAGCCGGGCGGCCGTCCGCAGGTCCTCCCCGCGAGAAACGCTCACCGCCAGCGCCGCGGTGAAGGCGTCGCCGGCGGCCGTGGTGTCCACAATGTCCACCTCGTACGCCGGAATGCGGGCCATCTGCCCGTCGGCCGTCACCACCATCGAGCCGCGCCCGGCGAGCTTCAGGACCGCCGCCGACGCGCCGCGGGCGATCAGGTCCAGCGCGATGTTCTTGTCCGCTCGCTCCTCGCCGGTCTTCGTGCCGGTCAGCAGCTCCGCCTCGGTGACGTTCGGGCTGATGACGTCCACCTCGCAGAGCGCCGCCGGCAGCCGGCCGGGCGCCGGGGCCGGGTCCAGGATCACCTTGCAGCGATACCGCTTCGACAGGTCGATCGCCGCTCGAACCGTCGGCAGGGGCAGCTCGAGTTGCAGCAGGACCGCGTCGGCCTCCCCGAACGCGGCGCCCCGCCCGAACACGTCGTCCGGCGTCAGGCGGTGGTTCGCGCCGCTGGCCACCACGATCGAGTTCTCGCCCTTGGAGTCCACGATGATCATCGCCACACCGGTGGGCGCGTCCTCGGTCTTGATGACGTCGGTGCAGTCGATGTTCTCCGCCTGGAGGCCGGCGAGCAGCGCCCTCCCGAACTCGTCGTCCCCGACGCGCCCGAGGAAGCGGCACCTCGCGCCGAGCCTTGCCGCCGCCACCGCCTGGTTGGCGCCCTTGCCGCCGGGGGAGGTCACGAACCCCTCGCCGAGCACCGTCTCGCCCGGGGCGGGCATGTGGGGGCTCCGCACCACGAGGTCCATGTTGATCGAACCCACCACCAGGATATTCGGCTCATCCGCCATGATGTGCTCCGAATCCACGGGAAGCGCTCGCCGCCTCTCCGAGGGGCGCGCCGCCGCCGCGGGAGGGGGCATGCATAGTATCGCCATCGGCCAGCAAAGGTCAATGCCGTGCCGGACGAACCACCTCGCGCCGCCGGCGGCCCCGCTTTCCCCGTTGACTTTCCCGGCCGGCCTGCTACACTACGCATCAACCGGAAGCTCAGTCGCGCTAAGGTCGGCCCCGCGTCGGCCCGATAACATGGCCGTACTCACTGGGGATTAGTGTAACGGTAGCACGACTGACTCTGGATCAGTTAGTAAAGGTTCGAATCCTTTATCCCCAGGGAACGCAAGCCCCGCGATTAGCGGGGTTTGCTTTTGCGCCCGTTTTCGTAAGGCTGCCTGATTTTGGCCTTGCGCTACGGGTGCGCTACATTCCGCCCGTGGTGAGCAGCCCGGCCTCGGGGGGGGGCGTGCCAGCGCGAAAGTCTATGCCGTGGGCCGATCCTCTTGGGCAAACCGACCTATCCGTCGTTCGCGCTCCTCCTGCTCGATTTCTTCCGGTGAAGGCAGCTTGAACCGACCAACTCAGGTAGTCCTTCTGGCCGCCCAGGTAGTCCGATCGCAGATCGAGGAGATCCGCGATCTCCGCGTTGCGGAGGCCTCGGGGGTAGCCGACCGCACTCGTTGCTCTGTCGCCGGCGGACCGACTGTTGACGTGCGCGGGGGGATGCTTGAGAATGCGGGGGACTGTTCGACAAGGACGTGAAGAGAGAGATATGAGCAACCGACTCAAGCCACTGGTTTTTGCGGTATGTATCATCGCGTGCGCGTCGACGGCGTTGGCGGAGGTTGCGCTGCCGGCCGTGTTCGGCGACAACATGGTCCTGCAGCGGGAATTACCCGTTCCGGTATGGGGCACGGCGTCGCCCGGGGAGAAGGTGACCGTATCCTTCGCGGGGCAGACGGTGACGACGGCCGCCGACGGGCGGGGAAAGTGGATGGTTACGCTGAAGCCTCTCAAGACGTCGACGACAGAGAAGACGATGACGATCGCGGGCTCGAGCACCGTCACGTTTTCTGGCGTTGTCGTGGGCGAGGTCTGGCTGTGCAGCGGGCAGTCCAACATGGCCGGGAAGTTTGCCAAATCGAAGGGCCGCTCGATAGAACCCAAGGCGTTCGAGCAGGACCTTACGCGATTTCGATTCACCACGCGACTGGGCTGGAAGGCGCTGACTCCGCAGTCGCAGCAGTTTCTTTCCTGCGTGGCGTACTACTTCGGGATCGAGCTTTACAGGGAACTGAAGGTCCCCGTCGGGCTGATTCTCCGCTACAACTCGGGCACGCCCATCCAGGCGTGGATGCCCGGGGACGCCTGCGAGGTCATCCGCAAGAAGCTGAACATCCCGCAGGACTGGAAGGACGATGCGGCCAACCGGCGCCCGGGCGTTCAGTTTGACGACAAGATTGCCTCCATCCTTCCGGTCGCGTTTCGCGGCGTCATCTGGTACCAGGGCGAACGAAACGCCAAGGCGCAAACCGGCTGGGAATACCGCCACCTCCTGCCCTTCCACATCAAGACCTGGCGGGAACTGTGGGCCCGTCGCGCGGGGCTGACACCGCGCAACTTCCCCTTCTACTACGTGCAGGTCCCCACGCAGGAAAGTCCCGTCGACGCCGAATGGCCCTGGCTGAGGGACGCCATGCGACGCGCGCTGGATACCACCGAGAATACGGGCATGGCGGTCTACTACGATCACGGCCCGAGCCTGCACCCGACGAACAAGCAGCCGGCAGGGAAGCGCCTGTCGCTGTGGGCGCTCGCCCGCGATTACGGGCGAAAGGACCTCGTCCACTGCGGCCCGCTGCTGGACAAGGTTCGGATGGAGGGGGGCAAGGCGATTCTGACGTTCACGCACGTCGGCGGGGGGTTGAGGAGCGCTTCGGGGGGGAAGCGGCTCAAGTTCTTCGAACTCGCCGGCAAGGACGGGAAGTACGTCCCGGCCGATGCCCGGATCGAAGGGGACACCGTTGTCGTTCAGAGCGAGGCCCTCCCCCGACCCGTCTACGTTCGATACCTCTTCAGGAAGCCCAAGCCCGACCCGGAGGTCAGCCTCATCAATGCCGAAGGCCTTCCCGCCTCGTCCTTCATGACGGATCACTTCAAGCCGCCCAGAGACGGGAACTGCGGCTCAGACAAGCAAGGAAACCTGCGCCTGGAAGTTGTGACATTTCCCCAAGACGTCCAGGC
>CAYRVX010000119.1:0-21266 GCA_964427875.1 uncultured Planctomycetaceae bacterium
TCCCGAGACTCGCATGCACTGTTACGTGGGAACTATCGTTTCTGAACCAGGCCCAGGTTCGTCATTGAGCATTTGGCATTCGGCATTTGGTTGCGGCCGCAGGCTGCGCTGTACTTCTTCCGGCAAGCGGCTTTGGCGTTCGGCCCTGCAGCGCCGTCCGCAAGGGATCTCGAGGCCCGGCGGCAGCCTCTCGCCTCTCGCTCGCTCTGAACAACCTCTTTGCTTTTTTCGGCTCGGTCCTTCAGCCGGTAGCTGCGGCCCTTGATCGTGATGATCTCCGCGTGGTGCAGGAAGCCATCCAGGATCGCCGTCGCTGCCGGGACATCGCCGATCAGCTTGCCCCAGTCCTCCGGCGGCTGGTTAGATGTGGAAGCAAGCTGCCATGCCAACGGCACTTACGGTGTGCAGAGCAACTCAAGGCCGTTGGAAAACGTGCCCGCGGCGGTTCTAAAATCGTCCACCCACCCCGAGTCCGCCGCAGGCGGACTGGAGCAGGTGAGCAGTGGATCAGTAGAGCAGGAGAAAGAGGCAGGGCCGCAACGGGCGCAAAGGTCGGCGTTCGCGGCGTCTCTGCTCACCTGCGGCCTGCCTGCCGAAGCCGCCAGCGGAGGCAGGTCTCCTGCTCACCTGCTCACCTGTTCACCTGCTCAAGTCGTTGGGGTCTGCCATGACCTTCATGTTGGAGAAGCTCCGGGTCTACCAGAAAGCCGTTGATCTGGCGGAGCGGATCAGCACGTTGACCGAGCGGTTGCCCCGCGGCTACTACTTCCTCGTCGACCAGCTCAACCGCGCGGCCCGGAGTCGTGTAAAGAACTGTGTGTAACTTCGTCGTCGTCGTGGGCTGTTGAAAGCTGTTGATTGTGTTGGCAACCGCTGGCAGGCAAATGGCCGCTCTCCGGGGCAGGGAAAGGGCTTGCCGATTTCCCGAACAGCTATAGAATCATCGAGAAGGCCCACGGTGGTTGTGGGCACGAGTCCACCTGGAGAATCCCGACGGAAATGACCGCAACGCCGGCCGGGCGAGCCCGCCGGCCGATCGGGCGGAGAGCGAGACGTGAACCGATGTGTATGGCGATGCTTCTAATGGCGGCTTGTGCGATTCCACTCCGCCCGGCGGCCGGCGCCGAGAGCGGCCCGCCCAAAGGCCAAGGGACGGCCGTCCCGCCCGAGCTGGCGGCCCCGAATTACCGAACGCGCGAGATCGAGGGGCTCAGCTACGATCCGAAGCTCGACCGCCAGGACCCCAGCAACGTGATCCGCGTCGGCAGGATGTACTATGTCTGGTACACGCAGCGCAAGGCCGGCGTGCACCCGTACGCGTCGACGGTCTACTGCGCCACGTCGGCCGACGGGCTGCGGTGGCAGGACCGCGGCGAGGCGATCGGCAGGGGGCCCGCGGGCGCGTGGGACAGCTTCGGCGTGATCACGCCCTACATGGCCGTGGTGGGCGGCAAGTACTACCTGTTCTACACGGGCACGTCGTCGGCCAGGCCCTTTCGCTCTCGCGATCCGGGCGGCACGTTGCGGCACATCGGCATCGCCGTGGCGGACAAGCCCGACGGGCCTTGGCGGAAGTACCAGAAGGGCCCCGTGCTCAGTCCGACGAAACGCGCGTGGGACTCGCTCATTGTCGACGATGCCCACGTGCTGGTCCGCGGTGGCAAGTTCCCGCTGTACTACAAAGGCGGGCACGGCACGATCAAGCCGTCCGACACGCAGTGGGGCCTGGCGGTGGCGGACGCGATCACCGGGCCGTACGTCAAGAGCCCCCGCAACCCGCTGGTCGGCGGGCACACGGTCTGCATCTGGCCGCACCGGCTGGGGCTGGCGGCGCTGATCGACGGCGCCGGGCCGGAGCGGCATACGGTGCAGTACTCCCCGGACGGCATTCACTTCCGCCGCGCCGCGAAGGTGAAGCACGTGCACACCGGCTGCGGGCCGTTCGACCCCGGCGCGCATGCGAACGTCACCTACGGGCGCGGCATCACCTGGGGCGTGGCCCAGCAACGAACGAAAGGCCGGCTTCACCTCGTGCGGTTCGAGGTGGCCTGCAAGGCGCCCGGTCCCATGAAGCGGGACTGACCGGCGGATGCCACGGTTACTTCACCCCGGGCGGGGCGTGTTTGGGAGATTCCGGTGAAGAATCTGAGTGTCTTACTGCTGATGATGGCCGCCGGCCGCAGCCTGGCATCCGCCGGAGCAGCGAAGGCAGTGGATACGGTGAAGAAAGCCACGGCGCCGAAGCGAACGACGCCGGCGACCTACTACGTGAGTCGATCTTCAGGGAACGACAGTTGGACCGGAGAGGCCGCGCGTCCCGGGGAAACACGCGGGCCGTGGAAGACGCTGGCGCGGGCGTCGATCGACTGTGTTCCCGGCGACCGCATACTCCTGAAGTGCGGCGACACCTGGAACGAGGAGCTTCACCCCAAAGGAAGCGGAACGCCCGAGAAGCCCATCTTCATCGGCTCCTACGGGAAGGGCAGAAAGCCCGTCATCGACCGGCAGGACTTCAGGAAGGACCTGTTCGGAATCCATCTGGTCGATCAGGCAGGCTACAAGATCGTAGGGATCGAGTTCGCCAACTGCATGACCGGCATCTACGGGGAGTATTCCGGCGGCTCCCCAACGCGGCGATTCATCTGGATTGAAAACTGCTATTTCCACGATTCGCTGCTGTACCAGCATTACGAGGACTATCCCAAGCGCAAGATCGGCCTCGGCGTCTGCTTCTTCTCGCATGAGCGCGATAACAGGATCGTGCTGGCCGATATCACGATCAGGAATTGCGTGTTTAGAAGACTGGCCTCCGGCGTATGGACCAACAGTCCGGACAACTTCAACAAGAATGCGTCCTATATCTATAATTTCGGAAACATGACCTTCGAAGGCTGCCTGTTTGAGGAAGGCTTCCAGTGGCAATTGGGTCTGCGCGGGGTCGCCGGCGGGGCCGTCCGGAACTGCGTCACGCACGACATCGGCCGCGGCTTTCGAGCCTTTAACGGCGTGGCCGGGGCGATGTTCTTCCGCTGCAAGGACTGGGTCTTCGAGGATAGCGAATGGGGCTTTATTGACATAGGACTGGGCAGCGGGGATGGCGAGGCGTTCGACTTCGAGGGCAACTGCGACAACATGACCATGCGTAACTGCCTCTTCCATGACACCGATGGCCCGGGTTTCCTGCTGTGCTGTTATGCCTCCGATGGGCATCCGAACAGGGGCATTCGCATGGAGAATTGCGTCCTGAACGGGAAGGCCAAACGTCCTATCGGCTTGCCCAGATGTGAAATCATCAACACGACCGATTGGAATGAAGTGACGTGGAGAAAATGCCGTTTCTATCTTTCGAAGGGGGAAGTCCTCATGAGGGTGATGGACCCCGAGAAGGAGAAGAGATCCACCTTCGTCGATTGCCTCGTCAAGAAGCTCAGCGACGCGTGCAGCACCCGGAATCTGGCGGCGAAGGCCAAGGCCACGGCGTCTTCGCAGGAGCCCGGCAAGGAGGCGTCCAGGGCCATCGACCGGGCCGCGGCTACGTCCTGGAAGGCCGCGTCGGCCAACGACCAGTGGCTTCAGCTCGATTTTGCCAAGCCCACTAAAGTCAACGAATTCCGGATCAAGGAGGACGGGTCCTCCTCGATCATCCGCTATGCAATTGAGTGTTGGGACGACAAGGCCGCCCGATGGGTGGGTTGCTTCAATGGCCGGACCATCGGCCCCGACTTCATCGCGCCCATCGTCGCCCGGACCACGCGGAAGGCGCGGCTGTTCGTCATGAGGACAACCGGCGGCAATCCCTGTATCCGTGAATTCGAGGCATACAACGACACGACCGGCGGGCTTCCAGTCACGGCCCGCGGCCTTCTAATCCTTAAATAAGCGACCCGCGGAAGGGTCGTCGGGCGCCCAAAGGAAGCGGATATGGTCCGTACGGCCATATCGTTTCCCGAGTATGCCCCCAGAGACAGCGACGCGAACGAGGAACAAGAGCAATGATCCGCAGAGGTGCATTCATCGCGAGTTGTGTCGTTCTGGCGGGCGTGGCGCTGGTCTCCGCCGCCACGGGCGGGCAGGACACCCCCGATCAGAAGCGCGCGGCCCAACAACGGGGTGAATCCGCGAGGGATCGGTTGTTGAGAATCACCGCGGAGGAACAGTACACGTTTACTCCGAAAGTGCGTGAGGCGTTTCTGGCCTTCGCGAAGGGGCAGGCACTGTCTGACCTGAAAGCTCGAGGGAAATCTCTGCCGGATGATTTCCTTGCCTGGGTAGATGCCGACCCGGAAGTGGAAGCCACCGTATATGGCGCTCATCGCAAAGCGTCGGATGTGCTGTTACAGCTATACTCACTGCGGCTGGACTTGAGGAAGGCCCGGTTCGAGAAGTACCGCCGGCTCGCGCTGGCGACGGCCATCGTGCATGCCAAACAGGAATTGGAAGCCGACATCACGCCGCGCGCCCCGCTGAAACTGGTCATCAACGGCGATCCACGGAAACCGGTGGACACGAAAGAGCCCGGCCGCACGCTCGACATGAACGACCACATCATCAATTTCCTCAACGACCACACGATCGAAGAGGAGGTCGTGGTCGGATACAAGGAAGCGCCGCCTGAACTCAAGTATGACGAGCGTGGCATTGCCATCCCGGCTCCAAAACGGAAGAAGAAGCCCAAGAAGGTCGCGGTCACCGAGAAGCGCACCCGCTCTCTTTACGCCGCCGATGTCATCGCCGGCAAAGCCCTTCAGGGGAAATTCAACGCCTACATGAAGGCCAAGGGGCAGACGGTCCGGATCGACTGCGGTGAGCGCATCATTCACTGGAAAAGTCGCGATATGGTTCGCGGTGAGCAATACAAGAACATCAAGGCAGCCTACCTTCTGTTCCGTACCGCCTACGAGGCCAAGGGGCTGCTGCCCGCTCGGCGCGATCCCTTTCCGTCGCCGGCGGAGCGATGCGCTTATCTCATCCGTAACTATGAATACGCATTTGCTCCGAAGACCCAGGCACAGCGCAAGTGGCCGCGCTTTGGTCTCACAGCGCCTTGGCCGATTCTGACCCTGCTCGTGGCGGATAAGCAGCCCCTGCGGGAACGCGAGGAGCGGTGGGTCGCATTCCGCGACAAAGGCGAGTTCCGAACGTACGGCGAGTACATCGGTGGAATAGCGCAGCAGCATGACATGCAGTCCGCGCGACGCCTGAAGCCGCATCCCTTCACCTATGGCACCATACAAATGATGCTCAAGGATGGCGGCGTGTGCGGGACGATGGGCAATATTTCGGCGCGCTCCCACAATATTCTGGGCATTCCAGCCAGCACTGCCGGCCAGCCCGGCCATTGCGCCATGGTCCGTTTCCGGTATGACCCGAAGACCAGGACCTATAACTGCAAAGGCGGCCAGTATGCGACCGGCGGTGACGATAAGACGACTCCCCACACGGCCTGGTTCTTCGGAGATGAGGTCAAGCAGTATCGCAAGAAAAGGGGCGTTTCCGTTCCGTTCTATGCGCGCAAACCCATGGTGTACCACCAGAGCATAGCGTGGGCGGTGAATCATGGAGTCCTTTCGTACCTCGATTCCACCATGGCCTATGCCGTCTTCCGTCTGCTTCCGGAGCCTGACCGCCAGGCCCACGGCGTGAAGCTGCTGGAAAGTGGTCTTGCCATAAACCCGTACAGTTTCCTCCTCGTCGACGCCGCCCAGGCCACGGCGGCCACCTCACGCGAGCAGATTCGATTCTGGCATGCTTTTCTGGCGGTGCTGGGAGCGGCTGCCGGCAAGCCGGGCTGCCCGGTCGACGGTCTTTACAACGAGACTATTAAGCGCAAGATGTTCGCAAAGATTGCCAAGCTGCCGGTGCCGGAGGATGAAAAGACGGTTCGTGAGGTCCTCGCGTTCCTGGAAAGGGAGAAGTGCGATACCCCCGCCGCACTGGTCGCCTATCGCCTGGCGCTCGAGGGATTGCCTGCGCTGCTGTCCCGCACGGAACAGGACTTCAAAGACCACTTGCGTTCTCTGGGAGCCGGGGGCTCGCGCGAAAATGATCTGGCCTGCGCAACGATGGCGGCCACGATCAGATCCACGGCAGCTTGCATTAAGGGCAGGAAACAGAAAAAGCAATGGGCCCTGGCCCTCTGGAAACAGGCACAAGGACACGAGAAGTACTTCGGGCACAGGTATCGCGTCTCCACGCATCCCACGTTGCCGGTTTTGGCCAGGCTGTCCGGCCAGAAAATGCCGCCGGAATCAGAGTTGCTTCGGCCCGTTCTTGAGCGGGTTACCGCCGAGCTCAGGGAATCGGTGGCCGGCGATCGCAGGATCAAGGACTGCCGCCTGCTCGCCGCCAAGATCAAGGCAGCAGGGAATTGCCTCAAGGATCCGGACAAGAAGCGTCAGTGGTTTGAAAGCCTCTCCAGGGTCATTGCCGGCAAAGAAACCTTCAAGCCTCGCAATGCCGGGAAGAAGGCAAAGGCACTGCGCGATCCGTGCGCCGACACAATCAATCAGATTCTCTCGCCGCCGCCCGGGCGGCAGTTGCCGTCCTCGTTGCGGATTCGATCCAGGCCAAGGCATAGGAGCGGAGTATGAAGCGCACGGTGGTGTATTGGATGTCTGTCGTCTCGCGTCCCCCCCTCGCTGCTCGGGGCGTGGCGGAACCGTCACGGTCTGTCATGGAAGGCCTGCGTGTGGCGGGGCTGGCCGTTTGCCTGCTCGCGGCTTCGTCCTTGGCCGCGCCGTCCGGGAAGGAGATCATCGATGCCTCCGGCGTAAGGGGGGGGCTGGTCGTTCATGTCGGATGCGGGAACGGGCACCTCACGGCGGCGCTTCGTGTGAGCGATTCATTCCTGGTTCACGGTCTCGACACGGACGGGCAGAACGTCGAGAGGGCGCGCCGCCACATCCGTTCGCGGGGGCTCTACGGCAAGGTGTCGGTCGATACGTTCGACGGCGGCCGCCTGCCCTACGTGGACAATCTGATCAACCTTGTCATCGCCGAGGAGCTGGGCGGGCTGCCGATGGCGGAGGTGATGCGCGTCCTCGCGCCGCGCGGCGTGGCGGTGGTCGCCGGCACGAGGACCGTCAAGGCCTGGCCGGAGGGAATCGACGAGTGGCCCCACTTTCTCCACGGCCCGGACAACAACGCTCTGGCCGACGACCGCGTGGTGGGGCCGCCCCGCCACATGCAGTGGCTGGCCGGACCCAGATGGACGCGGCATCACCACGCAGACAAGGGCACGTACCCGGCCATCCGGGCGGTGGTGTCGACCAGGGGGCGACTCTACTACCTGGCCGATGAAACGAAGTCCTCGAACCGAGCGGTGCCGAGCACGTGGTTCCTGGTCGCCCGCGACGGCTTCAGCGGGGTCCTGCTGTGGAAGAGGCTGGTGCAGGCGACGACCTTCGAGCGTCGCCTCGAGCGGCTGTGGCGAACGGTCATCGCGGATGGTGATCGGGTCTACGCCTCTCTTGGCACGGACAAGCCGCTCAGCGCGTTGGATGGGGCCACCGGCGCGGTGGTCCGGAGCTACCGGGGCACCGAAGGCCTCCAGGAGGTGATCAAGGACCAGAACACCCTCTTCGCGGTGAGCAGGGAAGGCGCGATCCTGGCGCTGGCGGCCGACTCGGGCAGATCGCTCTGGGGCTGGGAGCCGCGCGACGACGGTGCGATCGTGCCGCTCACAATGGCCGCGTCCGGGGGCAAGGTGTTCGTCAAGACGGACCAGAGCGTCTGCTGCCTCTCGGCGGATCAAGGCAAGACGCTGTGGCGCGTCGCCCTGCCGGGCTCGGAGAAGAAGGTCAGACTTCGGTGGCCTCGTGAGCGGCTTCTTGTAGCCGCCGGCGTGGTGCTGTGCTCCTACGGGGGGAAAGACCCGAAGGTCCTGGACCGCGACAGGTGGCGGTACCTCGGCTCGCATCCCCGCGTGCACGAATACGGCGGGAAGCTGGCCGCCCTGTCCGCCGAGGACGGCAGCGTGCTGTGGCGGGCCGTCTACCTGCCCGGGCTGGAGAGCATGCCCGGCGAAATCTACATCTGCGACGGCCTGGTCTGGCTGGGCCCGGACTTCGCCCGACCTCGGGACCTTCGCACCGGGGCGGTCCGCAGGACCCGACCCGTGCTCGAGCGGCTGTGGACGACCGGCCACCACTACCGCTGCTACCCGGGCAAGGCGACCCGCCGGTACATCATCACCGCCAAACGGGGCACCGAGATGATCGACCTGGCGGGGGAGAACCACTCGCGCAACAACTGGGTCCGTGCGACCTGCCGCGTCGGCGTCACCCCGTGCAACGGGCTCCTTTACGCTCCGCCCCATTCCTGCGGGTGTTACATGGAGGCGAGGCTCTACGGCTTCTGGGCGCTGGCGCCCGAGAGGGCGGTGCAGGACGAGAGCCAAGGCACGGCACCAGCCACACGCCTGCACGAAGGGCCCGCCTACGGGCGAATCCCCAAGGCGAAAGCGGCGATCGGCAGCCCGGCCGGCTGGTGGACGTATCGAGGGGACCCGGCCCGCTCGGGCTCGACGGGCTCGGCGGTTCCCTCGGACCTCAAGCAGCTCTGGAAGGCCGACGTCGGCGGGCGCCTCAGTGCGCCCACCGTCGCCGACGGCAAGGTGTTCGTTGCGCAGGTGGACGGGCACACCGTTCACGCGCTGGATGCCGAAAGCGGCAGGGCGCTGTGGCGGTTTACCGCGGGCGGCCGGGTGGACTCGCCGCCGACGCTGTATCAGGGAGGCGTTCTGTTCGGCTCGAGGGACGGATGGGTGTACTGCCTTCGGGCGTCGGACGGCCAGCTCGTGTGGCGGTTCCTCGCGGCTCGCCGGCGGGTCAACGCCGTGGCGTACGAGCAGGTGGAATCGCTCTGGCCGGTGCACGGCAGCGTGCTGGTCGGCGGGGGCATCGCGTACGCGGCGGCGGGACGGTCTTCGCATCTCGACGGCGGGATCGTGCTGTGGGGCCTGGACCCGGCGACGGGCCAGGTCCGCTGCTCGGCCCGGTCGGTCAGCCGGCATGCCGGCGCGATGGACCCGCCCTCCGAGGCCACCCAGGCCAAGATGCGCACGAAGATCGCGCAGAACAACACCGATTACAAGACGTTCCTGGCCCCCGACCGCAGTGACGCCTTCTCCATGCGCGGGGCGCTGAGCGACGTGCTGGTCGCCGAGGGGGGATCGATCTTCTTGCGGCAGGCGCGCTTCGACGGCCGGCTCGTGCAGCAGGACACAAAACGCCCTCACCTGTTCGCGACCTCCAGTCTTCTGGACGACGCCGAGCACCACCGCTCGTTCTGGCTGCTCGGCACGGGCGATTTCACCCGGCTCCCCGTCGCCTATCCGTGGCTTATGGACCGCGGGCGGAGCGTGGCGGTCCCCTGCGGCCTGATGCTCGCGTTCGACGAGAAGACCGTCTGGGGCGTTCGCCGCGGCCGGGCGAAGGGCCGCAAACAGGCATACACCGTCTTCGCCACGCCGAGGCCCGACCCGTCCGACGCCCGCAGCCTGCTTCCCGACTTCGCCAGGAGGTCGTCGAGGAAGCAAGCCGCCGGCATCACCTGGACGGCCGCGCTCGCGCTGAGACCCAGGGCGATGATCCGCGCCAACGACACCCTCTTCATCGGCGGCGAGACAGCGGGACCCGCTCCCGGCGCCGCGGTGCGCGGGCAGAAGAAGGGCGGCTTCTTGCGCACGGTCGCCTGCGGGGACGGCAAGACCGTGGGCCACATGCCACTGGACTCCCCGCCGGTGTGGGACGGCATGTCCGCGGCCCGAGGCCGGATCTACATCTCGATGAAAGACGGCTCAGTGCTGTGTCTGACCGGCCGGTAAAAGGGTCTCAGGCCAAATGCCGGCGGACCGAATCAGGAGACGTCAATCTCAGGATCGTAGTCGAGTATTTGCCGGGAAGGTGACCGACTGCTGAAACATGGAAACATGGGGAAACATGGGGACGCTAACCGAAACATGGGGACGCTAACCGGGTTTTTCCCCTGGGGGCAATGGCTCGGAAAAGTGGGGACGTTAACCGCAAAGTTGGGACGTTAGCCAGGTTACGGCGTTGCGCGGGCAGATCATGCCCATTTCGTCAAGCCCGTCCTCTGTTCTTCAGTCCCGGTTGCAGTTACGATGTGAATTTGCCCAGTAAACCCGAGTACGACCGAAGGCGAAAGGGCGTGCGATGATCAGGACGACGAATCGGACATCAATGGTGCTGGCGTATGCGGTGTGTTGCTCAGTGGTGGCGCACCGGGCGTCTGCGGCTGGGCCGAGGCTGGAATGGAACGCGTCGGCGGGGAACATCCTCAAGCAGCGTCCAGCATTCTACGGCAGCGACGAAGCCAGGCGGATTGCCGAAACCGTCCTGCTCACGCAGCGCAACACGGGCGGCTGGCCGAAGAACCGGGACATGATCCGCAGGCTCACCGAGGCCGAGGGGGCGCGGCTCCGGGCGGACAAAGGCCGAGCCGACTCAATCCTCGACAACGGCGCGACGCACACGCACGTGCGGTTTCTCGCCCGCGTCCACAACGCCACGAAGGACGCGAGATGCCGCGATGCATGCCTCAAGGGCGTGGACTTCATTCTGCGCGCCCAGTACGCCAACGGCGGCTGGCCACAGGCGTTTCCCAACCCGCGGGGCTATCACGCGCACATCACGTTCAATGACGGCGCGATGGTCGGGGCCATCAGCGTCATGCGGGACATCGCCGAACGCAAGGCTGACTTCGCCCTTGTTGACGCTGCTCGCCGCGCCAAGGCCGCCGACGCCGCGAAGCGCGGCCTCGAGTGCATCCTCAAGTGCCAGATCATCGTCCGCGGCCGGCCCACCGCCTGGTGCGCCCAGCACGACGAGAAGACCCTTGCCCCGCGCCCGGCGCGGATCTACGAGAAAGTGTCCATCAGCGGCGGCGAGAGCGTCGGTGTGGTGCGGTACCTGATGGGCATCGACAAACCCTCGCCGCGCGTCGTCGCCGCCGTCGAGGGCGCCGTGGCCTGGTTCCAGCGTGCGAAGATCACCGGCATACGCCAAGTCATCAAAGACGCCCCGTCGCTGCCGCGCGGCATCGACAAGGTCGTCGTCGAGGACTCCAAGGCCCGGCCGATCTGGGCGCGGTTCTACGAGATCGGCACGAACAAGCCGATCTTCTGCGGGCGCGACGGCAAGATCAAATCGACGCTGGCCGAGATTGAGCCCGAGCGGCGTACCGGATACAGTTGGTACGGCTATTACGCGACAAGCCTGCTCCAGCGGGACTACCCGGCGTGGCGCAAGAAGTTGGTTCCGCGGACATCACACACAAGTCTTGACGGCTTCTCCCGGCCGCGGGACGACGGGGGCATGGCACGGCTGGCCCGACTTGTGGCGACGGGGTGCTCGCATCACCTGCCTTCGCCGAGGCTCCGGCGGGCAGGCATGACGGTCATCCCGAAACTGCCGCTTCCGGGCTACGCGCCGTGAAACTGACACAGGGGACAGGCACCGATTTCGCTTCCCGTTCGGGGTGTCATGGGGTAGGTGTGCCTCTGCTACGGTCGGGGGAATGCTTGTTCCTCTCACGGCCCGTGATAGGATTACCGCAAAGGCCCGCGGTGGTGGTGAGCCGGAATCTACCTGGCAAATCCCGGCGTGGACCAGCCATGTGGCTGGGAAAAACGCCGAAGTCGCCTGGAGTGGAGCGCTCTTGCGAAAAAACAGAAGGCGGCTGGGCGCACGCGTCCGGCCCGGAGAGGATGACATCCATGTGGAAAGCCAAAGCACTCACGTCCCTGAGGTCGATCGTGCCGATAGTGTTGCTGGCCGCGGTCAGTATGGAGAGGCAAGCGATGTCCCAGGACAAGAAGCCCGACTATACCTCACGTATTCCGAAGTACACTTTCGCCGACACGCTGGCCGAGCAGGAAGCGCAACTGAAGACGAACCCGATGATGCGGCAGTTCGCCGAGTCGCGGAAGGAGCTGGCCGGGGATCCGCATCGGCCGATGTACCATTACGTCAACCCGGGCGGCCGGCTCAATGATCCGGACGGGCTGTGCTTCTGGAAGGGCCGGTGGCACTTGTTCTATCAGGCGTACCCGGCGAAGGACCCGCGCCAGCACTGGGGCCATGCCGTCAGCGACGATCTTGTCCACTGGCGGGACCTTCCCCTGGCGATCTATCCCAACCCGGAGGAGAAATGCTTCTCCGGCTCGACGCTGGTCGAGGACGATCGGGCAATCGCGATGTACCACGGGACGAAGGTCGGCACGATGGTCGCGGTCTCCAGCGACCCGCTGTTGCTGAACTGGAAGAAGGTCACCGGGAAGGCGGTCATCCCGTACGCAAAGCCCGGCGAGCCCAGGCTGCCCTACAACATCTTCGACCCGTGCATCTGGAAAAAGAACGGAATGTACTACGCCCTGACGGCGGGGACGCTCCCGAAGGGCCCCGGGGGCAAGCCGGTTCGGGCGGAATTCCTGCATCGCTCGAAAGACCTGGCCACCTGGGAGTACCTGCACCCGTTCCTTGAGGACGACCAGTATGGCCTGATCGGAGACGACGGGGCCTGCCCGTACTTCTGGCCGATCGGCAACCGACACATCCTGCTGCACTTCAGCCACATGAGCGGCGGGAAGTACCTGCTGGGCGATTACGACAAGCGGCGAGACAAGTTCGTGGTGACCCAGGGCGGCGACTTCAATCACGGGGCGGCGGCGCCCGCCGGCGTGCATGCCCCGTCGGCGTGCCCCGACGGCAAAGGCGGGGTCGTCGTGATCTTCAACATGAACCCGGCCAAGCCCACCAAGGGCTGGGGCCAGATCATGACCCTGCCGCGCCGGCTGACGTTGCTCTCGAAGGACGAACTGGGCATCGAGCCCGCCGGCAACATCGAATCGCTGCGCCGCGGCCATCAGCACGTCGATGCGATGACACTTCCGGCCAATCGGGAGATCCTGCTCGAGAAGATCAAGGGCAGCGCCGTGGAGGTCGTCGCCGAGATCGATCCGAAAAACGCGCCGATGGTCGAGATGAACGTTCTGCGCAGCGCGAACCGGGAAGAGGTCACTCGCATCATGTTCTTCAAGAACCGGGGGTATAGAAGGCGAGACATCCAGCGGGGCGGCAGGTCTCGATACAGTCTCGTCACCATCGACTCCTCCCGTTCGTCCCTGGAGCCGGACGTGCTCTCGCGAGCGCCCGAGACGGCGCCGGTCTTCCTCGGGGCCCGCGAGACACTCAAGCTGCGCGTGTTCATCGACAGGAGCGTGGTCGAGGTGTTCGTCAACGGCAGGCAATGCGTTGCGCAGCGCGTCTATCCCGGGCGCCCCGACAGCATCGGTGTCTCGCTGCGCAGCCAGGGCCGGGACGCCGTGCTCAAGTCGCTGGACGCCTGGCAGATGAAGAGCATCTATCCTTGATTCCCCGGATCAGTGCCACTGCCCGGCAAAGAAGGCAGAGAATACGTTGCTCGTGTCGTGCTCGCGCCGGCCGTGGTGTACCATATGGGCCGGCCTGGGAAAGGAGCCCCGCATGCTGGACCGTTCATTCACTCGTCGCCGTTTCCTGAAGACCGCCCTGGCCGGCGCCGCGGCGACGGCGCTGCCCGGCCCGGCCCGCGCCGTCAAGCCGACGGAGACCAAGCCCCTTCGACAAGCTCGGGGCAAGCCGAACATCGTCTTCATCCTCGCCGACGACATGGGCTTCGGCGACGTGGCCTGTCAGAACCCCAAGTCCAGGATCCCCACGCCTAACCTCGACCGCCTGGCCGCTCGAGGCGTCCGCTTCACCGACGCGCACTCCCCCTCGGCCGTCTGCACGCCGACGCGCTACGGCGTGCTCACCGGCCGGTACTGCTGGCGGTCGCGCCTGAAACGAAGCGTGCTGTGGTGCTGGGCCAGACCGCTCATCGAGCCGGGCCGGCTGACCGTCGGCAAGCTGTGCAAGGCCCACGGGTACGACACGGCCTGCATCGGCAAGTGGCACCTGGGGATGGACTGGCCCACCACCGACGGCAAGCCGCCGGTGGGCATGGGCAAGACGCGGGCGGTCGGCAGCGGCAAGAACGTGGACTTTGCCAAGCCCATCGCCAACGGCCCCACGACGCGCGGGTTCGACTACTACTTCGGCACGGCCGTGCCGAACTTCCCGCCGTATTGCTTCATCGAGAACGAGCGGACGGTCGGCATCCCGACCGTGGACAAGCCCAAGGGCATGTTCGGCTGTCCGGGCCCGATGCTCGAGGGCTGGAAGCTCGAGAACATCCTCGGCGGGTTGATGGACAAGGCCGTGGCGTACATCGACGCCAAGGGCGGGCGGGCGACCAACGCCGCCTTCCGCCAGACCAAGGGCAGTCCGTTTTTCCTCTATATGCCCCTGACCGCCCCGCACACGCCGATCGCGCCGCCGAAGGAGTTTCGCGGCAAGAGCAAGGCCGGGGCGTATGGCGACTTTGTGCACCAGGTGGACCACGTCGTGGGTCAGGTCTGGGCCGCCCTGAAGCGCAACGGCTTCGAGGACAACACGCTGCTGATCTTCACCAGCGACAACGGCTCGCCCGCGCGGGACGGGACGAACATGTCCGGGCCGACGCGGTCGGTGCTGAAGTACGGGCACAACCCCAGCGGCATCTATCGCGGCATCAAGGCCGACGCGTACGAAGGCGGGCACCGCGTGCCGTTCCTGGCCCGCTGGCCCGGGCGAGCCAGGCAGGGGACGACCTGCGACCAGACCATCTGCCATACCGACCTGCTCGCGACCGTGGCGGGCATCCTCGGGGTCACGCTGGGCGACAACGCCGGCGAGGACAGCCACGACATCCGCGCCGCCCTGGAGGGCAAGACCCTGGCCGAGCCCATCCGCGAGGCCACCGTACACCACTCGATCGGCGGGACGTTCTGCATTCGCCAGAGAAAGTGGAAGCTTATCGCCGGCCGCGGCAGCGGCGGGTGGACCCGCGTGAAGACCCGCAAGACCGACCCGCCCGGCCAACTCTACGACATGACCGCCGACCCGTCTGAGAAGAAGAACCTCTGGCGTGAGAACCCCGACGTGGTCAAGCGCCTGACGGCCCTGCTCGAGAAGTACAAGAAGCAGGGATACAGCCGGCCGAGGAGGTGATGCACTCTGAGACCAGGGCAATCCGCCCTTCGACCCCTTCGACAGGCTCAAGGCAGGCAGGCTCAGGACGACAATCCGCAATTCGCAAGTCGTGCTTCGCAGCGAAGCGCCGCTTCGCAGAGTAGTATCCGCAATCGAAGGCCCGCTTGACAGCGGGCGGCGGGGAGCCTACGTTGCCGGCTGGCCTTTGGCAGGTGCGGTGACTTGATGTGAGCGGAGACCTCGAACTTACGAAGGAGTGAACGATGAGATCGTCGAAGAAAGCCGTCAGCTCGCGTCGCGATTTCCTCAGGCAGACCGGCGGGCTGGTCGCCGCGTCGGCGACGGTGGGGGGCCTGGCCGCACGAATGCATGCCGCCCAGGACGACACGATCAAGGTGGCCCTGATCGGCTGTGGGGGGCGCGGCACGGGGGCGGCGATCAACGCGTTGAACACCAAGGGCCCGACGAAGCTCATGGCCATGGCCGACGTCTTCGAGAACCGCCTGAAGAGCAGCCTCACTCGCCTCGGCAAGGGCTTCAAGGACAAGGTCGACGCGCCCCCCGATCGCTGCTTCCTGGGCTTCGACGCCTACAAGAAGGCGATCGACTGCATCGCCCCCGGCGGAGTGGCGCTGCTGACCACGCCGCCGGCCTTCCGGCCGATCCACCTGGAGTACGCGGTGGCCAAGGGCTGCCACGTCTTCATGGAGAAGTCGTTCGCCGTCGATGCCCCCGGCATTCGCCGCGTGCTCAAGGCCGGGCAGGAGGCCTCCGGCAAGAACCTCAAGATCGCCGGCGGACTCATGAGCCGTCACTCCAAGCCGCTGGAGGAGGCGGTCGGGCAGATCCACGACGGCGCGATCGGCAAGGTCATCACGTGCTGGGCCTACCGCGAGCACGGGCCGGTGGGGTTCCGGGGAAGGGCCGCCGGGATGAGCGAACTGCTCCACCAGATCCGCAACTACTCCTGTTTCACGTGGGTGAACGGCAGCTTCATCCTGGACTGGCTGATCCACAACATCGACGTGTGCTGCTGGGTGAAGGACGCCTGGCCGGTCTCGGCCCAGGGCCAGGGCGGGCGGCAGGCGCGGACGCAGCCCGACCAGCTCTTCGACCACTACGCGGTGGAATACAGCTTCGCCGACGGCACGCGGCTGTTCGCCCAGGGCCGGCACATGCGCGGCTGCTGGGGCTTCTTCGGCGACGTCATCCACGGCGCGAAGGGCTCGGCCGTCCTCGGCGAGGGCGTCCGCGACCCCCGCGTCTACAAGGGCCACCAGCGGACGGCCGAGAACGTGATCTGGAAGTACAAGGGGCCCGGCTGCAACGCCTACCAGGTGGAGCACGACCTTCTCTTCGAGGCCATCCGCCGGAACAAGGCGTACAACGAGACCCAGCGGTGCGCGAAGGCCGCCATGGCGGGCATCCTCGGCCGCATGGCCGCCGAGTCCGGGAAGCTGATCACGTGGGAAGAGGCGATGGCCTCAAACCTCGAGCTGGCGCCGGGGCTCGATGAGTACACGTTCGACTCGGACGCGCCGGTCAAGCCCGACGCCAAGGGCAATTACCCCGTAGCGATGCCCGGCCGGACGAAGGTGCTGTGACTTTGAGCCGGGCGATCTGCCTTCGCGAGCTTCCGGCGCTGCAGGCGCTCTCTAGCGCTTGACGTAGCCGCCGGAGCGGAGTAGCATCTGCGCGTTCGCCCCGGCTGCGCCGGCCCGGCACCCGCTAGAAGGAGACTGAAATGCCTGCGTACGCTGCAGACGGCCTGGATATTCTCCGGCTCAATGACCCATGCAAGCAATACGTGAACTTGGCTGAGCTGTACTACCGGCCGTGCGATCCCATAACCGAACTCGTGCAGAACAGCTTGGCGAGCATCCTGGACAGGCAGAGATCGGCTAAATCACCTACGGGTAGTATCCGCGTCACCGTTGACGCGGCAGCCAAACGCCTCACCGTAGAGGACAACGGACACGGCTTCGTGGATCTTGCTGACGTGGCGGCGAACAGGAGCACCCGGAATCTCGAGACTACGGCGTTCTCCGGGTTTGGGCTAGGGATCAGCAGCGTACTTGCCAGGTCTGACTCGTTCTTCGTGCGCAGCGTGGACTCCGGGCGCATGCTGCACGAGGCCGAATGGCGGGGCGTCTATGATCTGGTGCGCTCGAAGAAAGCGCCACCTGCCATCACTCCTGTGAAGTGCCGAGGTCCACAGCGCGTGAGCGAGGAGCCGAAGACGGCCGTTACGATTTCTGGGGACGAGGGTTTCCAAGAACTCTGGCGACTAGCTGCGGAGGAGCCGCAGAGGTTATACGAGGTGCTCCTGGCTCATACGGCCCTGGGACACACAGCACATATCTGGCGATCCCAGGACAGGCCTAACTGTCGTTACCAAGTCATCATCAAGGGAGGGGCTGATACCCTGAACGAGCGCGGTCGTGTCGGTTTCCCGTTCGTCGACGTTGGCATGGCGGACACATTCCACTACGCGGATTACGACAAGAGTGGCACAATCCCCGATCCAGGCCAGCTGATCGTTCTTAAGCGTACCGGGCGCAGGAGCCCCCTGCGCCCGTACCGTATAAAGCTGTACGTTGCGTGCGAGGTCGAGAGAGGCAGACACATCCCCGCGAAATTCGGAAACTATTTGGAGAGCCTAACAACGAACCGCATCCTCCTTTCGATCAACGGTTTCCTCCAGTCTTTTCCGCTTGAGCGGCCACCAGAACGCATGACAAGAGCCCTCTGGGGTAACGTATTGGCTGTGGTCGACTCGTCGGACAACATCGTTGAGCCGGGGCGCAACAGGGTCGCAGACAAGTACGTCCACGTCGTCCACCAGCAGTTGATAGACGCTGTCAAGTGCCTCGACAGGCTCGTGACCGCGGTTCGGAAGAGAGAGAAGTACGACCATCCCATAGCGATCGAGGATGCGAAGAAGGACGCGGATGCCAATGCTGCGGCTACGCCCTTGAGCTATGCCGTCGGGTTCAAGCTCCACGTGCTCAAGGAGCCCGAAGACGAACAGGAGGTCTTGGTGCTGTTTGGCGAGCTGCTTGGGCGCCAGGTCATCAAGGGATGTGACATTCTTCGCATTGGGGGATCTGCGAGCGTCTATGATGCGTACCTTAGATACAGGTTCAACTACGGGGCCGTTGGTAGTCGCACGAGGCCCAAGACGGACGAAGGACGGCGAAAGCTGGATTTGGGGAAGCCGCGCCAGCGCACACTGGTTGGCGAGTTTAAAGTCAACGTTGCGAGACTGGTTACAGAATTGCGGTCCGGACAAACGAGGAAACGGCTCCGGCAGATCGATTTGCTGGTCTGCTGGGACGAGGGCCCGATTCCGACGGGATACTCCCTAGACCTGCTGAGAGAGGACAACCGGTTCTTCTGCTGCGCTACGCATCAACTCAAGAAAAACGGGGGCGATAGAAGTGAGCGCTGCGAGGTTATGCTGTTGTCCGAAGTGCTTGAACGCGTAGAAGCGCGAGTGGGCTCGTAGGGAGCCCACAGTTGCCCAGTTAGTGGCCTGCTATGGAAGAGCGAGCACTCAGGCGGTACATCCGGGAGCAAGTGCTGGGGCACCTGCGACGGTTGGGATACCGGCCAGACAATGGCGGGCTGATACCGCCTGCTAACCTGGACAAAGAGGCGATCCGCCTGGTATACCGCGCTAAGCGCGGGGAAAGAGACCTGTCCGAAAAACGCTTTGTACTCAAATCCCTGGGAACTTGGGCGTCTTGGTTTGCGGAAGGATCCGAGATCTGCCCAGAGAGGATCCGACCTCGTCTCTTGCAGGTGAGGTCGGGGACTCGGGAGGGGGACCTTTTCAGGCTCTGCTCGCTGCTTTGGTCTATCCCGGTTTCGAGGGGATTTGGGCGGCGCATCCGTTTCCTCGTGATCGACGAAGCGAACGAGAAGGTGGTGGGCATAATCGCTCTTGGCGACCCAGTATTCAATCTAAGGGCGAGAGACAAGTGGATCGGGTGGTCCTCGGCAGACCGGGAGGCGAGGCTGTGCAACGTAATGGACGCCTATATACTTGGTGCCGTCCCACCATACTCACACCTGATTGGGGGGAAGTTGGTGGCCGCACTCGTTGCGAGCCGGGAGGTCAATCGTGCTTTCCGTGCCAAGTACGCCGGACGCCGTGGGTTGATCAGCGGAGAGGTCAAGGATCCGAAGCTCGTGCTTGTCACTACGACATCCGCGCTGGGCCGGTCATCCATCTACAACAGGCTAAAGGTGAATGGGGAACTGCTGTACCGGCCAATCGGCTACACGTGTGGCTGGGGGCACTTCCACATCCCGGAAGGCCTGTTCGCCGACATGAAGCGCCTGCTAGAGCTGGTTGAACACCCCTACGCTCGGGGGTACAACTACGGGCAGGGCCCAAATTGGCGCCTTCGCGTCATAAGGCAGGCGCTCCAGGAGGTCGGCTTGGGCGGTCACTTGCTCAATCATGGTGTCAGGAGGCAGGTCTTTGCTGTGCCTTTGGCGAGGAACTTCCGCCAGTACCTGTGCGGCAACGCCCAACGTGCGCGCTGGCACGTTCTGCCGGCGGCGGACATCGCGGAATTCTGCGTGAACCGGTGGATGGTACCGCGATCAAAGCGTGACGAACGTTTCCGCTCGGTCACTCGCCGCGAGACAGTTCTGAAGATAGTCAACAACGGTCACTGAGCGGCGTTCTCGGATCCTCGTTCTCTCTGTCTTCTCGAGATTGAAAGGGCTGCACCGTGGGAGCACGCCTTGGCCCGGAACCTGGAAGTGCCACCGGGTGTCGAACGGCACAAGATGAAGTCCAACTTGGGGGTGAAGTCGGACGCCAAGGGCAATTACCCCGTCGCGATGCCCGGCCGGACGAAGGTGCTGTGAGCGGCGGGGCGACCCCGGGCCCTGAGCATATGCCAGGGAAGTGATGTATGTTGCGAAAGATCGACGGCCTGTTGGGGCTGAATGCCGCGGCGTGGGCGGCGGGGCTGCTGCTCGTCGCGGCGGCCTGCCACCTGTCTGAGTTCCAGGGCCGATCCGCGTCCGCCAGTTCCGAGGCGAAGACGGCGGCGGACATGAAGCCGTACAGCGAGAAGATTCCCGGCACGGACGTCTCGTTCGAGATGGTGCCGATACGCGCTGGGAGATTCGTGATGGGAAGCCCTCCGAGCGAACCGAACCGCTCGAAGGACGAGGGCCCGCAGCTCGAAGTGGAGCTGGCGCCGTTCTGGATGGGCAAGTGCGAAGTGACGTGGGATGAGTTTGAGCTGTGGGCGGTGGGTCTGGACCAGTATCTTCGCACGACGCCCGAGGCCGAGAGGACGCAGCGGGACCGCAAGGCCGATGCCGTTACCCGGGCCACCCCGCCCTATGGGGACTGCACCTTCGGCATGGGAAGGGAAGGCCGCCCGGCCGTCAGCATGACGCAGTTGGCGGCGAAGATGTATTGCAAGTGGCTGTCGGCCAAGACCGGCCGATACTACCGACTCCCGACAGAGGCCGAATGGGAGTATGCCTGCCGGGCGGGGACCCGGACGGCGTACAGCTTCGGGGACGACCCGAAACGGCTGGGGGAGTACGCGTGGCATGCCGGCAACAGCGAGGAGAAGTATCAGCCGGTCGGCCGGAAGAAGCCCGGCCCGTGGGGGCTGCACGACATGCACGGCAACGTCGCCGAATGGGTCCTCGATCAGTACGCGGCGAAGGGCTATGCGGGATTCGCGGGCAAGCCGGCGCGGGACCCGCTGGCCGTGGCGAGCAGTATCCATCCGCGGGTGGTCCGCGGGGGCTCGTGGCGTGACGGCCCCGGGGTCCTGCGCAGCGCGGCCCGGCGGCACTCGGGGGCGAAATGGAGCGCGCGGGACCCGCAGATACCCCAGAGCATCTGGTGGCATACGGACGCCGATTTTGTCGGGTTCCGCGTGGTGCGCCCCCTGCGCAAGCCGACCGCGAACCAAGCCGCTCGCTACGATCTGGACAAGGCGCAGCAGGCGGACCTGAAAGATGACCTGGGCAGGCGATGACCTCGGCGGCAGCGGGGTCAA
This sequence comes from uncultured Planctomycetaceae bacterium, assembly GCA_964427875.1. Taxonomy (GTDB): domain Bacteria; phylum Planctomycetota; class Phycisphaerae; order SM23-33; family SM23-33; genus CAYRVX01. Next base: position 21,119 of record CAYRVX010000119.1, read on the forward strand.
CAGGGCGCACGCTGTTCCTCTCGGCCCTTCGCGCGCGGCCGGGAGTTTTTCTGTAATCTGCCGATTTTCTTTGTGCAAAAGGGCCTGCGAGATGTATATGCCTGCTACGGGGGGATCATCATCACAGGGAAAGGTAGGGCGGTCGATT
>CAYRVX010000120.1:0-21230 GCA_964427875.1 uncultured Planctomycetaceae bacterium
GCACGGCCAGGATGGCCGTGCCACGCACGGGCAAGATGCCCGTGCCACCGCGGAAACGCCCCTGATCGTCCTGGTCCGCGGTTTTCATACCCGCTCTCACTTCCCGCCCGGCCGGAACCAGAAGCTCTTCCAGTAGGCCTGGTCGGTCGCGTACACGTCGATGAGCTCTCGGCCGGGGTCGGCGTCGGGCGGGAGGATGCCGTATCGCTTCATCTCGCGGACGTAGTGCTCGTTCGGGCGGAAGCTCGGCATGTCGAAGCGGGTGATCTGCTCCAGGTTCCGCCTGGCCTTCTCGACGCCGGCCAGGAGCCTGCGGTAGTCGCCGTCTCCCGTCGTCGTGAAGACGTCGGCGAGGGACCGGGCCTGCTCTCCCGGCCGCCGGGGCGCGGCGTCGGGCTTGCCCTTGCAGAGGCCCCATCCGCCGGCCTGTTTGGCCAGGGGGGCCAGCAGGATGGGCGACCGGGCCGGGTCGGTGAGGTTGTAGAGCAGCTCCTGCGGCGTCTTGAATCGCATGCTTCGTCGTCGGTCGCCGCTGCGGGCGTGGCAGCCGGCACAGCGCTTGCCCAGCACGCCGTCATCGACCCGCACGGAGATCATCCCGCTGCCCAGGGCCGCATACGTGCCCGGATACGGCGCCCCGCACTCGATCCACAGGCGGATCTTCCTGTGCTCCCGCGGCGAGAGCTTGACCTTGTTGTGGTCCCGAAGGCCGAAGGCTTCGGGATCGATCTGCCTCATCAGCCGGCTGGCCGACGTGCCGATGCCGCGGGGCGCCTTGTTGCCGTCGGCGTCCCGCCCGTGGGAGACATAACCTCGCGACATCAGGGCGTAGTAGCTGTGGGAGTACCACGGACCCCGCGCGCCCACGAGCGGCAGGTCGCGGGGTGGGCGTTCCTTGTAGCCGTGGCACCTGACGCAGTGCTTGTCGAGGATCGGCTGGATGTCCCGCGGGAAGTCCATCACGTCGGGCACGTCCTTGATCGGCGCGATGCGGCTGGGCGGGCGCTGCGTGGCCAGCAGGTTCCCCCGAATGCGGGCGCTGTCGGTGCGATGCTCGTGGCAGCCGGAGCAGCCCGTCGTCTCGCCGGGCATGACGTTGACGAAGCTCTGCATCCGCTTGACGGACAGGTCGTTTTCGTCCAGGGCCACGAAGAACAGCGGGCGGAGGGCGGGCACTTCCATGTAGGCCGAGCCGTCTGGCTCGACCGGCACCGTGCCGAGAATCCGCGGCAGCGTGAACGTGCCGCCGTGGCTGATCGGCTCCATCGTGCCGCTGAAGTTGACCGGCTTGGGCAGCGTCTCCAGGATGAGCAGCTTCCTGATCTCGCCTTTCCTGACGCCGGGCATGTTCCGCCCGTGCGTCACGTCGGCCAGGATCAGCCTGCCGGTCGTCTGGCTATAGTCCACCCGCGGCGGGATGAGGGGTCCCCGCGCCCGGGCGCGAAGCACCCGCGGCTCGTGGGCCATCATGTTGCGCCCTTCCACCGTGTGGATCGTCTCCGTCCCGCCCTCGCGATCGATCAGCAGCAGGCGGTTGTTCTCCGCGGCGAGGAAGAGGTCCTCGCTGATGGGGTACGGGTCGCGGTAGTTGCTGCCCCGGCCGACGTAGGTCACCCACTTCCGCTGGTCGGGCCCGGCATCGGGGTCGATGATCGCGATCCGCCCGGCGTGCTCCTTTCGCCCGTGGCCGGGCGAGAAGATGCTGACGACCTTCTCGGTAAAGGGAATCGACTTGGCGTCGAGCATCACCGTTCCGGGATGCATGTTCCCGAAGTAGACCATCACGGCGGTGCCGTCGGGGTTGATCGTCCAGAGATGGTGATAGCGGACGCGGCTGCGGTCCACGTATTCCCATCGCATGTAGAGCACCCGCCCGTCGGGCATCATCCAGGGCGTGTTGTCGTGCTCGACGTTGGGCGAGATCACGTGGATGTTCTCGCCGTCGGGCCCGCAGCGATACAGGACCGCCACCTGCGTGAACCAGCACTGGACCCAGCGGTTGCACCGCGAGCTGCAGAACATGATGTCGCCGCCGGGCAGGTAGATCGGCTCGATGTCGTCGAACGGGCCGCGAGTGATCTGCCGCAGGCCGGTGCCGTCAACGCCGATCTCGTAGAGGTGGTAGTGCCGGCTGTCGCCCCGCCGGTAGGAAAAGAGGATCTTCCGGGCGTCGTAATGCACGTGCGGGTCGCGGACGCCGCCTTCGGGATCTTCCAGAAGCACCGTGAGCTTGCCGCTGCGCAGGTTCAGCCTGCACAGCTTGCCCCCGCCCGGGCCGTACTGCATCGAGTTGTAGTTCCGGGAGTGATGCCCGAAGTTCGCGTACCAGTGCCCGTCGCGCCCCATCGCCCGGACGGCGAAGACGATCTCGGGGCCCTCGGCCAGCGGGCCGGCCAGTGCCGCCGAGAGCAACGGCCCCTGCGCGGCCCGGACGGGCGAGCCGCTCAACACGCCGAACAGCAGCGCCAGACCAGCGACGGAGATTCTCGCACCGGCTGTGACGGTCTTCCGCATGGTCCTACAGCGACAGGAGGAACTCCACCAGTTGGTCGATCTGCTCCCTGGAGAGGTGGCTCGTCTTGCCGTGCTTGTCCTTCTTGTTGTGGGTGGTGACCACCTGCCGAAGGGTCTTTGCGGCCCCGTCGTGGAGGTACGGGGCGGTCCGCCAGATCTCGCTCAGCGTGGGCGTGTCGAACTCGTCGGTGCGGTCCAGCTCGCCTCGCGTGCCGACGTCGTACATCTTCAGGTCCGAGTACAGCGGGGCCGGGTGGCACGTCGCGCAGCCGGCCTTGCTGTCCTGGAAGATCTTCTTGCCCGCCTGCGCCTTGGCGGAGAGCTTGCCGTTGACCAGGTAGGGGCTCGGCTCGGGCTGGAGGCCCTTGAGGTACTCCCGGGTGGCCTCCAGCTCGTCTACCTCCGGCTCGCGGAAGAGGATGAACCGGAAGCCCGCGGCGGTGGCCACCTTGTAGCTGGCCCGGACCCCGCGGCTCATGGACGGCGGCGTCCTGGGGCTCAGCAGCAGCGAGCGGGTGTTCTTCGGGTTGCCGATGCCGTCGTTCAGCAGGTCCCAGTTCAGCCCGTCGGCCCGCGCGCCGCCCGGATGGCACGTGGTGCAGCTCAGCCAGTGCTGGAAGGAGTACGTGCCGTCGTGGAAGATCATGTCGCCGCGGCGGACGAGGTCCATCTTGGGCTGCTTGCCGAGAGGCACCTTCTGAGCGACCTTGCCGGTGTCGGGCTCGACGACGAGGACGTGGCCGCCGAAGTACGTCGCGATGGCCAGCCGCTTCCCGTCGGGCGAGAGGTCGATCCCCCGCGGAGCGATGGCGTAAGGGTCCGGGGGCGCGAGGAAGCCGCTCCTGCCGCCGAGGTTCGTCCGGATCAGCAGGCCCGCCCCGTACAGGGCCGCCAGGTCGTTGGCCAGCAGCGCCCGCTTGGACGGGTCCTTCTTGATCTCGCCCCAGATGGCCGACAGGTGACGCGGGGCCATCCCGGGCGGCGGATTGTCCTCCTTCGGCAGGTCCTTGCCTTCCATCAGCAGGTGCAGCTTCTCCAGGTCCACCTTCGCGAGCTGGTGAACGCCCGACAGCGTGATCCAGAGCGTCTTGCCGTCCTTGGCGATGACCGCGCCCCACGGGTCGGCCGCACCTTCCGTCAGACGGTCCAGCAGGACCGTGGCGTACAGCTCCTTCTTGCCCATGTCGATGACGCTCATCGCGTTGGTGTTGATCCAGCCGCGGTCCAACTGGGTGGTGGGCAGCGTGAAGCGACCCAGCGCGTGCACCGCATAGGCCCACTTGCCGTCCGAGGAGATCACCACGTCGTGGACGTTGATCGACCCGCTGGTCAGCTTGATGTCCGAGACCTTCTTGAGGGCCTTCAGGTCGATGACGCTGATGCAGCAGGACTGGGTGGCCTCGGTGGCGTTGCCGAACGGCCTCAGGTTGCCCACCAGCGCCAGCGACTCGTCGGGAGCGATCGCAATGGCCCGGGGATCTGACAGGACCGCCACGCGGGCCTTCTCTCTGCCGCTGGGCAGGTCGATCAGCGAAACGCTGTTCAGGCCGCTGTTCGCCGCCAGCAGCAGCTTCTGCTTGCCGGCGACCGCCACCGCCGCGACCCGCGGACCGGCCTTGAGCCGGCGAACGACCTTACCCGCGGAGGGGTCCACCTCGGCGATGGTCCCTTCCCGCAGCTCCGCCACGTAGACCTTCCCGCCCGACCAGGCGATGCCCTCGGGCTTGCCCTTCAGCGGGATCTCCTTGACGACCTTGTTCGCGCCGGCGTCCACCACGACCAGCGCCGCCGCCGTGGAGTCGCTGACGGCGATCAGCTTGCCGTCCGGCGAATACGCCGCGTCATACCCCGACCGGTACGGCGCTGCGGCCAATTGGCCGAAACCCGCCACGATGACCACCGCAAAGGCCAACACACTGAACACCGATCTCCGTTTCGTCCGTATTGCTCTCTGCATTCTTCTCGCACCTGTTCAGATGGACTCAGATCGACTGCACACCTCTCCCGGCCCGCTTCTCAAAGCGGCTGCCTTTCGACTATCCTTTAACCAACCTCCCTGTTGGCTGGTTTCCTCGGGCGCGCAAGCTTTTTCGCCCGTTCGCCGTCAGTCACCATGGGCCAGGATTAGACCAGATCATCCCATGGTATGCAACGGATTCCTGCCGCGGCCGGATGGCAATGCCGGCCTTCCGGTCAGTCTCGACGCTGCGGCCGCACCTGCACCGACGACGCCGAATGGGGTACAATGATCCATACGAAGCCCGCAGCCCGGCAGTTGGGAGTCTCGACATGAAACAAGCCCGCGGTATGCATCTGATCTGCCTGCTGGCCGCCGCCTGGCCGGCCCCCGCCGCCCCGGCCGCCCGGAAGGACAAGGGCCGGCCGAAGAAGGTCTACATCGTCGTGTTCGATTTCGCCTCCAGCCCCGCCAAGGGCGGCCGGCAGCTTGCAGACACGCTTCGCGTTCGGCTGCGCCGGCACGAGGAATACGAGGTGATCGACCGGCTGACCACGCGCGAGGCGGCCGAGAACATGCCCATCTCCGCCGACCCCAAGAAGGTCACCGGCATCATGAACGACCAACTGGCCGTCCACGTGGCCCTTTACGGCAGCGTCCAGGGGCTCGGTGCGGGCCTGTCCGCGAGGGTCCGCTGTATCGACCTGGCCGATCCGAAGAAGCCCGGCGGATGGGTGCAGGCCTTCTCCGACAACACCGAGCGCGCCCGCGCCGTCCTCAGCAAGCAGATCGTCGAGAAGCTCCGCGGGGCCGCCGAGTGGCAGCCGCCCGAGTACGGCGATGAGTCCGAGCCGAAGAAGTTCGGCCAGCCCGTGAACGTCAACGGGCGATTCGAGGACGGCCACGCCGGCTGGGACCATCCCGACAACGTCGCGACGTTCATCACGCCGGGTCCGTCCGGCAGGGGAAAGGTGCTCAAGATCACCACCAATCTCGAGCGCGCCCCGTGGATCGAGTATCGCCGGAAGCTCCGCTTCGGCCTGGCCGACCCGAAGAAGCCGCCGAAGATCGGCACCGACAGCAGCTACGCCTCGGTCGCCGGCATGGAGGGCGTGCACTACCGCAGCAAGTGGATGGACGCCAACGCCGGCCAGCGGTACTGGCTCCTTGCCGACATGAAGGGCAAGACGGCCGGCATCTTCTTCCCCAAGGTCTTCGTCAAGGGCTACCTGGACTACGGCGATCACGCCAAGGCCATGCCGGAACGCTCGCTGGTCGAGCGGGGAATGACGGCCGGGCAGTTCGCCGACCTGCCTGCGGCCAAGCAGAAGGCCCTCCTCGTCGAGGACATCGACAAGCACCGCGACCGCTACCGCCGGGAATGCTTCCGCTGGTACCTTTCCTGCCGCAACGAGGAGGACGTCTGGAAGCACTACGCCGCGCCCTTCCCGCCGCGAGGGGGCCTGCCCGCCGGCGTCAAGTGGCTCAAGATCGAGGTCTACGCGTACTGGCCGCCCGGCGACTTCCACTTCGACGACGTCCTGATGTACAAGGACCCCCGCCAGAAGGCCCCCCTGCCGGAGGAAAAACCCCGCTCCAAGTTCTTCAAGCAAGGCGGCCTCCAGCCCCAGCCGAAGTAGCAGTGCAAGGCGCGCCCGAATCAGGGGGAGCATAAGCGTTTTGGGGAAGCAGTCGCTTCTGGAGGGCCGTAGGCCCGACTGCCGGTAGCCTCGGGCGCGAGCCCGTGGAGGATGGGCGGCGTAACACAAGAGAGCCCCCGACAGGGGGCGATTGATCGGCCCTGTCACGCCCCCCGGGCGCGATCGTCGTCCCAAACGTATCTCGGATCGTAATCGATCTCGTATCTGTCGAGGAACGCCAGGAACTCCTCCTCGAACGTGACCGTCCTGTGATGTTCGACCTGACGATCGATGTACTCGATCACCTTGCCCTTGCGCGGTCCGCTGACGCTGAACGCGCCGTATCCGCTCTGCCAGGCGAAGTCACGGCCGTCCGGGAACGTCTTGTGGACCCAGCCGCTGGAGAGGCTCTTCCATTTCCGCATCGCCTCGGCTGCGGAGACATCAGTCCGAATCCGCAACAGGCCGTGAATGTGATTGTCCGTCCCGCCGATCTTCAGCGCCCGGCCGAACTCCTTCCGGGCAATCCCAGACAGGTATTCGTACAGGCGAGACCGAAACGCCTCGCGGATCGTCGGCTGCCTGCCCTTGGTGCTGAAGATCACGTGGATGATGATGTCGGAGAACGTGTGTCCCATGAGCGCCCCTTTCAATCGCCCCCTGCGGGGGCTCTGTGTGTTCCGGTCGTCACCTTACCACGGGCTTGCGCCCGAGGCTACCAGCAGACGGCCCCTTCGGGGGCTGCGGAGAGCGACCTCAGGCGCCCCCAGGACGAGATGCCAGGCGATTTGGCCAGAAAATGGCCGGTCCATTGGCCTCGGAACTGCGCTTAAGGAATGGCTTCCGAGCGAGCGCTGCCGGGGCGGGCCTGGGCGCAAGGCAAGGGATGCACAGACTCCCAAGCGTCGCGATGATGCTCGCGGTTTCGGCAGCTCGCTGAGACGCGAGGATGGAAATCCGGCAGGATTGGTCGTGATAACGACGGCCCAGCACAGGTTAGGATAGAGCCAAAGAAGGACTTGAGCAGACCCGAAGAACCCTTGATCTGGGAGGTAGCGAAATGGCCAGGAAGATTGCAGGACTGTTGGCTGTCGTGATGGTGGCCGGCCTTGGAGCGCCGGCGTGGGCGGCCGAGAAGGGCGAGGCCGAGGAAGGCTTCGTCAGCATGTTCAACGGCAAGGACCTCTCCGGGTGGGACGGCCATCCGGACCTCTGGTCCGTGAAGAACGGCGTCATCCGCGGCGAGACCACGCCCCAGAAGAAGGCGCCGGGCAACACGTTCCTCATCTGGAAGGACGCAAAGCCCAAGGACTTCGTCCTGAAGCTCAAGTTCCGCATCGGAAACAGCAACAACTCCGGCGTGCAGTTCCGCAGCCAGGTCTTCGGCAGCGGGAACAACCGCTGGCGGATCCGCGGCTACCAGGCCGAGGTCCAGGAGGCCCCCGGCAAGGTCGGCTTCCTCTACGACGAGGGGCGGCGCGGCTGGCTCGTCAACGTCGGCGACATCATGGAGCTCAACCGCGTCGGCGGCAAGGTCGAGAAGAAGGTCGTCGGCCATGTAGCCGACAAGAACGCCCTCATCAAGGCCGGGTACTACAAGTCCAACAAGGACCCCGACGCCTGGAACGAGTACACCATCACCTGCCGCGGCAACCACATCATGATGGCCCTCAACGGCTTCCAGACGATGGAGCTGATCGACAACGACAAGGAGCAGCGGACGCTGGAAGGCGTGCTGGCCCTCCAGATCCACGCCGGGTCGCCCATGTGGGTCGAGTTCAAGGACATCCGCGTCAAGCACCTCAAGGAGAGCTACGGCGAGGCCTTCCGCCTCTTCAACGGAGAGAGCCTCGACGGCTGGACCGTGCCGTTCGACAACTGCAAGGAGACCTTCGCGGCCAAGGACGGCAAGCTGACGATCACAGGCCGGCCGGGCGGGTACATCCGCACGGAGAAGGACTACACCAACTACGTGATCCGCGCCCAGGTCCGCCACATCCGCAAGTGCAACAACGGGCTGCTGCTGCGGATGGTGGGCAAGGACAAGGTCTGGCCGCGGTCCATCGAGTGCCAGGGCGCTAAGGACAACCTCGGGGACATCTGGAACATCGACAAGTTCCCGATGAAGACGGCCCCGGACCGCACCCGCGGCCGCCACACGCGAAAGGCCCACGAGTCCAACGAGAAACCGGTCGGCGAGTGGAACCAGTACGAGATCTACATGAACAAGGGCGACCTGAGGATGTTCGTCAACGGCCTCTGCCAGAACTCCGCCACCGAGTGCTGGGAGACGCCGGGGAAGATCTGCATCCAGTCCGAGGGCGGCCCGGTCGAGTGGCGGAACATCGTCCTGATCCCCATCGGCGACCAGAAGCCCGCCGCGGAGTAGGACGACAACGAGGGATCGTCCGCGCAAGACAAGCGGGCGCGAACCTCACACGCCCAGCAGCCCCGCCCCGGCGACGGGCGAGCAGACGAAGGCGCCGAACGGCAGGCCGCGGGGGCGGTAAAACTGCCGCCGCAAACGGCGCATCAGGCCGGCGAGGGCCTCGACGCGGACGACGATCATCATGCAGCCGCCGAGCCCCGCGCCGGCGAGCTGGGCGCCGATGACGCCCTCGCCGGCCTCGGCGACGTCCACGAGCCGATCGACGCTCTCGGTGCTGCACGCATACCGGCCGCACTGGAAGGCCGGGTCGGCGTCCGCGGCGGCGAGCCGGTCCAGCGCCGCGTCGTCGGTGCGGACCAGGAAGCGCCGCGGCCTGCCGTCCGGCGCCCACTTCACGCGACGGTCGCCGTCGTGGCTTCTCTTGAGGAACCGCCCCAGCCGGTCCACGTCGCGCCCGGCCAGCACGTCGGCGAACCGCTCGCTGCGCACGATCTCGCCCAGGCCGTACAGGGCCACGCCCCGCAGATCGTACGGCCCGAGGTTGGCGTGGCTGGAGAAGATCCGCTCCAGGCGGTCGCGATCCTCGGCGGCAAACAGCCGCCGCAGCGCCTTCCGCGACGGCCGCTGGGGCAGCAGCTTCAGCGCCCGGTAGATCTCCCCGGGCCGGACGTTCAGGCGCTTCGGCGTCAGGTCGCGCAGGTGCTGAATGCCCGCGGCGGCCGGCCAGCGACGCCGAAGCAGCAGCTCGGCAAGCTGATAGCTCGCCACGCGCTGGTTGAATATGTCGCGGGCGCCCTTGCTCTTGACGGCCTGGGAGCCGCTGTGGGCGATGACCACCCGCAGGTCCTCGGGAAACCGCAGCTCCCCCTCGATCCGGAACGGGAAGAAGCCGATCCGCGAGAGGTGCCCGATTCGTCCGGTGCGAATGGCCGCGTGATCGGCGCTGCCGCCGCGCGAGCCGACGAACCACTCCCCCTCGCCGCAGAGGTCCACGAAATCGCGCGTGGCCACGTGCAGGCCGTTCAGGGCGACCGCCGCCTGGGCAAAGGCCACCACCAGCGCCGAACTGCTCGACAGGCCCGCGCCCATCGGGATGTCGCCGGTGACCATGCAGTCCATGCCGCACAGGGGGACGTCGCGGCACTCGTGCTGTAGTCGCAGCACGGCCGCCCGGGCGTAATGGCTCCAGTCGCCCCCGGCGGCGGCCAGCAGGCTGCGAACCGCACGGGAGTCCACGAAGTCGATCCAGTCGGCCCAGCTCGCCTCCCGAAGCAGCTCCGAGACCCGGAACCGCCTGTCGGGAAACCTCTTCGGCTGGACGTTCGCCAGGCAGACGCTGTCGTCGTCGCGCCTCGCCGCGGCCAGCAGCACCTCCCGGCTGAGGGCCATCACGTTGACGTACCCGCCGCGGTGGTCGACGTGGCGGCCCATCAGGTTCACACGTCCCGGCGCGCGGCAGAGGATCATCCCCCGCCGTCGCCCGTGACGGCGGAGGAACGCCCGAACCAGGCGCGACATCGTCCTGCGGCGCTCGGCAAGCAGGGCATCGTCCGCCCCGTATACCTGGCGAAGCGCCCGCCGCCAGGCGGGCGACGTGCCTTCCACGACGCGCAGCCACTGCTCCGCCGGCTTCAGGACGCGACTCGACAGCACCTTCGGCCCGCTGGCCGAGATCCGCGGCGGCTTCTCGCGCTGCCGGACGACCCGCTCGACGGCCAGCAGCTCCCCCGGCGTGTTGAAGCCCATGATCTCGGCCGGGTCCGCCACCGCCATGGCCTCGATCCGCGCGCCGGAAAGAGAGAGGATCTCGATCACGTCGGTCAGGTACTGCTCGCCCTGGACGTTGTCCGCACGCAGCTTCTCCAGCGCCTCCAGCAGGCGATCGAAGCGAAACAGGTACAGCGACGGGTTGACGGTGGGGGATTGCTTCTCGATGCGTGCGGCGGTGAGCTTCCGGCCGGCCAGCCGGACGGCCTTCCGCGTCCGGCGGGCGCGAAGCACGTCGGCGGCCTCGACGATCCCGAGCACCCGCCCGGCCGCGTCCGTGACCACCCGGCCCGAGGGGGAGTCCGGCTCCTTCGGCACGGTGGCCATCACCACGTCGGCCAGGCCGCGGCGGAAACGCTCCACCAGCGCCCGGACCACGCTCGGTCGCGTGACCTTGTCGCCCATGGTGACCATCGCGGCGAAGCAGTCGCCCTGAGCGGCGAGTGCCCGTGCGGCCACCGCCGCCGCGTGCCCCGTGCCGAGCGGCTCGGCCTGGTAGACGAACGTCACCTCCGGGTGGGCGGCCGAGAGCGTCTCGATGACCTGCTCGGCCATCTGCCCGACCACCACCAGGAACCGCCGCAGCCCCGCCGCCTTGTACGTGTCGATCGCCCGCACGATGGCCGGGCGGTGCAGAATCGGGAAACAGACCTTGTGCAGGTCCGCCGAGCGCATCCGCTTGCCCTGCCCGCCGGCGAGGATCACGCAGGCGATGTCACCAGTCGTCTCCATGAGGCACCCTGCAAGTTCGCCTCCGCCGCCAAGGCAGGTCAGGATACCATCGCCCCGGCGGAATACAAGCCCGCCGCCGTGGCGTTCCCCTCATAGGCCGCCGACCCACACGACTCACGCGGACCGAGAGCGGCCTTGACAGGGCCGCGGGAGGCGGCAGAATCAGCGCAAGGGCCCGCGACGGTCGCGGGCGAGAGCCTGCCTGAGAGATCTTGGATCATGGATGTTTCCATCATGTGCCGCTTTGGTGTGCCCGTCCTGCTGGTCCTGTTCGTCCACTCCCTGGCCGCCGCCGCCCCGCGAGTGTTGATCCGCACCGCCGCCGAGGGCGGCGAGACGTGGCGATACACGACCGACAAGCCGAGTGGCCGTTGGACCGCCCCCGGCTTCGAGGACGGCAGGTGGGCCGAGGGCAAGGCCGGCTTCGGCGTCACCGATTCGGTCACGCCGCGGTCAACTATCGGAACGCGTTGGAGCACGTCCGACATCTGGCTGCGCAAATCGATCGACGTGCCCGCCCCGCTGGAGTTCACCCGGGCCGGCCTGACCGTCCGTCACGATGAGGACGTCGCGGTGTACGTCAACGGCGCCCCGGTCTTCTCGGCCTGCGGCTACAACACGGCATGGACCGCATACGACGTCACCGGCGAGCTGAAGGCAACATTGAAGCCCGGGAAGAACGTCGTCGCGGTCCACGTCACCCAGACAAGGGGCGGCCAGTACATCGACGTGGGCCTGGTCCTCGACCCGACGAAGAAGCTCGCGGTCCCCGTCAGGACCATGGGTCCGGCCGCTCTCCAGAAGCTCCGCGACGCCCGCTGGCCGGCCGAGAAGGCCTGGAAGTGGTACGCCGAGGTCGGCCCGATCTGCGGCTGCAACTACGTGCCGCGCACGGCCGTCAACACCACCGAGATGTGGCAGAAGGAGACCTTCGATCCCAACACCATCGACCAGGAGCTCGGCTGGGCCAGGCGGCACGGCCTCAACAGCGTGCGGGTGTTCGTGCAGTACATCGTCTACGAGGCCGATCCCGACGGTCTGATCCGGCGCATGGACCGGTTCCTTGCGATCGCCGCCAGGGGTGGGATCTCGGTGATGTTCGTCCTCTTCGACGACTGCTTCAAGCCCGAGCCGAAGCTGGGCAGACAGCCGGACCCCGTGCCCGGCGTCCACAACAGCCAGTGGACCTCCAGCCCGGGCAATCGCCGCAAGGCCCCCGAGCACTGGCCGCGGTTGGAGAAGTACGTCCGGCACGTGGTGGGGCGTTTCGCCCGCGACGGGCGGGTGCTGGCCTGGGACCTGTACAACGAGCCCAAGCGGCAGAGCCGCCCGCTGGTCGAGGCGGCGTTTGCCTGGGCGCGGGCGGCGAAGGCCTCGCAGCCGCTGACCACCTGCTGGCAGGCGGCCGATCTGTGCGACGTGGTCAGCTTCCACGACTACGGCAAGCCCGACCCGGGGCGGTTGGCGCGCCGGACGGCCGAGCGGCCGGCCATCTGCACCGAGTGTATCGCGCGGGGCCGAGGCTCGACCTTCCAGGCGGTCCTGCCCGCCTTCGCCACCGAGGGCACCGGCTGGTACATGTGGGGGCTGGTCAAGGGGCGAATTCAGACATACTACCCCTGGGGCTCGCCCAGGGGGGCTCCCGAGCCCGAGCGCTGGCACCACGACCTGCTGAAGCCCGACGGATCCCCCCACCGCCCCGAGGAGATCGAGCTGATCCGTCGGTTCCCAGGGCAGTGGAGACTGCGGCGCAGGGGCTGACGATCGGCCTGGTTCAGCAGGATCCAGTGTTTGGTTACAGTCAGCTCGCCGGTAGCGGAGCCTTCGCCACGAGACCAAGGTAGCCGGAAGTCAGTAACAACCTCCGGATCTTGGGCTTACGCATGTGCCAAGGCCTGGGCGGACCTGGCTACTGGCTACGGGATACCGGGTACGCATGGTTCAAAGGCTGTTACCTGCGTTTGAGCCATGCCGGAGAACGCCGTAAGCCTTTTTGCGTGTGTGACCGCCTATCGCGGCGGCACCCATGGTGGGACGGGCATCCCCGCAGGGATCCGCCGGGCTTGCCCGTGCGTCCCACGACCGTTTCGGTCGTGGAGTCGACCGGAAGTGCACGGCCGGGACGGCCCTGCGACGCACGGGCGGGACGCCCATGCCACGAAATCTTGTCACACACCTTTTTACGAAACAAAGCCATTTTGCGGTTTCGCCGCTATAAGGCATTGTCAGTAAGTAACTTGCGGGCGTGCCTCTCCTATTTCTTTATGAGAGCTGCGCTTGGCGGTTGTCATCCTGCCCCGTTGAAGGGGTTTACGCACTGCTCGCCGCTTGCTTCACGGCGACGGCGACGGTGTGGTGGCGGCCCTGCTTGAGCTTGCGGTAGTTGCCGAAGATCTGCTCGAAGTTCCGCTTGATGAAGGCCCGCAGGCCGGAGACGGTGACCACGACGAGCTGCCCGCCGCAGTTGAGGTGCTCGCGGGCGCCGGAGAGGATGATGTAGAGCATCTCCCGGCCGACGTTGGCCGGCAGGTTGGCGACGACGTTGTCGAACCGCGCGTCGCCGACGGCGCTGAAGGCGTTGGACAGGTAGATCTCGCAGTTGTCCAGGCCGTTGAGGCGGGCGTTCTCTCGGGCGTACTCCACGGCGACGAAGTCCTTGTCCACCAGGTGGACGCGGCCTTTTGGCGTGGCGGCGGCGACGGCCAGGCCGATCGCGCCGTACCCGCAGCCGAGGTCGAGCGTCACGTCGCCCTCGCGGAGGTCGATGTGCTTGACGAGCAGGAACGAGCCGTTGTCGACTCCGCGGGGGCTGAAGAGCCCCCACGTGCTGTGGAAGCGCATCCGCCGGCCGCGAAGCGCCGCGTCGAAGACGATGTCCTGTTTGAGCTCCGCGGGGGTCTTCATGGTCAAGCGGCCCGCCTCGTCGAGGCGAGCGGGCCTGGCGGCGCCTCCCGGCGGTGGAGGAATCCCATGGCGGATGCTCCGGGGCTAATCGAAGATGCTCGGCCCGGTGGGAAGGATGACCTTCTCGTTGGGGTCGGGCCTGGCGTTCGGGTCGAAGCCGTGGGAGTCGTCCCACATCGAGCCGACGCCGGGGCCTTTGATCGGCTTGGTGGCGGGCTTCTTCCCGCGCGGCTTGACGGCCGCAACCGGCTTCGGTTTGGGCGGCTTCGGCGGCGGAAGGGCCTTGGCCTTCGGATTGACGTAGGTGAGCTGGTGGAAGGGCCTGTCGGCGAGATACAGGATGGCTCGCCGGCCGCCCTCCACGAAGCGAACGGCGGCACGGAGGCTGTGCCGGCGGTGCTTCAGGGGCACCTGGAAGAGCCCCGGGGCGACCTGTTTCCCGGCGCCGGTGACGTGCGCGTCTGGGAGGGTCACCCGGATGCCTTCGGCGTCGGGCGAGACGATCAGCTTCTGTCGCGGCGTGGCCTGGATGGCGGCCATCACCGGATCGCGCAGCACGGGCTTGAGATGTCGCGGCGGCGTCTCCTGGTACGTGCCGGCCAGTCGGGCCGCGGCAAGGGGCTCACGCGGGACGGGCAGGGTGATGTCCTCGTAGGTCACGCCGCGGATGAACAGTCGGCCTTGGGCGAGGTCCATGGGCACCTCGAAGAGGAAGGTGACCTTCCGGGCCTCCGCGGGCTTCAGCGAGACGGCGGTCCGGCGGCTTCGGGCCGGGAAGAGGCCCCGGTTGCCGGCGGGCTCGCCCAGCGAGTTGAACCGCTCGTTGCCGAAGACCAGCCTCACGTCGGCGCCGTGGGTCTGGAAGCTGATCGGGTCCTTGCCGGCGGAGATCTTCGCGGTGATCCGCCAGTACAGCGACCTTGCCGGTGCGGGGAAGTACCCGCCGGCGATGAACGGCGCGGAGGCCATGGCGAGGACCTCGCAGCTCGGGATCTTGGGTCCCGGCGCCGGCCGCGTCGGGACGCTGGCTTTCGTCGTGGCGGGAAGGGCGACCGGCCGCGCGACGCTCGCGTTCGAATCGCCGCCGCCGGGGCGGACCGAGGCGATATCCGTGTTCCCGTCGCCGCGGGTCAGGATGGGCACGACCACAACCAGCGGCAGTGCGACGGCTGCGGCTGCGATGAGCAGCAGGATGAGCCACCGCATCCTCCTGGCGCCCCGCGTCCTCCTCTCGCGGACGGCCTGCTTGTCCTCGTGGAACTCCAGGACGGCGCTGGCCAGTTGGCCGGCCTCCTCCGAGTGCGTGGGGAGTATGCGCGAGAGGTCCAGGTCCTTGTCGAGAGCGGCGAGGTCCGCCGCCGGGTGCAGGGCGGCCAGCTCGGCCAGATCGTGCGCGACCGGTTCGGGCGCCAGGTCGGGCTGCGGGGCCAGGTCGATGGCGGGCTCCGCCTCGCGGTGCGATCGCTCGACGGCGGGCTCGGCCGCCTGGGGGGGCAGGACGAGCTCCAGCCCGGTCTCCTGTTCGGCGTCGCCCTTGTACAGGGCGGGGATCTCGAATTCCTCGAGGTCGTCGGGGTAGGGGATCTCCAGCGGGTGGTCGCAGTCCTTGCAGCGGCCCTTTCTGCCGGCGACGCGGGCGCTGACCTGTACGGTCTTGCCGCAGTTGGGGCAGGTGATGGGGATCTTCCGGCCGGGGGACTGGCGGGCCTGCTCGGCGAAGCCCGGTTCCTCCTCCATCCGCCCGGCGGCCTCGGGCGCCTCGACGGCGGGGGCTTCGTCGCCTCGGCCTTCCCGGGCGTCGGCCACCTGCGCGACGGCGATCACGTGCCCGCATTGGGAGCACGCCGCCGTCGGCTCGGCGTAGTCGTCTTCCAGCTCGTTGAGCCGGCCGCACTGGCCGCAAAGCACCCGCACGCTAGGATTCTCCCATGGGCGCATACCGATGTGCAATGGGCACGCGCCTTGGGGCACCGAAGGCCCTCGTCGTTACCTTTAACACCGGCGGCGCCTGTTTGCGCTTGTGTTCGGCCGAATCGACCATGGCGATGGCGCGGCGGACCTCCTCGGCGGGGAGGCCGGCGGCGACGATCTGCTCGGCCGTCTCGTCCAGCTCGATATACCGCTTCAGGACACCGTCCAGAAGGTCGTAGGCGGGCAGCTTGTCCTGATCGACCTGATGGGGTTTCAGCTCGGCGCTGGGGGCCTTTGTGAACGTTCCCGCGGGGATTCGCTCGCGCCCGGCCTCGTCGTTGAGCTGACGGGCAAGCTGGTAGACGGTGGTCTTGAGCACGTCGCCGATGGGCGCCAGCCCGCCCGCCATGTCGCCGTAGAGCGTGCAGTAGCCGGTGGACAGCTCGGACTTGTTGCCCGTGGCCAGCGCGAGGTGCCCGAACGCGTTGCTGACGGCCATCAGGAGGGTCCCGCGAATGCGGGCCTGGACGTTCTCGGCGGCGGTCTGAGAGCCCGGCGCGGCCAGCGCGTCGCCGAGCGCGGCCTCGAACGCCGCGTGCATCGGCTCGATGCGGATCACCTGGTAGTGGATGCCCAGGTTCCCGGCGAGCGTGGCGGCATCGGCGAGGCTGTGTTGCGAGCTGTACCGGCTGGGCATGGCCAGGGCGTAGACGTTCTGGGGCCCGAGGGCGTCGGCGGCGAGGGTGGCCACCACGGCGGAGTCGATCCCGCCGGAGAGGCCCAGCACGACGCTGCGGAAGCCGCACTTGGCGACGTAGTCCCGCAGGCCCAGCTTCAGCGCCTGCGAGAGGCGGGCGATTTCATCGCCCACGGGCTCGACGCGTCCGGCCGGGGCGTCGAGGTCCACGACCAGCAGGTCCTCGCGGAAGCTCGCCGCCCGCCCGAGCAGCTCGCCGGACGGCGAGACGGCGCAACTGCCCCCGTCGAAGATCAGCTCGTCGTTGCCGCCCACCTGGTTGACGTAGACGATGGTCGCCTGGCTTCGGGCCGCCTGGCGGGCGAAGAGCCCCTCGCGCAGCGCCGCCTTGCCGAGCTGGTACGGGCTGGCCGCCATGTTGATGATGATCTCCGCGCCGTCGGCGGCGAGGCGGGCGACGGGGTCCTGGCCGTAGAGCTTTCGGCCGAGCGCCGCGGCGTCCCACAGGTCCTCGCATATGCTCACGCCGATCCTCCGGGCGGCGAGCTCGATGCAGTTGGGCCTCTCGCCCGGCTCGAAGTAGCGGGTCTCGTCGAAGACGTCGTAGGTCGGCAGGAGCGTCTTGACGTGGACGCTTTGGACTTCGCCATCGGCCAGCAGGGCGGCGGCGTTCTGGAGCGGCCGGCCCTGCCCGGACGGCGCAGGGCGGACGAACCCCGCCAGGGCCGCAACCTTCGTGCACCGCCGGGCGAGGTCCTCCACGGCCGCGACGCTGTCGGCGACAAGACGCTCCTTCCGCAGCAGGTCGCGAGGAGGATATCCGATGACCGACAGCTCCGCGAAGACGACGAGGTCGCACCCGCCGGCGGCGGCGCGGTCGATCGCATCGCCCATCCGGGCCGTGTTCCCCGAGATGTCGCCCACGACCGGGTCAAGCTGTGCCAGAGCGATCTTCATTGTCCCAGGATACTACATTCGGGCCCTGGTTTTCACGCCGAAAGTGCGCCGGCAAGCCCTCTTGCAATCCTAATCGGTTCGGTGGATAATACTCTTGATCAGGCGATCGACCCTCTGGCTGCGGCTGGCTTGGGAGAAGACCATGACCAAGTTGCGAATTGCGCCGACCATCGGTGTTTTCCTCTGTGCCTCGTGGCTGGCGGGATGTGACAAGGAAGTCGAGCTGACCTTCGTGAACCTGACGGGCGAGAGCCTCGACGTGCACCTGACCGGCAGCGCAGCCGGGCGGGAGTATCTCGGCGTGGTCGCCCCCATGGGCAGGCTGCGCCACGAGCTGGAGATCGACGAGGACGAGCTTCCCACCACGTGCACCTGGTCCGCCGGCCCGCACAGGGGCCGCTTCCCCGTCACCGAGGACACGCAGGAAGAGCTCCGGATCGAGATCAACCCGCTCGGCGAGCCGCGGCTCCGCGACAGGAGCACCGGCAGAAGCGAAGACTTCGACACCCCAGCCGCGCCAACAGAGACCCGGGCGGAGCCCGGCCGCGGGTAGCCCAGCCGTCCCGTGAGAGGCGGCGGAGTTGCCGCGATGGACATTATACCTGCCATTTCCAAGGTTCGCTTTGCTTCGGCCCGGCCGCAGTGCGTGCACCTGGCCAGGAACAACTCCTACGTCGTCGACATGCTCTGCATGGAGGCCGGCCAGGAGGCGAAGATCACCGCGGGGGCGTGGACGTACTATGTCGTGATGGGCACGGCGAAGCTGACCGGCGCGGGCGGCTCGAGTGAGCTGTCCGCCGGGCAGATGGCCACTACCGAGGCCGACGAGACCCATACGCTCGCCAACGCGGGGGAGGGGCGCCTGGTTTGCCTGGCGGTCGGAGCGGCGTGAGGACGATAATACCCGATGGGAGAAGCCATCGTGCCTGGACAAGCCTCCATCGTATTCGAGACGTTGACCGTTCCGGCCGAGTTGAACGACTCGCCCTGCGCGCAGAGGATCCTTCAGGCCCTGCCGGTTCAGGGGCGGGTGAGCACCTGGGGCGAGGAGATCTACTTGTCGATCGGCCTGGCGCTGGAGCTCTCCGGCGCCACCCGCTCGGAGATGTCCCCCGGCGAGATCGGGTACTGGCCCGCGGGGCAGGCGTTGTGCATCTTCTTCGGCCGGACCCCTGCCAGCGGCTCCGACGGTGAGCCACGGGCGGCCAGCGACGTCGAGCCGATCGGCCGGATCATCGGCCCCACCGACGCCTTGAAGAATGTCGCCGACGGCCAGAAGGTGGCCGTCTCGGGCGATTCGTGAGAAGCCTTACCACGCGCGGAAGGAAGACATGCGAATAGGCATCGTTCATCCCGACCTGGGAACGGAAGACCTCCAGGAGGCCTTCGCCCTGGCGGCCAAGGCGGGGGCCGACGGCATCGAGATCCGCTATGCCTCCGCCGCCACGGCGACGGTCCTGGGCCGCCCGGAGCACGCCGGGCAGCTCGCCGAGCTGACCGCGAAGACCGGCGTGGCGATCCCGAGCCTGCACCTGGACTGCTTTCGCGCCGAGCCGGCGTTGATCGGCCGGCAGGAGATCATCGACGGCGCCCAGCAGGTGCTGCTTCGCGCGTTGGGGGCGGCGTCTCAGGCCGGCGCGGAGATGGTCACCGTGCCGTTCTTCGGAAAGAACGCCATCGAGCTGGAAGACGAGCTGACCCGCGCCGCCAATGCGCTGCTGGACATGGTGGAGCACGCCGAGGAGGCCGGCGTCGTGATCGCCGTGGAAAGCACGCTCGCCTTCCACCAGGAGCAGTTCCTGCTGAACCATCTGGGCAGCACCGGCGACGTGAAGGTGTGCTGCAATACGGGGGTCGCCCTGTCGCGGAAGCTCGACGTGGCCACCGGCATCCGCCAGCTTCCCGCAGCGGACATCGCCTTCGTGCGTTTTAGGGACGTGCGAATCGCCGAGGGCGCCCCGCCGGACTTCGACGTGCCGCTCGGCGAGGGCCACGTGGACTTCCGCGCCGTCGTCCAGGCCATTCGCGCCGTCGGATACGACGGCTGGGTCATCGTCGAGCCCCCGCCCGTCGGCGACGGGCCCCAGAAGGCCGTCCGCGCCGTCGAGAAGGCCGTCAACTTCGCCCGCGAAATCTTCAAGGACGCCGCGGGATGATCCCCGCCTTCCTCGCCGGCTCGCTGGGGGTGCTCCTGTCGTTGGCCCCCGCCCGCACGGCGATCGTCGTCAACACCGGCGCGTTCCCGGACGCCAACGCCGCCGCCGGCGGCGAGGCGAAGGTCGACTGGCTCGACGCCGACGCCGGCGACGACGTGATCTGCACGGAGTGTTTCGCAGCCGTCGAGCTTCAGCGCCACCTGCGCCGCGCCACGGGCAGGACCGACGACTTTCCCGTCGTCGACGACGACAGCCCGCCGGCGAAGGGGGACTGGATCCTCGTCGGCTCGGCGGAGACCAACGCCGCGGCCCGGAAGTTGCTGACCTCCGCCGCCCGCCCGGCCGCGGCGCGGGCGGAGCCGGCCGGGCTCGGCCCGCAGGGCTACCGCATCTGCACGTTCCGCGCGGGCGGGCGAAGCGTGATCCACCTTGCCGGCGGGGGGCGCGCCGGAACGCTCTACGCCGCCTATGACCTGCTGCACCGCCTGGGCTTCCGCTGGTTCGCCCCCGGGGAGGTCCACGAGGAGGTCCCCCGCGTCGGCGCCCTCGGCGAGCACGACGTGACCGCCAGGCCGTCGTTCCTCACGCGCGGCTTCCACGCGTGGGAGGACCGCGGCGACGAGAGGTTCCTGCTGTGGATGGCCCGCAACCGGCTGAACTACTGGTGCGTCGAGCAGAAGCCGCACGCCCTGATGCGCAAGCTCGGCATCCGGACGTCCTGCGGCGCGCACGACGCCCAGGCGCGGTTCCTCAATCCCGACCGCGCGTACCCGTACGATCACCCGCGGCTGGAGGGCGACGAGCGAAAGGCCGCCGACCCCTACCCGCCGAGCAAGCAGTACCGCGGCGACGAGAACAAGGACGGGAAGCTGAGCTGCTTCGAGGCGCATCCGGAGTGGTTCCCGCTGGTCTCCGGGCGGCGCGTGGCCGGCATCCGCGGCGAGTTCGGCACCAACTACTGCACGTCCAACCCGCACGCGACCGCCGAGTTCATGAAGAACTACGTCCGCTCGCTGACCGACGGGGCCTACCGCGACGCCGACGTCGTGCGGTTCTGGACGCTCGACGGCGGGAGGTGGTGCCAGTGCGCCGCGTGCAAGGCCCTCGGCACGCCCACCGACCGCAACCTGCGGCTGGTCTATCACCTCGACCGCGAGATCAGGAAGGCCCGCCGCGCCGGCCGAATCCACCGCCCGCTGATCGTCCGCTTCCTGGCCTACGCCGACGTCCTCGCCCCGCCCAGCCGGCCGCTGCCGGAAGGCTTCGACTACGAGACCTGCGCGGCGACGTTCTTCCCCATCTGCCGCTCGTACGTCTTCGACTTCCTCGATCCCCGCAGCGGGCGGAACAGCCGCTACCGCCGCCAGCTCGACGGGTGGGTCAGCCAGCCGAACCGCCACTATCGCGGCCAGCTCTGCATCGGCGAGTACTACAACGTCTCCGGCTACAAGTGCCTGCCCATCTGCTTCATGCACACCATGGCGAAGGACATCCCCACCTATCACCGCCTGGGGGCCAGGCACTTCCACTACATGCACTGCACGACGGCCAACATGGGCAACAAGGCCCTGACGAACTACCAGATGGCCCGGCAGTTGTGGGACGT
>CAYRVX010000121.1:0-20747 GCA_964427875.1 uncultured Planctomycetaceae bacterium
CCGTTCGTCGACCGGCTGATGGAGATGAGCAGCCAGGTGCCCGAGGAGCTGTCGGCGAAGATCCGCCTGTGCGACACGATGGGCTTCGGCATCCCGTTTCCCGGCGCTTCGCTGCCGCGGAGCATCCCGAAGCTGATCTACAAGCTCAACCGCGAGTGCGGCGTCCCGAGCGACCGGCTGGAGTGGCACGGGCACAACGACTTCCACAAGGTCAACGTCAACGCCGCGACCGCCTGGCTGTGCGGGTGCGACTTCGTCAACACGACGGTGTTCGGCTTCGGCGAGCGGACCGGCAACCCGCCGACGGAGGGGGCGATCTTCGACTACATCGCGATCAAGGGCGATCTGTGCGGGATCGACACGACGGCCATTACCGAGCTGGCCGACTACATGCGGTCGATCGGGCTGCCCATTGCGGACAACTATCCCTTCGCCGGCAGGGCGTTCAACACAACGCGGGCCGGCATCCACGCCGGCGGGCTGCGCCGCGACGAGCGGATCTACAACATCTTCGACACGGGCAAGCTGCTGGCCCGCCCGCCGCGAGTGGCCATCACCGACAAGAGCGGCACCGACGGCGTGGCGCTTTGGATCAACGAGTTCTTCGGCCTCAAGGGCGCCGAGCGGATCAGTAAGATCAAGTGCGCGCGCCTCGCCCGGTGGGTCATAGACCAGTACGAGAAGGAGGGCCGACTCACCGCGATCAGCGACCAGGAGATGGAGGCCAAGACCAAGGAGCTCATGCCCGACTACTGGGCCAAGCACAAGGGAAACGCGCCATGAAAGCTGACAAACGGCTGGCCGCATTGTCGCTGTTCGTCGCTGTGCTCGGCGTTGCCGCCCTGTGGGGGCGCTGGACGGTCGCCGCCGATCCGCCGGCGGGGGCCGCAAAGGCGGGCGGGCCGCGGGCGGCGGCGATCGATGCGTCGAAGTACCCGAGCCTCCAGGCCGCCTTCGATGCCGTCCCCCAGGCCGGCGGGCTGGTGAAGCTGCCGCCGGGTGACTTCGAGCTGACCGGCCCGCTGGTCCTGAGCCGCCCGAACACGCGCGTCGAGGGGGCGGGAGCGGCCACCCACCTGATCAACCGCAACGAGGCCGGCCAGCCCGCCCTCATCCTGCGCCCGGCTCGGGTCGCGGGAAAGCGCAGCGGGAGGATCTGGCGCGTGCAACTGGCCGATTTCCGGATCAGCGGGAACCCCAAGAGCGGCGACGGCCTGCTGGCCGAGGGCGTCAACGAGCTGTACGTGCACGGCCTGAGCGTCGATCACAACGGCGGGCACGGCATCAACGCGGTGGACTGCTACGAGGACCCGCGCGTGTCGGACTCGATCATCACCTACAACGCCCAGGCCGGGCTCAACATCCTCCGCGGGCACGACATCGTCGTCAGCGCCAACCAGTTCGAGGAGAACCAGGACGCCGTGCGCTGCATCGACAGCTACAACCTGTGCTTGAACGGCAACAACCTGGACGATCACCTCCGCCACGGCGTGGTCATCGAGAACACGTACGGGTCGGTCCTTTCGGGCAACATGATCGAGGAGTGCCGCGGCACGGCCGTCATCATGGACCGCGACTGCTACGGCAACACCGTCAGCGCGAACGTCCTCGCCCACAACGGCGGCGGGGGCGTGGACCTCCGCGACGCCTGGGGCTGCGCGGTCTCGGCCAACACGTTCACGATGTCGAGGAAGCTGGGCGTTCGCGTGGGGCCCGACAGCGGCCGCATCACCATCACCGGAAACAACTTCTCCAACGCGCACATCGGGGGAAAGACCAGGCGCGACGACCCGGCCACAGGCGTGCTGCTGGAAGGGACGCGCGACGTCGTGATCGCGGGGAACATCTTCACGGGCCTTCAGGGCGCAGCCGTCGAGACGAGCGGGGAATGCAGGCGAATCGCCGTCACCGGCAACGTCATGTCCGACCTGCACGTCGCCGCGCCCAAGAAGAAGAGAGCATTGCCCGCGTTCGACCTGAGCGCCGCCGCCAACAGCATCGCCGCCGACAACGTCACGACCCGGCAATGAGGCGCGAGTCACCCCGTTTAGCGGGCCCGCTTGCGGGCCGCGTCTGCACAGCCAACCGGCGGAATGTGCGCCCTCACACCGCGCCCTGCGCCTTGGCCACCATCTGCTCGAAGAGCTTGTTCTGCTGGGCGAGCGCCGCGACGTAGTCTTTTCGCTTGGCCCGGGCCTCCAACAGAATCCACCCCGCGTAGTCCATCCTCACGAAGAGGTCGATCAGCTTCTGCCACGGGTAGCTGTTGCCGGGGTTGTCGAACGCGCGGACGTGGGCCGTGGCGCCGAAGCGGTCCTTGACGAGGTTGAAGTTGTGCTCCAGTCCCTTGCCCTTCAGGTCCGTGCCGTTGGAGTTCCAGCAGACGCCCACGTTGGGGTGCGTGGCCACGTCCATGATCGCCTTCATCGTGCCCAGCTCGGAGCACTGCCCGTGGACCTCCAGGCGGATCTGCTGGCCGAAGTCGGCGCCGAACTTCCCGACGATGTTGAGGCTCTTGCCGATCTGCTCGATCGTCTTCTCGTGGGGAACGCCCTTGTGGAAGCTGTTGGGCTTTACCTTCACGCCGCTGCCGCCGCAGTCGTGGCTGAGCTTGATGAAGGCCTTGGTGGCCTCGACGGCCTGCTTGAGCTTCCCGGGGTCGGGGTCGTCGAACCGCTCGTTGCTGCCGATCCCGACGTGCACAACGGGGCTGTCTTCGAAGCGCTTCTTGACCTCCGCACGCTGCCCGGCCGTCAGGCTGCGCTCGACGCCGTGCTTGTGCGTGGTGCGCAGCTCCACGCCCAGGACGCGGGCCTTCCGGCAGTTGGCGATCAGCGTGGGCAGATCCCAGTCCTTGGCCCAGAGGTAGGTAACCAGGCCGAGCCGCATCTTCGACCCGGGCCCGGCGCCGGCCTTCCCGGCTGCCAGCGCCTCCGGGAGCGCACGGGCGGCCGAAGCCGCGGCGCCGGCGGCCAGCCCGCGCGTGAGGAAATCGCGACGCGTCAGATCAGGTATCATGTGCGTTTCTCCTTCCGAGCTACCCTACCACGTCCGCGGCCGTGCTGCAAAGCGCCGGGCGATTCTCTGCGCCGACACCGGGCACGAGAAAGGCCCACGCGGCGGACCGTGTTGTTGTATGATTCAGCCCCCCCGGTTCTCTGGGCCGAGGGCTATACAGGAGAGAGGTATTCGCGATGGCAGACACCCGCCCGAACGTTCTCTGGATTTGCACGGACCAGCAGCGGTTTGATACGATCGCGGCGCTGGGGAACGCACACATACGGACGCCGAACATCGACCGCCTGGCCGCCGAGGGCGTGGCCTTCACGCGGTGCTACTCCCAGAGCCCGATCTGCACCCCCAGCCGGGCGTGCTTCCTCACCGGCTGTTACCCGTCCACGCTGCACGTGAACCGAAACGGCAACGAGTACTTCCCGTGCCCGGAGAAGCTGATCACGCGGAGGCTGTCGGAGGCGGGCTACGATTGTGGCCTGTCGGGCAAGCTGCACCTCTCGGCCGCCAATAAGCGCGTCGAGAGGCGGTTCGGCGACGGGTACCGCTTCTACAAGTGGAGCCACCACCCGTACCCCGAGGACTACTGGCCGAACGAGCGCCACGACTACCAGCGCTGGCTGGCCGAGCAGGGCTTCGAGTGGTCCGAGCACTACGGGCCGAGGGAGGGCATCGTGTGCAGGGGCGTGCCGGCCGAGTACCACCAGACCACGTGGTGCGCGAACGAGGCCGTCGCCTTCATGTCCGAGCGGCGCGACGGCCCGTGGCTGATGAGCGTCAACCCGTTCGACCCGCACCCCCCGTTCGACCCGCCGCCGGAGCACATGGAGCGGATGGACGTGGCAAGCATGCCGCTGCCCCTGCTGAAGCCGGAGGAGATGGAAACGCAGCTTGCCTTCCGCGAGATCGACCACCAGACCGCCAAGCCGCAAGATGTCCACGACTACGACGCCCGGCGGATGGTCGCCGCGTATTACGCCCAGATCGAGCTGATTGACGACCAGGTTGGGCGCATGCTCGATGCGCTCGAGGCGACCGGCCAGCGGGACAATACGATCGTCATCTTCATGAGCGACCACGGCGAGATGCTGGGCGATCACGGCCTGCTGCGGAAGGGCTGCCGGTTCTACGAGGGCGCCGTCCGCGTGCCGCTGATCGTCTCCTGGCCGGGGCGCTTCCAGGCCGGTCTGCGCAGCGACGCGCTCGTCGAGCTGACCGACGTGCCCGTAATGCTGATGGAGGCCACCGGGCTGGACGTGCCCGACTACGTCCAGGGCAGGAGCATTCTGGGCATCCTCACGGGCCAGGCCGACCCGGGCCGCCACCGCGACTTCGTCCGCTGCGAGTACCACGACGCCATGCCCGTGCGCAACGCCAGCCGCGCCAACATGATCTTCGACGGCCGCTACAAGCTCATCGTCTACCATGGCCACGACGTCGGCGAGCTGTACGACCTGGCCGAGGACCCGCAGGAGTTCGACAACCTCTGGGACCGGCCGGACTGCCTCCCGTTGAAGCACGACCTGATGAAGCGGATCTTTGATGCCGTCATGCTCGCCGCCGACGACGGGCAGCCTCGCGTCGGCGCGTTCTGAGCGGCGGTTACTTCTCGGGCTTCTTCTTGAGCGTCTCGTCGAGCTTCTTGAAGAGGTCGCCAATGCCCTTGAGCCCGCTGACGATGCCCGGGCCGATCTGCCCGCCGGTCTTGACCACGCCCTTGAAGAAGTCCTCCGTGCCCTTGGAGAGGTCCGCCAGCGGCTCCTTGCGGACCAGCTTCGCCGGCGGGTCGTCCCACGGCCCGAGGACGCGGAAACGGGCCAGCTTGTCCTTGAAGTCCACCGCCAGGTTCAGCAGGGGGATCGCCTCCAGGACCGTATGCAACTGCCGGATGCCCACCACGACGACGTGCAGGTCCAGGTGCTTCTTCCTGAGGTCGATCTTCCCGCCCTTCTCGACGTCCAGCGCCGATATCGGGTTGGCCAGCTTGCCCTCCTCGACCGTCACAACGCCGTTCTCGAGGGCAAACAGCACGTGCAGATCGCTGAGGCCCTTGTGGCCCTTGGGCAGTACCTGCATCACCTGGAGCAGGCCCGGGAGGACGGGCACGCCGACGAGATCGACGTCGTCCATGAACAGCAGGCCGCTGCCTGAAAGCCGGCTCACGTCGGCCCAGTCCCGAAGTGCCGGCCCCCGGTCCCCGGCCGCGGCGGGGCCCAGGCGGATAACGGCGCTCAGCTTGGCGCGGCCCTTGGCGAATGTTGCGGCCAGGTCGCGGGTCTCGAACTCGGTGCTTCGCAGACGGAGTCGCCCGGCCGTCACGTACCTCAGGTCCTGTTGAGGGCTGTTGGGGAAACGGACTTCGGCAAGTTCCGGCTTGACCTCGAAGTCAAAGTACACCGGCCGCGGCCGGTTCGGATCGAAACCGATCTGTCCCGTGGCCATGACCCTGCCCCGTGCGGTGGCGCCGCCGAACGTGTCCCGCCAGAAGCCGCCGTAGTCGCCCCCCGCGCTCTCGACGACCAGCGTGTGCACGTCGGCGGATACGGCGCCCGTGGTGAGGTCGTACTCGATCGGGGTGGTGTCGACGTGGACGGACCCGGCGGGGGTCAGTGCCCGCGCCGAGGTCAGCATCGCCTTCCCGGCGTTCAGCCGTACTCGAAGGTCGAGGTCGTCGATGATTGGGCCTTTGGCCGCCTCGGCGCGGGCGTCGGTCAGCTCGATGGTGCCGGTGGCCTCGAGCCCTGCCGGCCGGTCGAGTCTGCCGGCCAGCGACACGTCCAGGTCAACGAAGCCGTGTGCCCGGCGGACGTGAGCGGCGTCGAAGAGCCCGAGGAGGAAATCCGCGTCGTCCTTCCGGAGCTCGTAGTTGAGCTTCACGCGCAGGCGTGACTCCAGCGTTTCGAGGTCCACGCTGCCGGAGAGGACCGGCACGAGGGAGGCCACCGGCGCCTCCTGGACCAGTCGGACCTCGTAGCGGCCGCCGGTCTCCCGATTCGCCGAGAAGCTGAACCGCCAGCCGCACTGGCTGCCGGTGCCGTGGTCGATGAGGGCCACGGTGACGTCCTCGACGCGCACGGATTGAAGGTCCAGGTATTCCCCCGCCTCGCCCAGGCCGCCGTCCTCGGGCGTCTGGGGCCTGAGAATTGGCGGCTGGCACCTGCCATTCTCGAAGTGGGCCGTGAGCCGCACCCGCTCGGCGTCGACGGCCGTGAGGTACGGATGCAGGCTCGGCCAGTCTTTCAGGAGCAGCGTCACCTCGCCGATCGACGCCCACTCTCGCCGGGCCGGACCCACGGCACGCAGGCCGCGAAGACGGATCGGACCGAAGTAGTTGAACTCCACGTCATCCACGAAGACCCGGCCGCGCCAGTGCCTGCCCAGCGCCGAGCACGCCTGGCGGCGGATCACCGCGGGGGCGAGCCAGAACTTCCCCGCGAGGGCCAGCAGAAGGAGCACCAGAACGATCCTCGCGGCGAGCTTGAGCGTGCGCACCGGCCAGCGGGTCCTCCCGGAACTCGTGTCCGAACTCATTCTGCTTTCTCTTCGCTGGCGGCCCGGTAACGCTTGGGCATGACACGATCCTCGCGATATCGCGGGCCGGAACGTACCAGAAGTTGCCTTTCGCGTAAAGATCGCGCATACTCTCGTTCCGGATTCCACACGTCGCCTCTTCCGGACGCATCGCGTAGAGCGTCTTTCCCGGTCGGAGGCGCAAGGGAAAGGAAACAGCCATGAGATACGTGACGACGGCGCTGTTGATGACGGTCCTGCTGGCCGGCGCGACGGGCTGCGGCCCGACGTTCGCAATTCGCGTCAACTGCGGGACGGACAAGGAGTACACCGACGAGACCGGCGTGACATGGGCCGCCGACCAGGTGCTGGCCGCCGATGCCGAGTGGGGCGCGATCGGCGGGCTGACCGTCGAACGCGTCGGGATGACCATCCCGCTCTGCCGGCGGCCGAACCTGTACCTCACCGAGCGGTACAGCATGGACGCCTACCAGTTCTCGGTAGAGAACGGCACGTACTGGGTGCGGCTGCACTTCGCCGAAACCTATGAGCCGCACACGGAGCCCGGTATGCGCCTGTTCTCCGTCAAGATCAACGGCGAGACAAAGCTGAAGGACCTCGACGTGTTCAAGGAGGCGGGCGGCTTCGCCAAACCGCTGGTCATGGAGTGCAGCGACATCGTCGTGACCGACGGCAAGCTGAAGATCGAGTTCGTCGCCAACGTCCAGAACCCCGAGATCAACGCCGTCGAGATCCTGAGGTATTAGGGGCCCGTCGCGAGGAGGGACGTGATCCGGGCAAGCAGAGAGAGCGAGCGGCCCAATCGGGGCGGCCCTGCGTGCGGGTCTGTGCGGAACCGGCGGGCGTCTTGTGGTCCAGCCGCACCGTAACCGGCTACGCCGGCGACCGCGGCAACGACGCCTTGAGATTCACCAGCCCGGACGTGAAGTTCTGATCCGAGGCAGCCAGTCGAAGGAGACGACCGTGAGAGAATTCAGCCATATCGGCATTCCCACCGACAGGCAGCGGGAAGGGGAGACCTTCCTGGAGGAGGGCGGGGTGCACGTCACCGACTCCGCCTCGAGCCCCTACGCCATCGAGTACCTGCGGTTCGAGCCGGACTCGCCCATGCCGGAGCAGTTGAAGACGACGGCCCACGTGGCCTACAAGGTGGACGACCTCGACGCCGCGCTGGCCGACCAGGAGGTGCTGATCGAGCCCTTCAGCCCGATGGAAGGGCTGAAAGTGGCCTTCATCCTGCACGACGGCGTGCCGGTGGAGTTCATGCAGGAAGGCTGACCTGCCGGGAACGGAAGCGCCGGAAACATGCCAAGCCCAGCGATTGGATAGGGGAAGCCATTGGATAGGCCAAGCCCAGCCATCCGGATGGCTGGGCTTCGGAGTCCTTGCGCTTTCAGAGGTGCGGTGGGCGTCGGCGGGCCTCTACGCTTTCCTTTCGGCCTTCAGCGTCTCGTAGAGATCGAGGGCCTTGTCCGGCTTCTCGCCGTCGTGTACGACGGCTCGGACGGCCCGGATCATGGCGACGGGATCGTCGGCCTGGAAGATGTTTCTGCCCATGTCCACGCCCGCGGCGCCCTGGTCGATCGCGTTGCGGGCCATCTTCAGGGCGTCCGGCTCGGGCAGCTTCTTGCCGCCGGCGATGACGATCGGCACGGGGCAGGAGGCCGTGACCTGCTCGAAGTCCTCGGCGCAGTAGTACGTCTTGACGGCGTGGGCGCCGTTCTCCGCGCAGACGCGGCTGGCCAGGCTCAGGTACCGCGCGTCGCGCGTCAGCTCCTTGCCGACGGCCGTCACGCCCAGCGTGGGAATGCCGAAGCGGCTGCCGAGGTCGATCGTCTGCGTGAGGTTGGCGATCGTCAATGCCTCGAACTTGCCGCCGACGGCGACCATCACCGCCAGCATGGAGGCGTTCAGGCGGACCGCCTCCTCGATGTCCATGACGCACTCGTCGTTCAGCTCGGTCAGCACGGTCGAGCCGGCCGAGTACCGCAGCGAGATGGGCTTCCTGCACGTGGTCGGGACGATCTGCCGCAGCGCGCCGCGCGTGCACATCAGGCAGTCGGCGTGCTCGATCAGCGGGACGATCGTCAGGTCCATGCGCTCCAGGCCGCTGGTCGGGCCCATGATGTAGCCGTGGTCGAACGCCAGCATGACGACCTTGCCGCTGGCGGGGTCGAAGATCCGTGAGAGGCGGTCCTTCATGCCCCAGTCCAGGTTGGCCGAGCCCTTGAGATAGTAGCCCCGGCTCTCCTGCGGGATGCCGATCCCGAAGTCCTTCGCGTCCTTGTTGCCCGTTGCTTCGGCCATGGTCTGTCGGTTCCTTTCACTCCTTGCCGCCGGCTGCGACGGCCTCGGCGAACCCCTGGAAGAGGTAGGATACGGACGTGGCGCCGGGGTCCTGGTGGCCTATGGTGCGCTCGCCCATGTTGCGTGCCTTGCCGTGGCGTGCCTGCATGTCGCGCGTGGACTCGGCCCCCCTGACGGCGGCCTCGGCCGCCCCGGCCAGCGCCGCGGCGATATTGCCCGACGCGTTGGCCGATGCGCGCAGGGCCTCGACGGCCGGCACCAGCGCGTCGATCATCGTCTTCTCGCCCGGCTGGGCCTTCGTCTGCTTCCGCAGGCCTGCCAGGCCGGACTTGAACATGGCCGCCACCGCGGCGGCGTCCATGTCGCCCTCGCCCGCCGCCGCGCTCATGCCCAGGAAGAACGAGCCGAACAGCGGGCCCGGCGCGCCGCCCGCCGAGCCCATCACGCCCCAGGCGACGGCCTGGAGCAGCTTCACGGCCCCCCCGTCGGTCGTCTGCAGGATGGCCCTCTCGGCGGCCTCGACGGCCCGCAGCATCGCCGAGCCGTGGTCACCGTCACCAAGGGCATTGTCCAGCCGGGACAGCTCCCCGTGGTTCGCGCGGATGGCCTCCAGGCCGCCGCGGATCATCTGCACGAACTGTTCGTAGCCGATCGTCTCCGCCATCGGGCGAGTTTCCCAGACTAGCGGACCGTCCAGAACGGCGTGTCGCACGGGGCGTCGAGCAGCTTGATGACCTCGTCGTCGATCTTGGCGACGTGCATCTGGAAGCCGGCCATCTCCTGGACCGTCAGGAACTCCCCGACGTTCGCCCGGGCCACCTCGATGCCGGCGTCGGCCAGCACCTTCCTCGTCGCGCGGAAGATGATGAACAGCTCCATGAGCGTCGTTGCGCCGGCACCGTTGATCATGACGTACAGCTTGTCGCCGCTGCCGGCCGCCACGGCGGGGATCAACTGCTCGATCATCCTGGCGGCGGTTTCGTCGGCGCTGACCATATCGCTGCGGCCCGTGCCGGCCTCGCCGTGCTGGCCCATGCCGATTTCCATCTCGTTGTCGGCCAGCTCGAAGATCTCGTCGCCGCTCTGCGGGTGGGTGGCCGTCTTGAGCGCGACGGCGAGCGTGGCCATGTTGTCGTTGTACTTCTCGGCGACGCGGCAGACCTCGTCGAGGTCCTTTCCCGCCTC
Organism: uncultured Planctomycetaceae bacterium; assembly: GCA_964427875.1. Taxonomy (GTDB): domain Bacteria; phylum Planctomycetota; class Phycisphaerae; order SM23-33; family SM23-33; genus CAYRVX01. Next base: position 10,036 of record CAYRVX010000121.1, read on the forward strand.
GGCGGCGGCACCGGCGATCTTGTACAGCGGGATGCAGCCGACGAGCCCGCGCTTGTCCTCGGCGGGAGCATCGCGGCCGGGGGCGATGTCCTCGTGCGTCAGGATCATCCGGACGTTGAGGCCTTCCTGCTTGGCCATCTCCATGGCCATGTTGGCGCTCATGACGTCGCCGGCGTGGTTGAGCACGACGAACAGGACGCCGGCCTCGCGGTTCATCTTGCGGAGGGCCTCGATCACCGGCGGCGGGCCCGGCGCGGCGAAGATGTCCCCGACGACGCTGACGTCCAGCATTCCGTCACCGACGAAGCCCTGGAGTGCGGGCTCGTGGCCGCAGCCGCCCAGGGTGACGATCGCCACCTTCGATTCGTCTTTCGGCTTGGCGCGAACGACGAGCTTCTCGGATTCCAGCGCCACCTTGCGCGGGTAGGCCTGGATGAGACCCTCCAACAGCTCAGGACTCAGGTTCGCCGGATCGTTGATGAACTTCTTCATGGGCATGATTCATTCCTTTCCTTTTCAGCCCGCGGAGTGTGCCGCAAACGCCTGTGTTTTTCAATCGAAAATTGCCGGACGCGCCCGGCCGGCAAAGCGCTTGAGCCTCGCCGCACCGTCGCGTAGGGTATTGGCCGTGTGGAGCAGCCGCGTACACGTTTCTCTCTGGGAGAAGGCCATGGATCTGTACAGCCAGTGGAAGATCGTCGTGTTTCTCCTGCCGGGGGCCGTGATCTGCCTCGCCGCCGGCAGCACACGAAGCGCCCGCGCCGCCAGGAAGCTCCTCGTCGAGGCGGGCCCACAGGCGCGGGCGCACGTTCCCATGAGCGTCAAGCTGCCGGAGGCCGCCACCGGCGCCAAGATGACCGACGGCGCGAAGGAAGTCCCCTGCCAGGTCGCCGAGGGAGAGCTCTGGTGGGTCCTCGATAGGCTCCCTGCCGGGGCCGTCAAGACGTACTCCGTCGAGACCGGCACGGCGTCTTCCGCCGACGCTGCGGCCGTCGCGCTCAAGCAGCTCGCCGGCCGGGTGGACGTGACCATCGACGGCAAGCCGTTTACGTCTTACGTGTTCCTGCCTAAGACGATCGGCAAGGCCGTTCTCCGCCGGCCGTACTTCTTCCCCGTCCACGGACCCGGACAACTGGCCATGACGCGACCCTATCCGATGGTTCAGAAGGACCTTCCCAAGAACGTCGCCACCGATCACCCGCACCACACGAGCATCTACGTGGCCCACGGCGCGGTCAACGGCGTGGACAACTGGTCGATCGGCGGGAATGCGGGCTACATCGTCCACAAGAGCTTCGAGGCCATGACCGGCGGGGGCGTGATGGGCATGTTCCGCGAGACGCTCGACTGGACGGACGTGGAGAAGAAACCCGTTATGGCCGAGACCCGCACCGTCCGCGTCTACCGCCTGCCCGACACGCACCGCATGCTGGACATCGAGATCACCTTCCGTGCCGCCTACGGCAAGGTGCTCCTGGGCGACACGAAGGAGGGCGGGCTTTGCGCGACTCGCATGAGGCCGGAGCTCCGTTGCGACAAGAAGGGCAACAAGGGCCGGCTGGTCAATTCCGAGGGCCTGACCGCCGGCGCGGCGTGGGGCAAGAAGGCGACCTGGGTGGACTGCTCGGGGATGGTGGACGGCCGGCGTGTGGGCTTTGCGATCTTCGACGGGCCGGGCAACCTGCGGCACCCTACGACGTGGCACGCGCGGACGTACGGGCTGCTGACGGCGAACCCGTTCGGCCTGAGGCACTTCACGCGCGGCAAGCAGCGCGGCGACTACACGCTCGCCGAAGGCAAGGAACGGACGTGGCGATATCGCATCTACTTCCACGAGTCAGACGAGAAGGCCGCCAAGGTCGCCGAGCGCTTCAGCGATTATGCCTCCCCGCCCAAGGCGGCGTGGAAGTAGCGCCCGCGCGGAGCGAGAGGACTCCCGACCAGTCGTCAGCCCCCCCGGCGGTCGCCGGGCTCGCGCCCGAGGCCGCCGTCACTCGGGCTTTGGGCCTTCCTGGAGACAGAGAACACTCGATCTGAGGTCCGCTCGATGGAATGGTTAGGCCTGCACTACGTGATCTGGGTCGTCCTGGCGCTGTACTTCGTGGGGATGCTCGTTCTGGGCTGGTGGTCGAAGCGAGGCATCCACGACCGCGAGGGGTTCCTCGTGGGCAGCCGGCGGTTCGGCGTGCCGATGATGGTCATGCACGCCTTCGGGGCCGGCACGCACCCCGGCGACGTGGCCGGCGTGGTCAGCGGGACGGTGGCCGGCGGCGCGTCGGGCATCTGGATCTCCTGGATGTGGATGTTCGGCACGCCGTTCTACTGGATCATCGCGCCGATCGTGCGGCGGATGCGGTGCCTGACGGTGGCGGACTATTTCGAGGAGCGTTTCGGGCCGTCCGCCAGCGTGCTGTACGTCATCGTGGCAGTCGTTTCGGGCATGATCGTCTGCGCGAGCGTCATGCTGGCCACCACGCGGACCGTTCAGGGGATGATGGGCAAGGCAACAGCCGTGGAGGCGGCCGAAGCGGCCCCGGCCTCGTCTCCCGCGGCGTCCCGCCCTGGTGCACCGAGAGCCGTCGAGGCGGGAACCGGCACTCTCGCCGGCTGGATCGCCCGCATCGTCCGGCGGGCGGCCGCATTCCTTGGATTGAGGGGCGAGGCCGATGCGTGGTTCTTCGGCATCCTTCTCGTCACCACCGCGGTATTCGCGCTGTACAGCTACTGGGGCGGGATCGTCGCGGCCATCCGGACGGACATGATCCAGGGGCTCATGATCATCGCGCTGTCCTTCATCGCCATCCCCATGGCGCTGAACCTCGTGGGTGGCTGGTCGGCCGCGAAGACGACGCTGCTTGGCTGGCCCGACGCAGGGGAGACCTTCCTGAGCCTGCGAAATCCGAAGTACTTCTCCCCGGCAGCCATCCTGATGCTGTGCATCACCGCGCCGTTCAGCATGATGGCCCAGCCGCACCTGGTGTCGGTCACGTCCGCGGGGCGAACGGAGTGGGAGGGGCGCGTCGGCTTCGCTTACGGCAACGTGATCAAGCGGATCTGCACGATGGGCTGGTGCTTCCTGGCGTTGTGCTGGCTGGCGTACAAGGGAACGGGCATCCACGCGGACGCGGCCTTCGGCGACGCGGTGCGAGGGCTGCTGCCGGAGGTGCTCCAGGGCGTGATGATGGCGTGCGTGCTGGCGGCGGCGATGTCCACGGGCGATGCGCTGCAGGTGACCTGTGCGGGGCTGTTTTCGCAGAACGCCTACCGCCGGTACATTCGCCCGAACGCCCCCGAGGGCCACTACGTCTTCATCACGCGAGTGACCGGCCTGGTGATCATTGCGGCGTCGCTGGGCTTCGCCATTGCCATGCGCGAGAGCATCATCAAGAGCATCCTGAGCTACTTCAACCTCACCGCGACCATCGGAATCTCTGTGGTCATGGGCATCCTGTGGCGGCGGATGAACAGCGCGGGAGTGTTCGCGAGCACCATCGCAGCCGCCGCCGTGCTCATTGTCACGCGCTACGTCCTGAAGTGGCCCCTGGCGGCCACCAGTGGACTGCCCCTGCTGGCCGGGCTGGTCTTCGGCATCGTCGGCAGCCTGCTGTCGGCGCCGCCGAAGAGGGAGGTCATCGAGAACTTCTTCCGGAAGATCTACGTCCCCATCGGCCAGGAGGCCAAGCTCGAACTGCCATTCGACCAGGCCATCCCGCCCGAGAGACGCTGGCTCACGGCGGCGGGGCTGTTCCTCGTCAAGCCCAGCCGCCAGTCCTGGGTCGGCTTCGTCGTCACCGTGGCGGTCTGTCTGGCGCTGGTGGGGATCATGGTCCTGCTGCTGGCGTGAGGGGCGGCACCCAGACCGCCGACGCGGCCAGCAAGCTGGCCCGCTAAACGGGGCGCCTGGCGGCAGGCACGCGGGCTGATGCGTGCGGAGCGTTTAGCGGCGGGCCTTGGCCCGCGCGTTATGCGGCTAGACCCTGTCGGCCCGGGGGACCTCGAAGCCCGTGCGGTTGTCGTCTTTGAGCAGCTTGTTGGCTTCCTCGGCGAAGTCGCCGGTGTGCCTCTCGGTCTTGGGGTCGAAGGTCAGCCACGGGCCGACGATATACTGCGCGCCGTCCTCCGGGATGCCGCAGCCGTCCCGCATGATCTCGTGGAGCTTCATGAAGTGCTCGTAGGCGTCCTTGTTGTCGCCGAACCTGCCCGCCTTGGCGTTGAAGGGCACCTTCTTGCCGATGCGATACGAGTTGTTCATCAGATGGCCGACCACGCAGCCGTAGTGGGCGTCGAGCATGGTGCCGTTGGCCATTTCCTGCTTGCCGGCCCGGCAGGCGGTGATGAAGCTGCCGAACGCCCCGCCGGGCGTGACCTCCGCCTTCGGGACGTCGACCTGCTCGGGCTTCTTGCCGGGGCCGGGATGGTACCGGTCGCCGCCGTCGATCCACCCGCCGTCCTCGAAGTAGAACTCGTTCATCACCTGCCGTTTGTACCCCTTGTAGTTGACGTTGCGGACGTTGAAGAACACGTACTGCCCGTTGGCGTACTCGGCGATCCCGAACATGGTGTTGGGCGTCTCGCCCTGGTCGTTCCACTTGAACCGCCCGCCGAGGGCCATCGCGCGGATCGGGTGCCTGTGGTCCGCGCCGAGGGCCCAGCTGGCCACGTCGAGCTGGTGCGTGCCCTGGTTGTTCATGTCGCCGTTGCCCGTCTTCCAGAACCAGTGCCAGTTGTAGTGCACGTAGTTGCCGTGGTACTTCTCGATCTTCGCCGGGCCGCGCCAAATGTCCCAGTTCAGGTAGTCCGGCGGATCGGACGGGGGCTTGTGCCCGATGCCCCCGCGCGGCTTGCAGCAATAGCCGTAGGAGATCTTCAGCTTGCCGAACTTGCCGGCTTGGATGGCGGCCATCTGGGCGGCGCGCTTGCCGCTGCTGCGCTGCTGCGTGCCGTGCTGGATGACCACACCGTACTTCTTCCACGCCTCGACGGCGACGCGGCCTTCGACGATGTCGTGGCTGGCGGGCTTCTCGACGTAGACGTGCTTGCCCGCCTGGGCCGCCCAGATCGTCATGAGCGAGTGCCAGTGGTTCGGCGTGGCGATGGAAACGGCATTCAGGTCCTTGTCCTGAAGGGCCTCCCGGACGTCCTCGACGCCCTTGACGGGGTACTTGCCCTTGATGCGTTTGTTCTGCCGGTCCACGGCCCGGTTCAAGACGTTGCGGTCCGGGTCGATCAGGTAGGCGACCTCCACGTTCTTCTGGCCCATATAGCCGCCGATGTGGTTGCCGCCCCGCCCGTGTACTCCCGCCACCGCGATGCGGAACCGATCGTTCGCGCCGATGATCTTCCCGGAGGCCTTCGTTCCGCTGATGAAGACCGTTGCCCCCGCCGTAGCGAGGGAGCCCTTCAGGAACGTACGTCGATCCATGCGCGACATGTGCGTCTCCTTCACGTGAATACCATTGATCGTCCGGGGATGCGCTTCACCACGTCTTCCTGTGTATACACTACCCGGCCAGTTTTCAAGCAGATTGGCCTACCAAGAGAAACAGCCGGCGCCCGGGGGAGTGGCGTTCTTTTCTGCCGGTCACTTCGGTTCGCCCTGTCCGGGGGTGTACGTGCAGGCCGGCTCGCCGGCGAGATAGTCGCCCGTGAGGGCGTATGCCCGAGCGCGGCACCCGCCGCAGATGCCCTTGAACTCGCACCGCCCGCACTTGCCCCGCAGCCGCTCGAAGTCGCGAAGCTCCGCGAAGACCTCCGAGCCCCGCCAGATCTCCGCGAGCGGCTTCTCGCGGACCGATCCGCAGTGGACCGGCAGATACCCGCAGGGGAAGACCTCTCCCTTGTGACTGACGAACGCCACGGCCAGGCCGCACAGGCAGCCCCTCGAGTGCTTCGGCGCCACGCCGCGCTGGGCGGCCAGGCGATAGTAGTGCGGGGCGCAGGTGGCCTTCAGCTCGATGCCGCCGCTCGCCTGGCGGTCGAGCGTCCACTCAAGCGCCTGCTCGTACTTGTCGGCCGGCAACTGGTGGGTCTGCTCGATCTCCACGCCGCAGCCCACGGGCACGAGGAAGAACAGGTGCAGCGCCTCGGCCCCGACGGACTCGGCCAGCGCGTGCATCGCATCGAGCTGGTCGACGTTGTGGGCGGCGATGGTGGCGTTGACCTGGACGGCCGCGCCGGCCTGGCGAAGGGCCGCGATGCCCGCCAACGCCCGATCGAACGCGCCATCGACCCGGCGGAAGGCGTCGTGCGTGGCCGCGTCGGCCCCGTCCAGGCTGACCGAGACCCGCCGGAAGGCCGCCGCGGCGATTCGGCCGGCCAACTCGTCGTCCACCAGGGTCCCGTTGGTCGCCAGGGCGGTCGGCAGGCCCAGCCGGCGGGCGTGGGCCGCGAGGTCCTCCCAGTCGTTTCGCATCAGCGGTTCGCCGCCGGAGAAGACGATGATCGGCCGGCCCAGCGCCGCGGCGGAGTCCAGCACGGCGCGGAACTCGTCGCTCGTCAGGTCGTCCTTCGCGGCCGCTTCCGCCACCTCCAGGCGCCGGCAATGCGCGCAGGCGAGGTTGCATCGGGTGGTGGACTCCCAGAACAGCAGCCGCAGGGGCGGCGAGGATCCTCGCCCGCTGGGAGATATCGGGCTGGTGCCTTCCGGGCTCACGGCCGACCCCGGCGCGGCGCGAACCCGATACCCCACACCCTCAACAGTCCGCGGCTTCCCGTCTCGAACGACTCGCTGAAATCCATCATCTGGAAGATGGAAAGTGTCCACGACAGCTTGCCAAAGTCGCAGGGCTTCAGTATCAGGGGGACGATCTTCCCCTCGAAGTGATCCTGCTGAAGGGCGAACAGGAGCTCTCTCTTTACCCAGATGGACTCGACGGAGTTTGGTGACAGAACGATGAGGAACCAATCACAGCGTCCCAGAGCGGCGCCGATCTCGTCGTGCCACTGTTGGGCGCCGAGTATGTTCCTCTCGCTGTACCAGACCGGCACGCCGTGAGTGCAGAGCATATCCGCCAGACGGGCAGCGAACTTCCTGTCTTTGGTGGAGTGCGAAAGGAACACCTCGCTAGGTAGCATGCTGGGCCCGCCACTGTGCGCCGCGCATCAGGAGGCCTTGCCAAGGGCCGCGGCAATCTGCTGGATGCCGTGAGCTTCTCGCCCCGCGTCCGGCAGCACGATCATTTTGAGGCGCTTCAGGATCCAGGGGATCTGATTCTCAGGGATCTCCTCCATGCGGTCGGCAATCACCGGAACCAGCCTGCCGCTGTAACTCTCTCTGCCCAGAGCGTACTCGATCTCCCGACGCACCCAAGAAGAACGCAGGGCGTTGCGCGTGATGACCACCACCATCGCCTGCGAGTCGTCAAGCGCTTGAGAGATTTTCTCCGCGAAATTCTCCCCCGGCATGATCTCCGACTCATCATACCAGACTTCGAGCCCCGCGCTTCGCAGCCCCTCCGCGATCCTGCGAGCCACCGCCGCATCTTCGCGTGCGTAACTGATGAACACCTTCATAGCCCTACTTATACCATAGAGGTTTCCCGCCGACAAGCCCCAAGGCCGCTGCTAGGCAAGTCGATTCGCCGGTGATATCTCCTCCTCGGTCAGGTAGCAGGCGGGGTCGTCGCCCCAGGCGTCGCCGCTGACGGCCTCGGCCCGGGCGCGGAAGTTCCCGTTGCACACGTCGAGCCATCGGCAGTGCGTGCAGCGGCACTTCAGGACCGTCTTGCGGTCCCGCAGCTTCGACAGCAGGGGCTCCTCCGGGTCGGTCCAGATCGCGCTGAACGGCCGCTCGCGGACGCTGCCGAGCACGTGCCGCCGCCAGAACTGGTCGGGCAGGACGTCGCCGTTCCAGCTCACGCAGCCGATGCCGACGCCGGAGGAGTTCCCGCCGTTCATCTTCAGCAGCTCGAGGCATTCTGCGGCGCGGGCGGGGTCCTCGCGGCGAAGGCGAAGGTAGACGTACGGCCCGTCGGCGTGGTTGTCCACGGTGAGGACCTCGATCTTTCGGCCGGCCTGGTGCATCGCCGCGGTCCGGTCCATGATCAGGTCCACCGCGTCGCGGGTCTGCCGGTGGCTGAGGGCGTCGGCCCTGAGGTGCTGGCCCCGGCCGCTGTACACCAGGTGGTAAAAGCACACGCGGGGGATCTCCTCGCGCTCGATCAGGTCGAAGACGCCGCTGAGCTCGTGGACGTTTCGCCGGTTCAGTGTCAGCCGCAGCCCCACCTTCACGCCGGCTGCGCGGCAGTTGCGGATGCCCTCCAGCGCCTTCTGAAAGCAGCCCTCCACGCCGCGGAACTCGTCGTGGACCTCCTGAAGGCCGTCGAGGCTCACCCCGGCGTAGCTCAGGCCGGCCTCGGCGAACCGATCGGCGTACTCCCGCGTGATGAGCGTGCCGTTGGTGCTGACGACGGCGCGCATTCCGGCTGCCTTGGCGTGGGCGATCAACTCGAGCAGGTCCGGCCTCATCAAGGGCTCTCCGCCGGAGAAGAGCAGGACGGGCGAGCCGAACTGAGCGAGGTCGTCGATCATCTCTCCGGCCTCGTCGCCGGTCAGCTCGTCGGGGTCGGGCCGGCCCGTGGCCGCGGCGTAGCAGTGCGCGCAGGACAGGTTGCACTGCCTCGTGCAGTTCCAGACCACCACCGGCTTCTTGTCGGCGGAGAACTGGAGGAGATGGCTGGGCAGGCTGGCCGACTGCCGCCCGTAGCGCAGCGGGTCGGACGCCTCGACGGTTCCACAATACAGCTTGGAGATCCCTATCATGGGCGGTTTTCCACGTAACGCGAGCCGCGCAGGTCGGCGCGGGCTCAACTGCATTGTAGCGAGTGCCGAAGCAGAGCGTCGCCGAAACCCGCACCTAGACCTTAAACAAGCGATCCGTGGAGAGGTTGTCGGTCGGCGGCAGGCTGATTTCGGCGGCGCGGAGCGATTGTCCCGGCCGGCGGCGGCTTGAACGGTTGGGGGCGGGTTGTGGGTCTGTCACCGGCGTCTCCGTTGGGATCAGGCCGCGGCGAGTCGAGGCGTCCGTACCCCGACATCGGTTCTGCCGCCTCAGCAGCGAAGCGGATGGCGCAGCGCCTCGGCCGCTCGCAGGAGAACCGGTTGCCACGGGTTCCACGACAGCAGCCGGTACACGATCCGCCGGCTCGTCCGGACGATCTGGCACGGCAGACGCATCACGGCGTTCACGAACGTCTTGAACTCCATTCGCAGGATCGCACGCTTCTCGGCCTTGCGTCGCTGTTTCCAGCGGCCGCGTTCGGGAAGCACCAACGCCAGCCACGCCTTCAGCGTCCACGCCAGGGAACTCATCACCATGTACGCCCAGTTGCTCACCAGGTTGTCCACCGGCATCCGCAACGCACGAACGCCGTTCTTCAGTTGCGCGTTGAGGTTCTCCTGGTCGCACCGGTCGTTGGCCGAGAAGACAATCTCCTTCGCCGACGACGCCCGATCGTTCGTGATGTAGAAGAAGTACCGCAGTTCGTCGAACAGCAGGTTCTGGCCGCGCGAGACCGTCAGGTTCTTGCACACCACCACGACCCGATACGCCTTCGAACATGCCGTCGGCTTGTACTCGAACTCCGCCACCATTTCCGAAAACAGACGAATGTTCTTGAACCGCCGCGCCACCACTATCTGTTCCTTGACGTTCGTCGGCCGGCGGCGAGGTGACGTCTTCACCTCGTACTTGCCCGGACGCTTCAGGCGCTTCCAGGCCTTGTCGGCAAGGGCGTCGGCGATCTTGACCAGGTTCGGCATCGCGTCGATCCCGAAGACGAACTCCACCCCGGCCGCGTCCCAACGGTCCAGGTGCCTGGTCTGGCTGAAGTCCGTGTCGCCCCGGACCACGATCTTCCGGAAGCCCGCCCGGCCGCACAGATCGACCGCCTTGTCGATCCAGTAGCTTGCGCCGTCGTGGCTCGGTAGGTTGCCGCTGCGATTGACCAGGAACAGCGGCTCGGCCGTGTTGGCCAGCGAGACCACCAGCGGATGGTAGCCCCATACGCCCTTGTAGGAGATGTCCATCCCCTCCTTGCATTCGCCCGTCGTGGGCGCCAGCACGCCGTCGGCCTCGATGATCGCCTCGTCGAAGAACTCCGCCGGCTGCCGCCTCCAGACACCCATGCGCACCTCGTTGATCGCGTCCATGAGCGCCTCGACGTCGGCCACCGCGAACCGACGGCAGAAGTCGCCCGCCGTGGTGGGGTCGGGAATGCTCTCGGCGCCGATGGCGTCGAGGTAGTTCTCGTCGTTGCGGAGCAGCTCGAGATCCTCGATGCACGTCCCGCCACTGAGGATGTTGTACGCGAAGTTGAGGATGTGATCCGACTCGTGGTACGGCCGGTGGAACTTGAGCAGATGGACGTTCTCGTCGAGGACGTCGATGAGCCCGGTCTGGCGGGCCAGCAGATGCATCGCCCCGATCCCGCCGTAGCTGATCCCTCGCGTCCGGTCGCCCAGTTCGTAATGAATGTTGCTCGCCGAGAACACCGGCCGCCCCGAGTCGGCCGCGTCCCTTGTGCGGAGCCGCCGCTGGATTCTTCGCTTGCGTTGAGCCAACCTTCTGCGTGTAATCGTGTTCACTCGAAATCCCTTTCGTTGGTTGATGCGATTCCTTTCGCCAGAAATCGATTAACCGCAAAAACGGAAGGATTTCGAGTACTTTTTGCGCTCAGGCCGAGAAAAGTGTCTCGGGGCACGCTTGGTTAAGG
>CAYRVX010000122.1:0-15226 GCA_964427875.1 uncultured Planctomycetaceae bacterium
ATCCTACACACACATTTATACCATGTTCCGGCTGACTCGCCAAGGCTGATGATGCCCGCCGGCGGCGGAAGAGGGTGTTTCTGCGCACCGGAATCCCCGCTCGCGGGCTTCGGTTCCGCCGGTGCCGTGGAATGAGAATCGGCCTGCGCCGCAGCGCAGGCCGATCAGGTTGGATTCTTTGTTGCCGCCAGGGCGTACGGCCTAACGGCGCCTCCGGCGGAGGACCATCCCTACAACGCCGAGGGCGAGCAGGCCGATTGTCGCCGGCTCGGGCAGGATCGTCAGCACGTCGCTTCCTAGGGTTTCCACATCCTGCTCTTGCCCTGCGCGACCGAACTCGGCCTCATTGGCGTCGAAGGCGATCGAGCCGATCGTAACTCCGTATGTCCCGTCGTCAGGGATCTTCATCTCGACCACCAGGATGTCCCCGCTATCGAAAGCGGCCACGTCGATGCGGCCATCGCACTGCATCCTGTCCCAGTCCCAGATCATCGTGCCGTAAGGCAGCGGGGGATCCATGTGCTCAGGCTTCGGGAAAACCACGCTGCCGACCATCGGCTTCAACACGGGGGTACCGAACCAGCCCAGCCCGGTTGTGCTGAAGTCCCATACTGTGTTCGGGTCGCCCAGGGGGCAGTTGGCGTCGATGATGGGCCACAGGACATTCGGAACCGGCTCCGGGGCAGACCCGGTGGCGGTGAGATCCATGATGACCCAAAACGCATCGGTGTCCACGTCAGACGCGCCGGAAATGAGTAGTTGAACGGTGTCGCCCGGGTTGGCTTGCTCCACGTTGAACTGCACGTTGATGGACGATGCGCTTGCGGCTGCGGTGACGCCCAGCACCATCGCCGAAACCAGTAGCCAGTTGTGTTTCATGCTCCACTCCTTACCCACTCTTTTGATAATGGCTCCTCGGATGCTCTCTTATAATGCCCACTCCGGCGCTTCTACAGGCGCGCCTCCTTCCTGACACACTCATCGCGGACAGCCACGCTGTCCGGCCTCCTCGACTTAACGTATTATGCCACAGAACCTCGAATGCGTCAAGTCTTTTCTTTATCACTTTTCGCCGAAATAATCCCTGATAATCCGCCCACCCGCGAGGGCTGGGGCGGCCCTGGCCGACTGGGCAGACGAGTTGAACAGGTCGAGTAACACCCCCGGCCGAGTCTTCGCCAGCAAGGGCTCCGCCAGGCTCGATCGAGTGTCTTTCGGGCCTGGTTCAGAAACGGTAGCTCGGAGGTAACAGTGCAGGGGAATGTCGCAAGCCTGCCTGCCGGCAGGCAGGTTTGGCCGTGGGCGTGAGCCCAGGGAAGGCCGCGCCCCCAACACAGAGCCTCGGAGGGTCGAAAGCTAAGTCCCATTAAGGAAGTTCCTTACGCCGCTTCAGGCCTCCTGCTGGCCGGCGTAGTCCGTCAGCTCGACGGTGGCGTTCCTGAGGATCTTGTGCGTGACAGGGCAGAAGGGGTAGAGCTCCGGAATGACGTGCCCGCCCGGCATGTCGTCGTTGCCCGCGAGGTAATGGGCGGCGTGCCCCATGCCTTCGAGCACGCGCCGCCACTTGTCCACCTCCAGCGAGACGCCGTCGGTGCGGGCAAGTCGATGCTGACAGAATGCGAAGACCGCCACGTCGCAACTCCACCGTGCTCCTGGCTGGACAGGGCTCAGCCGGCCGTGCGAATGGGCGGATCCTGGATCGGGGGCACAAGACGCCGCCAAGCCCGATCAAGGCTTGCCGGCGTTCGGCTCAGACGCCTTTCTCCAGGGAGAAGGTGATGTCCACCAGTTCCCCGGGGAGGATCTCGGACTCGGGAGGTATGCGGATCCGCACGGGCAGGCCCCATTCGGGGATCGCCGGGTCGCGGAGATGCTGAAGCGGGACGGCGACCACCTGCGGGCCGATCTGCTCGACGTACCCCTTCACGGGCTCCATGGGGGCGGCGCGGACGCGGAGCTTGACGCGCATGCCAATCCGGGGCTTGATGCGGTGATGCTGCCGGACATACGTAAGGACGTGCGAGCTCTTGTCGGCCACCAGGATCATGATCGGCTCGCCCATTCTGACGGTCTGGTACGGCCAGCGGAAGATCTCGCGGATAACGCCGTTAAACGGCGCTCGCAGTTCCAGGGAGTGGATCTGGCGGTTGATCTGGGCCAGGCGCGACTGCTGGACGGTGATACTGGCGCGGATGGGTGCCAGGAGGGTCTCCGTGGAGGCCAGCTCCATCTTCGGGAAGTTGCCGGTTTCCCTGTTGTGGCCCTCCTGGCGTGCCAGGGCCTGCTTCAATTGCTCCTCGGCCTTTGCCAGGGCGTCCTGCCTGCCCTTGATCTCATCGGCAAGCGTGGTCACCAGCAGTTGCTTGTCCGTGACCTCGAACTCGGTCGCGGCGCCGGTCTCCCGCGACTCCTTGAGGACTTGCAGCAGCGCCTTCTCGTGCCGGAGTTGGGCCTCGAAGGCCAGGATCCTCCGCTTGCGGTCGAGTCTGTCCAGCCGCAGCGATTCGACCTCAACGGCCAGACGGCTTGCCTCGTTGAGCCATTGGTACTTGCGGTCGGCCTGATCGAGAGCCAGGCCGCTGAGGTCCTGGCGGGCCTGGGCCTCGGTGGCGAGAAGCTGCTTGCTGAGCGTCAGGACCTCGCTTTGGACGACGGCCAGCTCGGCGAGGGCCGGCCCGTCATCCATCTGGACGAGGAGCTGGCCCTTGGAGACCTGGTCGAAGAGCTGCCACTGACCGACGAACGGGGAGTTGGCATCCTGGGCGGCGGCCGCGGAGAGCCCCGGCCTCCTGATCGGCATCAGCGTTCCGTCGACCGGGGCGGTCAGCTCGAGGCGGGCCGCTTCGGCTTCGCCGCTGGCGTGGGAGCTCCCGGCCTGGTGGCCCCAGAGCCAGATGGTCGCGGACAAGGCGCCGGCGAAGACCAGGACCGGGAGGACCTGGTATCGAATCCCCTGCCAGCGCTGCCTCAAGGGGATGGGAATGGGATGCAGATCCGGCATTGTCTAAATCTCCGACTCATCTTCCCTGTGGTACAACGACGCATGCGCCACGCCCTCCATGCCCTGTAGCTCGCTTACCAGCTCCCTGCTCCTGGCGGGGTCGCGAAGCAGCACGCGATACGACAGGTCCAGGCCCTCCTCGCCGGCGCCCCGCTGGCTGGCGAGCTTCGCCCGCACGGCGTGGCGTCGCAGCACGGGCGTCAGGGTCCCCGTCCGTTCGGGGCCGCCCGTCCAGTGCACCGAGAGGACAACGTCGTAGCGGTGGCGGCTGCCGAAGGACGTGAAGCGAAGGTACAGGAAGATCGCCGCGATGAGCAAACAGCTCATGATGGCGATGCCGAAACGCGTCGTGCCTATGGCCATCCCCTGGATGATGGCCCAAAGGATGAAGACCGTGTCGCGCGTGTCCTTCAGCACGTTGCGGAAGCGGACCACCGCGAAGACGGCCAGCAGGCCGAACGCGATCGTGATATTCCCGGCCATGAGCACCATGATCGCCGAGACGATGACCGGCACGGCCACCAGCGAAGCGACGAACATCTGCGAATAGGACAAGCTGGTATGGGTGAACAGATAGATCCAGCCGATGACGTGGCCGGCGCAGAAGGCCATCAGGAGCACCATGATGACCGTCGAGGGACTGTCCAAGGTCGCCGAGACGTCCCAGTGGAACAGCGTGTCGATCAGCTCATTCATGCGTGAAGCTCCCAGGTCACCGGCCGCAGCCGGGGACGCTGGTGGAACAGCGTTTCAACGCACTTGACGTACTTTGCCATGGAGATACGGTGCAGGTGAAAAGTCTGCACCATCTGGTGCAGCCAGTTCGGGAAGCGGTCGGTGAACTTCAGCTCCAGGACGACGCCGCCGATCTCGGGGTAGGCGCGGTCGAACTGAAGGCTGTCCATGTCGAACTTGCCGCTGCAGGGCGTCCCGTTGATGCACCGGTCGAACGTGACGCGCACGGAGTTGTCGTGAGGCGTGACATACGCCTCTCGCAGGTACGAGACGTAGACGACCCCCTCGGCGTGAATCATGTCCCTCAGTGCACAGAACCGCTGAAGCGCCCCGAGATAATCACCGTTTCCGCTCACGTCGGCGATGTGGCTTGGGCTGGGCCAGTGCCCGGCCAGCAGCTCCGGGACGGCGTCGCGCCGCACCTTGGCGCGCTGTTTCAGGACCACCTCGGCGACGCGGCGTTTGATCTCGAAGAATACCGGCGCCTCCGGCGATGTGTCATAGAAGCGGATGCGAAGCTTGAAGCGGTTCTTCTTGCTGTGCATGGTGGCCCGGCACAGCGCGAAGTTGGGGCTGTCGAGGTAAAGGCTGTGAATCGGGTATTCCCAGTTCCGCTTCGGGTCGGCGTGCTCGTCCGGCTCGAGGTAGCTGCGGGTGAAGTCGCGCAGTGGACGCACTAACTCCTCGTCGATGATGTACTTAAGCTCAAATCGACTTCCTTGGAGCCTGTGGGCATACGGCATAGTTACGGCGCTCCAAGCATCCCTTCAACCGCACGGGCACGACAGGGCGTTTGAAGAAGCAGCAAAACCACGGCAAAAGCCGACCGCGATGAAATACCTCCTCCCCTGCCGCCCGTCAGGAGGTTCCACCGCGCGCAATTTAAACACCAACCGGCGACCAATGTTACGTGTCAACCGGGACATTCTTCTCCATTCACTGTACCACGACGAAGAACAATTTGGCAAGACGTAAATTCATGTCTCCTTTCACACTTATTCCACGGTCTCATGACAAGGCAGGGCCGATGGCGATCCGTACCGACCTTGGCGGATTGGTCGATCGTCGAGGGAGATCCGGCCGGGCCGCGGCTTCCCGCCGTGCGTCTGCCTCGACGTCCCTGGCGGGTGGGCAGGAACGGCCGCGTCTTGCGGTCCCGGATGCTCCGGGGGTGCCGGGCGGCAAACGGTGTTGGCCGGCGGGGCGGTTTCCAACGGAATGATCGGCCTTTGCAGCGAAACATGTACCCGGCGGCGGGGTTCCTGAAATGGAATTCCCCGTGGAATTACCGTAACCTGCCTGTTATCGGCGGCAATAGAGTACGTGGGATCCCCTGCGATTCCGCGGGCCCATGTCGGCACGGCCTTGAGCGCACAAACACGGTGCCTGGCAAAGGAGAACGCGTGGGCAGATTTGCCATGGTTGTTTTGACGGCACTGGCGGTCGGCCTGGGGGACATGCGCGCGCTGGCCGAGGGCGAGTGGGAGTTCACACGCCAGTCCGAGCGGGCGGCGAAGCTCGGGCTGCAATGGCTGGCCGCCAACCAGGGCCGGACCGGAAACTGGGGAAGCAACGACCTCGGCCTGGTGGCGGTGGGGGCGTTGGGGTACCTCTCGGCCGGGCATGCGCCGGGAAGGGGAAGATACGGCGACAACGTCCGCCGCGCTCTGGACTTCGTTGTCGGCAGCGCCAAGCCGTCCGGCCTGCTGAACATCTCCTCGCACAGGCGGGACATGTACAATCACGGGCTTTCGACGTTCGTGCTGACACAGGCCTACGGCATGACGCAGGACAGGCGGATCGCCGGGCTGCTGGACCGCGGGTTGAAGCTGATCGCCAACTGCCAGTGCGACGACGGCGGGTGGGACTATGAGGCCGTGCGGCAGAAGCGCGGGCACGACCTGTCCCTGGCGGTCATGCAGGCCAAGGCCCTTCGCGGGGCCATGGACATCGGCTTCGAGATCGAGCCGCGAACCATCAAGCTGGCGATCAAGAGCGTGCGGGAGCATTACAAGGCATCCGGCGGCAGCTCGCGGCGGCGGGGCGGGCCGGCGATACCCGGGGACGTGCCCGGCCAGTTCACCTACGACGGCAACCGGGCCACGACGGCGATGGCGGCGGCGGGCGTCGTGTGCCTCCAGGAGTTCGGCAAGTACGACGATCCTCGGGTCCGCCACAGCGTCGACGCCGTCATCCGCGACATCAACGGGCGGATGCGGCAGGAAAGGGGCAAGGTGCCATTCGACGCCTACACGTTGTACTACGTCGGGCAGGCGCTCTACCAGGTGGGCGGGCAGCGCTGGCGGAAGAACTACCCGATCCTCCGGGACGCCATCGTTCGAACGCAGCGGACCACCGGCGGCGTGGAGGAGAAGGGCTCCTGGGACGCCGGCTCCCACGTTGGCGGCAAGCCGGGGCGGCTGTTCGGCACGGCCGTCGCGGTCTTCGTGTTGACCATTCCCAATCGATATCTGCCCATTTTGCAGCAGGCCTATCTGGACCCGCGGACCAGCACCGGCGCCGCGCCCGGCGGGTCCGGTACAACAAGGACCCCGGCTAATCCATGAACTTCCTGTCTCAGATGTTCCTGTGGGCCATGGTGGCCGGCGCTGCGCCGTTCCTCATCCACCTGCTGAACCGCAGGAGATACCGGGTCCTGGAATGGGCGGCCATGGACTTCCTCCGCGACGCCGTCCATCGCAATCGCCGCTTCCTGATCCTTCGCGACCTGCTTCTGCTGGCGCTGCGGACCTTGGCGGTGCTGCTGTTCGTCCTGGCGATGGCCAGGCCGTATCGGCTCGCCACCCGGCAGGAGGGCTTTGCCGGTGAGCCCGTTCACGCCGTCCTCGTGATCGACAACAGCCAGTCCATGGGCTACATGCAGTTGGACACGTCGCTGCTGGACGTGGCCAAGGACCGGGCCGAGACGTTCATCCGGGAACTGCCGAAGGGCTCGAAGATCTCACTGGTGCCGATGTGCGACTACGCCGGCTGGCACGGGAAGGACGCCTACTCCACGCGAGAGGGCGCGTCGGAGGCCCTCAAGCGGATCGAGCTGGTGGACCGCCTGGCCCGTTCGAGCGAGGGCGCCGAGAAGGCCGCCCGCGCCTGCCGGGCCGCAAAGGACATCCCCACCAAGCGGGTCGTCTTCCTCGGCGACGTGCAGTCCGAGAGCTGGTCCTCCCGGGGGCTCTCGGCGTTCTTCCGGGAGATCCGCGACGTGCAGGTAATGCAGGTCAGCGGCGAGAAGCGGGCCAACACGTGGGTGGCCGACTTCAGGCTGCGCGACGCCGTCGCCGACGCGGACTCGCCGGCCGTCTTCGTCGCCACGATCCGCCACGAGGGCCCCGAGCCGAGAGAGAACGTCAGCGTGGCCCTCAAGCTCCTGGAGCACCTGCCGGCTTCCGGGCAGCAGCCGGAGTACACGATCGTCGAGCAGCGGCGGGTGGACCTCCTGCCCGACCAGAGCCTGGACGTCATCTTCCGGCACAAGTTCGACGATCCCGGGACGGCGAGCAAGCCGCGATTCGTCGCGGCGCGGGTGCAGCTCGCCCCGGACCACCTGGACGGCGACGATCACCGCGGCATCGTGGTGCCCGTTGTGGCCAGGGTGCCGGTCGTCTTCATCGACCAGCTCGGGCGGGACGAGAGGCCACGGCTGAACCGCTACGGCGAGACCTTCCCGCTGCGCCGCCTGCTGGCCCCCAGGACCGCCCGCCAGGAGGAGGACAAGCAGCTCGTCGGGGTCCGCCACCGCAGGCCGGACGACGTTACCCGGGAAGATCTCCAGGATGCGCGCCTGGTGGCGCTGGCCGGTACGGAAGCGCCGACGGAACGGCTGGTGAGGCTGCTGCGGGAGTACGTCGAGCAGGGCGGGGTGCTGTTTCTGGCCGCGGGGGGGAAGTTCGATCCGGCCGCATGGAATGCCGCGGCGTGGCGCAACGGGGCGGGGATTCTCCCGGCCCCGCTGAAGCCGCTGTCGATCGGCAGGATTCCCCCGCCGGAGGCCGTGGACGCGGAGGTCTTCCGCCTTGCGCCGGCGACCATGCAAGACGCCGTCTTCCGCCTGGATCTGCCCCCGCGGGACCTGGAGGCCGTCTTCCTGGCGCCGTTCTTCTACAAGGCGGTGGCAGTCGACACGGAAGCCATCAGTGCGTTCGTCGAGGCCGAGCGGCGGCGCAGCGGGGCGCGGCGCAAGTGGCTCAGGGAGAACGACGAGAACGAGAAGCGCTGGGACGATCTGGAACGAAAGGGCCAGCTCACGCCCCCCCAGCGGGCGCGCCGTGAGGCCGACCGCGAGGCTCGCGGGCAGATGCAGCCCAAGTGGCTGTTGTGGCGCGCCCCCGCCGAGCGGGACCTCGAGTCGATTCCCCTGGAGGAGCTGATCCAGCGCACCCGCCCGCGGGTGATGGGC
Source organism: uncultured Planctomycetaceae bacterium (assembly GCA_964427875.1). Taxonomy (GTDB): domain Bacteria; phylum Planctomycetota; class Phycisphaerae; order SM23-33; family SM23-33; genus CAYRVX01. The sequence goes on from CAYRVX010000122.1 coordinate 8,151, forward strand.
CTCTACGACAACGGGGAGGTCTTCGCCATTCGCAGGGACATCGGGTGGGGGCGGGTCATCATGATGACCAGCGGCTGTTTCCCGCAGTGGAACAACCTGGCCGCCGAGCACAGCGTGCTGCTGCTGGACCAGGCCTTGCGGAGCCTGCTGGCTCGATCGATGCCGGAGCGGACGTTCGGACCGGTCAACGAGATCGTCATTCCGATCGACTCGGCCGACCTCGGGGCCGATTTCACGATCCGCGGCCCGGAGGAAGAAGAGGCCCGTCCCATCGCGGTGGAGGCGCTGAGCGAGAGCACGTACGGGCTGATCGTGCGTTCGGTGCACCGCAGAGGGTTCTACCACATCACGCGCGAGCGGGCCCGCTCGCGGGGCCAAGAGGGCGCGCAGGACGAGAGTTGGCAGATGCTGCTGGCGGTGAACGGCCCGGAGGCCGAGAGCGAACTGGCCTCGCTGGCCGAAGACGACCTGAGGCGGCGGATGGGCCGGACCGAGTTCCGATGGATCGACCCCGACGGGGAGATCCGCCTGGAGGGCATGGCCCTGATCGGGCGCAACTACTGGAAGTACCTCATGGTGATGGCGATGGCGTGCCTGATGGTCGAGACGTTCTTCCTGGCGGCGCCGAGGTTCGGCGGGAGGAGCAGATGAACGCGTGGCTGGGAAAACTGCTCGGGGTGGAGGACCTGGAGACGATCCACAGCGTGCAGTTGAAGTTCGCCGCCCCGTGGGCCCAGGACCGCCCGGCGCTGGTCCTGTTCGGCTGCATCCTCCTGGCGGCCCTGGCGGTGGTGTTCTACCTCCGCTTCCAGAGCCTCTCCGCCTGGGCCAGGCGCGCGGTCCTGACCGCCCTCCGCGCCGTGCTGCTCGCGGGCCTGCTGATCGTCCTGGCCGAGCCGGTCGTCTCGATGACCATGACGCACCACCCCAAGAGCCTGCTGCTGATGCTGTTCGACTGCACCGACAGCATGAACATACGGGACAAGCTCTCGCCGGTGAGCCGCCAGGCGTACCAGGCCCTGTTGGGCAAGGAGTTTGCCCGGCCGGGGGCGGGGCGCGAAGACCCCAGCAGGCTCCAGCTCGCCCGCAGTATCCTGGTGCATCGGGACGGCGCCGTGCTGAGGGAGCTCGCCGAAAGGTTCCGCCTCCAGTGCTATGCGCTGGACCGGCCGGACCAGGTACGGGAGATCAACCTGACGCGCCCGGACTCGCCGGACATCGACGGGGAGTACATCCTCGAGCAGCTCAAGGGGGCCGGCCAGGTCACCGCCCTGGGCGAGGGCCTCAACGACCTGAACCGCCGGCATCCGACGCACATGCTGGCGGGAGCGGTCATCGTCAGTGATTTCGCCCAGAACGCGGGCACCCCTCCGCTGGCCGCCGCCGAGCGCTTCCGGGTGCCGCTCCATACCGTCGGCGTGGGGCCGAAGGAGGTCGTCGACCTGTCGCTGGACCTCCAGGCGCCGCTGCTGCTGAAGAAATCCGAGCGTCGGGACGTGACGGTGCTGCTTCGCCAGACGGGCCTGTCCGCCCGGCACGCGACGGTGGAGCTGTATACCCGGCGGCTGGGCACGCGGGCGGGGCGGTCGGCGATCAGCCGACCCGAGCGCGCCGCGGACCCCAAGACCGTCAAGCTCGACGGCTCCCAGGTCACCGTCTCCATCCCCTTCACCCCCCCGGAGGTCGGCAAGTTCGACCTTTTCGCCAAGGTCCAGTCTTACGATGACGAGGTGCTGGAGGAGAACAACGAGGCGCACCGGGACATCAACGTCCGCGACGAATGCCTCAAGATTTTCTTCGTCGAGTACGAGCCCACGTGGGAGTGGCGGTTCGTCAAGGAGGTCTTCCACCGCGACCCGCTGATCGGGTGGGAGGGCTTCCGCACGTTCCTTCGCTCCGCGGACTTCAGGGTCCGTCAGACCAACGACCTGTTCGTCGAGACGCTCATTCGCCCGCGGTCGGAGTTCTTCAGCTACGACGTGATCCTGGTCTCCGACGTGCCGGGCGAGGTCCTCTCCGAGCAGTTCCAGGAGATGCTGCGCGAGTATGTCGGCAAGTTCGGTGGCGGCTTGGTCTTCCTCGCCGGGCCCAGATTCGGGCCCTCCGAGTTGAGGGGCTCCTTGCTGGCCGACATGCTCCCCGTGGTGATCGACCCGGGCTCGCGGATTCGCGACGGGGACTTCGAGCTTCGCCTGACCCCGGCGGCCAGGCAGTACGGTTTCATGTCCCTCGGCGACGGCGAGCAGGAGGGCCTGATGGCCTGGGACAACCTCGGGCGGCTTCCGTGGTATCAGCCGGTGGCGCGGAAACACCCGCTGGGGACGGTCCTGGCCCAGCACCCGACGGATCGCTGCAGCGACGAGAAGACCCCCCAGCCGATCATCGCGGCCCGGCGGTTCGGCAAGGGGGAGGTGATCTACTTCGCCTTCAACGAGACGTGGCGGCTGCGGCGCAAGTACGGGGAGAGATACTACCGCCAGTTGTGGGGGCAGATCATCTACCGCCTGGGACTCGGCAGGGCGCTGGGCCGGCAGAAGCGATTCCTCGCCCAGACCGACCGGCGGACCTACCAGGCGGGGGACAAGGTGCGGGTGATCGTCGAGGCCTATAACTCCAACTACGAGCCGCTTCACGTCGAGAAGCTCTCGGGGCGCCTTCTGGTCGAGAAGCGCGACGCCCGAGAGGCGCCCGAGCCGGTCCAGTTGACGGTCCCGCTGGCACGCGACGAGGTGATCTTCGAGACGAGCTTCCCGGTCTTCACCACCGGGGCGCATCGCCTGCTCATCCGCGACCCCGTGACCACCGACGAGGTCGAGGTCTCGTTCAAGGTCGCGCCGGTGACGGCGGAGAGGCGCTCGGCCGTCCGCGATTACGCGCTCCAGAACGCCCTGGCCGGTCAGACCGGCGGCAGGAGCTACGAACTGACCGGGATGCAGCAAATCGCCGAGCACGTCACCGCCCCGCGGCTCGTGGAGAAGACCGAGCGGCGCTTCGAGTTGTGGAACACCTGGCTGGTCCTGCTGCTGGGGCTGGGGCTGATGCTCACCGAATGGCTGTTGCGAAAGCTTCAGAACCTGCGATGAAGAAACTCACTACCGTACATCACGGTCTGCGGCGCCTGCGGGGCTTTCGGGCGATGGTCCGTCTGGGGTCGGCCTGGAGCGTCTGGCTCTCCGTGGCGCTATGGGTGTTGGCCGTTGCGTTCATGCTGGACTTCTGGATGCGCATGGGCCGCCTGGAACGGGGCATCCTGCTGCTGGCCGTCCTCGGCGTGGGGGCCTGGACGCTGGCGAGGCACCTCCTGCCGGCCGTTCGCGTCCGCGAGGGCGATCTCAGGCTGGCCCTGCTGGTCGAGCGTCAGCAGGGGCTGAGCTCCGACCTGGTCGCGGCACTGCAATTCGCGGAACCCCAGCGGAGGCAATACGGCTCGAACGTGCTGCGGGAGGCCGTCGTTGACTACACCGCCGAGGCGTCCGGCTCACTGGACTTCCTCGAAGGGTTCTCGCGCGAGAGGCTCGCGCGCCGGGCGGCCACACTGGCCGTCACGGCCGTCGTGGTCGTCCTGCCGGCGGTGGCCTTCCCACGCTACACGGCGACCTTCCTCAAGCGGCTGTTCCTGCTCGGCAGGGCCCACTACCCGACCCGGACGATCATCGAGCGGATCGAGTCGCCCGCGGGCGGGACCGCCGCCTACGGGCAGCCGGTCGTCTTCAAGGTCCGCGCGGGCGGGGAGATTCCGCCAAGGGGGCGCGTGCAGCTTCAGGCCCTGGCCAGCAACCTGACCACCGCGATCGAGCTGGCGCCCGAGCCGAACGACCCGAATCTCTTCGTGGGGAGGCTCAACCGCGTCCTGGACGATCTGTCCTACACCGTCTACCTGGGCGACGCCTACACCGAGCCGAGGGAGCTGAAGCTCATTCCGCTGCCTCTGGTGGCCGTTTCGCTGGACGTGACCCCGCCGGCGTACGCGGCGGCTAAGTTCCGCCGAGAGAGCGAAGCCGGCAGACAGACCGTTGCTCCCGAGGGGTCCCGCGTCGCCGTGAGGGTCTCGGCCGACAAGAAACTCGTCTCGGGAACCGTCACCGTCGGGAAGGAGTCGTACCCGCTGACGGCCCGGGCCGACCGGCTCGTTCTCGATCCGGCGGGAACGGTGTTCCAGAAGGTCTCCGAACCGATGCGGTTCAAGGTGCAGGTGGTGGACGTTGACGGTCTGAGCCTGGAGCGGCCGATCAGCGGCACGGTCCAGGTCACGCCGGACCGCCCGCCGCGGATCGCCGGGGTCGCCAGGTACCGCCACGTCCTGCCGACGGCTACGCCGAAGATCCTGCTGAGGGCGATGGATGATTACGGCATCAGCCGGATCGTCCTGCACCGGACCATCTCGCACGCCGACGCGAACGAGACGCATTCGTCGGTGACGATCGCGGAGTTGCCCGGCCGGCCGATCAGGATACCCTCCCAGCAGAACGCGCCTCCCCTGGAGCACGCACTCCAGCTTGGGCCGCTGGACCTCGTCAAGGGCGATCGCGTATCCATCACCCTGGAGGCGATCGACTACCGAGGTGACGGCCCGGACTCGGGGCGCGGCGGCAGCAGCGACCCGATCACCTTCCTGGTCACCGACCGGCAGGGGCTGCTCCAGGCAATGCAGAAACTCGACGATCGCATGATCGAGAAACTTGACGAGATCATCCGCGCGCAACTTGGGATAGGAGAATAGCCATGCACCGCGGAGCAAGGATCCCCGTGACGTGCCTGCTGCTTGTCTCGATCTTCTCCGGCGCCGCGCTGGCCGAGAGGATCGACGTGATCCGGCGCCGGCAGAGCGATCAGAAGCGCGCCCACGAACTGACGAAGGAGCTGCTGGCCACGATCCTGGCCGACCACCTGCGCCAGTTGGAGGAGAACGGCCTGACGGACCTGCCGCTCTATGCGGACATCAAGGCCATGCAGGGACGGATCGACGAGCTGGCCGGGGAACTGATGCCGGGCGTCGTCGACCTCCTGGCCAAGGCCGCAAAGGCCCTGCCGACGGACCGCAAGGCGCTGCTCAAGGAGGCCCGGGGGCGAATGCAGACGATCCTGCTGCGCCTTCTGTACGAGCGGGAGCTGGTGCGAATGCGGCGCAAGCAGGCCGAGCTGATCGAGCGCGTCCTGGAGATCATCAAGAAGCAGCGGGCGACTCGCCGCCAGACGCTCACGCTGAGCGCGGCCGCCGAGCAGACCGTTCTGGATACGATCGGCTCGCAGCGAGCGGTGAAGGCGCTGTACGCGCAGTTCACCAAGCTTCTGACGGAAGTATCGACCTGGCCGGGAGACGTGGGCGCCGCGGCCGCCGACGCGCGGGGCATGCTACTCAAAGCGGGCGTGGCCGATGCCATCGACCGGGCCGTCCAGGAGCTCACCGCGACGAAGTTCCCCCAGGCCGCCGAGAGCCAGAAGACCGTGATCGACGCCCTGGAGACCGTTCTGGGGCAGATCCAGAAGATCATCGCCGCCTCGGCCAAGGAGCCGGACCCCGCCGAGGCCGTCAGGAAACTCATCAAGAAGCAGGAGGAGGTCCGCGGAAAGACCCGGGAAATGCCCACCGGCGACGAGAAGCGGACCGAACAACTCGTCGGCGAGCAGACGGAGATCGGCAAGGCGATCTGGTCGCTGGCGGGGATGATCGGCTCGCGCCGCACCACCAGCCCGCTGATCCGGCGGGCGGCGGATGCGTCCGGCCAGGCGAGGGAGTCCATCTTCACGGGCGAGAAGGCCAAGGCCGTCGACGAGCAGGGCCGCGTGATCGGGGCGCTGGCGCAGCTCCAGAAGGAGCTCGCCAAGGGCCTGCGGCACGAACGGGACCTCTCCGCCGCCGAGTACGACCGGCTCGCCGAACGCCTCCAGGAGGCGAAGGGCAAGATCGAGAAGGCGGCGGCCAGGGCATCCGAAGCGGTAACGGCGGGCAAGTCCCCCACGAAGGCGGCTCAACTCCATCTCGAAGCGAAGAAGATGTTCGACCGCGTCGCGGACGAGCCCGGGCTGACTCGGGCAGTGACCGGGCGGGCTCGCGCCGCCGGCGACCATGCCGAGGCCGCGGCCGGGGCGCTGTCCGGCAAGGGCGACCGCGCGGCGGCCGTCGAGGACGCCAGGCGGGCCGCAGACCGAGCGCTGGGCGAGGCCACCGAGGCCCTCGCGGATACCAGACGAAAAGCCCTCGCCACGCGCCTGGGCGAGTTGAACCGCGCCGCCGAATCGCTCGACCGGGCCGGGGGAGCGGCCAGGGAACTGTCCGAAGCGATGAAGGGAGCCACCCTGGCCGAGAAGCCCGAGGTGGGGGAGGCGAAAGACGACGTGGAGAAGATCGGCCAGATCGGCGAGAACGTCGCCAAAGGCGTCGGGGACGTCCTGCCCGATGTGGCCAAGAAGCTCGAAGACGTCGAGGCGATGGCGAAGAAGACCGGCGAAGCCCTCCCCGAGGGGCGGGACGAAGAGCAGGTCCAGACGGATAAGGCCGGCGCCGCGACGGCGGCGAAACTGGCCGATGCGATGGACTCCGCCGCCGACGATATCCGCAAGAAGATGGGAACCGTCGCCGGCGAGCTCGGCAAGGCGGCACAGAGCGATCTGGGGGACCTGTCGAAGGTCCAGGGCGACGTCCAGCAGGCGATTGAGGCCAAGCCGCACCCGACGGCCGGGCAGCTCCACAAGCTGGGCGACCAGGCGATCCGGCAGGTGCCGGCTGTGGGCGCGGCCCTGCAACAGGCCGGCGATGCCGCCACGGCGGCGGCCGCCAGCCCGACACCCGCCGGGGCCGCCCAGGCCGTCGCGCAGCTTGAGCGAGAGACGCAGCGCGCGAGGATCATCGGCGAGGTCAAGGCCGAGGAGCTCGAACGGCAGTTGGAACTGGCAAGGCAGATGGCCGAGCTCGCCAAGCTCCAGCGACGCACCGCCGAGGCCGTCGTCGAGGCCGGGCAGGACCTCGCCGACGCACTGGCCCAGGCCGCCGGTGCCCAGCCGGCCGGGGGCATGCCCTCCGGGGGGCAACCGTCGAGCGGGCAGCCCTCAGGCGGACAACCTTCCGGCGGCCAACC
>CAYRVX010000122.1:15326-20731 GCA_964427875.1 uncultured Planctomycetaceae bacterium
GGGGGCAACCGTCGAGCGGGCAGCCCTCAGGCGGACAACCTTCCGGCGGCCAACCCTCGGGCGGGCAACCGTCCGGCGGTCAACCGTCCGGCGGTCAACCCTCGGGCGGCCAACCCGCCGGTGGCCAACCCGCCGGTGGCCAACCCTCCGGCGGCCAACCCGCCGGTGGCGCCCAGGGAGGCGACGTCCAGCAGTTGGCCGGTCAGGTCGCCGGGGCGATGGAAGACCATGCCAGGGCCCTCGAGACCGTCGGCCGCGGTGCCGAAGAGCTCAGCGGACAAACCGAGATTCAGAACCAGCCGATTCGCAAGGCCATGGACCTTGCCTCCGCCCTTGCCGCAGAGGCCGCCGAAGAAGGAGCGGCCGCGGGCGACGTCGCTGGTGGTGAAGCCGCTGATGGCCAGCAGGCTGGCGGCCAGCAAGGCGCGGGCCAGCAAGGCGCCGGTCAACAGGGCGCGGGCCAGCAAGGCGCCGGTCAACAGGGGGCGGGCCAGCAAGGTGCCGGTCAGCAAGGCGCGGGCCAGCAGGGCGCCGGTCAACAGGGCGCGGGCCAGCAGGGCGCCGGTCAGCACGGCGGTGGGATGCCGACGGCTGGTATGCCGTCTCAGGGCGCTATGGGGACGGGTATGATGCCCGCCTCGGCGATGACCACGTCGCAAATGATGGCTGGGGCGTCCGCCGCGCAGGCCGCAGCGGCAGCGAGTGGTATGGGCGAAGGTCAGGGCCAAGGACAAGGCCAGGGTCAGGGCCAGGGACAAGGCCAAGGTCAGGGCCAGGGTCAAGGCCAAGGTCAGGGCCAGGGACAAGGCCAAGGTCAGGGCCAGGGTCAAGGCCAAGGTCAGGGCCAGGGCATGGGCCAGGGCCAAGGTCAGGGGCAAGGCATGGGCCAAGGCATGGGTCAGGGGCAGGGCTCGATGATGTCCGGCCCCGGCGGCGGCTCGGCCAGGGGCGGCCGCAGCACCGAGAACATGCCTGTCAAGGACGGCGGCATGAACATGCAGGATGCGCCTCGCGACAACGACAATCGGCCGGACGAACGGCGCGGCCAGGATGTCGACAAGACCTCGCTCCGCGGCCGCAAACGCCGAGACGCCGCCTGGTTCACGACGCTGCCCAAAGGCGTTCGCAAGGCAATGAGATCCCGGGCCAAGCGCGTGCTTCCCCGGGGATACGAAGAACGGCTCAGGAAGTACTTCGAGAGTCTCGACTGAGCGTCGCGTGCGCCCGGTCCGCCGACGGCCCGGGCGGGCGGGTTTGCGCAGCGATACAGACCGACTCACTTGGAGAATTGCAATGGCAGAGGAAGCGAAGCACAAGGACACCCCGATTAACGAGGACGACTCCACCGCCGTCGCGCTGTGGGAGCAGAGGTACAGCGACCTGATGAGCGAACTGGGCAAGGTTATCGTCGGCCAGCGCAGGGTCATGGAGCAGATGGTCATCGCGATCATCGCGCGCGGGCACGGTCTGCTGGAAGGCGTGCCGGGCCTGGCCAAGACGCTCATGGTCCACTGCGTCGCCGACGCGCTGGGGCTGAGCTTCCACCGCATCCAGTTCACGCCCGACCTGATGCCCTCGGACATCACCGGCACCGACGTCCTCCAGGAAGACCCCATCACGCACGAGCGGAAGTACCTGTTCGTCAAGGGCCCCATCTTCGCCAACATCATCCTGGGCGACGAGATCAACCGCACGCCGCCCAAGACCCAGGCGGCCATGCTCGAGGCCATGCAGGAGCGAATGATCTCTTCCGGCGGCAGGGACTACCCCGTGCCCGACCCGTTCTTCGTGCTGGCCACCCAGAACCCCCTCGAGCAGGAAGGCACCTATCCGCTGCCCGAGGCGCAGCTCGACCGCTTCCTGCTCTACATCAACGTGGACTATCCCAGCGGCCTCGAGGAATGGGAGATCGCCCGCCGCGTCACCGGGGCCGCCCTCGGAGAGATCAACGAGATCATCTCCGCTCAGGAGATCCTCGACGCCCAGCAGCTCGTCACCCGCCTGCCCATCTGCGACCAGGTGTTGGGCTATTCCTGGGCGATCGTCCGCGCCAGCCGCCCCGGCTCCGATGAGGCACTCGACTTCGTCAACAAGTGGGTCAGTTGGGGCGCCGGGCCGCGAGGCGTGCTGACGCTGGTCAGTTGCGCCAAGGCCCGCGCGATGATCCACGGCCGCTACCACGCGTCCGTCGAAGACGTCCAGGCGATCATCTACCCGGCGCTTCGCCACCGCATCGCCCCGAACTACGCGGCCCTCGCCGCCGGGGTCGACAGCGACAAGCTCATCGAAATGCTTCTCGAGGCGGTCCCCGCCGACAAGGAGTACGAGGTCCCGACAGCGTAGGGATCAATGACGAATGACGAATGCCTAATGACGAATGCTTAATGCTTAATGGGCAAGGAAGAGTTCAGGATTCGCATTTGAGCACCTTCCTGACTACGGGCGGTGCGTCGGTCCGTAAGACCCGAAGGGTCGAAAGGATTTGGCCGGGGGCGCAAGCCCCCGGACGTTGATAGTCAGAAGAACGAGCCCCGAAGGGGCGACAGGAACCATCGCTCCAGGCAGCGTGGTCCTGGAAGCCTGCGGTGCAGAGCATCCGGGAGAAAGGCCACGAAGGGCTGATCCCTGGTCGCCCTGTACCTTTGAGCGTTTGCGCTCGCCACCAAGGGCCTGAACTATGGCAAGAGCGATTCTCGGCAAGTACATCCAGCCGGAGGTGCTGAACCGCCTGGCGAGGCACGAGTTCGAGCCCCGCCAGCTCGTCGAGGGCAACCTCGCCGGCTCCCACAAGTCGCCGTTCCACGGCTTCGCCGTCGAGTTTGCCGGCCACCGGGAGTACGTCCCCGGCGACGACCTCCGCCACCTCGACTGGAAGGTCTACTACCGCCACGACAAGCACTTCATCAAGCAGTACGAGATGGAGACGAACTTCGTCTGCCACATGATGCTCGACGTCTCCGCCTCGATGCGCTACGGCCAGGGCGGCCAGCAGAAGCTGCTCTACGCCTCGCGCATGGCCGCCACGCTCGGGTACCTCATCATCGAGCAGATGGACAAGGTCGCCCTGGCGACCTTTGACGACGAGGTCCGCGAGGCCCTGCCGCCCTCCAACGCCCTCGAACAGATCATCCGCATGTCCGAGTTGCTCGACACCGCCAACCCCGTGGAGAAGACGGCGATCGGTTCGGCGGTGCTGGACCTGGCCGGCCGCACCGGCCGGAGGGGCATCATCATCATTCTCAGCGACCTCTTCGTGGACCTCGACGACCTCGCCGGGGCCCTTCAGCGCCTCCGGTACGAGCAGCACGAGGTCGTCCTCTTCCAGGTGATGCATCACGACGAGCTGGACTTCCGCCTCCCCGGCATGATCCGCTTTGAGGGCCTGGAGATCGACGAGCGGTTCCTGACCCGCCCGAACGACATCCGCACGGCCTACCTGGAGGCGCTGAACCGCTTCCGCGACCGGCTGGAGGGCATCTGCGAGTCCAACCAGTGCGAGTTGGTCCTCTGCGACACGTCCCGCTCCATGGGCGAGCTGTTTGCCCACTACCTCCAGCACCGCACCGTCTTCCGCCGCCGCCGCTGGATGCGCTGAACCGCAGAGCCACAGAGGCTCACCGTCCCAAGGCCCTCCCCTATTGCCCACTGCCTACTGCCTACTGCCTTTGACCTATCCGATCGATATTTCCGTGTCGGGTGGGGAGCTGCGAGGCTAGAATTAGGGCGCCGAGACCATTTCCCTTTGAAACCTGCAAGAGGAGACATCATGAACAGGAAAGCACTTCTTTCCGTATGGGTGTGTCTTGTGGCGTGCGCGGTGGTGCTGGCGGGCTGCCGGAAGACGGAGGAGAAGAAGCCCCCGCCCCCAGAAGAGCAGGTGAAGGCCCCGACGCCCACGCCGGCGCCGAAGCCGGCGCCCAAGCCCGAAACGAAGCCCGCGCCGAAGCCCGAAACGAAGCCGGCGCCGAAGCCCGCCCCCAAGCCTGCGCCGAAGCCGGCCACCAAGCCGGCGCCGACGCCCGCGCCGACGCCGAAGCCCGCGCCGAAGCCCGCGCCGAAGCCCGAAGGGGCCCAGAAGACTCCGTGGCACGACGCCAAGGTCGGCGATATGGCCAAGTACAAGATGCCGAATAACATGATCCAGACCACCGAGGTCACCAAGGTCGACGCCGATTTCGCCTACGTGAAGATGACGATTCAGGCGGCCGGCATGGCCATGCCGCCGCAGGAAATGAAGATGCCACGCTTCGGCAGGGCCGCCGCGGTCGAGGGCCCCAAGCCCGGGGTCAAGGACCTCGGCACCGAGACCATCGAGGCCGCCGGTCAGAAGCTCGAGTGCAAGGTCACCGAGGTGAAGGTGACGGTCGGCGGCAAGCTCGTCACCAGCAAGACCTGGATCTGCGAGAAGGTCCCCGGCGGGATCGTGAAGACCATGTCCGACGTCATGGGTCAGATGCAGGTGATCCAGGAGCTCATCGAGTTCAAGAAGGGCTGACGGCCGCCGACGGAGGCCGCGCGGCAGGGCAGTACGCACTAGGCAACAGGCAACGGGCAGTAGGGGGGCGGAAGGTCGTAGGTCAAAGGCCGCAGGGGGGCGAGGCCGCTGTGATGCGCTGTCGTCCAGAGACGGACGACGCAGCTCATGAAAACGCCGGATCAGCCGAACGGCAAACAGTCGCTTGACCTGTTGCGGTTCAACTACGAGAACCTCAACAAGGCCGTATGGGACAACCACAGGATCTCGTGGACGATGACCGGCATCCTCTGGCCGGTGATGTCCGCGGCCACCGGGCTGTTGCTGAAGGACCTGGCCGGCCTGTCGCGAATCCAGACGGTCGCGGGAGGGTGCGTGGTCCTGGTGCTTGTCTGGTTCTGGTGGTTCGCCCTGCTGATCTTCCGCCGCTTCAATATGGCACGATTCGATCAGATGAGGAAGCTCGAGCTGCTGCTCAACGGCTACCTTGACGCGGGGCGCCTGATGGCTTCGCAGAAGCCCGTCGAGGAGCATCTCTTCAGGCAGGCCAGCCTTCGTTACACGTCGCCCCGGCGCTCCCGGAGGAAGCCGGGCCAGTCCCCCCCGGTGGGGGACGAGGGGGCGACGCTCGTGTCCTACGGCAGGCTCACGCTGACCTTCGCCATCCTGCTGACCCTCCTGGCAATCGCCATCATGGCCGTGAAACTCACCGGCTGGACGTGGGCCCTGGCGGCCCCCGCGTCGGCACCTCCCGCACCCTGAACGGCACGTCTACCGGACCTCGCGGCCGTGTCCCGACCGCACCGGCCAGTGCCCACATCCTGCCGGAGACCGGCAACACTGCCGGCTCCGTCGTCGCAGCCGGGCGCCTCATTCTGGCGTGGTTCAGATGCGGGTAACATTCCGCCGCCGCTTCGCCCGCAGCCCGCGG
>CAYRVX010000123.1:0-20387 GCA_964427875.1 uncultured Planctomycetaceae bacterium
CCCGGATCATACCGGAACGGCCCCCGCGGTCCCAGCGGCGGCGCCGGCCCGCGCCGCGGCCTGCGGCGTTCTGGCACGACCCGTCCGCCTGGGCTACCATCGAGCGGGCGGGCGCCCGGCGATCGGCCGGCGCCGCCGCAGACAGCCCGAGGACAGACAGGCCGAGGAGACATGGGCGACGAGACCGGCACGTTGGGGCGGTTCCATCCGCGGATCGCCCGGTGGTTCGCCGAGTGCGTCGGCGAGCCGACGGACGTCCAGGCCCGCGCCTGGCCGCGAATCGCCGCCGGCGAGCACGTCCTGATCACCGCTCCCACCGGCAGCGGCAAGACGCTGACGGCGTTCCTGTGGGCGCTGGACCGCCTGATTGCCGGCCGCTGGCCCGCCGGGCGGACGAGCGTGCTGTACGTCTCCCCGCTGAAGGCCCTCAACAACGACATCCGCCGCAACCTGCTCTCGCCGCTCCGCGAGCTGGGGAAGGTCTTCGCCGACGCCGGCGAGCCCATGCCCGACGTTCACGTCCTGACCCGCAGCGGCGACACGCCCCAGGCCGACCGCCGCCGCATGCTCCGCCGCCCGCCGGAGATCCTCATCACCACGCCCGAGAGCCTCAACATTCTGCTCAGCTCCCGCGGCGGTCGCGGCCTCCTGGGCGACCTGGCCACCGTCATCCTCGACGAGATCCACGCCGTCATCGGCACGAAGCGCGGCACGCACCTGATCACGGCCGTCGACCGGCTGGTGCGGCTGAGCGGCGAGTTCCAGCGGATCGCGCTGTCGGCGACGGTCCGCCCGCTGGAGACGGTCGCGGAGTTCGTCGGCGGCTTCCGGGCGGAGGGCGACCCGGCCCGCCCGCGCTACGGCCGGCGCGAGGTCACGATCGTCCGCTCGCAGGCCGACAAGCAGTACGACGTCCGGGTGCGCCTTGCCGACCCGCCCGCCGGGCGGCTGGAACCCGGGGCGATCTGGGACGCGCTGGCGGTCGAGCTCCGCGGGATCATCGAGCGCAACCGCTCGACGCTGCTGTTCGCCAACAGCCGGCGGCTCGTCGAGAAGCTCACCTTCCTGATCAACGCCGGGCGGGAGGCGCCGCTGGCGTACGCCCACCACGGCTCGCTGTCGCGCGAGATCCGCCAGGAGGTCGAGCGGAAGCTCAAGGCCGGCGACCTCCGCGCCATCGTCGCCACCAACTCGCTGGAGCTGGGCATCGACATCGGCGCGCTCGACGAGGTGGTGCTGATCCAGTCGCCGTTCTCGATCTCCTCCGGCATCCAGCGCGTCGGCCGGGCCGGGCACCGCGTCGGCGAGGTCAGCCGCGCCGAGCTGTTCCCCTCGCACGAGCGCGACTCCCTGGACGCCGCCGTGCTCGCCCGCGGCGTCCTCGACCAGGACATCGAGGCCGTCCGCCCGATCCGCTGCCCGCTCGACGTGCTGGCCCAGACGATCGTCTCGATGGTCGGCACGGAGGTGTGGGACGCCGACGAGCTGTTCGCCTGCCTCCGGACGAGCTTCCCCTACCGCCGCCTGGCCCGCGAGCAGTTCGACCTCGTGCTGGACATGCTCGCCGGGCGCTACGCCGACAGCCGCGTCCGCGAGCTGCGCCCCCGCGTGTCGATCGACCGGCTGGACGGCACGGTCGCGGCCCGGCCGGGGGCCCTGCACGCGCTGTACGCCTCCGGCGGGGTGATCCCCGACCGGGGGTACTTCGCCTTGCGTCACGACGGCACGGCCGGGCGCATCGGCGAGCTGGACGAGGAGTTCGTCTCGGAGGCGTCCGTCGGGCAGACGTTCGCGCTGGGCACGCAGCAGTGGCAGATCCGGCGCATCACCCACAACGACGTGTTCGTCGTGCCCGCCGCCGGGCGGAGCACCGTGCCCCCCTTCTGGCGCGGGGAGGAGATCGGGCGCGACTGGCACTTCTCCCGGCGGCTGGGCGAGTTCCTCGAACACGCCGACGCCCGCCTCGACGAGCCCGCCTTCGAGCGGGACCTGGTGCGCGATCACTGCCTGGAGCCGCCGGCCGCCCGGCAGCTCGTCGCCTTCCTCGCGCGACAGAAGGCGGCCTCCAACGGCCACCTGCCGCACCGCCACCTCGTGGTCGTCGAGTTCGCCGAGACGGGCCCGGGCGGCGTGCCGGGCAGCCAGGTCATCCTGCACACGTTCTGGGGCGCGGCGGTCAACCGGCCGTTCGCCATGGCGCTCGACGCCGCGTGGGAGCGGCGCTACGGCCAGCGGCTGGAGATGTACCCCGCCGACGACTGCATCGCCGTCCTGCTGCCGCACGAGATCGCCGCCGAGGAGCTGATGTCGCTCGTCTCGCGGGAGACGGTCGAGTCGCTGCTGCGGAGGCGCCTGGAGGGCTCGGGCTTCTTCGGGGCGCGCTTCCGCGAGTGCGCCGGGCGGGCGCTGCTGCTGCCGGGAAGCGGCATCGGCAAGCGCACGCCGCTGTGGCTGCACCGCCTGCGGTCGCAGAAGCTCCTCGAGGCCGTCCGGCGCTACGAGGACTTCCCCGTCCTCCTGGAGGCCTGGCGGACGTGCCTCCAGGACGCGTTCGACATGGACGCGCTGCGGCAGGTGCTCGGCGAGCTGGAGGCCGGCACGATCCGCTGGGTCGAGGCGCGCACCCAGCTGCCCAGCCCCTTCGCCGAGACGATCTCCTGGCAGCAGGTCAACCGGTACATGTACATGACGGACGAGCCGGCCTCGACCAAGGCGTCGAAGCTCCGCGGCGAGCTGCTGCGGGAGGTGGTCTTCACGCCGCACCTGCGCCCGGCCGTGGCGCCGGAGGTCGTCGCGCAGTTCGAGCGCAAGCGCCGGCGGCTGTACCCCGGCTACGCCCCGCAGACGCCGCGCGACCTGCTGGACTGGGTGGTCGAGCGGCTGGCCCTTCCCGGCGGCGAGTGGCGGCGGCTGCTCGACGCCGTTCGCGCCGACGGCGAGGCCGACCCCGACGCGCTGGTCGGGGAGCTGGGCGACAAGCTGGTGCGGCTGGTCGCGCCCGACGCGGGCGAGCCGCTCGTCGCCGCGCGCGAGTGCGCCGACCGCGTGCGCCGGGCGCTGTGGGCGGGAGACCCCCGGGGCCGCGTCGAACTGCTGGACGGCCGCGCGGTGCCCTCCCCCGCCGACACCGGCGACCAGGCCGGCGCGGACGAGGAGGAGCTCCTGCCGGCCGTGCTGGGCCAGTGGCTCCAGTTCTACGGGCCCCGCACGCCCGCGTTCATCCAGCAGGCGCTGGGCCTCGCCGGCGAGCGCCTGCGCGCGGCGCTGGCCGACCTGATCGACTCCGAGGACCTCATCGAGGGCGAGCTGACGACCGACGCGCCCGGGGCGCAGGTCTGCGACAGCGAGAGCTTCGAGGCGCTGCTGCGGATGAGCCGTGCGGCCGCGGCGCCGACCTTCGAGCCGCTCGAAGCCAAGCGGCTTGCGCCGTTCCTGGCCGCCCACCAGGGCCTCACCAGCCCCGGCCGCGACGCCGACGCCCTCCTGCGGCGTCTCGAGCAACTGCTCTGCCTGCCCCTCCCGGCGGGGTTGTGGGAGTCGGAGGTTCTCCCGGCCCGCCTGCGGCCGTACAGCCCGGCCTGGCTGGACGCGCTCATGCGGGAGGAGGGCCTGCTGTGGGTGGGCAGCGAGGGCCGGCGCATCGCCTTTTGCTTCGAGGGCGACCGGGACCTCCTGCCGCCAAAAAGGGGTCAGGCTACTTTTTCAAAAAGGGGTCAGGCTACTTTTTCGGCCGATGGCGAGAAAAGTAGCCTGACCCCTTTTTCGGGCGGCGACGCGGGGGAGCTGTTTGGCGACCCCGCCGGCCGGTACGATTTCGCCACGCTCATGCGGCTGACGAAGCTGCCGGCGAAGGCGCTGTCGGCGCGTCTGTGGGCGGCGGCCTGGCGGGGCGAGGTGACCAACGACGCCTTCGCCGACCTTCGCCGCGGGATCCTGAACCGCTTCGAGGTGCCCGCCATGCCGCGCCCGACCAGCCGCACCCTCCGCCGCGGGCGCCCGGTCAGGCCCCGGGGCGGCCTGCGCCGCCTGAGGGGCTCCCTGCCGTCGATGGGCACGTGGCGGCTCCTGCCCGCCCCGGCGGCGGCCGACGACCTGATCGCCCGGGCCGAACGCGGCAAGGACCGCGCCCGCCTGCTGCTGGACCGCTACGGCGTCGTCTTCCGCGAGCTGCTCCGGCGCGAGGCGGAGGGCTTCCGCTGGGGCGACGTGTTCCGGTCGCTTCGCCTGATGGAGCTGGCCGGCGAAGTGCTCGCCGGGTGCTTCTTCCTCGGCGTCCCGGGCCTCCAGTTCGCCAGCCGCGAGGCCTTCGCCCGTCTCCAGCGCCCGATGCCGGACGACGCGGTCTACTGGCTCAACGCGACCGACCCCGCGTCGCTGTGCGGCCTGGGGCTGGGGGACCTGCCGGCCGAGCTGCCCAAACGCCTCGCCGGGATGCACCTGGTCTACCGGGGGGCGGACCTCGTCGTCGTCTCTCGGCGCAGCGGCCGCGAGATGACCATCCGCGCCGAGCCGGACGACCCGCGCCTGCCGGAGTACCTCGAGTTCCTCCGCCACCTGCTGACGCGGGACTTCCAGCCGCTTCGCCGCGTGACGATCGAGACGATCAACGGCGCCCCCGCCCCCGACAGCGGCTACGTCGACGCCCTCCGCGAGCTCTTCGACGTCAACCTCGATTACAAGCGCGTCATCTTGTACCACAAGGTTGCCGGGTACTGACGGCCCGGACGCGCACGGCGCGACGAGTGGGGATTTGCAGGCGAGGTTTGCAAATGCCCGGCCGATTCGCTTTGCTTGGGCGGATGGGCGAGGTCGCCGCGACGACGGCGCGCACGGACGCCCCGGAGCAGAGGGAAGGAAGCCATGGCCAGGACGACGAAGGCGAGCGGGCGGAAGCGCGGCGGCACGGGCTCCAAGGCGGACCGCCTCGACTGGTGGCGCGAGGCGCGGTTCGGGATGTTCATCCACTGGGGGCTCTACGCCGTGCCGGCAGGCTACTACAAGGGCAAGGACTGCCCCGGCATCGGCGAGTGGATCATGTACCGCTTCCAGATCCCCGCCGCCGAATACGAGCGGTACGCCGAGCGCTTCAACCCGGTGAAGTTCAACGCCGACCAGTGGGCCCGCCTGGCGAAGCAGGCCGGCATGAAGTACCTGGTGATCACCTCCAAGCACCACGACGGCTTCGCGATGTTCGACTCGCCCTCGAGCGACTACGACATCGTCGACCGCACGCCGTACGGCAGGGACGTGATGGCCGCCCTGGCCAAGGCGTGCAAGCGGCACGGCCTGCGCCTGTGCTTCTACTACAGCCAGTACCAGGACTGGCACCACCCCAACGGCGGGCGGAACTCCTGGGACTACGACGAGGACGCCAAGGACTTCGAGCAGTACCTCCGCGCCAAGTGCTTCCCGCAGATCCGCGAGCTGCTGACGCAGTACGGGCCGATCGGGCTGATCTGGTTCGACACGCCGGGCAAGATGGCCCGCAGCCAGTCCGTCCGCTGCCGGCGGCTCGTCCACAAGCTCCAGCCGACGTGCCTCGTCTCCGGGCGCGTCGGCAACGACGTGGGCGACTACGGCTCCATGGGCGACAACCAGATCCCCGCCGGGCGCGTCGCCGGCGACTGGGAGACGCCGGCCACCATGAACGACACGTGGGGCTTCAAGGTCCAGGACCACAACTGGAAGTCCGTCAAGACGCTGCTGCACCTGCTGTGCGACCTGGCCAGCAAGGGCGTCAATTACCTGCTCAACGTCGGCCCGACCGCCGAGGGGCTCATCCCCAAGTGCAGCATCGAGCGGCTGAAGGAGATCGGCAAGTGGATGAAGGTCAACGGCGAGGCCATCTACGCCACCCGGGCCAACCCCTACCCCTACGAGCTCGACTGGGGCCGGATCACCCGCAAGCGCGGCCGGCTGTACCTGCTGATCTACAAGTGGCGCCGCCGACTGACGCTGCTGGGGCTGCGGAACCGGGTCAAGAGGGCCTACCTGCTGGCCGACAAGCGCAAGCGCCCCATCGAGCTGACCCAGTGCCACGATAAGGCCGCCGACAGGCACGAGCTCGAGCTGAAGCTGCCCGCCGGGAAGCCCGACAGGCACGTCTCGGTCGTCGTGGTGGAGATCGCCGGCGAGGCGAACGTCGACGAGTCGCCGCTTCAGGCGCCGGACGGCTCCATCACGCTCCCGGCCCACATGGCCGACCTCCACACGCCCCGCACCGGCCGGCAGGTCCGCATCGGCAGGGCCGGCGTCACCGAAAACTGGTTCACCAAGGCCAACTCCATCAGTTGGCCCTTCAAGGTCGCCAAGCCGGGTCAGTTCGCGCTGAAGGTCGTTACCAGCGTCCGCGGCCGCAAGTGGCAAGGCGGCCACAAGGTCAAGCTCGCCGTGGCCGGCAAGAGCATCACGAAGACGATCCGCCCCGACGAGCGGATCGTCAGCCCGCGAACGCTGCACGCCCCCGAGGCCGCGACGAAGTTCGGCAAGGTCAAGCTCGCCAGGTGCGGCACGTACACACTCAAGCTCCGCGCCGAGCGCATCAACAAGACCGCCCGCGCCGGCCTGGGCATCGCCGGCGTGCAGTTGCTGCCGGTCAGATAGCACCGCGGCACGTGCCTGGAGCGCTTGCGAGCGCCGGGAACTGAGATGACCGATCCGTACCCCAACGTGGTCGTACTGGCCGGGCCAAACGGCTCGGGCAAGTCCACGATGGCTGCGGCGCTGCTCCAAGGGGCCTTGGCGGTGAACGAGTTCGTGAACGCCGACACGATCGCCCAGGGATTATCGGCGTTTGCCCCGACGGCCGCGGCCATGGCGGCCGGCCAGGTTATGCTCCACCGAATCCGCCAGCTCGCTCGCCAACGCGTGAACTTCGCGTTCGAGAGCACGCTGGCCGGTCGGTCGCTCGCGCCGTGGCTTGCCGGCCTGATCGACAGCGGCTACCGATTCCATCTCCTGTTCCTGTGGCTGGCGAGCCCGGAGCTCGCTGTTGCACGAGTGGTACATCGCGTCCGAATGGGCGGCCACGACGTGCCGGAGAAGACGATCCGCAGGCGGTATCACGCCGGGCTGCGCAACTTCTTCGCGCTATACCAGCCCCTGGCGGAAACGTGGAAGATGTATGACAATTCACGTTGGATGGACCCTCGATTGATCGCTACCGGCCGGGGATCATCGGCCAAGAGAATCCTGGACCGCCGGAAGTGGAACCGCATCAGGCGGCAGTACGATGAGCAAGGCTAGCAGACGCAGGGACATTGCCGAGGCGTTCGCCGACGACAGGCTGGTCACCAGGGCGCTTCGCAAGGCCGTGCGCGACGCCATGCGGCGCCACAGGCAGGCGGGCTGTCCCGCCGTCGTCTGGCGAAGGGGCAAGATCGTCTGCGTCCCCCCCGAGGAGATCCGCATCCCCGGCGAATCGCGGGGCTGAAGCGGGAGGGCGCGCCGGTCAGGTCTGAGGATGTTGCTTGTCGCGTTCGGTCCGGCGGATCAGCAGACACAGGCCGGCCAGGGCGTCGAGGACCTCGTTGACGATCGGCGCCGACGAGCGCGTCGTCAGCCCGGGAATGTTGTACGCCCCCGAGGCCGCGGGCCGCGGGCCGCGGCGGACCTACTGTCCGGCAGGCCGGAGGACGGCCTTCCCGGCTCGCCCGCCGCGGGGGACCGGCTGCCGCCCGGGCGCGACGATCCCGCGCCGTTCCAGGAGCGAGCCCTCCAGGCGATACAGCGCGACCATCGCCTGGAGGCAGTTGACGAGGGCCTGGATCTCCCCGATCTGGCTGGTCAGCAGGTCCCGCTGCGCCTGCGCCACCAGCAGGGAGGTGGACTTGCCCACCCGGAACTTCTCCGTCTCCACGCGGAGCTTCTCTTCCTGGAGCCTTCGGGTCGCGGCCGTGGCCGGGATCTGCTGGCGGGTCCGCTCGACCTCGATGGAAGCCGATCGCACGTCCTCCTCGACGAGTTGGGCCAGGTTCTCGATGGCCATGTCCACCTGCCGTTGGCCGAGCACGGCCCGACGGTGGCGGGCGCGGGCGTCGCGGTTGGCAAAGGGATACTCGAGCCTCAGTCCCACCAGCGTGTCGTAGCCGTCGCCGCGGATATTCTGAACGGACCTGCCGAAGGACTCGGCGTAGCCGGTCTTGCCGAAGGTGATGAACAGGTCCATTTTCGGCAGCAGTCCGTTGCGGGTCCGTACGATCTCCAGGTCCTGGCGTTGGGCCCCCAGGCGGGCCTGGTTGAGGTCCGGGCGCATCCGCAGCGCCACCTGAACGTGCTGTTCGACGTCATCGAGCTTCCCGGCGGGCACGGCCGGCAGGTCCCGCAGGCCGATCGCCCGGCGCCAAAGGCCCTGGCCCGGCGGGCTCATCAGGCGCAGCAGCCGCAGGCGGATCTTGGCCAGGTCGCTGCGGACGTTGATGAGCCCCTCCTTTCTCAGGGCCACTTCCGCCTGGGCGGCGGCCAGCTCCGTCTCGGCGAGGCTGCCGACCTTGATCCTCTCGCCGATCTCGGCCAACTGCTTCTCGGCGAGCCGGACCGAGTCGCCGTAGATCCGGATCTGTCGCTGGGCCAGGGCGTAATCCCAGTAGCTGCTCTCCACCTCGGCGACGACGGCCTCGGCGAGGGCCCGCAACTCGTACTCGGAGGCGCGGGTGTCCAGCCGCACCTGGCGAAGGCGGGCCAGGTTGACCCGCAGGCCGGCGCCGCGGAGGAGGGCCTGCGTGACGGAGAGTCCCACGCGGGTGGCGCTGAAGACGTCACTGTAGAGCGACGAATCCAGCGTCTGGGTGGAGGCATCCACTTCCACCGTCGTGCCGGTGGGCAGGAACGCGCCGAGGGAGGCCCTGGCGGCGGCGGAGTCGAGGATGGAGCCCTCGGTTCCCGAACCGGCCCGGGACTGCCGGTGAGATTGAGTCCTCACGCCCGAGATCTCGCCCCCGATCACCGGGTCGAAGACCGCCCGTTCCTGCTGCTCGAAGGTCTGGCGAATGGCCGGGGCCAGCCGCTCCACGGCGAGCTGTCGATTGTTCTCCAGGGCCAGGAGGATGGCCTCCTGCACGGTCAGCTCCAGCGGGCCTTTGGCCGCGGGCGTCGTCGTGGGCGCCGCGGCCGTCGAGGGCGGCGCGCCGTGACGGTCCCGCGCCGCGGCCTGCGGCGTGCCGATGGCGGCCGGCTGCGGGCCCGGATCGAACCGCGTGCAGGACGCCGACGTCGCCGCCAGGGCGAACAGGACGCAGAGGACCTTGCCGCGTGTCTTTGGGTCAGCCATGCGAGATCTTCCCTGTCGATGGGGGGGCCATGCCGGGAGGGCCTTCGTCCCGGTCCGGTGTGCCGGCGGGACGCCGTTCGAAGATCGAGTACATCACCGGAACGAAGACCAGCGTGATGAGGGTCGAGCTGAGCAGGCCGCCGATCACCGCCCGGGCCAGCGGGGCCTGCGCCTCGCCGCCCTCGCCGGCCCCGACGGCCAGCGGGGTCAGACCCAGGATGGTGGTCGCCGCGGTCATGAGAATGGGACGAAGTCGCCGCCGCCCCGCCTCCTCGATGGCCTCGCGAAGCGGCAGTCGGTCCCTGCGACGCAGCAGGTTGGTGTGGTCCACCAGCAGGATCGCGTTGTTCACCACGATCCCGCCGAGCATGATGCAGCCGATGAAGGATTGGACGTTGAAGGTGCTCTCCGTGAAGAACAGCATGAGGATGACGCCGATGACGGCCAGCGGCACCGAGAACATCACCACGAACGGGTCCCGCAGCGACTCGTACTGGCAGGCCATCACCATGTAGACCAGCACCAGCGCCAGGACGATGCTCAACAGCAGCTCCCGGAACGCCTTCTGCTGCTCCTCGTAATCGCCCCCGAAGACGATCTCGAAGCCCCGCGGGACCGGCACCGAGCCCAGGTCCCTGCGGATGTCGGACAGCACCGAGCCCATGTCCCGTCCGTGGATGTTCGCCGAGATGGTCACGACCCGCTCCTGGTCCTTGCGTTCCACCCGCACCGGGCCGCTTCGGGGGCGAACCGACACGACGTTCCTCAGCACCACCGGCTCGCCCGCGGCGTTGGCCAGCGTCAGGTCCAGGATGTCCCGCAGGTCCGTCTTCTCGGCGTCCTTGAGCTGGACGCGGATGGTGTACTCATCCCCGGCCTCGCGGAAGTCGCTCGCCCGCGTCCCGGTAAGGATCGTCTGAAGGGCGTTGGCGATATCCGAGACGGTGAGCTTCATGTCCGCGGCCTTCTGGCGGTCGATCAGGATCAGCTCCTCCGGCGTGCCGGACTCCCGGCTGATTTTCGTATCGGTCACGCCCTCCACGTCCGCGACGACGGCCTCGACGCGCTTCGCCAGCGCGTCGGCGACGTCCAGATCGTGCCCGCGGATCTCCACCTGGACCTTGTCCGTGTCGGACCGGCCCATCCTCAGCAGGAACAGCCCCTGACCGGCGCGCGTTCGGACGACCATTCCGGGAGTGTTCGAGAGCTTCTGGCGCAGGTCGGCTGCGATCTGTTCGCTGGACCGCGACCGTTGGGACTCCGGCTTCAGTGCGATTCGCATCCGCCCGGTATGCGAGGCCAGCCCCCGCCAGTGCGACCCGCCGGTGCTGGTCACCACGCCCTCGACCTCCGGAACGACCCGGCGGACGATCTTCTCCAGGTCCTGGAACTTCTCGTCCACGACCTCCACCCGCGTGCCCACTTCCATCTCCGCGTCGATCCGCACCTCCCCTTCGTCGGCGCTGGGCATGAGCTCCACGCCGACCTCGGGGATCAGCGTCAGGCTGGCCCCCAGGACCGCCAGGGAACCCAGCACGACCAGGACGCGGTGGTTCAGGGCGAAGTGAAGCAACTGCTTGTAGCTCGTCTCCAGGCGCCCGAAGAGCCGCCCGGTGACGCGGAAGACCTCTCGCCCGAGGGACCGGCCGGACGGCGAGCCGCCGTCGCGGAGCAGCAGCCGGGCCGAGAGCATCGGCACGAGCGTCAAGGCCACGCCGAGCGAGCAGAACAGCGAGAAGCTAACGACGACGGAAAGCTGCTTGAACATCACGCCGGACATGCCGCGAACGAACACCAGGGGAAGAAACACCGCCAGGGTCGTCAGCGTGCTGGCGATGATGGCCCCGGTGACCTCCGTACTGCCTTCCACGGCGGAGACCTCGGGCGACCGCCCGGACTCCCTCAGCCGGTGGATGTTCTCCAGGACGACGATGGCGTTGTCCACCAGCATGCCGATGCCCAGCGCCAGTCCGCCCAGCGTCATGATGTTCAGCGTGAACCCGCCGAAGTACATCAGGGCGAAGGTCGCGATGATGGAGATCGGGATCGCCGTGCCGATGACGACCGTGCTGCGGACGTTGCGAAGGAAGAACAGCAGCACGACGACCGCCAGCGCCCCGCCGTACAGGGCCGAGGAGCCGACGTTGGTGATGGACCGCTGGATGTAGTCCGACGTGTCGATGATCGGCGTGATCTGGATCTGCGGCAGGTCCCGGTTGATCCGCTCGATCTCCTCCAGCACGCCCCGGGCGACTTCCACCGTGTTCCGGCCCGACTGCTTGTTCACCGACAGCCGCACGCCGGGCTGGCCGTTGATCCGGATGATCCGGGAGACCCGCAGCCAGCCGTCCTTCACTTCGGCGATCTCCCGGAGAGGAATGGGGGCGCCCTCGCGGACGGCCACCACGGTCTCCCGGAGCTCATCCAGGCTGCTATACTCGCCCGGCGTGCGGATGGTGACCTCCAGGGCCCCCCGGTCGATGGTCCCGGCGGGCAGGTTCACGTTTCCCTCGCGAATCCGCCGCAGGATCAGCTCCAGGGGCAGGCCGAGGGCCTTGATCTTGTCGGCGTTGAGATTGACGTGAATCTCCCGTTCCAGCCCGCCCCAGACGTTCATGGCGGCCACGCCCGGCACGCGCTCGATGCGGTACTTCACCCGGTCGTCGATCATCTGCCGCATCTGGATGGGGTCCAGCCTGCTGGAAGCGCCGAGGATCAGGACGGGAAAGCTGGCCAGGTCGAACTTCCGCAGCACCGGCCGTTCGGCGTCTTCCGGCAGGCGGGGGATGACCCGGTCCAGGCGATCACGGATGTCGCTGGCCGCCGCGTCCAGGTCCGTGCCCCAGGTGAACGTCACGCGGACGTTGCAGCGCCCCTCCGAGGAAATCGAGGTGACCTCCTCCACGCCGGGCACGGCGCTCATGGCCTGTTCGATCGGCCGCGAGATCAGCTCCTCGACTTCCTCCGGGCTGGCGTTCTCGTAGTCACACGAAACGCTCAGCGTCGGATAGGAGATGTCCGGCATCAGGTCGATCGGCAGGCGCAGCAGAGACACCCCGCCGAGGATCAGCACGATCAGGACGACCATGATCGTGAAGATGGGGCGATGGACAGCAAACCGTGAGAGCCTCATTTCGGATCTCCCGATCGGGGCCGCCCGCTTCCTTCGGCCGGTCGGCTGTCGCTGGTAGCCGGTCCGGCCCGATCCTTCGCCCGCTCGCCGGGCAGGGTGATCGCCGCGCCGTCTTCGAGGAGGTGATGCCCCAACGTCACGACCAGGCCGGACAGCGGCGGGTCGGTCACCTCCACCACCGTCCCTTGCACGATCCCCACGGAGATGGGAACGAAGCGCGCCGTGCCGGCCTCGACGTCGGCCAGAAAAACCCCGCGCTCGCCGTCGCGCTTTGCCAGCGCCCCGAAGGGGACCACCGTCGCCCCCTCGTGGCGGCCGAACTCAATCTCCACGCGGATGAACATGCCCGACTTGAGCCGCCGCCTGGGATTGGGAATCTCGATCTCCAACTGCCCCTGGCGGGAGCTCTCCTTCAGCACCGGGGCGATCCGAACGATCTGGCCCGTGAAGGCCTCGCCGGGATAGGCGTCCGTCGTCACCCGCGCCTCCTGTCCCGCCCGGACCTTGGGGTAGTCGCGCTCGATCACGTGGACCGTTGCCTTGAGAAACTGGTCGTCCACCACCGAGACGATCGGCTCGTTGGCCTTCAGCAGGGCGCCCTCATCCACGAACCGCTCGCCGATCACCCGGGGCGTGTCCCCCGTCGCCCAGGTCGCCCGGACCTTCGCATAGGACAGGCGGATCTCGACCGTCTTCAGAGCCGCCTGCCTCTGCTGGACCTGGGCCAGCGCCACCTTGCGCTTGGCCTGACTGGTGCTATACTGGGCCTGGACCGCGTCCAGCTCGGACTCGGATGCGATCTTCTTCTTCCGCAGCTCCTCGACCCGTGCAAACTCCCGCTTGGCGACCTCCAGGGCGCTGGTGCAGTCCTCGACGTTGGCCTTCGCCACGTCCAGCTCGGCCTGGGCCTGCTCGACGTGCAGACGGTATTCCTCGTCGTCGAGCTCGGCGATCAGTTGATCGCGCCGCACCGCGTCCCCAATGTCGACCAGGAGCTTCTCCAGCCGCCCGGTGATCTTCGGCGCGACGATGAACTCCGACTTCGGCCGCAACGTCCCCATGAACACGCCGATGTCCCGCACCGTGGCCCTGCCGACCGGCGAGACCTCCACCGCCACCACGGCCCGGCGCCCCCGACGGCTCTCGTTCTTCCCGCCCGCAGAGAGCTGCCGGTAGATCCGCCAGCCCCCGGCGGCCGCGATCCCCACCACCAACAGGACTCCAACTACCTTCTTCATCTTCTCGCGTTCCTTCTTCTCGGGGCGGCTCCCGCCTGAGGGCCACGATCGGGTCCAGCCGTTCTCAAGTCCGCACCTGTTGGCCTTCAAGCGATCGAGGGGATCGGCCCGCAGCAACCTTCCCGGCACCGTGGCAGAACAGATCCACCACCAGCTCAAGGGGCCTGGCGGACTCCGGGAGATCCGCGAGGTCCCTCGCCCGCGTCCGCAGCATCCCCAGCAGGAGCCCGGCAAGGACGTCGGCGGGAACGTCGTCACGGATGCTGCCTTCCCGCACGCCGGCCTGGAGGATGCCCGCAACGGCCGTCACCAGCTTCTTGCGGCGCTCCATCCATCGCCGACGCATGTCTCCCCGGAACCACTGCAGGCGGGCCTCCTCGGACTGCATCATCCGAAAGAGCTGGCGACGCGAGCGGAAGAACACGCCGATCTGCCCGCAGGCACGCAGCAGCTTCTCGGGAAACGACGTGCCCTGCGGGACCTTCTCGCTCAGCAGGTCACACAGCTCGTTGAATCCCCGCATGGCCGTCTGAAAGAACAGGTCGTCCTTGTTCTCGAAGTAGCGGTAGACGGTGCCCTTCCCCACCCGCGCCTGGCGAACGACGTCGTCGAGGGTGATCTCGTGGAACCGCCGGCTGGTGAAGAGCTCCTCCGCCGCCCGCATGATCTCCGTCCGCCGGTCCCTCTTTGCCATCGTCTCGGTCCCTCGGTCAAACGGCCGACTGGGGAACAGAACTGACCAGTCAGTTCCATCATGATACACAACCCCGCCGATTCTGCAACCCTTCCTGCGGGACGAAGCACCGCGGCGGCACGCCGCGGCTCCGCCGTTGGCGCGCAACCGCGTCGTCGTCCGGATGGTCGTTGTGCGCTGCTTCAGGCCCGGTCGATCAGCAGGCAGAGGCCCGCCAGGGCGTCGAGGACCTCGTTGACGATCCGCTGCACGTCGCTCGGCGCGATCGTCTGCCGCCCATCCGGCCCGGCCTCTATCGTCAGCTTGCCGGTGCGGAGCTGCTCGGCCAGGGCGTCGCACAGGCTCCGGCGGGTCCGCTGGCCGTCCAGCATCGCCAGGACGGCCCGCGAGAGGTCGTCCAGTTGGAAGATGCGGTGGCGGAGGTCCACGACGTACTCCCCGCCCGCCGCCTGCCGGCGGGCCACGACGCTGGCCTCCGGGCGGTCCGGGGGGCGGCCGGCGATCGGGGGCAGGTACGTGTGCGGCTCTACGAGCGACGCCGTCGCGCAGGAGAGCAGCAACTGTGCCAACTTCGCCTCGTCGACCTGGGGCGCCGAGGCCCGCACGTTCTCCAGCAGCTCGGCGCAGGGCACGCCCTTCGGGCGGGCGCGGTGCAGCAGCAGCAGGGCCGCCTTCAGGCCCGGGTCGCCCGTCGAGAGGGTATGGCCCCTGGCGTTGCGGAACTGCTCGACGGCGTCGGATGCGGCGTCGGGCTCGGCCGGGACGGGCTCGGCCAGCGCCACCAGCAGCATGTCCTTCATGGCCGCCGGCTGGGGCCAGCGCTCTACCGCGACGTCGTCGTGGCAGAGCACGTCCCTTCGGAACGTCCGGCGCCGCAGGAAGTCCAGCGTCTGCTCGCACCGGACGAGGTCGTCGGACACGTCCGTCAGCACCTGCCGCGCCTCATCCGTCAGCCGGTTCGACGGGTCGCGGAGGTCCGCGTCGCCCACGTACCGCAGCCCCGCCTCGGACGCCCGCCGGGAGGACTCCTCGAAGCTGAGCGGATAGTTGCAGTCCTCCAGGTACTCGTGGAAGACGTACGTCGGATGCGCCGAGGCCAGCGACTCGGCCGCCTCGCGAACGGTCCGCCCGTAGGGGCTGTCCGGCTCGAAGACGCTCCGGGCGACGAAGCCCAGGAAGTCCAGCCCCTGCTTGACCTGCCGCGCCGGGCCTTCCGCGCCGCGGGCGCCGTATCTCAGGATGTCCCGCACAGCGCCCTTGAAGCGCCAGCCGGGGTGGGCGTTGTAGCTGATCGTCGCCAGGCCGCGGGCCGAAAGCCCCCGCTTGCAGATCGACAGGATGCGCTCCTGCACCGCCGGCGGCACCCACGAGTAGACGCCGTGGCAGAGGATGTAATCGAAGAGGCCCTCGCCCTCGTCGAAGTCCATCAGGTCCTGCGCCCGCAGCTCGACGTTCTCCAGGCCGAGCCGCTCGATGACCTCGCGCCCCTGCTCGATCTGCCGCGCGGACAGGTCGATCCCGAGGAAGCGGCTGGCCGGCAGGACGGCGGCCATCGGGATTAGATTGCCCCCCAGCGCGCAGCCCAGCTCGAGCACGGTGCAGCCGTCCACCGGTGCCGGCGAGAGGCCATGCAGGGCGCCGACGACCGCCAGGCGGTCCGGGTGCGCCTGCACGAACGCGCACTGCTCGTACGGCAGCTCATCGTAGCTCGAATCGTCGGTCATGGCTCTTCACCGATGCGCCCAGCCGCAGTTCTGTCTCGCCCTTTCTCGCGTCTGCGTCCCCCGCTGTCAACACGCCGGCCAGGGAGCATTAGCGTTTTGGGGGCGCGGGCGGTAGAGCCCCGGAACGGGGCATATGTTGGTAGCCTCGGGCGCAAGCCCGTGGTATGCAGGCCGTTATCAGCCCAGCCCCCGCACGGGGGCGTTTGAGGCCTTCACTCGCCCCCGTGCGGGGGCTCTCTATTACGGCAACTCAAGCTCCACGGGCTCGCGCCCGAGGCTACCAACAATCGGGCCTACGGCCCTCCGGAAGCGACTGCTTCCCCAAGACGCTAATGCTCCCCGCCGTCCCGCAGCCATTGACGCCAGCCTCGGGCCGCGCCAAACTGGTGTGCATGGAGCGGATCGCCGGCGTCACGAGGGACGGGCAGATGAAGAACCGCAGGCAGAAGACGACAAGGCTGGGCCGGCGGCGGTTCCTGGGCACGGCTGCCCGAGCGGCCGCGGCCCCGTGGGTGGTCTCGGCGGCGGCCATGGGCAGCGGCGGGCGCGCCGCGCCGAGCGAGCGCATCACCGTGGGCATGATCGGCACGGGCAGCCAGGGCTTCAGCCACACTCGCTCGGTGGCCGCCATGCCCGATGCGCAGGTCCTGGCCGTGTGCGACCCCGTCCGAGAGAAGCGCCTCCGGGCCAGACAGCACGTCGAGCAGCACTCGCCGCACCGGGCGAAGCGCGGCGGGGCCTACAAGGCCTGTAAGGACTACCGCGACTTCCGCGACGTCCTGGCCCGCGGCGACATCGACGCGGTATTCATCGCCTCGCCGGAGCACTGGCACGCCCTCCAGACGGTCGCGGCCGCCCGGGCCGGCAAGGACGTCTACTGCGAGAAGGCCATGGCCGCCACCATCGCCGAGAGCCAGGCCATGGTCCGCGCCGTCCGCCGCTACGGGCAGGTCTTCCAGGTCGGCACGCAGCAGCGGTCCGGCGGCGCGTTCCGCCTGGCCTGCGAGCTGGCCCGCAACGGCTGCCTGGGCAAGCTGCACACGATCAAGGTGGGCGACCCGAAGGGCTACCCCGGCCCGGCCGTGCGATCCGAGCCCGTGCCCGACGGAACCGACTACGACCTCTGGCTCGGCCCGGCCTTCTGGGCACCGTACTTCCCCGAGCGCCTCGTCAACCTCAAGGGCTGGATGCTCACCTACGACTACACCGTGGGCTTCATCTCGGGCTGGGGCCAGCACGACATCGACATCGCCCAATGGGGCAACGGCACGGACGACACCGGCCCGATCACCGTCGAGGCCGGCGCCACGTTCCCCCTGGCCGGCCTCAACGACGCCGCGGCCACCTGGCACGCCGAGTACACCTACGCCAACGGCGTGCGGCTGATCTTCGCCAGCAGCAACGAGCTGCCCCACGGCATCCGCTTCGAGGGCGACGCCGGATGGGTCTTCGTGAACCGCTCGCGCATCGTCGCCGAGCCGGCCAACCTGCTGCGGACCCGCCTGCCCGCCGGCGCCGTCCGCCTCTACCGCAGCCGCGACCACCGCCGCAACTTCCTCGACTGCGTCCGGACCCGCCGCGAGACGATCTGTCCCGTGGAGGTCGGCCACCGCACCTACATCATCTGCAACCTCTGCGACATCGCCGCCCGCCTCGGCCGCAAGCTCCGCTGGGACCCGCACCGCGAGCAGTTCCCCAACGACCCCGAAGCCAACCGCCTGAAGGCCCGCGCCATGCGCCCCCCGTGGTCCCTCTGCTGACCTCAGCCACGCGCCCCGCCAAAGGCACGTTGCAGACCGACTCCGTCATCGGTACACTTGAATAGGACGGCATGGAGTGGCGGCCCCGGAACGTGGTCGACAACTGCGGGGACCAGGAGCCATCTTCGCGCCCATCCCCGCTTTGTCAGGCAACCCGCAGACGCCCGGGAGCCCCATGCCCCGGGACGTGGCGGGATAGGGGAGAAGGCTGATGGTCGGAGTACACCGATTGGCAGCCTCAACGATCGTGGCTGTGGTTGGAGTCGGGTGCGTTCCCGCGAAGGACGAGAGCGCCGCTTTGGGGTCGAGAGCCCCGCTGCCGGCCGACCGTTTCCTCTTCCGTGATCCGAACGGCAGATATGGTTATGTGGACGGCTCCGGGAGGATCGTCATACCCGCGCGGTTTCCGTGGGCAAAGGACTTCCGAGGCCGGTGGGCGTGCGTTGCATCCGAGGGCGCGGAGCAGGACCGGTACCACATCATCGACACGAACGGGAGGAACGTGAAGACCTTCGAATCCAGGGGGACTCCCGTTTTGTGGAACGGGATGGTAAGCATCGAGGATGCGAATCGCCTGCACGGGTTCATCCCTGTTGAGGGGAAAGGGGGAATCCCGCCAAGATACGCTTGGGCTGGGTTCTTCAACTGCAGCCTGGCCCCGGCGCTGCTTCCAGGCGCAGGCGAACGGGATGCGGCAGGCAGGCGCAGGATCCGCTTCATCGACAGGTCCGGGAAGGAGAGGTTCTCCGTATGGTCCAAGATCTGTTTGCGCGTGTCCGAGGGACGGGTCGCCGTGGTACGGGATCGGAAATGGAGATACATCGATACCCAGGGGAATTACGTCGGCACGGAAGGCTACGATTACGCCAGGGACTTCTCGGAGGGCTTGGCGGCAGTGAAGGTGAACGGGCGCTGGGGGTACATCGACAGAGAAGGCAAGTGGCGGATCAGGCCGCAGTATGTCTCCGCTGGCGACTTCTCGGAAGGCTTGGCCGCGGTCCGTGCGCCGGGCCAGAACGGAAGGTGCTTTGTGGATCGGTCCGGGAAGACCGTGATCCCGCCACAGGGGCTGGGGGTAGGAGGAGACGAACGGTTCTCTGAGGGCCTAGTCTTTGCCACGAAGTACGGTCCAAATGACTCTGTTCTTCAACGGGGGTTTATCGACCGGACGGGGAAGTTCAGGATCACGGCGGGCCCGGACTGGGAGGTGGTCGGGTCGTTCAGAGACGGGCTTTGCGCGGTCGGAATCGACGACGGGTCGCGTCGTGGCAAGGTGGTCTACATTGACCGCGCCGGACGTGTCGCGCTTAGACCCCCGCCGGGCTGTCGGTTCATCTACAGCTTCCCGGGGGAGGGCTGATCGTCAAGTGTCCCGGCGTAACCACCACGATTTCCGGGACAGATGCGAATGGCACCGACATGGTCTCGACCTGTCCGATTCCGCCGAGACCACATGGGTATCCGCCAGCCCCGGGCGCGGAGAGGCAGACGATATGGAAGAATGGTACGGCATCCCTGGAGACCCTACGAGGAGAGGTCCCAGCCACGGCAAAGACGTGAGGAAACGGGTCTGCTCGATGCCGACCAAGCGACCACAGGGAGGCAAAGTATGGCAAGGGCCCTGAGTGCCGGCAACGTCTGTAAAGCGCTTTCGATTATCAGTGCCCTGTACCTCGGCAGCGGGCTGGTCAACATCTTCGCGCAGATGCACGCGCAGATGCAAATGCCCGTACCTCGCATCGTGGCCTTGGTCTATGTGGCGTGTTTTGTCGCCGGGCTGTTCGCCGTCGCGGCCGCGTTCAGGGGGTCGCCTGGAACCTTCCGGGCGTTGGCGCTGTGGAGCGTCGGGCCCACGGTACCGATATTCGGCACGGAGAGTTGGCAGGCGGCCTTCGTCGGCCTGCTCAATCACTACATCACCTTCTACCTCGGCTTTGGCCGTGCTGCGGGCGTCTACGCGGGCGTGAACGTGGTGCCGGGGCTGCTTTTCGTGCTTCTCGCGGTATACAGCACCAAGCTCGTGAAAGCGGCCGGCCCCGGGGGCAAACGGGAGCTGCCTCCAGGTGAATCGTCGTGACGCTGGGGAGGCAACGATACGGACGCGGGGGACAGATACGGAAATGCGAACATGCCCGTCATCTACTCCTGCCCCTCGCCCCCCTCGTCGTTGGCCGCGAGCTCGGGGTGCTTGGACTTCAGCCACGCCTCGTACCTGCCGCGGATCAGCACCGTCACCCAGCCGAAGATCTGCCCGACGAAACATGAGACCATGAGGTGCGTCCCCGCCTCGAGATAGTGCAGGAAGCGCTGCGTGGACTCAGAGTCCGACTTCCACTGCCAGCCCGTGTAGATCGACATCACGCCGAAGAACACGCCCGCACCGACGAACCACGACGGGACGAAGTCGAACCAGGGGACCCGTTCGGCGGAGATGACGCCGATGACCACGATGAACACGGCGATCGACAAGGCCGGGGCCGCGCCGACGTGCGGCGCAAGGACGCCCATCAGCTCCATGATCGCCGCCGAGGCGATCGCCCCGCCGAGGTAGCCCAGCATCACCTTCACGC